>NZ_WIXM01000015.1 GCF_010993965.1 Gracilibacillus sp. YIM 98692 | reverse complement strand
TCGATTCATGGTACTAACCCCCTAAATTTTTTATTTTGGAGTGTCCGGATTTAGGGGGTCAGTGCATCGATACGGGGTCTTCAGACTATTCCTTTCCCACAGGAGTCTCGTAGTTTTCCGCAGCTTGGATGGGTGCTCGTTTTTAGTGAGAAAAAATACATTTTCTTACTACTCACAAGCGGAAGAAATATACGTAGACTCCTGGGGGAACAGCGCGAGCTGAAGATCCCACAGGCAGCTTGCTGCCGAGGAAGCTGAAGCCGTGCCCCCGGAAAGCGAAGTATATTTCTGGGCGGTATTCAGACTTTTTCAGGGCTTATGTCGCAGTTTGGTTCTATTGTGCAGTTAAACAACAAATATGTAAAACGTGTTAAATAAAAATAAGGAGCTATCAGAAAAGTCAGCTCCATTTACACGCAAACTGAACTTTTTAGACAGCTCCTATTATGCATCGTTTTATTCTTATCTATTCAACAAACTACCTACATATCTAAGTAAGTCATTGGCTGATTGTGTGTTATAACCATATTCTTCAACTAGTGTGGCTACTACTTCATTCATTTTCTTCAACTGTTGTTCATCAGGAGTTTTGGTTGATGTAGTAATTTTGACTACATCTTTTAAATCAGCAAATAATTTCTTTTGTATAGCCTCACGTAACCTTTCATGTGATTGATAGTCAAATTTCTTTCCTTTTCTTGCATATGCAGAAATCCTAATTAATATTTCTTCACGGAAAGGCTTTTTGGCATTTTCAGAAATACCGATCTGCTCTTCGATCGAACGCATTAACTTTTCATCTGGATGCATTTCCTCACCAGTTAATGGATCTTGTAGCTTCGTTTTATTACAGAATGCCTCGACATTGTCTAAATAATTGTCCATTAACGTTTTCGCAGATTCCTCATACGAATAAACAAAGGCTTTTTGCACTTCTTTTTTCGCCAAATCATCGTATTCTTTACGAGCCGTGGATATAAAATCTAAATAATCCTCTTTCTGCTCTTTCGTAATGGATGGATGATCATCTAATCCATCTTTTAAGGAGCGCAGTACATCTAAGGCGTTAATTGCTTTCATCTCTTTGCGTATAATAGTAGACGATATGCGGTTAATGACATAACGAGGATCAATTCCAGACATTCCTTCATCGGAATACTCTTTCTTTAAGGCACTAACATCCTGCTCACTAAATCCTTCCACAGCCATTCCGTTATAAAGATACATTTTCTTCAACAGACTTACATTGCTTTGCTTGGACTCTTTCAACCTAGTCAATATGGTAAACATGGCTGCAATCTTTAACGTATGTGGAGCAATATGGACATCTTTTATATCGCTCTCTTCAATCATTTTTTGATAAATTCTCTCTTCCTGATCCAACTTCAGGTTATATGGAACCGGCATGACGATCATACGAGAATGTAAAGCCTCATTTTTCTTATTGGAGATAAAGGAACGATACTCACTTTCATTTGTATGAGCCACAATCATTTCATCTGCTGAAATTAAGGCAAACCTTCCAGCTTTAAAGTTCCCTTCTTGTGTTAATGAAAGCAAATGCCATAAAAATTTCTCATCACATTTCAGCATTTCTTGAAATTCCATTATTCCTCTATTGGCTTTATTTAATTCGCCATCAAAACGATAAGCCCGAGGGTCGGATTCAGACCCATATGTTGCGATTGTAGAAAAATCGATTGATCCGGTTAAATCAGCGATATCCTGTGATTTTGGATCTGAAGGGCTAAAAGTACCAATTCCAACTCGATTATCTTCATTGAAGAAAATTCGTTCGACCTTAACATCTTCAATATTTCCATCATAATCCTCTTCGAGTCGTAATCGGTTTAAAGGTGACAAGCTTCCTTCTATTCGAATACCGTATTCTTTTTCGAATTCTGGGCGTAAATGCTGTGGTATAAGATGTAATGGATTCTCATGCATCGGGCAACCTTTGATTGCATACACTGCACCTTTGTCTGTTAACGTATATTTCTCCAAACCTCGTTTCAGTAAAGTTACTAACGTTGATTTACCACCACTTACCGGTCCCATTAGTAATAAAATTCTCTTTTTAACATCCAAACGCTTCGCTGCAGGGTGAAAATATTCTTCTACTAACTTCTCTAATGCTTCTTCCAAGCCAAATAACTCATCACTAAAAAATTTGTATTTTCTCACACCATCTTCTTCTTCGATTCCCTCATCTCTAATCATTTGATAAATTCTAGAGTGTGCCGACTGAGCCAAATAAGGTTTTTCTTTCAGTAATTCCAAATATTCCGCAAAAGTACCTTCCCACTTCAACGCATTTTGTGTTGTCCGGTATTCTTGCACTTTTTTTAATATATCACTCATGACAAACCTCCCAATAGTAAAACTTCCTCAAAAGAGCGAAGGGGTTAGAATTGACTGCTTATCTAAATGTATGTACTAACTATCCAAAAAATGAATTCGATACTGAAATGAGTTCTAACATTTTATAGCTTCACAAACTTACATGATTTCGGTATAATAAGGAAAAGCTAAGCATAACGGATATACATAATTTAGTATTTGTTTATTAAAGGGGGAGCGTTACCATGGGTATTGCATTAATTATTGGAGTATGCATTACATTTTTTGCAGCTATTTTTGCATCTGGATATGAGTCCAAGCAATAGGTAATATATTATATAAATTGGCAAAGCGGCTTGCTTTCTTTAGCAAGTCGTTTTATCATGTCTATGCTAAATTTCAAAGATCTTATTTCCATTTCCATCAAGATCACATATAATTGACATAAATAACAGTTTTTTGTTTCTGAATTAAGGTAAAAGGGTGACATTTATGGCAGTAACAATCAAAGATGTAGCAAAAAAAGCAGGTGTGGCTCCTTCAACAGTTTCAAGAGTCATTGCTGATAATCCAAGAATAAGTATTGAAACAAAAAAAAGAGTACGTAAAGCCATGAAAGAACTAGGTTATCACATTAATGTAAATGCTCGAAATCTAGCTGTTCGCTCTTCTCAAGCGATCGGTGTGATTATGCCATCCTCTACCGATAAAGCTTTACAAAATCCTTTTTTCTCCGAAATATTAAGGGGAATTGGTTCGTATGCACACGAAACCGAATATTCTATGTATCTTTCTACAGGGGGGAGTGAAAAGGAAACATATGAAGAGGTACAACGAATGGTGCATGGGAACCGCGTTGATGGTATGGTGCTGTTATATTCTAGAGCTAATGACCCGGTACAGCATTTTTTAATGGAACATGATTTTCCATTCGTTGTAGTAGGAAAACCAGCAGATAACGAAAGTCAAATTACTTATGTTGATAATGACAATGAAAGTGCAAGTCGAGAACTAACAAAACATTTAATTGAGATAGGACATAAACACATCGCATTTATAGGGGGATCACCAAATTTAACCGTTACTGCTTCTCGCTTGAATGGTTACCTTTCAGCTTTAAATGATGCTGATTTACCATCTCCAGAAAGCTATAAAGTATCTACAGAATTTTCAAAGTCAGGTGGACGACAAGCATTAGAGGAGCTTTTTCAGTTAGAAACTCCCCCTACTGGTTTAGTAGTAGCGGATGATTTAATTTCACTTGGGGTGATTAACACATTAGAAGAAATTGGTCTTAGTTGTCCACAGGATGTCTCCATTACAAGTTTTAACAATTTATATTTATCAGAAATCACTACACCACCTTTAACAA
Source organism: Gracilibacillus sp. YIM 98692 (assembly GCF_010993965.1). Lineage (GTDB taxonomy): Bacteria > Bacillota > Bacilli > Bacillales > Amphibacillaceae > Gracilibacillus. The sequence goes on along the minus strand of NZ_WIXM01000015.1, from coordinate 67,146 downwards.
CAGTGGATATTCAAATTCATCATCTAGGTGTGCAATCGGCTAGATGTTTAATAGAAAAAGTAAAAAGTAAAAATGAACCTGCTAAGCGAATTATAGTTCCACATGAGATTCAATTTAGACAATCTACAAAACCTATTGATCAAAAAAACGGATAAAGAATGGAGGTTACTTTTTGTTTTTTCTTCTCGTTAGCATTACAGTTATTATTTGGTATATCATCAACCATTGGATGAAGAAAAAGTTACAATTAGAAAGAAACAAACAACTTTTACATGACGATCTACGACTTCGTAACTTTTTTATTATTTTTTCTATTGGATATATTTGTTTTATACTCTATACATCATACCTCGACTTTTTTATAGGCTTTCCTTTTTTGTATGCTATCTTTCATACCTTACATATGGTGGAAAAATATAAACAAAAAGACCTTCGTCATCTTTTTCATTTATTGGATGTAGTTCTTTGGGTTAGTTTAGGTACCGAGGCATACTTTTTCTATGGCATCTCATCTTAGATGGTATGTTTTCCCTGCTTGAGCTAACTCTACATGACCAGAATAAACAGTAGAGGCTTCCACTACAAGGTCATTTAGATTACCGAAATGCGGAAGGTGCGTTAAGAGCAGCTGCCCTGCATTCGCTTTATTAGCTAACTCCCCTGCCTCTCTTCCACTCATATGTCCTGGTATTTTTCCTTCCAAATGCTCATACAGATTCGATTCACTTATGATTAAATCCGCTTTATCTGCGAAAGGAACGAAGGACTCTTGCCACGCTGTATCAGCAGTTAGGACAACGGAAGATTTTTTTGTTTCGATCCGAAAGGCTAAACAGTATACCGGATGAGTGGTTCTTATCGTGCGGATCTGAAAAGGGCCGATTTGATAGGTATGGTTCTCTTCTATTGCATAAGCCTTTATATCCTCTTTAGAAGAGAGTTTTTCAAATGTATACTTATCTTCGCCTGGTGCATAAATCGGCAATATTTTACTTTCCTCTGCTAATTGGTTTTGAATGAGTTTTGCATATTGCAGTGGACCAATATCTGCTATATGGTCATGGTGAAAGTGACTTACTAATACGGCATCTAGTTGTTGCACCTTTATATAGTTTTGAACAGAACTTAATACACCGCTTCCACAATCAAACAATAAATGAAATCCACCTTCTTCTATTAAAAAAGAAGAATTCGCACTGTTTGCCTTCGGATATCCACCCCAAACACCTAATGGAATTATTTTCATCAACATCCCTCCTAAGAATAGAAACTGTTTAAAGAAACCCCCTACTGATGGAAGTCTCTCTTTATAATATATCAAATTCTCTCCCCTACCAAACAAAAAATTCACTATTGTTACGGGCAGTTTGTTTTCTTTAGACAGTTATAGTTTGCTCTTTTTGCGCCCTTTTCCATATGGCTCTTTTCGTATTCTTTGTTGTTTTCCAATACAGTTAAAAAAATGCAACGTAAGGAACATAAGCGTGATCTTCTCCCATTCTTTCAGATATCGTGCTAGTTCAGCGCTGCGGAAAAACGCTCCCTTTCCGGGGGCAGTACCTCAGCCAGGGGCTACTTGAAATAACATCTTTGCTCCCTTGCACCGAGGAAGCCTACTATGAAGCTTTACTAGAAGATGCAGGTGCTTCCTGCGGGGGCTTCGGAAGCTGCTCTTCCCCCAGGAGTCTCGCATTTTCCCGAAGTTCTTTTCGAGTAAGAAAAATCATAAATACTTATGAAAAAGAAACATATCAAAAAATCTTACCATTTCATTAACGGAGGAAATATACGTAGACTCCTGCGGGAACAGCGACAGTGTGAAGACCCCGCAGTAAGCGTTTTTTGCTCACGAGGAGGCTGAGCCGTCGCCCGCGGAAAGCGAAGTATATTTCCGGAGTGGTATCACAGCACTCACCTTAAAAGAACTTGTCAAAGTTACGTCTCAGTTTATGGATTTTGTGAAAGAGGTTTATTTTAAAGAGCAATAACCTTTTAGAAAACAGGCTTTCCTACAATTCTTTACAATTTTTGCTGCTTTAACTTTTTAATGGAAGCTGTTCTGCTATAATCGTTTGGTAATGACCAAGAAAACCTATCAACGGAAGTCTGCTGCACTTCTATTCACAACTGAACAATAGATGGAGATATGCTATATTAGATGCAAAGGGGGTTGTTCTATGACTCATATCTTAATAGTAGAAGATGAAGAGAAAATTGCGAGAATTTTAGAATTGGAATTAAGCTATGAAGACTATCAAACTTCAACCGTATATGATGGACAAGATGCCTTTCTACAAATGCAAAATGATTCCTATGATCTTATCTTATTAGATATTATGCTACCAGGAATGAGTGGCTTAGAAGTGCTAAGGCGGTTCCGAAGACTTAATACATCGACACCTATAATTCTTCTAACTGCACGCGATCAAGTACATGATAAAGTATCTGGCTTAGACCTTGGAGCTAATGACTATGTAACAAAGCCCTTTGAAATAGAGGAATTACTAGCAAGAATTCGAGCACATACACGCTACCACAAACCCGTTGATTCTTCCTCTCTCCAAATCGGAGATCTTACCATAAATGAAAAAGCACGGGAGGTTAGGCGTGGAAATCAATTCATTGAATTAACACCACGCGAATACGATCTGCTAACTTTTTTATTAAAACACAAAAATCAAGTATTTAATCGGGAGCAGCTATTAAATCAGGTATGGGGATTTGATTATGCAGGTGATACGAATGTAGTAGATGTATACATTCGTTATATTCGGAATAAAATTGATAAACCTTTTGATCAAAGGACAATACAAACCATTCGCGGGGTTGGTTATACAATAAAGGATGCCATGCAATGAAGTTAAGAACAAAAGTACAAATGTTTTTAAGTGCACTGATCTTGTTATTTATGCTTTTGATGCATACAATTGTGTATCTGCTTTATCAAAATCAGGTGAGTGAAAAGGAAATCAATAGAGTGAGAGATGATACATTGAATGTCATGGAAGCTATTGTGCAAAACAATGGAGGGGAAATTGAAAATCAACAATTATTGCAGGCTTTTTTGCCTAATAATGGACTGATTCGAATTATAGACGCCGATGAGCAAGTGATTCATGATGTTTCAAAACAATCTAGCTATTACGATTGGCCTTTCCACTATACGCAAAGTGAAGAAATTAGATTAAATAAAACAGAGGATGGTATTCCCTACGTGCAAGTGGCCATGCCTATTATTTGGGAAGACGGGTCCATTGTCACCCTTCAAGTAAATGAGGCGCTTTATGCGATGGAAGATACACTATCAACCTTACAGATTGTATTAATGGCAACGGCTGCTTTAATGGTAATCCCTGCGATAATAGCAGGTACATTATTAGCTGGTTATGTGACAAAGCCAATACAACGGTTAACGAAGGAAATGAAAAGCAATCCCAAAGATGGGACATGGGACAAATTGGATATACCTTCCAAAAGCCATGATGAAATAAATCAGATGCAGCACGCTTATAATGAAATGATTGAACGAATCGAAGAAAATATTCGCAAACAAGAACAGTTTGTATCAGATGCTTCTCATGAATTAAAAACGCCTTTATCTGTCATTTCAGGGTATGCAAATTTATTAAAGAGAAGAGGAAAAGAAAAACCTGGGTTATTAGAAGAAGCAACCCAATCCATTTTATCCGAAACCAATCGAATGCAACAATTAACAGAACAGATGCTTATGTTAGCTAGAAATGAAGATAAAGAAAATCTTACTTACGAACGATTTGAATTAAGAGCTTTAATAAAAGAAGTGATTCGTTCCCTTTCCATTGCCTATGATCGAAACATTAGCTTTTATGATGAGACAGACCATCACGAAATCATTAGTGCCGATCGAGCCAAATTGCAGCAAGCTATATATATATTAATCGATAATGCTTGTAAGTATAGTGATGACCGTGTGATTGTTTCTTTAATAGAAAACAATTATTCATATGATATTCAGGTTCAAGATTTTGGCGAGGGACTTAGCGAGTCAGATCAAAAACAAATTTTCCAAAGGTTCTATCGAGTTGATAAATCAAGAAGCAGGAAGGCTGGAGGTACTGGGCTTGGTTTAGCAATCTGCACTTCGATTGTTCGTGCCCATAACGGAAAACTTTCAGTGGATAGTCGAATAGAAGAAGGATCGACCTTTACCATCAGCTTGCCGAAATAAAGAGAGACTTCCATCAGTGGGGGTTTAAGGACGATTATTCACCGTAATAAATTCATTTCTCATCAAATTCTCATTTTTCTCTCAGGGTTCACTCAGAAACACTCGTTAAACTGATAAGTAACATCAAATAAAGGAGAGATGAGCAAATGAAAAACAAAATCTTTTATGCCGTCCTGACAGGAATATTATTAACAGGCGGACTATTAACAACATTCCAGCTCACAACTAATTCTGCGGATGCACATCTTTCGAAAGAGGAAGTATCTGAGAAAGTTTCGAATCAATATGCTGGTGACATTTTGGAGATGGAGTTAATGGAATCGGGTAATGAAACATATTACGAAATTAAAATTGAGGGAAATGAACATCACTATGAAATGAAAGTTGATGCGGTTACTGGTGAAATTGTACGACTAGAGGAAAAATCGTTTGTTGTTCAGACAAATGGTCAAGTTGAGCAATCAACAGAAGCCAAAACAGGCAATGAAACAGATAGTGATGAAAAAAACGAAGCTAGTGAATCTGTGGTATTAGAGGAAAGAGCAACAGCTGAACAAGAAACGGATGTAACCAAAGATCAAAGCGGAACAACTGCTTCTTCCAAAACGACACAGCAATCTCAAGGTGAAGTAAGTACAGAATCAAGTGAACATAATACTGAGACAGAAAACACAACAGAAACAACAACATCACAAGATCAAGAAGAGTCAAACCACAATGACAACACTTCTGATAAAACAAATGAACAAGGAAAATCAAACTCTGAAAATGAAGATAGCGTAGACGATAACCAAGAAAAGAAGAACAATAGCACCAAAGCAGAAGCAACTGGTGAAGCTACACTTATAACGGAAGCTGAAGCAAAAGACATCGCACTATCGCAAGTAGTTGGAACATTATCAGAAGTGGAAATAGGATTAGAAAAAGATGATGGAAAAGTATATTATGAAGCCGAAATCGAAACCTTAGTCGAAGAAATAGAAATAGACATTGATGCATACACCGGAGCAATTATTTCCATTTCAAAAAATTAATTTAGAGTTTCTTTTTCTTATAAAAACCACGGAGGAGCAACTCCGTGGTTTTTTAGGTGCAATAGAAGTGTTCTTACGGCCATTATGAAACCATCTTGAGAGGTGATTTAACCATTTGACTACCTCTTCCTAATAGATATACGCCAACTCGACCCTGTTCCGATATTGTACGCTCTTGCAAAAGACCCTTGATTAATCGCGATAGCCATATTATCCAATGAATTAACATACACCAATGGTTCGCCAACATGAATCGCAGCGAACGATTTGCCAAAAGTCATCACATTGCTGTAAATAACACGAGAGTCGTTCAAAATATTTACTTCAACTGGATTTCCATAGCTTACTCCAAGCTTTAGAAATAACTCCCTGCTAATATTCGTCCATAAATTCCCATAACGAACATCTAGTATATCAATCGTTCCATGAATAGCATCATCTATTAACTCCGCCTCACAAAAAGGTAATCGAATAACACCGGAAACATTTAGTTCTGGTCCCACTTTTTCAAAAGGAATAACACCTGCAGCTACTCTTGCACCTGTATAAGCATAAATATCTCGCCCATGGAAAGTATGCGAAGCACCAGAGTGAGGAAGTCTATTGACATTTTCATCAATCTCACGTATGGCTTCAATGCCAACTTTTTCATAAATATGAGTTAGCGTTCCATTATCTGGTGTTACAATGTATTGTTCTCCTTTCGTTTTCACCACTACACTTTTTCGATTAGTACCAACTCCTGGATCTACAACTGATACAAATACTGTACCTTTAGGCCAATAAGAAACTGTTTGTAAAAGTCGATAAGACCCCGCCCATATATCAAAAGGTGGAATATCATGTGTATTATCAAAAATTGGGATAACTTTACTGACATTATGTGCAACACCTTTCATAGCACTTACCGCTCCATCTTCTAGTCCGAAGTCTGATTGTAAAACTAGCGCATTCATCATGATGTGTACCCCCCTTTTATTAGCTAATTGTATTATACTATGTCTTTGCTATGAATACTATTTTTATCTGTATTTTGCTCTAATATCTATAATTCATAACTTTTTGATATGATGACAGCATTAAAATTGCTAACAGTTAACTTTTTTGTTAACCTTGAATTATATTTACAATATATAAATGATGAAAGATAAGCTTATTGTTCATAAAAGAAAACGATTTCATAAAACAGAAGGTGATAACACATGCAATTAGAAGTTGATAAAGCCTCATTACCTGTATACGAAGCTTTAGCGAGTGAAGTAAGATTACAAATTATTCAATTACTCTCTAAAAATAAAATGAATATTAAAGATTTATCAAAAGAATTAGGAATCAGCAGTCCGATTGTAACGAAACATATTGAAAAATTAGAAAAGGCCGGGATCATTCGTACTGAAAAAATTCCCGGAAAATCAGGTTTGCAGCGCATTTCGATTTTAAAAGTAGATCATATAGAGGTGAATTTCCCTAAAAAAATTTACCACTCCTTCGCTACATACGAAACATCAATACCTGTTGGACATTATACGGATTATCACGTTTTACCTACTTGTGGTTTAGCCACTACAAAAGATTTTATTGGACCTGTAGATCAAACAAAATACTTTATGGATCCTCAGCGAATGGATGCGCGAATCCTTTGGTTTACGCAAGGATTTATTGAATATAAGACTCCTAATTTCTTAAAAGAAGATGATGAATTACAACAATTAGATATCAGTATGGAGATTTCATCGGAGTTTCCTTTTTCGAATGATGTTTGGCCTTCTGATATAACTTTTACTTTAAATGGAATTGAATTAGGGACGTGGATCAGTCCTGGTGACTTTGCAGATACGCGTGGGAAATATACACCTGATTGGTGGCCGCATAACATTAACCAATATGGCTTATTGAAAACCATCCGGATTACGACTCATGGAACTTATATGGACGGTGAGCCTATGTCTGATGTTACCATTCATGATTTAGACACCAAAACGGATGGCTGGAAACTACGCATCGAAGTAAAAGAGGATGCTGATAATGTTGGCGGGTTAACATTATTCGGTCGAGAATTCGGCAATCATGATCAAGATATTAATTTTAAATTGTATTATATATAAAGAAAACCTTCTGATAGTATAAAGTAAAGGACCGAACATCATTGTTCGGTCCTTTTCCTTAACTACAGACAAGTTCTTTTTCCATATCCACAAGCCCAACTTGAAATTCGCCTGTCTCAATTTTAGGTTGAAGCTCTTTTATATATACTTGAATATCCTCTCTTTGTTTATCTATATCCTTAAGTTTAAAATAAACAAATCCATCTTCTTTATGAAGAACGGTAAGATGTATTTCTTCCTCTTTATTTACTGTTGCAACTAATCTACATGTTTCGCATTTAGGTGCCATTTCTTTTAAGATAGTAAAACTCCTCCTGTTTTTTACTTTGTCATTCATATTTACGAAAAATAGTTTAACACAGCAGTCTCAACAGTGAAACCTTCAATAATCCTTGAACGGTTGCTTTTATACTGATTATGATAAGCTAATGTCATATAGGTCTCTCGTTCTTTTAATTTATTAAAAATACGTTCATTTATAATAAATCGTAAAGAATTGGTGATTATTTACAAAGAACAAAAAAACCACAGATGCATTCACTGTGGCTTATAAATATACTTTATTATACCAGCTGATAAAAGCTTTCTTTTCCTAAGTGTTTCACATACTTTTCGACAATGGATTGAAGATCGGTTGATTGCTCTAGAAATAGCCACTGATCTTCCTTCTCACCAGTGTAAGATTTTCGCTCCACTTTAAATTCTCTTGTCTTTTTATCCACTAAAGTAAAACAAAGCTGCACATCATATGTTTTATATTTAGGATCTGAGAGCGCCTCTACCACTAATGGTTCCTCGTCAATGGATACTGGATTTTCATACGTATAGATGTATATACTTTTTTGTTTAACATCTAATTTAAAATCCTTTATTGGGCTATATAATTGAATCGCTTTCTCCATAAGACGAAGCTCTTCATCTTTTATTTTCTTTTTAGCGATTTTCGTTAGAAACACTCTTCCATTGGGGTGTTCATAAATTTCGTAACCTTCTGGAATACTTTCTACTTTTGTATTACTATCATTTTTTTTAAAATAGTAACTCAAATTTCCCTTTTTTGTTTGTCTAGCATGTAAAAAGTATTCATCTCCACGAAAGTTTGTATACTGTACTACCATATTTACACCACCTTTAGATTCGTAACCATTCCTGAGAAACACGCCCTATTTACTCTAAGATATAGTATAACAAAAAATGATTTAAATATCTCCCTTGATGCAGTTTAGTTGCCAAAATCGTTTTATTTATATAGTCATGGATTGAAAATCTTTTTTTTACTCTAAGTAAGGATGTTTATAGCTATCGACAATTTCCTGGGAAATAAAATATCGCAAACTAATATCTGATCTTCTAAAATTTTTCCCAAATTTCGTTTACCTTAATGATTTAAAAAGCATAAGATAATAGTGTAATGTCATTTGTTTGTGGGAATAGTAAATATAGGAATTCATATGAATCATATGGATATGGGAGGAGTGTGCAATTTGGAAATTAAAATTTCTGATCAAGCGTTAAGTTGGTTTAAAGATGAAGTGGAACTTAAAGAAGGTGATACTGTCAAATTTCAAGCAAAATATGGAGGTTACAGCCCTATTCATGAAGGATTTTCGCTTGCCTTTCAAATTAACGAAAAACCTGATGAATTATTTACAAAAACAGAAAAAGATGGAATCACATTCTTTATCGATACAACCGACGCATGGTACTTCAAAGGTTACGATTTAATTGTACAATTTAATGAAGAATTAGAAGAAGTTGCTTATGATTATAAAAAGGTATCCTGATATCTAAATAGTATTATAACTAAGAAACCCTTAAAAAGAAGGAAGCAATCCCCATAAGGTACTCCTTGAAGATGCAACTGGAATATATCCCTTTTTACCTACAGGGTACAAGTGCGACATCTGCTCAAGTTTCTTTAGGACGCTTTTGCAGTTTCTTCTTTGCCGCAGCAACGGCTCAGCCTCCTCATAAACAATAACTGCCTAGTGATTTTTCTCGCTTTAGCTCTTCCAGGTTTGGTCTCGTATATTCCAGTTGCTGAAAAGTTAATATTCCTACAAAATAATTTTATATACAACTCCTTCGTTTATAATTGAAGCAAACAGGAGTGTTAGGAAAACTGCAAAATTGTGTTAGAATATACGTGATTCAAATTTTATTATTTAGGCAAGACAAGTTTAGGAGGAAGTTTTAATGAGTAAACAAGAATTTCGTCAAGCAATGAGTAAATTTGCTACAGGAATTACTGTCGTAACATCAGAATTTAATGGGGATATTCATGGAATGACTGTGAATGCCTTTATGTCTGTTTCATTAGAACCACAGTTAATTACAATATCACTTGATCAAAAAACTAATTTTTATCAAAATGCAGATAAAATCAAACGGTTTGGTGTAAGCATTTTAAGAGAAGAGCAAAAAGAAGTTTCTATGATCTTCGCTAAACAGATTGAGAAAGATTTTAATGACTTTACTAAATTAGATGATATTCCCGTTATTAATAATGCCCTTACTACACTTGCATGTACTGTTGTTAACTCAGTAGAAGCAGGAGATCATTTATTACTAATTGCAGAAGTAGATGATATCAAATTGGATGAAGGAAACCCTATCCTATACTACAATAGTAATTATCGTGAAATAAGAGAAGATTAGAAGAAAAGTCGGTGGAATTAGATGTCCATTTTATCTGTAATCACCTATTGTATGAAATTGCCTAACAAAAAAGCACTATTTCAATTAAATCGTGTAAATATGCGTGATACGCTTGTTTATTTGTTTATATTATTTTTCTTAACATTCTCACCTAATGTGATAAACGCCATGTTAAATTTTGATCCAGTCGAAGCAAGCTTAAGCTACAGTCAATACGTGATGCAAGTTATCATATTTTATCCATTCCTCATCATGTTTTTAGTGATTTCAGGTGTTTCTCTGTTAGCATTTGGAGCATGGGTGATTAAGTGGGCAATGAAAAGAAAACTTGTCTATCAGCAATTATGGAAAATGACAGGTTTTGCACTATTATTACCACTTTTCATCTATCAATTAATTTTTTGGGCTCCTATTCATAATATTTTTGCATATACTATTAGTTTAATCTGGCTGTATGCTTTAATCTATCAGATGGTTTTAGTTTATCCTGCTGTTCAAAGGAAATGATACTGGAACAAAGGAGAGGGCACATTGGTACAAAACCCATGGAGAATAACTTCTACACAAACCACTCAGGTGGATCGTTTTAAAATAACTTTAGAAGAAGTCATTTTATCAAATCAAAAGACTAAAAATTTTTCTTATATTCACTTTCGGGATGGAGTTTGTATTCTCCCCATTACCTCAAATGGGGAAATCATTGTTTTAAGGCAATACAGACATGCTTTAAAAGCATGGGAGTTAGAACTTCCAGCAGGTATGATCGATGGAAATGAGCTGCCGATTGATGCAGCGAAACGAGAACTATTAGAGGAAACAGGCTATCAATCTAATAAATGGGAAGAACTAGATTACTTTTATCCATCCCCAGGATCAACAACAGAGACCATTCATTTATTCTTAGCGGAAAATGCTAAGTATCAATTACCTCCTCAATTGGACGAGTTAGAGAAGATAGAAGTTATGTTCCTAGATCTAAAAGAGTTTCAAAGGTTGGTAGAATATGGACAGTTTCGACATGGTGCAGGATTAGCTTGCTGGGCTAAATACCTTAATAAACAACCGGATATTAACAATTGAATATAATTGTTAAATTGTTGTAATTTTCCTGCATAAATCTTTGTTTTAGTATGGGTTTGTGTTATTATTAAATTATCTAAAAATTCACATGAAAGGATGAAAACAACTTGAAGAAATTTAGCATTGTGTTAGCGATTACTGTATTACTTGTTGGTTTATTACCATTTTCAGTATCAGCAGAAAATTCTTCAGCTCAAAAATTAGCAGATTCTATTGCTCAACTTGGAGTAGACGAGGTTGATTATTTGTATGCATACTTACAATCAATTGATTTAACGGAGGAAGAGTACAACTCCATTGTAACAAATACTGAACGTGCAGCGGAAGTCACAGAAGGAAAATCACATCCAACTGATTTTTCTAATGCTGAAAAAACAGAGCTGCTTTCCCTTTTTAATGATTCAACTCAAAAAGCACATCTAGATGTGCAAATTGTAGATCATGATGGAAATTCTATCTCTCTTTCCGACTACAATTTTGATAATGGTGTAGCTCTTAACATTCAAGATTTAGAGGGAAACCAATTAGCAACTGTAAATCCTACTATTGAAGATTTGAATCCAGGAGCTATTTCCACTAAAGTCGATGCTATTAAAACAGCAGTAGATGCAAAAGTAGAATTAGACGAAACTGGTGAGTTCGTACCAATGCCAGAAGCAGAACTACCAAACACTGCTTCCAACTTACCAACTAGCATCTTAATAGGTGGAATTGTTGCACTATTAGGTGTGATCGGATTTATCCCAGCTGTTAAACTATCCAGAAAAGTTGTTAATGCAAACTAAACATGAAAAGAAGTAATAAACGGAAGAAGCTGAGTAAAAAGCAAAAAACTCTACTTTGGATTATTTTTGGCGTTCCAAGTGGTATTGTTATTCTCGGCGTTTCCATAATGCTTATTTTTTTCTGGGATCTAACAAAACAAACAGTCCAACTGACCAACACAGTAGTTAATCCTTATAAACCGTCGTTAGAAAAGAAGGTTTTTGATAATGAAGAGATTTGGCCAACATTACCTTCTCCTGGCGAAAATATCGGGCAGCTAACTATTTCATCATTAGATTTAGCCTATCCAGTTGTTCAAGGTACTCATGAAAATGAATTAGAGCATGGCATCGGACATTTTGCAGGAAGTATGTTACCTGGTCAAGGTGGACATGTATTACTTAGTGGACATCGTGACACAGTTTTTCGTAAACTTGAACATTTAGAAATAGGGGATCAAATGACATTTGAAACTCCTTACGGTGACTTCGTTTATGAAGCAACAGGTTTTGATATAGTCCCTGCTGATGACCGAACAGTTGCTGTGCCAAAAGATTACGAGTCTTTAACCTTAACAACTTGTTATCCATTTGATTATATTGGAGATGCACCTGATAGATATGTCGTCCATACGGAATTAATAGAACATATTCCATAAAGAAAAACTTGGCTTTATCTCCAAGTCTTTAGGCGCAGTGCGAGAGCATAGTTGCATTTATCTATACACAAAAAATTGTCCACTGCGCCGAGGTTGCTTCCTTGCTGACAATTTATACTTTTCTATACAAAAAAACACTTGGCATTAATGCCAAGTGTTTTTTTATCTTTATTCACCATTTGGATAGATCATAATTTTGATACTTGTATCTTTTTCATTACTTGCTTTTTCTACTGCTCTTCCAATTTGATCTAATGAAAATCTATCTGTTATGACTTGTTCAATGTCAATTTGTTGATCTTTTAAACCTTGAATAGCGGGATCATACGTATTGACATAACGGAATAAACCATACACATCATATTCTGAATCAACGACATGAGTAACATCAATACCAACCTCTGGAACTGCTGGAAGACCGACTAACACAATTCTTCCTCCCCTTTTCGTTACAGTCAATACATCGTTGACAGCTTGACTATTTCCGGACGTTTCAATCGAGGCCGTAATTCCTTTATCATTTGTTAATGTATTTAGCCTTTCAGATAAAGATTCTTCTGCTGGATTAATAGCTTCGGTTACCCCTAGCTTTTTGGCTAGCTCTAAGCGATAAGGGACTACATCTGTGGCATAAATCTCTTTTACTCCGTACAATTGTGCTGATTGAATAGCCAACAGACCAATAGGACCAAGACCAGTTATTAAAAGTCTATCACTTGGTTTTATTTTCCCTCTATTCATGGCATGCATTCCAACTGAAAATGGCTCTAACAGCGCTCCAGTTTCATAGCTCATCTCATCCGGTAGAGGGAAAACAAAATCACTTCTTACCGCAACATATTCTGCCCAAGCCCCATCTACTGGCGGTGTTGCCATAAAGACGACATCTGGACATAAATTGTAACGTCCTTCCTTACAATATTCACACCTTCCACATGTCACTCCAGGCTCAACTGCTACCCTATCACCTTTATGTAGGTTGTTTACCTTTTTGCCGACTGTCACTACTTCTCCCGCCATCTCATGACCTAAAATAAGGGGCTCTTTTACTTCATATCGACCAATTTTGCCGTGTTCATAATAATGAACATCAGATCCACATATACCGATACAATAAACTTTAATAAGTACCTCGTCTTCCTTTATTTCTGGCTCCGGAACATCTTTCACATTCATATCCAACGGCTTATCTAACACCGCAGCTTTCATCGTATTCACACTCATTTACTCTCCCCCATATACTAATTATTTATCTCATTTTTTAAAACCTATTATCACAATATCCATAAACTGCGACATGACTTTGGAAAATTTCGAAGTGTCCCTTGAGTGCTATGATACCGCTTCAGAAATATACTTCGCTTTCCGCGGGCAACGCTTCAGCTTCCTCGGCAGCAAAAACCGCTGCCTGCGGGATCTTCAGCTGTTGCTTTTCCCGCAGGAGTCTACGTATATTTCTTCCGCTTGAGAGAAATAAAACGAACTACAATCAAAGCTGTGGAAAAATGCGAGACTCCTGGGGGAAGAGCAGCTTCCGAAGACCCCACAGCGAACGGTTTTGGTGAGCGAGGAGGCTGAGGTGCTGCCCCCGGAAAGCGAGTGTTTTTCCACAGCGGGGATATAGCACTCATTAGTCATTAAATTGGTAAGAGATCCCTTATCAGGTTATCTCGCAGTTTTGTTCTACTGTGTAATAAAAAACTGGGGATATCTCGACTCTATTAGAATGGTGTTATACATGATCTTATTGAATATCTATCCACCGTTTTTCTTTAGATGATTTCTCTACTGCTTCTAATATTATTTGATTTTTTACTCCGTCTTCAAAGTTCGGGGCAGGTTGCTTATCATTTGCTATTCCTCGGAAAAATTCATCAATTAAATGAATAAACGTATGTTCATACCCAATAATATGACCAGGTGGCCAGTATGCTCCAACATATGGATGTACTTCTTCTGTACAATTAATAAGTCTAAAGCCTTGAAGACCTTCTTCATCATCTGCAAAATAGACTTCTAAATTATTCATGTTTTCCATATCCCAACGAATAGAGCCTTTCTCACCATTAATTTCAAATTTATTTTTATTACGGTTACCTCCAGCAAAACGTGTCGCTTCAAAAGTACCAAGTGCACCATTCTCAAAGCGAGCGAGGAAAGCAACAGCATCATCAACCGTCACTTCTCCCATTTTCTCGTTATCTCCTTTGGCGTTTAATCCACCGGTCATTTCTCCAATCGGGCGGTCTTTAATAAAAGTTTCCATCGTTCCTGATACTTCTTTAAATTCACCGATCAAAAAGCGTGCTAAGTCAATGCTATGTGCGCCAATGTCACCTAATGCACCGGTTCCTGACACCTCTTTTTTCAAACGCCAAACTAGCGGGAAGTTAGGATCCATAATAAAATCTTGAAGATAATTTGCACGATAATGATAGACTCGGCCAATCTTGCCAGCTTCGATTAATTTTTTGGCATATTGTACCGCTGGGGCAAAACGATAATTATGACAGATCATATGTTTCACACCATTTTTTTCAACCGCATTAAGCATTTTCTTCGCTTCGTCTACGGTTAAGGCTAATGGTTTTTCTGTAATAATATGCTTTCCTGCTTCTGCCGCAGCAATCGCAATCTCAGCATGAGTATGGTTTGGTGTTACAATATCGATCACATCAATATCATCACGCTCGATGACTTTACGCCAATCTGTTTCATACGAATCCCAACCCATTTTTCCCTGTGCTTCTTTGACCGCTTCTTCATTTCGACCCGCAATTACTTTTAGTTCAGGCTTCAAAGGATTATCAAAATAAAAGGGAAGATCCCGATAGGCATGGCTATGCGCTTTTCCCATAAATTGATAACCAACCATGCCAACTCTTATCTTTTTTACGCCCACCACATTTCACCAACTTTCTCTTTTATCATAGCACTCTTCAATAATTCAACAGCTTTGTGGAAGCCTTCATCAACGGACATAAGACTGTCCTCATGCTCGATACTTACAGAGCCTTGATAACCAACGAGTTGAAGGGCAGATATAATTCTTTTCCACTCTTCTTCCCCATTCCCATATCCGATGGTTCGGAAAATCCAAGAACGATTTAATTCATCACTATAAGGTTTCGTATCTAATACACCGTTGGCTGCTGTATTTTGTTGATCCATCGCGGTATCTTTTGCATGGAAATGGAACAACGCATCATGCTCACCAAGCTCCTTAATACTTACAACAGGATCCATTTGCTGCCAGAACAAGTGACTTGGGTCAAAGTTGACTCCAATTTGCTTTCCGCACGCTTCTCTTAATTTTAAAGCGGTTTCGTTGTTATAAACAACAAACCCTGGGTGTGGCTCAATCGCAACACGAACATGGTGATCTTTCAAAAACTGGTTTTGCTCTCGCCAATAAGGAATGACTTTTTGTTCCCATTGCCATTTGAGTACTTCTGGGTGATCATCCGGCCATGCTGCCGTCACCCAAACAGGATGTTGGGAATAATCTGATTCTCCAGGGCATCCAGAAAAAGTCACCACTGTTTCCACTCCTAGCTTTTCAGCTAACAATACCGTTTGTTCAAATTGTGTGTGATGTGAATTAGAAATATTTTCATTTGGGTGCAACGGATTTCCATGACAACTTAAGGCACAAATTTCAAGGTTTCGTTTAGAAAATGCTTCCTTAAAAGCTTGAAGTTTAGCTTCATCGTTTAATAATTCTTGCGGGTTACAATGACTATCACCTGGATAACCACCTGTACCCACTTCAACCGTTTCTAACCCAGCTGCTTGAATCTTGTCTAGTGCTTCATCCAAAGATTTGTCACCAAATAAAACAGCGAAAACTCCTAATTTCATTGGATCACCTCATATTTTTAATTTATTAGAAAAGCTATCTTCATCAATGCCAACAGGTAGTGTTTCTGGTTGAATACATGAACTATTCACATAGCAATGCTGTCCTTGTTCAGAAGCATCATGGATACCATGCATAATATCTAATACATGGTAAGCTATTTCCCCATTTGCTCGTGATGGTCTATTAGAAAGAATAGCATCAATCATTTCGGCAACACCAAGCCCTCTGCTATTTGTAGAAAAACCATGAGTAAAATCTATCTCTTTCCATTCTTTATCCTCACTTTTTCTAAGATAAACTGGTCCTCCAAAAGTATTAGGATCAGGTACTGCAATACTCCCTTCCGTTCCATAGATTTCGATATGAGGAAGTCGATGATGCCATGTATCAAAACTTGTAATGATCGACGCCACTGCACCATTTTCGAAATCAAGTACTCCGTTAATTTGAGTCGGCACTTCTACTTTAATCTTTTCTCCATACTTTTCAGCACTGGTAATTGTGCGCTCCTCGTAAGTTTTCTGTGCGGATCCCGTAACTCGTTGAACGGGCCCCATTAAAGCAATCAGTGCTGTGAGGTAATAAGGTCCCATATCAAACATAGGTCCTCCCCCCTTGTGATAATAAAAGTGAGGATCTGGATGCCAGCTTTCATGTCCTGGGTTCATCATAAAAGCAGTTGCAGAGATAGGCTTGCCGATTTGGCCATCATCGATTAGCTTTTTACATGTTTGAATCCCCGCTCCTAAGAAAGTATCAGGTGAATTTCCAATATATAATCCTTTTTCTTTTGCTAAATTGATCATTTTCTTGCCATCTTCTCTAGAAACAGCTAGTGGTTTTTCTCCATATACATGTTTTCCAGCCTGCAATGCTTGAATAGCTACATCAGCATGAACCGCTGGAATGGTTAAATTAATCACCACATCAATTTCTGGATCTGCGATAAGTTCTTCAGTTGTATAGGCTTTTGGTATATTAAACTCTAATGCCGTTTTCTTGGCACGATGCAGTACTAAGTCAGCTACGGCCTTTATTTCAAAATTATCAAAGCGAGAAGCATTTTTTAAATAAATTCGGCTTATATTTCCACAACCGACAATGCCAACATTTAATTGCTCCATTACGTCACCTCATTTTGTTAGTACATACTTTATCTACTTGCCCAAGTCATTCCATTTCTCATCAGCTTGGTTACTTCTGGCATCCGGACAATTTCTGCTACATGTCCTAAACCGCAATAATAGACTTTCCCCTTTCCCCATTTCTTGGTCCAAACGACTGGCATGTCCACTTCTCCATTCGTTTCATATGGCCCTTCTGCAACAGGGAATCGTGTCGTCACATGTACATTTACGGCAGGATCAACATGCATATAATATTGCTCAGAAACCACTTTAAAATCTTCCATTCCCTCTGTTAACGGATGATCTGGGTCTACAATATGAACATGATAGGGGACTCCATCATTTCCTGGGTGTGCAACCCATTGACCTCCTACCATAAATTGATACTCTACCTCCCAACGAAAGGAATCACCCATACCTCCATGTAAACCTGCTAGTCCTGTTCCTTTTTCCACAGCTTCTAACAATGGCTGTAATTGTTCTTGCTCAATTTTTCCTTGTGTCCAATTAGGTACAATTAAGTCATACTCTGTAAGATCATCCTCTGCAAGCGTATTTAAAGTATCGGTAATTTTTACTTGGAAGTTTTCTTCTTCCAATATACCAGCAAGAATGTTGGCAACTTCCTCTGGTTCATGCCCTTGCCAACCACCTTGAAAAATCAGCGCTTTCTTCATGTTTATGCTCCTTCCTTTATTTGTTATCCTTTATCTTTTTATATCGAAAGTAATCAAAATCAGCATGCTTTCGCTGCCCACTTAAATCTTGTGCACTCATCCCGACAAATGTACCAGTAAAACGAATTAAATCAGCATCATCATCTGACAGATGCCCAATATCTATTTCTTCGCCAATACGATGCCAATCTCCTGCATTGGTTCCATAATAAAATTGTAAGATATGACGGTCTATAACCGCTTTCAAAAAAACTACATACTCATCAGGTAACGCAATATCTTTTTCTAACAACTCATCGTATTCTCCATACTTCGTTTCGATGATTCCAATACATTTTCCTATTTCTTCATGATGAGTCACCCTTAAGTAAACATGATCCTCTGTATCATAGTAGATCATAAGACCAGCCATTTGTTGAAAGTGTTCCGGTTCAAATTGGATAGCTGTCTCTAATTCCACATGAAAATCTTCTAACCTTCTCATGATCATACTTTGCTGATGTCCAGAAGCCATTGATTCTTCCCCATATAAACGAAGATACCCTGGCCAATCTGTTAACGAATACCAATTTCCGTCTAATGTTCGACGTAGGGCATTCCAATACCTGGCTAATTGATTTCCATTGAAATCATCTTTTTCCTTGTTGTCTTGAATATGAAATACTGGTAAATCTGGTGCTTCTACTTCAAACTGAGGGTTTGGTCCACCTTCAATACGGATCCAATCATCCTCTGTCCAATAACACTTTTGTATTGCCGTTTCTCGCCCTAGAATACACTTATCATCAACCACCGGTCTCCCACACAAATGAGCCATATACCACTCTCCATTTTGGGTTTCCACTAGACTTCCATGACCAGCTTTTTGCAATTGATCAGACTTTTTAGATTGATCTGATGTTAGTATGGGATTCGTTGGATCTACTTCGTAGGGACCAAACAAAGAGGTAGATCGAGCCATCGTTGCAGCATGGTTATACTCTGTACCTCCTTCAGCAGTTAATAGATAATAGTAGCCATTTCTCTTATAAAGATGCGGTGCCTCGGTTAATCCTAGCTCGGTTCCTTTAAAAATATTTCGAATGGGACCTACCAGCTTTTTTTCTTCCTCTGAATATTCTTGTAATGCAATACCAGCGAAGGAATGATTACCCTTTCGATGATCCCAAATCATATTGACTAGCCATTTTTCTCCATCATCATCATGAAAAAGAGAAGGATCAAAACCGCTGCTATTTAAATAAATTGGTTCACTCCAAGGTCCTTCTATATCATCAGCAGTTACAAGGTAGTTGTGTGTATCTTTAAAGGCTCCTTTTCTACTTTTAACATCTGTATAGATCAGATAAAACTTTCCGTTTGAATAAGATAAACATGGTGCCCATACTCCGCCAGAATTTGGATTCCCTATCATATTTAATTGTGAAGATCTAGTTAGAGGATAAGTTAGTAACTCCCAGTTTACTAGATCTTTAGAATGATAGATTTGTACACCTGGAAACCATTCAAAAGTTGACACTGCAATATAATAATCATTTTTCACTCGTAAAATCGATGGGTCTGGATGATACCCCGATAATATCGGATTTTGAATCTTTGTCATCATGACACTCCTTTTTAACAACAACTAATAGCGATTTATAAAGTGAGACTTCCATCAGTGGGGGGTTGTTCATCCCCACTGATGGTTAGCGAAACTTATCAGGGTGCTAGCGTCCGTTATCCCCGACTTCTACTTTTTTCATAATTCTAAGTCTTGAAGTGGGGGTCTTACAGACGATTGTTCACCGTGATAAAACCCTTAACTAAGTTCATCCTTTAAACAAACTTAGCAAAAAAAGACATATACTAGCCCAGTAAGTTAATCCTATAGGCATTATATGTCTTTTAAAGATCCTCTGTCAATTAATTAAGAAAGCGTTTTAAAATTAAAACATTATTTCTCACGAATCCATACCATCATTTCATTTTCACCACGATTACACCATGCATAATAAGGTATCGCTTTTATTTTTATGTCTTTTTCAGGATAAGAATCTGTTGCATATAAACTATTTTCTATTTTAGATAAATCAGTCTTGACTGCTTTGCCATGAATCGCGGATACTCCATTTAATAGTGTTTCATCAAATAGAACATCGAATGTCTGTGATGCAGGTAACTGAATGGCGTGTAAGTTACGACCATTATCTACTTCTTCTATACAATAAACAAGCGGGCCTCTTTGCAGAGCTACTTTCCCTGCATTTTCTCTCACTTCCGGATGCGCACGAACTACTTCTACAGGCATATCTAGACGTAACTGAATCTGATCTCCATCTTTCCATTTTCTGTTTATTTTTGCATATCCTTTTTCTACTTGATAAGAAACTTTCTCTCCATTCACTGTAATAGCAGCTTGTTTACACCATCCTGGAATTCTTGTTGCAAACATAAAAGTTGTTGCATTTTTCAAGGAAACAGTGAATTGAACCTCTCCATCCCATGGGTAATTTGATGTTTGCGTTAATTGCACTTCCTCTGAGTCGATAGAAAAAGAGGTCTCTCCACCAATAAAGAGATGGACATAAATTTCTGACTCATTCGCTGAGTAAATATATTGGCCAAGAGAAGCTAGTAACCTTGCGATATTTGGCGGACAGCATGCACAACCAAACCATTGTTGTCTAGTAGGTTTTACTGTTTTCATATCATGACGATAATTAGCGGTATGAGGCCAAACTTCTAATGGATTTACATAAAAGTAGCCTTTTCCATCTAATGAAATCCCACTAAGTGCTCCATTATATAATGCTCGTTCTAACACATCCGTATACTGGCTGTCTCCTTCTACCTGTACCATACGATGTGCCCACATAATTAAGGCAATAGCAGCACATGTTTCTGTATAAGCCCTGTCATTTGGCAAATCATAATCAACAGTAAATCGTTCTTCATGTGCAGAAGACCCTATACCGCCAGTTACATACATTCGCTTATTCACTGTATTTTCCCATAACGTCTTACACACTTCTAATAGCTCATCATCTTGTAATTCACTCGCTAAATCTATCATTCCACTATAAAGATATGTCGCTCGTACGGCATGACCTTCTACTGTTTTTTGTTCTCGCACAGGTAAATGGGCTTGATAATAATCATACTCTCGGTCATCCGATCGCTTTGGGCCACCACGATCTTCTAACTCTAGATCATAGTAATGAACCGGGTTACGCTTCCCTCTTTCTTCAATAAAGAATTGACATAAATTCATATATTTAGATTCACCAGTAACCTTATACAACTTCATTAAGGCTAATTCAATCTCTGGATGACCTGGATATCCTCGTTTTTTCCCTTGCTTGTCTCCTAAAACAGTTTGAATATGATCCACTAAACGGCTAACCACATCTATAATACGCTTTTTCCCTGTTGCTTCATAATAAGCTACGGCTGCTTCAATTAAATGTCCTGCACAATATAACTCATGATCATTTTTTAAATTCGTCCATTTTTGATCAGGATGATTCACAGAAAAATAGGTATTTAAATAACCATCATTTTCTTGTGCTTCTTCAATTAAAGCGACCACATCATCAAATATTTTTTCCCACTTTTCATCTCGTTGATTGGCTAGCGAATAAGCAACCGTTTCCATCCACTTATATAAATCACTATCTTGAAAAACCATTCCATAATGTGTTCCACTAGATTTGCCTGCTGCAATCTCAAAATTTTGAATCGTACGGCTCGGTTCAGCTCCAGGAATACGATCATTAAGTGCATCCCATTGATATGGAATAATGGCCTCTTTCACAAGTTTTTGCCATGGATTCCAAAAGGCATCATCTAACTTCACATTTTTTAAGTTAATTGGTCTCATTTTCATAAAATGATCCTTTACTTGTGTCACTTATCGTCACTCCTTTAGATAACTATTTTGTAAATTGTAACAACTTATACATTTCATGTAAGTAGTCTTGTATGGATAAATAGTGGACTTTTTTGACCAATCAAAAAATTATTATATAATGAATCCTAGATGTAACATGAAAGGATAATAGAATGGAATATTTAAAAATAAATGTCAGCAAACCACTCCATTATGTGTCAGGTGGACTATTTGTCACGGATGAGCCATGGAAACACGAAAAAAGAACGATTGATAGTTATGAAATGATCATCGGGGTGAACGAGGTCTTATATATACAACAAGATGGGATACAATATAATGTAAAGCCAGGAGAGGTTTTGATTCTTATTCCACATATATCTCACAGTGGTTGTCGGATTTGCAACAAACATGTTTCTTTTTATTGGTTTCATTTTTTATGTCCTTCGTTAAAAGTTAGCGATGAGCTAGATGAAGACACAATCATTAACATTCGTACAAATCCTGAAACCAGCCATATTATGAATGATATCTATTTTCCTAAGTACGCTTCTCCTATCGCCATTCAACGACTGAATATTTTGGCTAATCAATTAATAGATGTGGACAATTCCAATTATTATACAAGGATGAGTATGAATTATTTATTGACGTCAATGCTTATTGAATTATCAGAACAGACATTATCCCCTCATCATGCTTCGAGTGACCTATCTCAAGATAGGGACATGAATTTAAATCAAATCCTCGAATGGTCAAGGATTAACGCTTTTGAAGGAATTTCCTTATCAGACGTTGCTGAAAAATTTAGTTATAATAAAGACTATTTATCTCGTTTCTTTAAAAAGAAAACCGGTAAAACATTGCAGTCCTATTTACATAAACTGCGCATTACCAAAGCAAAAGATTTGTTAGTTGGTACAAGATCACCGATTAAAGTCATATCTAATAGGGTGGGAATAGAAGATGAGAAATATTTCATGAGATTGTTTAAAAAATATGAAAAAATGACACCGACCGAATACCGAAAAGCATACGCTAAAACACACTTAAATAGGAAATAATAAATTTTACCAATACCATATATCGACCAATTTCTTGCAATCATCATACAGCAGATTCATAATAAAGGTACATGATGTCATAAAGTGAGACTTTTCATCAGTGGGGGTTTTGGTTAGCGAAACTTATCAGGGTGCTAGCGTCCGTTAACTCCATTCTTCTTTCATTATTCTAAATCTTGAAGGGGAATCTTACGGACGATTGTTCACCGTGATAAAAGAAAGGAAGCGAAAATTTTGGGGACAACACATGAATTTTCACTAAGAGAAGAAATTGCAAACTCTGTGACTCATGGAATTGGGCTTGCATTAAGTATTGTCGGTTTAGTTGTACTTATTGTCCAATCTTCTATGGAAGGATCTATATGGCATATTGTTAGCTACACGCTTTTTGGAGTTACCATGTTACTTTTATATACATGTTCAACCGTACTGCACAGTTTACCAAAAGGAAAAGCAAAAAATTTATTTGAGATACTGGATCACTCTTCCATATACTTTTTTATTGCGGGTACGTATACCCCCTTCCTATTTATAATTATTCGGGGCTGGGAAGGCTGGACACTTTTTGGTGTTGTTTGGGGATTAGCTGTTGTTGGGACTATTTTCAAAGCTTTTTTCGTCAAAAAGTTTGTTGTGTTTTCAACATTACTATATGTTTTGATGGGATGGCTCATCGTCTTCACATGGAAGCCCTTAGTTGCCAATTTACATCCAACTGGAGTATTACTTTTAGTTATTGGAGGACTTCTATATACCGTAGGGGCTGTGTTTTATGTTTGGCGCGGTTTTAAATACCACCATGCCATCTGGCATCTGTTTGTACTTGCAGGAACCGGAGCACACTATTTTAGTGTATTGCTATATGTATAATAGATGAAAGAAGGAGGCTCTCTCAAGAGACCTCCTTTCATCATTTTTAAAACCCTTCAGCTTCTACCTTCCATTTCCCATTATCAGGGAATCCCCATTTACTAGCCATCATGGCAACCGTTGTAAGCAATCCGCCGTTACCTGGCAAATAAGCAGTTAGGGCATCATGCTGATAATTATGACCGTTCACTAAATAGGTATTTTTCACTTGATCCATTAATAGAAAATCGATTGCGAGATCAGATTCGCCTAATCTTGCCGCAGTCATCGCACACATAGGAAAATCCCATCCCCATGCTGTATCCCATTTCCACTTATCCTTGACCTTTTTCAATGTTTGAAGCATCATTTCTGAATCAATTAAATGTCCAGGTAAAATACCGAGTGCTGCAACCATAGATGGATGATCATGATTTTTTTCTGTGAAAGTATCCGAACAGTCAGCATGAGAAAGGTATATACCATTTTCATGAGGTGGCTCGACCATTTGGTCACGAACTTCTACCCATGATTTAGGAACATCTTCTCCTAAACGCTCCATCCAATCTATAGCAACCTGTAAGCCATAATGCCAATACTCGACCTCGTAAGGAGGATTCACACTATCTTCCATCAAATGACATTCTTGTGCTGGAATAAGTGGCGGGCCTAATACATATGCTTTTTCATTTTCATCAAAATGTGCATAGGACACCATAAATTCCGCTGATTCAAATACGATATCCTTATACTTTTTTAACGTTTGTTCATTTGGACTAGCCTGATAGCACAACTCTGCTAATGCAATTGGATGCGGCTGTTGCCATATTAAACCTGGTGCAATTGGTGATGGCGTTTGGTTCCCCTCTCTGGCAACCATCTTGGGCCAGCGTGCTCCTTGGTATCCTTGAGATTCAGCAAGCTTGATGGCCTTAGGTAGTATGGAAACATACCAATCCATACTTCTTTCTAGTAAATGCGCACGGCCCCATAATGGGAAATGAGCTGCATGCCACCAATGCATCTCTAAATGAAATTTCCCAAACCAACTATTATACATAAATCCTGTTTCCTGTGGCGGTATCGAACCGGCACTGTGTACTGCTGTAAGATACTGTGATAAGATCACGCGTCGTTCTAATTCTTCAGCACATGGGTCACTGCTACCTTCAAACGATACAAAGGCACCTCTTTGCCAGAAATCTCGCCAATAAGCTTCACTTGAATCAAAAACAGACTGTGTAGATTGTACTTTTTCTACTTTTGGCGCAAAGGCAGCTGTTAAGGCAAAGGAACCTGCATCATCCTTTTCCGGTTTCACCTTTACGACATGTGTATCTTTCTTCTCCACTGTCCCATTACTCCAAACCAATCCTACTTGATAAGTGGTATCATCCAATGTTCGTTCGATTAAAATCGAATCATCTGATTGATCCTTTATCTCTGTTAAGTGCCCTTCATCTTCCCACGATAATTTCGTCGCTTGTTCCCATTTTCGATCAGCCACATGGGGGCTTGGAAAGGCTAATTCAATTTCCATTCGTCCCTCTTCTATCAACGGAGATTTTACTGATACGGCAAGTACGTCTGCATCTGATGCACAGACAGTGCTAACGATAACAGGTGCGCCATCGACATCGAATTCGCTCTCTATAACGCCCGACCAAAGCAGTAATTGCTGCCGAATCGGTCGTATTTTTTCAAAAGAAATGGCTTGGTTATTTTTATCATAAAATTGGAATCCTAATTGACCTAATTGCAAGCGGTGTGGATTTTGTCTAAGCCAGTGATAGGTTTCTTCCCTGTCTTCTGGAAATAATGGATATGGTACTCCATTAAATATCTGCATCGATACATCCTCAAGGGTATACCGATCAATCCCTCCAGATGCATGCCACCCCCAATTCGACTGGGTGCTGAGTGGTGCAACATAGGCATCTGGAAAGGTTTGTAATCCAGTAAAATCAACAGAAAAGCCAAAATCACCATTCCCTATTGATAGCGGTGCTCTTGGCTCTAATTCCGTAATCACTGGTGAATGTTTATCAACTATTGGTTTTCGATTCATGACTGTCTCTCCTCTTTATAACGCCACCCGTTTCTTCCATTTCAATAAAGATTGGACGTTCATTTGGAGTCTTGTTTGGAGAATGAAGGGTTAGCATTAAGTTGTTTTCTAAATTTTTGAATAACATTCCATGTCCGCCATCACTAGAAAACAAAGGCTCTTTATCATGTGTCCAAGGACCTGTCACTTCACCTGTGGTGGAACGTGATATTCCTTGGGCATAAACATTGTCAACAAAGCTTGCCCACAGCATGAGAAGCTCGCCATTTTCTGCTCGATATACATATGGACCATCTGTGACATAATTTTCTTGTGTGTTTCGTTTTTTGTGTTTAAATGACGTTGGCCATGGGGCTTCGGATGCAGAGAATAAGGTGATAGGTTCACCAATTGTCTTTTTTAAATCTTCACTTAGTTGTTGGGCGCAAATTTCACCATCTCCTACTTGTACCCATTCGTGACAGAAAACCATCCATGGCTTCCCTTCATCATCAATATGTAAAGTCCCATCTAATGAGTACCAATCCTTAGGGGTCACAGGCCCTTCACTATGAGGTTGGAATGGACCTGTTAAGCTATCTGATTTTAAGATGGCTGTTCCGCGTTTGCCATTGTCTTTACGTAAGAATGTGGCAAACATGTAATACATCCCTTTATATTGATGCACTTCAGGTGCCCAAAAGTTTTCGTCAGAATAAAAATGATTGTCTGGTCTGAAAACCGGATATGGACCGTCCCAATTTTCTAAGTCATCTCCTATATAGACATCAAAGCCTGTTCCTTTTCCCCATATATTCTTATCTGTACTTCCGAATAGATAATATTTTCCTTCCTCTTGGTCGACATAAACAAATGGATCACGAATTTGGACTTCTTGATTTGTTTTCATCGCAGTCTCGCTCCTTTTTAAAAATACTCAGACGGGCTTACACCCGTTATAGCTTTAAATACTTGACTAAAATAAGTGGAATTCTGGTAACCTACCATATCGCTTACTTCATAGACCATATAATTTTTTTCTCGTAACAACTCTTTTGCTTTTTTGATTCTGTAATGATTTAAATAGGTAACAAATGACTCACCGGTTACCTTCTTAAAAAGTTGGGATAAATAATTACGATTCACATACAATGAGTCTGCAATTTCGGCAAGGGTAATTTCCTCATCATAATAATCGCGAACATATTCTTTTACACGTTCCACTAGTTTACTAGTTTTCTGGCCAGACAAAGACTGCTGAACTTGTTCTATCCACTCTTGAATTTGGTCTGTCACCCAGTCTAATAATTCTTTCGTGGTTGGTTGCTCGTAAACTTCCATTATTTTAGAAGATTTTTTAACTGGTTGATTATCAACGTGGTCAAAGGAATGATCTTCCATCATTAAGGTACTCAAGATATTAATAGAAATGGTCTGAACCATATAAAAAGGAGATTGTTTCTCCTCTAAACCGTTTACAAATTCACGCCAAATCGATAGCAGCGCTTCATATTCTTTATCTGCTATCGCTCGATGGATTTCTTTAATGGTTTCAAAGGGATAAATATAGGCATCATTTGCATTTTGCTCTTTTACCTCTTCATACCGATAAATTTTATTCCATTCTTCATATTCTGCAACTTCTAAAGATCGCATGCTTTCCTCATAAGCATCCATCATTTGGTGGATGCCGTCCTTTGCATTACTAACCCCCATCATTAGGGATACTTTTAAATAATATAAAACATTATCCATCATTTGTTGCGCTAATTGATCATTTAACTGTTCTAAATAAATACGATTATTTGGTTGAAAACATATAAGAATATAACTACTATCAGAATAATCCAGCAAATGTGTTGTAAAGTGATGCTCAGCTGCAAATGCCTCTATTGTTTCCAATAAAATATTACCGACACTAAATTTCATTAACTGCCAATCTCGCTCATGAGCTTTTGTTAAATACGGTGGACGATTAATCGTGATCGTGGTAACCGTTAATGGAGAATCTTGTTCCAAATCTAGCATTTCTAGCTTTTCGGATGGAAGATCATTCGAACTTAAACGATTCATTAACATGTTTCGTATCAAAGCATCTTTTCTATAAGCTAAATAAGATGGTTTTTGCTCTTGATAAGTTTTGAGGATCGTCTTTTGTTTCTCTTCCGCCTCTATTTCTTGCAACACTTCTTGCAGTACCGTTTCAATTTCTGAAACCGGTGATGGTTTTAGAAAAAAGTGCTTTACCCCAAATCGAATCGCCTTTCTTGCGTTATCGAAGTGGTTATAACCACTATGGATAATAATTCGAATATCTGGGTATTCTTCCGTAACTTTCTGGATTAATGTTAATCCATCCATTTCTGGCATATAAATATCCGTAATAATAAGATCGGGTTGCTGATCTTTTATTTTTTCTAAAGCTTGCTGCCCATCACTTGCTGTGTCATAAACTTGAAGGCCTAACTGTTCCCAACGGACATGCTTGGTTAGTCCATCTCGAACAGATTGATCATCGTCGATAATTAAGATCGATTTCATGATATATCCCCCGTCTCCGATCTATCTGTCTCGGAATTGCCCATCCTTGGTTCTTCCTTGATTACTGGAAGTGTAATTTGTACACAAACTCCTTGTTTATAATGGTTTTGGATGACTACATCGAAATCCTGCCCACAATACATCCAAATCCGTTCTCTTACATTTTTTATTCCGATTCCAGTAGCTTGATCATAACTCCAATCTTCCGGTAGACCAATTCCATCATCTATAATCGTTATTTGTAAGGCATGATCTTCTTCTAGTAATATGGCATTCACCTGAATATTCATCTGTTTAGTCTCAGGCAAATGATAGCCATGCTTCATACTATTTTCTATAAATGGCTGTAGTATAATTTTCGGGACATATAATTCTTTCATAGAAGCAGGAACTCGGACCCGATAATTAATTTTTTGATTCAAACGTTGTTTTTGTATATCGATAAAACACTTAGCATGCTCCAATTCGTCGCGTAACTGGATGAATTTCAATCCTCCACTTAATCCAATCCGTAACATTTTGCTCAGCTTATTAACCATTTCATCAACATTTGCTGCATCATGATCAAGAGATTTCCATTTAATCATATCTAATGTATTATAAAGGAAATGCGGCATGATTTGACTTTGTAATGCCCTCACTTCTGCTTCTCTTCGGTTTTTATTTTCTCTATCTACTCTCTTAATTAAATCAGACAATTCAGTAGTCATTTGATTAAAATTTTTAGCCAATATGTCATATTCCTCTATATAATGTCTATTCATTTCTACGTCAAATTGTCCTTTTTCTACTTTTCTCATCCCTTGAACCATTTGACTAATAGGGGTCGTAATCCATTTACCAATTCCATACACAATAGGGATGGATAATATAAGAGCCACAAATCCGATAATTAAAACAAAAATCCCTAGCCCCTGCATATCTGCATATAGATCATCAACTGGTATGACTTGTACTAAGCGCCATTGTTCATAGTTAGGGTTAGAAATGAGTAATAAATAATACTCATTTCCAGAACGAATCAATTCGTGATGATTCGACAGCTGATCATATTCTGGTTTTAATCGTTCATACAATGCATTATCAGCTTGAGTGGTGATTTCATTAAGAATTGGGAATTCCTCTCTAGAATGCGTTTCCGCAATAATCCTTCCACCTGTATTTAACAATACAAAGGGTTCATTAATTTCTTCATATAAATCCGTTCCAACCAAATGGTCTATGAAAGTATCCGCTAATACATTTACTTTTAAATATCCTACTGTATCACTACGCTGATTGATAATTCGATGAACATAACTTATCATTTCTTGATTAGTTAATGTGCTAGTATGTCTCGGCACCCATCCATTATCTACAGATTCAATAAATGGAGAAAACCAATCCTTCTCTAATAGCCTAGATTCTGGCATAATGGGTTCATCATACAAATAAGGGTATTCCTCAAATCGATTGGTATAAAGCTCGATGGAATAAATTTCTTGCTTTAAAGTGGCAACATGATTGATAAGGTTCTTTAATTCATTTCGCTCCACCAATGCATCATAAGGGTCTGATTTGGATCCATCAAATATATCCATCACCGAACGATCTATGGCAATAAAAGTACCTGCCTCACTTATATTTGTGATAAAGCTGGAAAGTTTATTGGCACTTTCATTTAATAAGGAAAGCTCCGTTTCACTAATTTTTTCAGAGGTAAAATCGAAAAAATATTGGTACGATGCATAACTTACACCCGCAAGAAAAAGAGCATTAACAAATACGAAGCTAACTACCATGATAGTTTTTAATTTTCTTATCATTATGAAGCCCTCGTTTCCTGGCAAGTAATATTTATTTCATCTACCATACCTCTGGATCTCAAGACAAGCAACAGTCGTAGCTATTCTAGTTACTAACCGTTCTAACTTAACGTCCTTATAGAAAACGTAATGCTTCCTTGTAAAGTCTTAAAGGGCAACCCTTTATCCTTTAATACCTGTGGTTGCAATCCCTTCCACAATATATCTTTGAAAAATAAAGAATACAGTCGTTATTGGAATTAATGATAGTACAGACATGGCAAATACGGAACCCCAAGACGATTCCCCTTGAGAATCCAAGAATAAACGCAAACCAAGTGGTACGGTAAATTGATCAACTGTGTTCAAATAAAGAATTTGACTAAAGAAATCATCCCATGTCCAAATAAATGTAAAGATGGATGTCGTAATTAATACAGGTACTGCTAAGGGCATGATAATATGTGTATATACTCGTATAATCCCACACCCATCCATAATGGCGCTTTCATCTAACTCACGAGGTATCCCTCGGAAAAACTGTACCATTAGAAAAATAAAGAAAGCATCTGTTGCTAACACTTTAGGAACGGTTAGCGGCAGAATCGTATTCACCCAATCTAAATTGTGAAAGATTGTATATTGTGGAATTAATGTCGCATGTGCCGGTAGCATGATAGTCATCAGCATACAAGAAAACCAAAGCTTTTTCAAAGGAAATTGCAATCGTGCAAAGGCATAAGCTGCCATAGAACATGTGACAATGTTAGCCACTACACTAATGATACTAATCAAAAATGAATTTTGGAAAAATAGCCCAAAACTTACATCCCGTACAGTATTCCAACCATTAATATAATTCTCCAACGTCCACTCTTTAGACCAAATACTTGGCGAAGAGAAAATTAATTGTTCTGGTTTAAGTGAACTTGAAATCATCCATAGTACTGGATACAGCATTAATATACCGAACATAATAATGAAAAGGTGAGTAAATATTTTCCCAGTTGTTGAACGCTCATCCATTATAATTTCCCCCCGTCTTCATAATGCACCCAATATTTCGATGAGAAAAAGATACATAAGGTCATCGTTCCTAAAACAAACACTAATACCCAGGCCATTGCTGATGCATATCCCATCTCAAAATGAGTAAACCCTTTCTGATATAAGTAAAGAGTATAAAATAATGTTGAGTTAATTGGACCACCTGTACCTTCACTAATAATAAAAGCAGAAGTAAAGATTTGAATAGATTTAATTAATTCAATCACCAAATTAAAGAAAATTACCGGTGACAGTAATGGTAAAGTTACTCGAAAAAATGTTTGAATTTTAGTGCCACCGTCTACAGAGGCAGCTTCATATAGTTCTTTTGGAATTTGCTTTAAACCGGCTAGAAAAATAACCATGGAAGCACCAAATTGCCACGTTGCCAAGATAATAATCGTACCAAGTGCATAATCCGGATGAGAAATCCATCCTTGTCCTGAAACATTGAAATAAGCTAGTACTTGGTTTACTAAACCGTCAATTTCAAATAGATTTTTCCATAAAATAGCGATAGCTACACTTCCACCTAACAACGACGGTAGATAATAAGTCGTTCGATAAAATCCTACACCTAGCATTTTCTTATTTAATAATACGGCAACAAGCAAAGCTGCAATTAATTGAGTTGGCACTGCAATGAATACAAAGGTCAACGTTACCTTCGCTGATGCTACAAATCGCTTATCTTGAAACAACTCCTGATAATTAGCTAATCCAATCCATTCTGGAGTATTCAATAAATCGAAACGCGTAAAAGATAAATATAAAGAACTAATCATAGGCCCTAATATTAATCCTAAAAACCCTATTAACCAAGGTAATAGAAAAAAATAAGCCGTAATATATTGCTTACGTAATTCTTTCTTGGACCGCTTTTTCTGTACCATTGTCGGCTCAACGGCTGCTGAATGTTTCAATTGTCACCCCTCCTGCATAATCAAATGATGGCACAAAGTGACCCTAATACTAGTAGAGTCACTTTGTACAACTTGCTACCTATTACTCTTCA
The DNA here is from genome assembly GCF_010993965.1 of Gracilibacillus sp. YIM 98692. Taxonomy (GTDB): domain Bacteria; phylum Bacillota; class Bacilli; order Bacillales; family Amphibacillaceae; genus Gracilibacillus. The sequence continues at coordinate 34,755 of NZ_WIXM01000015.1, read as the reverse complement.
TCTCTGTATTTTTCAATATTTTGAAGCAATTCGTCATAGTATGCTTCTGAAGCTTCATCCACTGTTTCTTGTTCAAAGTAGATCAGTTCTTCTGTTTCTTTAAATAGTTGCGTGTTTTCGTTATATCCAGGTAAGTTTGGAATATATGGTGCATCAGAAGTTTCATTTACTAAGTCTATATAAGCATATACTTGTTGATCTAATTCACTAGCTTGATCAATCAGATTTTTAACAACTTCTGAATTCACAGGAGCTCCACGATCATTTCCTAAGACCTCTGTTGCTTCTTTGTTATTCACAAAGAAATCTAAGAATTTAGCAACTTCTTCTGGATGTTCGGTCTCTGAATAGCCTGCAAAATATTGACTTGGTCTTAGTGATACACCATTTTTGCCAGTCTCAGAATTATAAGGATATGGATAGATTTCAAATTCATCCTCTGTCGCACCTGAGTAAGCTCCCAGTTGGTTACTTGCAATGGATTCTATTGCTACATCACGTTGTACAATTAATGACTGTTCTGGTGTTTGAGAAGCTGATACTTGTACTTCTGGAATCGCTGCACCACCACTATCCCTTAAATCCTTCCAAAGGTTGAACCAGTCTTTTACATCCTGAGCTTCAAATCCAATTTCGCCATCAAGATAAGTAAATTTGTCACGTTGAGCAAGAAAGACACCAAATCCATCTTCATTAAAATCTGCAGTACCATATGTGCCATCAAGGTTTTCTGTTAATTCTGGTGTAATGTCTTTGAAATCCTCCCATGTCCATTCCTTACTAGGCATTTGAACACCAGCTTCTTCAAATAACGTTTTATTTAATAAAATACCCCAAGCAGTTGTTCCTAACGTTACACCATAAAGGCTCCCATCAAATGTGGCAGAATCTAGCATACTTTGAGAATGTAAGCTTATGTCTAGCTCATTACCAACATAATCATCTAATGGCAAGATAACATCACGGTAAACGAAGTCATTTAAATTTCCACCAAACTGGATGATATCTGGTGCATTACCTGCTGCTAATTGTGTGTTTAATTTGTCAAAATACCCATCAAAACCAGAATACTCCGCTTTAATGGTAATATTTGGATTTTGCTCTTCATACATTTCTATCACTTCCAAGGTACGGTCATGTCTTTCTTGACCACCCCACCATGCTACCCGTAAAGTTATTGCATCTTCGTTTCCTTCTTCATTTGAACCTTCTGTTGTGTTTTCATTACCAGTGTTATCATCTGATGAAGCCTCTCCATTAGATGAATCTGAGCTGCATGCAATGACAACTGTCATCATAAAAGTAAGAATAAATAATAAGTAAAACTTCTTCATGTGCTTAATACCCCTTTCCTATTTGATAATTCTATTCTATATTGTAAGCCTTTACACATGAATAAAGAAAAGTAAGGGCTTACTTAAAATTTCTTAGGTTTCTTATATTAATTTTTTATAGTAAGAAAATGGATTATAGTAAATAAAGAAAAACTTGGCTTATCGCCAAGTCTGAATGGCGAAAGCCTTAGTTTTCTTATACTATGTACCATTCATTTTTTATTCCATAGTGGAACTGCACAAGTCCGAAGACCCCGGAAGAAGCGTTCTTTGCATCACGGGAGGCTGAGGCCGTGCCCGCGGAAAGCGAAGTATGTTGTCGGAGCGTATTCCAACACTATTTCCAAAGAAGAAAGGTAGGAAGCCTAAACAAAAGTTATGTCGTAGTTTATAGCTTTTGTGTACTATTTTTATGCTTTCTTCTCTTATAAAGAAAACTCGTCTATTGACGAGCCTTTGGCAAAGTTAGAGACGAAGCTGCCCTTATCTATCTTCCTAATCCTGGTATCTACGTCGAATTCACTTCATCTGTAACACGAGATAAAGAGAGACTTCCATCAGTGGATCCCCACTGATGCTTCTTTCATTATTCTAATTCTTGCAGTAGGAGGCTTACGGACGATTGTTCACCTTGATAAATGCTGATAGGGTAATAAAGAGCATTCCATTAATTATGGAATGCCCTCTGCTTATTATAAGATTTACTTCTTCTTTGTTAAAGCAGCACTTTTCTTTCCATATAGCACATACAACACCATGCCAATCACTATTATAACAAATCCTGCTAACATCCAGTTAAATAAGGTTGTAGCAGTATTTGGAAGTTCATTTTCTTCTGTAGAGTTTTCTGGCGTATCTTTGACTCCTTCTTTTTCTGTTGTTGATTGATCGTCTGCTGCATTGTTTAAGTCCGATGACTCTCCTAACTCGTAAGTTGCAATTGTTCCGCTAACCTCATGCGCTACTAGTAGTAATGGTTTACTTGTTGGGCTTTGGTCTGCGTTCACAAAAGTTAGCCCTTCTGGTGCTACATCTCCACTTTCCTTTGTCACATCAGTATCTAAATCAGTAAAAACTCGTGAAGAGAAGTAAGAGTCAAAAGATGGGTTTAAAGGGTCAGAAAGATTATAAACCATAATGCCGCCTTGTCGCTCTAAACCTATAAATGCATAGTCAGTACCATTAACATGACCAGTTGTTACACTTTCTGGCTCCACACCCTTATTATCACTTCTGGAGTCAAACGTATCTGCATCATTATCTGAGTTAAAATAAGTAGGTTCAAAAGAAGCCATTAATTCTTCAAATTCAGAACCACTATCATATACTTGTTCTAATGTATCTGCATTCCAAATAGAAAAGGAACGTCCTCCATAACTGTATACCGCTTCATACTTCCCTTCTTCCGTAACTGGATGTGATGTAGATGTTCCTAAGGCGCCTAACTGATCTTCATCAAACAAACCATTTTCAATCAGTTGATCCAACTCTTCTTGTGTATATCCATCGAATAAATCAGCGTTTAAATCATATTTATCTTCAGAAGCCAGGTCTTCGACTCCTGTTTCTTCTGAAAAACCATCCCAATCTTGTGCATCCCCTTCATTTGCAGTTAAAATGTAGTCTTGACCTTCGATATGAATAAACTTCATTCCATCTGGCTGATATGGAGAAAGAACAGGCCAATTACGAATATTGATTTCATCGTCATCATTGGAAGCATCTAACTTGTTCTGCTTCTTAGAGAAATCTTTATATCCTAAATTTTTAACTTTCGTAAACTCTTCCTTTTCAATATCTAGTTTTGCTATAGCATTCGACTCTTGTAATGCTACATATGCGAATTGGCTATTATCATCTATCACAATATACTCTGGCTCCAGATCTTCTGGATGCGTACTTTCAGCATGCACTTTGCGAATATTATCTTCTAAAATGTCTTCTGCAAAAGAAACCTTTTTTGCTGTTAAAGAAGTACCTTCTCCCACTCCATTCGACACATCAATAATACTTACAGAACCTTCAGGATTAACCGTATAGTCTTCATTTGGCTCCCCTTCATTTGCAACTAAAATTTTATTTCCATCTGGTGTAAAGGTCACCATATCCGGCAATGCTCCTACCAAAATGGATGTTATTACTTCTCCTTCAGTCGTCATTAATACAACACTTCCGGCTTCTATTTTAATTGGCGCAGGAATAGTTGCAGCAATATATCCCCCATCTGGATGAATGGCAACACTTGTTAAATCCCCAGCATCCACACCGAAATCACTCAAATGTATTTTCTCAACGAGAGGAATCTTTTCATTACCATTTTCTAAGCCAGACAAGTCCAAAATATCTAGTGTTTGATCTGCACCATTTACAGAAAAAGCATGATATGTATTTGAATCATACGCAACAATTTCCGTTCCACCTTCATCAATAGGTGTTTGACTATCAAATCTCCCCGCAAATTCTACTGACAAGCTAATTTCGTTCGTGGTGTAATAGGTCATTTCCTCAGATGCTAATGTCATAGTTGGATTACTAAATAAAAAGAAACATAACATGATAAAGACATAAATAATCCTGCTCACTTTATCCACTCCTATTATTTATAATATCTATAATAGTAACGAATGGATATTAATCTGCCATGTAGAGATAGTAAAATTTTTGTAAAAGATTTTTTTACCCATATTCATGTCATATACAAAAATTTAATCTATCAATTTTAAACCTGCTACAGCACTAATAATTAAAGCAATAAAACATATTCTTTTCCAATCTGTAGATTCTTGATAGAATAGCATTCCAACTATGGCACCACCTGCAGCACCAATTCCTGTCCAAATAGCGTATGCCGTCCCCATTGGTAAAGTTTCTAAAGCAATGGCTAATAAAATAAAACTTAATAAAAAACTACCTAACATCGATAATAGATGAATTATTTTTTTGGACACATGCCATTGATTAATCATCATCACACCAAACATTTCGAACAACCCTGCACCTATTAAGACAAACCACGCCATTATATCTCACGACCTTTTTTAAACTCTAAATCAGAAGTCCATTTCAATCCAATAATACCTATCAGCAGAATTCCAATTAGTATTAACTTGATATAACTTACAGGCTCTTTAAAAAATACAATTTCAGATAAAACCGTACCAGTAGTTCCAAGCCCAACAAAAACGGCATACACTGTGCCAACAGAAAGTTTTCTTCCTGCCATAATCAGATAATAGAAGCTAATAAAAATAGCTACCACTGTCCCTATCCAATCTAAGAAATGATCGGAATGCTTTAACCCAATTACCCACAACACTTCAAAAATTGCAGCTATAAATACTTTCAACCATTCTACATACAAAGCTCCTTTCCCCCTTCATGTATAAAAGCCTAAGAGATACGTATCCCCTAGGCTTAGAGTATTTATCCATTTAAAAAAGTTTAGCAACAATCTTACAAAAAAGTCAAACCATTTCCGTAAATGAGCGATGTCTGTCACCACCCGATGCTTTAAATTATGTGGACTTACTTTGGATCATTTTAATCAAGATCACCGTTACTGTTACCATAAACAAAGTGACGATTAACGATAATAGTACTTGACCTGTCAAACCGAATACCCAATAGCCCATTATAGAAGCAAAGGCACTAATGAAGGCATATGGTAGTTGTGTCATCACATGATCAATATGATTAGACCCTGCACCAGTAGAAGATAGAATCGACGTATCTGAAATTGGCGAACAATGATCTCCAAATACAGATCCTGCTAATACAGCTGCCATCGCAGGTAAAATTAATTCCACATCATATACTACAGCAATTTGTGCAGCAATTGGAAGCATAATACCGAACGTTCCCCAGGATGTCCCTGTTGCTAACGCCATAAAACCTGCCACAACAAATAGTAACAGTGCTAAATAATTTACATTAAAAGCAAGTTGCTCTACTAAAGAAGCCAAATAACCTCCTGTATCGATCACATCAATGATCGAACCAATCATCCATGCCAATATTAAAATATAAATAGCTGGAAGCATTGAAAGTGTCCCGTCCGTGATAACTTTCCATGAGGAAGTTTTCGCACCAGGTAGCATCACATACATAATAAAAGCAATCATTACGGATAATAATCCACCAATAAATAATGAAAAGTTAACATCTGTGTTCTCAAACATGGTTAAGATAGTTGCTTCTTGACCTGTTGCTGCATAACCAGTAATAAACATCGCTGAAACAGTGGTCAAAATAAGCACTAGAATAGGAATAAGCAAGTGATATATTTTGCCATATTTGTTTACCTGAGATGCTGTTTGGTCATCGCTTGCCATTTTTGGCTTATTCGGATCTAGTAATTCTCCTGTCTTTACAGCTCTTTTTTCATGTGTTTTCATAGATCCAATATCTATATTAAACATAACAACTAAAAAGACAAGTAACATAGCTGCAAATGCATACATATTAAATGGAACCATTTTAACAAAGGCTTCGAGTGGTTGAAACTCCGTAACTTCTAACGTAATAAATATTGATCCCAATGTTCCAATAATATAAGCTCCCCAGCTGGAAATTGGTGTTATGACGGTGATAGGTGCAGAAGTGGAATCAATAAAGTAGGCAAGCTTTGCACGTGATACTTTGTATCGATCCGTTACAGGTCTTGCAATCTGTCCAACCGCTAAACTATTAAAATAATCATCAATAAAAATAAACACACCTAACAAAGAGGGTATGAGTTGTGCACCACGGCGCGTTTTTACTTTTTGAATCGCCCATTCACCAAAGGCTTTACTTCCACCTGAAGCGGTCATTACAACCGTCATCATACCTAATAAAATTAAGAAAGCTAAAAGGTAGAGATTGCTGAGGTTCCAGCCATTTTCACCGTAAAATATATCTCGAAAAACAATCCATATCTGCTCCAATGTTGCCATCACTCTAAATTCGTGTATCAAAAGAGCACCGACCACAATACCCGTTCCGAGTGACAGCAATAGTTTCCTCGTCAAAAGAACAAGTATTAACATTAGCACAGCAGGGATTAAGGAATAAATTGTCCCTTCCATCTTTTCGTACCTCCAATATATGAAATAACTTCCATCAGTGGGGGATTCTTTATCACCCACTGATGGCTAGCGAAACTTATCAGAGTGCTAACGTCCGTCTCCCCACCTATACTTTTTTTATTATTCTAAGTCTTGAAGTGGAGATCTTCTGGACGATTGTTCACCGTGATAAAAGCTAATCACACAGAAAAACAGTAATAGAACACCTCCTATTACTGTTCCCCCAATAAAAACAACAGTATAAAATGCACTGAAATATTTTATCAGTTTTCTTTACAAAAGTCACCATAAAAATCGACAAAACCTGACAATAACCTGTATTGCCTTTCAAATATTTCGTATTCAAGCCAAAAAAAAAGAGAGGTACAGTCCTCTCAAACATGCTGCTCTATATATTGCTGCATTCTTTGATAATAATCGTCCGGATCGACAGGAATGCGAACTTCTTGTTTTGTCCAATCAGCTAAATAGATGGCATTAATCATTTCCACACTATGAAGTCCTTCTTCACCTGGTGCGATTAAAGAAATCCCATTTTGAATATGTTCCGCGAAATTTTCAAATATTGTAACATATTGATTACTGCTATCATCACCAAAATCGATCACTTTTTCTTTAAATTGATTTGGATCATTATGCATCCTTGTTATTTGATCATTTGCTATCGATTTACTCCATTCCTGCTCTTTATCTGCAAGTTTTCTTAAAACAATTTTTTCACTATCATGAACATAAATCTTCCCTTTATCTCCATGAACCTCTAAGTAGTCATAGCCAAAATAGTCATGCGTCTTTGTTGAAAATACCCCAGACATACCTGAATCATATGTAAACATGACTGTAGCATCATCATCCACTTCGATATCTCGCTGTGAAGCATATTTTAGATGAGCATACACAGAATCAGGCATACCAAACAGCCATTGAATAAGATCTATTTGGTGGGAGCCTTGATTGATGATAACACCTCCACCTTCGCCACTCCAAGTCGCTCTCCACTTGCTTTGATCATAATATGCTTGTGGTCTCCACACTGTGGACATCGTCCAAGACCAGCTTCGAATATTGCCAATCTCGCCATCTGCTAATAATTGGTTTAGCTTTTGATAGACGGGTTTCGCTCTTTGGTTAAAAAGGATAGCAAAGGTTACATTAGGTTTCGTTTTAGCCAATTCCAATAATGGTTTGACTTGCTTTGCATAAACACCCAATGGTTTTTCCACTAACACATGTACATCTTCTTCTAATGCTACTGCTGCAACCTCTGCATGATAATAATGAGGAACACAGATAATAACAGCATCCACTACCCTGCTTTTTAGCAAGTCATGATAATCTAGATAAAAATCAACATCCGAAAATTGATTTTCTACTTCTTGTTGTTTGACAGCAGATCTTGTAGCAATGGCTTTTAGCGTCATTCCTGCTACATCACCTTTACCAATCATTTCTGCATACTTTCTCCCTTGCATGCCGAATCCAATGATACCTACATTACATTCTTTCACCATATTCCCTCCAAGCATGACACATGTTTTGTATCCCTTTTCATATTAATGCTCTTTACTTTCCCTCTCCACCAACTGTGATCTTATTATCTGAAAAGTTTTCCACTGCTTTTTTCTTTTCATAGAAGTGTTTAGCATTGCGCAAAACACCTTCTCTTGTATAAAAACGACTATTTTTATTTAATGGCAAAGTGACCGTTTTATTTTCATTGGCCGATTCGTAAATTGCCGTTATCAACTCTAATGTTTGTCTTCCCTGTTCCCCGTCAATTAATACCTGTCTCTCATCTTTAATAGCTGTTAAGACATCTGAAATTTGCCCTGCATGCCCTTCAAACTCCAATTCACTTTGCTCATCATAAGCTTTTTGCAGTTTTTCCTCTAATGTCTGATCCGGTTTTGGAAAGCCGTTTTCTTGGGCTGACGAGGCTTTCACTTTCCAAGGAGCCGATACCCTTGCATTTTTCCCTTGAAAAATGAGCTGTTGTTCTTCTCCATGATGTACTACAGAACTGGTAATTTGTGCTAAACTCCCATTGTCATAACGACAAATAGCAACCGAAATATCTTCAACCTCCGCGTTATCATGAGATGTATTACTTGTCACAGCTGTCACTTCGCTTGGCATGCCATTCATCCATTGGAAAATATCAATATGATGAACGGCATGGTTTAACGTACAGCCGCCTCCTTCTTTTTCCCATGTTCCTCTCCACCATAAATCATAATAGCTATGACCACGCCACCAATAAGAGTCCACTTGAGTATGAACAATATCTCCCATTAGTTTTGTATCTAGAACGTGCTTTAATTTCATCATTGGATTCGTAAAACGATTTTGTGCTACAACGGAAAGCACTCTATTATTTCGTTTGGCCGCCTCATTCATTGCATCACATTCTGTTAAAGATGAAGCCATTGGTTTTTCAACTAACACATGTTTTCCAGCGTCTAGACAATCAACCGCAATATCTGCATGGGTATATGGAGGGGTACATACGGAAACTAAAGAAATATCGTCACGAGTTAATAATTCCTTATAGTCTGAGACAATATCAACATCTAACCCTAATTCTTCCACTTTTTGTTTTGCCTTCTCTGTATAAATATCACAAATTGCTGCAATGTTACATTTGTCAGGGAATTGTAAATATGCTTTTATATGAGCTGAAGAAATAGCTCCAGAACCAATAATAGCTACATTCATGCGATAAAATCTCCTCTCTTATTTTAAAATAGTTGTGATTATATCTAAAGGTAGTAGAATGTTCACTTCAAATTAAAACGTTTTCATAACTGGTGTGGTAGTATCTTAACATGTGAAGCCATAAAAAACAATAATACTTTATTAAAAATCAACTCATCAAAAAAGGTTTAACCTTTCCTTCATGATGTGAATATTTTGATATTTTTTACTAAAGATAAAGTTAACGATTGATATAAAGGAGATAACTGAAATGGACAAAAAAAGACTGAATTTAAGAAATGTACGAGCAAATACAAAAAGACAATTTCAAGCTACAAATAATTCTGAAACTTTAACTAGTCGTAAAAAGTCTTAAATTCTAAGGAAGGTTGAATGATGAAATGATTCATTGGAAAACATTAGGGATAAAATTTATCGTTACTGCCATAGTTGTCTATTCTATATTTGGAATTTTTTATAATGCTTCACTGATTAATTTATTTTGGACAAGCGTTGTCATTACAGGGGTATCGTATTTAATTGGCGATTTACTTATTTTTCGGAATTTTGGTAATACGGTCGCAACGATTGCTGATTTTCCACTAGCATTTTTCATGCTATGGGCGATCGCTGCATTTTTGTTTGGGAATAACCTTCAAATTATCGGCGTTTCTGCTTTCGCGGCATTTTTTCTAGCACTATGTGAACCATTTATTCATCAATACATCAAAGAGCATAGGACAACAGAAAATAACGTCACGGTTATATCTAAACAATACCAAACAGAATTCTCAGAAGAAATCGAACCAAAAAAAGAGCGTACCCAAAAGGACGATTTTGAGAAACATGATATGTGGTAATAACCGATTATCCGTTCTATCTCTGTACAAGCAACTGGAATATACTCCTATCCACACAGGCAGTGTTTCTGCTTCCTCAGACCTGCTTGATTCTCGTAGAAATATCGTATATTCCAGTTGTTCATTTCTTACGAACATTTAGTTTTCCTATTATAATTCAACTTCTAAATGACTGGTACCAACCTCTGGTGAAATACGTTTATGTCCAATTATATGGATATGATACGGCTTATTGGTTAAATCAGTTTCCATATAAATCTTTCTTCCTTTTCGAACAGCTCTGAAATAACCGATATTGTTTCCATGAGAATCTACTAAATGACGAATTATGGACTCCCCTTCATCGATTTCATATATGTTAAACGTAACGTCATCAGCATAATCGTAACTCGGCAGTGTTTCCTTAGAACCAATTGGGAGAATTGTATTCGCACGAACAAATAATGGCAGACTCAAATAATCATACTTCTCCTTTATCCAACGACCACCTTCAACGGTCCTACCGGTAAAAAGGTGTGTCCATGTTCCCTTTGGTAAGTAAAAAGAACCTATCCCTTCATCGTTAAAAATTGGTGCGACTAATAAGGAATCTCCTAACATATATTGGCGATCCAACGTCTCACATAAAGGGTCATCTGGAAATTCTAATACCATAGACCGCATGATCGGCACACCTGTCTGACTAGTTTTTACTGCCTGACCATATAAATATGGCATTAACCTATTTTTCCATTGCGTAAAATACCGTGCTACCTCAACCGCTTCTTCATCAAAGTGCCATGGCACACGATATGAAGAACTTCCATGAAAACGGCTGTGGCTTGATAATAAGCCAAATGCTGTCCAACGTTTAAACACATCCGGTGTTGCGGTGTTTTCGAAACCACCAATATCATGACTCCAATATCCAAATCCAGAAGATGTTAAAGATAAACCACCTCGTAGACTTTCGGCCATTGCATCATAAGTCGAATCACAATCTCCCCCCCAGTGAACGGGGAATTGCTGCCCGCCAGCAGTTGCCGACCTTGCAAAAACAATCGCTTCTTTTTCTCCTTTTTCTCGCTTTAATAAATCAAATACGACTTTATTATATTGATAAGCATAATAATTGTGCATTTTATACGGATCTGACCCATTATGATACACAACATTTGTTGGAATACGCTCGCCAAAATCTGTTTTAAAAGAATCGACTCCCATATCTAATAATCCTTTTAATTTTTCTTGGAACCAAGAACAAGCATCCGGATTAGTGAAATCAACAATTCCCATTCCCGCCTGCCATAGATCCCATTGCCATACGTCACCATTTTGTTTTTTCAATAAATATCCTTTTTCCATTCCTTCATCAAAAAGGATCGATTTTTGTGCGATATACGGGTTAATCCAGACACAAACTTTTAAACCTTTGTCTTTGAGGCGCTTGAGCATACCTTCCGGATCTGGGAAATAGCGTCGGTCCCATAAGAAGTTACTCCATTCAAACTCTTTCATCCAAAAACAGTCAAAATGAAAAACACTTAATGGAATCCCTCGCTCTGCCATGCCATCAACAAAATGATTCACCGTTTCTTCATTATAATCAGTAGTGAAGGAAGTCGATAGCCATAAACCGAAAGACCATGCTGGCGGAAGTGCTGGCTTCCCAGTTAATTCTGTATAACGGCTTACCACATCTTTTGGTGTAGGACCATTAATAAAATAATAATCTAAATATTCCCCTTCCACACTGAATTGTGAACGAGATACAGTTTCTGAACCAATTTCAAAACTAACCTCTTCCGGGTGATTGACAAATATCCCGTACCCTTTACTACTTAAAAAGAAAGGGATGTTTTTGTATGATTGTTCTGAGCTTGTCCCACCATCACGATTCCATATCTCTACAGATTGACCATTTTTCACAAAAGGAGTAAACCGCTCACCTAATCCATATAAATGTTCCCCAACCCCTAAACGTAACTGTCCACGCATATATGTTTGGTCACGTGGACCATCAATCCACGCAATTCCTTTACCATCCGTATCTGTTAGCAATCCTAACTCGTTTTCAAAAGCCATACGAAACATTTTCTTCGCAACCGTTACCTTTAAATTTCCACTGGAAAAAGTGAGTTCTTTATCACTATCAGTCAAGTCGATAACACGAGCTTCACCTTTTACATCGAAATTAGGATACCTCTCTTTTTTTCCTTTAAAATGCCATGTCTGCACCCGTACTACGTTTTCCAAGGGGGCTGATAATTTCATTGTTAATAAAGGCCCGTCTAAAGTATCCCCACGGTGATTTAAATATTTGCAGGGTGCGTATAAAGTGATTGAATCATTATCCTCTGCGACTTCATGAATTAATTTTGGAAAATGTATTTGATAGCCTTCCCGCACAAGCCAATTGCCATTGGTAAATTTCATGTTATCCTCTCCTCCACCTATTCTTCACTTTGTCATATGCAAGCTTTGGCCTGCGATACATATCGACAATCCCTTTATTGTTCATGGTCTGCGCTCTTTTCATAAACCATTCTTCTTCCGTCACACGACAGTCCGCAAATTGCCAAATAAACATTCCAGATATATAATCTGTTTCCATATATGATTTCAAATTTTCATCGATAATTTGTGCTTGTCGTTCTTCTGTTCCTTTTACTTGACTAATCGTTCGATATCCATAAAAACCATCTGCTCCAAATTCGCTCATGATCATTGGCTTCCCTTTTCCGCCAAGCTCATCTGCCCATTTTCGTGCTTGATCAACAAGCTCACTTGGATCTTCATCGGTATACCACAATGGATACAAGTTAAAAGACACAATATCTACTAAATCAAAACAAAGCTCTTTTTCACGATGATGACTAGCAAAGGTTAACGGACGGCTATTATCCATTGAGCGAATTTGTTTCAATTGTTCTCTATACATGGCTCTGCCTTCTTCTGTATGACTTGCACACTCATTTAATATACCCCACATGATAATACATGGGTGATTCACATGGTTTTCTACCATTTCTTGATTTACTTGTTGGCATTGGTTTTGAAATTGAGGATGTTGCATCCGTTCAAGGCTTAACCCTCTTGCATGATTTTCTTCCCAGACATAGAAGCCTAATTCATCACATAAATCAAGAAATCTTTCGTCATTAGGATAATGACTGGTTCGAACGGCATTTGCTCCCATATCTTTTAATAACTGTAAATCTTGCATCATCAATTGAAGTGGAAATGATGCCCCAACAATTGGATGGTCTTCATGTCGATTGCATCCTTTTAATACGATATCGTCCCCATTTATTTGAATTTTACCGTTATCTGTAGAGACTGTTCGAAAACCAATTCGTTCTATATAGTCATCCACTGGTTGATTAGAATATTCGGTGTATAATTCAAGTTCCACTTCATATAATCTCGGGTTATCTGAAGACCAGCTTTCTACCTCTAAATTTTTAATTTGGTGTTGAAGTTGTAATCGATCTCCTGTTTTCGGGATTTTAGCCACAATAGAAAAAGTCTTTTCAGATATTTTACCGCTTACATAAATCATATCTGTCATGGGTTGTAATAGTTGCAAATCCACTTCCAAATGAAGATGCCAATTTTGTTCTTGATATTGAGGCACACATTTCATATTTGCAATCGATACCTCTGGTAAATACTCCATCACTATAGGGCGAATAATACCCCCATATGTATAATAATCATTTGGAATGTGTAATGCAGATTCACTAGTAAATCGATTATCTACTAAAATACGAATCTCGTGTTCACCCGCTTGCACATCCGGGATAATGAAAGAAAAAGGAGTATAGGCATTATAATGCGACTTTACTTTTTTTCCATCAAAATAAACCTCTGCCGTATGACTAATCCCTTTACATTCAAACTGAAGATTCGTTTGTTTAGCGATATTTATTTTTTTTCGATACAACCCCTTTCCTCGATAAGTCGTTAAATCTGGATGTGACTCCCAACAGCTTGGAACGGGTAATTGATAGCGAAAAGCGGACACATCATGATCATCATTCTCTACTGGTTGAAAATCCCACAATCCATCAAGCTCCACGTATTTTCTAACACGATGCCTATCAAATAAGCGTATCATTCCAATATCCTCCTATCCTGCTAAATCCATGTTTTCTTCTAGTTTATTAAAAGTATGCAAACTAAAATACATGACAATCCAAGCGAATAAGCTAACACCAAATAATGGGATTAACCCTGGAATCGAGATCAATAGAAAATATAAAATAATAATAGAAGCAATCATGATTATTGTATTCTTTGGTTGGACAAATAGTAATAAAAAAGCGTTTTTAAATATTTGTTTGATTGATACATGATAATGCAAGGATACTGGAAAAACATACAAACATGCAGATAGAAAGATAATCCATACAGCTAAAATGGGATAATAACTATATTGAATGATCTTGTGCCCCATTATTTCGGCAATCGATAAGTTAATAAATAGTAAACTTCCGACCGTTACTAAAATAAATCCTATCAGATTGCTTTTAAAGAATTCCTTTTTATAGCAACACCAAAAGGTTTTTGTGATAGGAATGTCACTATAACCTATTAACCATTTTCGTAGCACAGCAAAAGTTGCTGCTATGGCTGGAAAAAAGCCAAAAACAAACAACCCAACCATACTAAAAAATATAGCTAATAGATTTATATAAGCAATTTTCATGATCCAATCTGCCAATTGGTAAACTCTCTCCATACCACTTGATTCCATGATGTACACTCCTTATTATTCTTTCACTGAACCTAACGTAATGCCGTGAATAAAATATTTTTGTAAAAATGGATAAACAACTAGTACTGGAATCATAGCAATAAATATTTTGGCAGCATCCAATGTTCGGTTCGAGAGTTCACTCATTCTTTTATACTGATCTTCCGTCATAGTAGAAGGGTCAACAGATACCACTAGTTGTTGAATGTAGGTTTGCAGCGGATAGAACTCTTCCCGAGTCATAAAAATTAAACCATATAAAAATTCATTCCAATGATAGACAATGCTAAACAATGATACCGTTGCCAGCACTGGAATTGATAATGGGATAAATACTTTGAACAAAATGTACCATGGTCCAGCTCCATCGACTAATGCCGCTTCTTCCAAAGATTTAGGGAGATTTCGGAAAAAGTTAATCGTTAAAATAATATTAAACACAATCGTTTGTGCACCACCTACTAGCACAAGGGCCCATATACTGTTCATTAACCCGTATCCTTTCACTGTTAAATATAGTGGAATCAATCCACCATTAAACAGCATCGTGAAAATCAAAGTCCACATGAGTACGTTTCTGCCTTTAAAATCCTTGACCGTTTTGGATAATGGATATGCCATTAATGGAACAATGATAAAATTTAGTCCGGCTCCAAATACTACTCTTTGAACAGAAATCCAAAAAGATTTAAAAAATTGCCCATCCTGTAATAATTGTTGATAGGAACTAAAATTAAATTCTACAGGCCAAAGTGCTACAGCACCTGCTGCTGCTGCAGATTTCGAGCTAAGAGAAAGTGATAAAGTATACCAAAGCGGCAAAATGCATGTTATGGCAATCGATACAAGAATGATGATCAGTACAACATCTGCTATTTTAGAAGATAACGATTTGCTGCGCATCATAGGCTAATCCCCCTTTCTTAAAAAATGCGATAGTTTGTAAATTTATATGCTAAGTAATACGACAAGCTAATCAAGATAAAACCAGCAACCGATTTTAATAAACCGACAGCAGTAGCTAATTCATACTGTAAGTTTAATAAACCAGCACGATACACCCATGTATCAATAATATCCCCTGTTGAATAAACTAATGGGTTATACAAGTTAAAGATCTGATCAAAACCTGCGTTTAAAACATTACCTAGGCTTAATACTGCAAGTAATACTGCGGTTGTACGAATGCCAGGTAATGTAACATGCCACAGCATACGCAGTCTTGAAGCTCCGTCAATGCCAGCCGCTTCATATAAAGCAGGATTAATTCCAGTTAAAGCAGCCAAATAAATGATCGTATTAAAACCGAATTCTTTCCAAACATCACTACCGACAACTAAGAAAGGGAATAGGTCCGCCCGACCGAAGAATAAAATGGGTTCTACCCCAAAGAATTCTAAAAGCTGATTGATAGGTCCTTGGAAGGCAAAAATATCGAGTAACACACCACCTAAAATAACCCAAGATAAGAAGTGTGGTAGGTACACGATAGTCTGTATAGAACGTTTTAATCCCATATAGCGCACTTCATTGAGCATAAGAGCAAAAACTAATGGGACGATTAAATTCCCAATGATCTTCATCACGGCAATATAAATGGTATTAAAAAAAACATTCATCGTATCACTGAGCTGAAACATATACTGGAAAGTTTCCAAACCAATAAATTCTGAACCGAAAACACCTTTACCGGGATTAAAATTCTGGAACGCAATAATGATCCCAAACATGGGAACAATACTAAATAGAAACAACCAAATAAAACCTGGAAGCAACATCAAGTAATAATGTTTTGCAAATCCCTTCGACCTCATATAAATACCTCCTCCATCATTAGACCTAATCCGTGGGGTGCCTGTGCCCCTCGAACAAAGGCCTCCGATTTATCACGGTGAACAATCGTCCGTAAGGCCCCCATGACTTAGAAGAATGAAAGAATTGTGAGTAGGGAATAACGGACGCTAGCACCCTGATAAGTATCGCTAACTATCAGCGGGGGATGAAGAACCCCCACTGATAGAAGTCTCTCTTTATGGCTCAGCTACTTCTGCTACTTCTTGTGTTATTTGGTCGCCGCCTTGCTTTTTCCAGTCTTCTACGAATCGGTCAAAGGTGTCTAATGGTTCCGTTCCCATAATGATTTTTAAGAAAGTTTCATCTTCTAATTTTTTTAAATTCACCCAACGATCTTCCATCGTTTCTGTTTGGGAGTAAAGGAGGCTGTATTGGCCTTTAACTTCATTATCTACTAAAGGTGATCCACCTACCATTAATGCATAAGCTCTCGTCCAATGTCCTTTATCTGCTTCCATATCCCAGTGCTCAATATTATAATCATCATAAGGCTCTAATTTTACATCCTTGATCGTTTCTGCATCAGATACTAGTAATTTATACTCTGGCTTATCCTCAAAATCTTCTGGTGTTTTGGTACCTGCTAATACTTCACGTAATGCCTTTACACTATATTCCGTTTCATCAGATGGAGCAAAAACAAGTCGCAATGGATAAAACCCGGGACCGCCTAAACTTGGATCAAATGTAGACTCATTGTCTAATAGATTATTTAACATTTTCATTGCTGCTTCTGGATGCTCATAACCTTTCCTTACGACAACAAAATTGTTAGAGGGTGAACTCATATGTGGCGAATACTCCCCATTGTCATCTAGTGGTGATGCATATGCTTGCCAATTCGCATCAGGATCTTCTGTCACTGCATCCGTAATCGGTCCATAAGGCATCCACCATGGTCCAAAGAACATACCTGTCTTTCCAGAAACAACGGATTCCCCAGAATCTTCTCTAACTCCCATCTCTCTATCAATCAAACCATCTGCATACATCTCTCTTAATTTAGCTAGAGCCTCTTTCGTTTCTGGTAATATCGATCCGTAAACAGGCTCCCCTTCATCATTCTCGATCCAATAACCTGGATATGATTGATAAGCCGAAAAAATACCGTCAAAGCCATAAAGGTTATTGGTAGATTCTAAAAAGTTAGCATAAAGCTTACTACTTGTATCGGGTCCGGCAAGCCCAATCGTATCATCTTCACCATTTCCATCAGGATCTTGCTCGACAAAAGCTCTCGCTACTTCTTCTATTTCCTCTACAGTTTTTGGTACATCTAACCCAAGGTTATCTAACCAATCCTGCCTAATCCATAAAAGGTGTACCCCATCCGCTTGTAATTGGACATTTGGAATAGCCATCATTTTTCCATCAAAAGTCACTGTATCCTTCGCAATGCCATCTGTACTATCAATAATTCTCTTAATTGCTGGTGATGCGTAATTTTCATACACATTTGTCAAATCCGCAAGCTGGTCTGCTTCATACATTTGACGAAGCTCAACAGGCCCTACAATCATGGCGTCGGGCAAATCGTTACTTGCAATGGCTAGACTTACCTTTTGATCATAATTAGAAGGTGATGCCGTAAAGGCGTGTTCTACTTCAATATTTAAATTCTCTTTTACATGTCTTGTATATTGATTATCCAATGGTGTATCGCCCTCTGGTAAACTAGTATCACTAGGGTCTACTTCTTGTCCGATCGCTATCGTTACAGGATCTTCATATTTCCCAAAAGGATCGGCTGGTTCATCTGTTTTGGGACTTGCTTCTTCATTCTGATTTTCCTCTTCACTAGACGAAGGCTCTTCTTCTGAGCAGGCAATAAGTAAAATAAACAACATCATAACAAAAATACGAAACACTGCTTTTTTCATTACTTCACCCTTCCCCTCTGATTTAAATGGAATACACATTTATCTTACCACTTTTGAAAGCGCATTCAATTAGAGGGTTGTTTTGAAAAATAGGGGATATTTGTATGTCAATAGGGAAATTGGATAGCTGTTACCAGTCTTTCAAACAATTATCTCACTTTGACAAAACATCTTTCACCCTTCGGTTCCTTTTTCTGTATTCGGTAGGTAAGCAACCTGTTGTTTGTTTAAACATTTTACTAAAATACTTTATATCCGTATAGCCCACCTTTTCTGCAATGACAGCCACCTTTTCTCTTGTGTGTTTAAGATATTTCTTTGCCTTGTTAATACGTGCAATCCGCAAATACTCATGAAAAGTATAGCCGACGATTTCCTTAAAACAAATGGAAAAGTAACTTCTACTCATATAGACCCTCTCTGCCACATCACCAGCTGTAATGGGCTGTGCTAATTCTTGTTCCACTATATGAACAGCTTGAAGAATGGACTGATTGGTCTCGTTAGAAAAAGACTGGCTGAAAACGTTTTGATGAATGACTGATTTTGCCTGTAAAAACCAATTTTCTATATCTATCCAATAAGAAAAAGAAGCTGGTAATGCTAAATCACTAGGCAGCAAATCTTCATATATTTTTCTACATTCATACATCGTCATTAAAATTAATTCATTTATTTTATGCTTTGGTAATCTTATTTGACGTACATCCTCTAACAAGGCATATAACGTCATATTATCCTTAACCCATTGCAAAGATACTAAACGTTCCTCTATCTCCGACAACTCTACCCTTTGTTGCGGGATCAATAACTGCTTATAGTCCTTCATTTCTATATAATGATCTCTTGTTGTTTCATAAAAAATAAAATGATCTTTATACTGAAGAACTTGCTTTTTCAACGTTTCTCTGCTTTCATAATTATCCACCCAAAAAATAAAAAGCGAGTGATCAAATGCTTGAATCTGTTCTATTTCTTGTTCTATTCTTTGTTTATGATCGGTTGGAATAAAAACAGCATCTGCCGCAATGTCATATATCTCTTGATCCATCAAATCAGATAATTGCTCCATATACGCATCTAATTGTTGTTCCGCCAAAAATAAGAAACCCTTTCTGATATTTATGGATGGCGCTGCTTCTACCTGGTGCACCTTCTTTTTTTCTGCTTTAATACGATTTTGGATACGGTGAAGTGTCGCATCCATGTGTTCATCATCCAGTTCTACCTTCGCAATATAATCAATGGCGCCTAACCGCATAGCTTCCTGTATATATTCAAAGTCTTGGTGTAAAGATAGAACAACGATAAAGATATTAGGATATTTTTCTTTCACTTGTTTTATCAACTCTATCCCGGACATAATAGGCATGGCAAGATCCGTAATTATTAAATCTACTTCTTTCGTATTTAAATATTGCAGAGCTTTTTCACCATTTTTGGCGTCTCCTACCACACTCATGCCAAACTTCTCCCAATCAAAGGCCTGAATAAAGCTTTTCCTAACTAATTTATCATCTTCTACAATTAATACACGTATCAATGACGTAAACCCCCTTTTAAAATGGAATATAGAGTGTGACACTAGTTCCTTCCCCTTCTTTAGATTTCAATTGTATGTCTGCTTTCTCATTATACATTCTTTCTAAAATTCTTTTTACATAATGTAAGCCAATTCCCATTCCTTGTTCTGATTGATTCGTAGGCTTCTCATTTATAAGGCTATGAAGTTTTTCTTCAGGAATCCCTCTACCATCGTCTTTTAACTCTATTTTTATGTTCCGCTTTTCTGTTATTATGCAAAGTTGAATAGTTCCATCATCCACAAGCCCATGATAAATAGCATTTTCAACAATTGGTTGCAGGATAAACCGTGGCACTTCTGATTGAAGGATCTGTTCTGATACATTTACGCAGGATTTATATGTAAAATCATATCGTAATTGTTGAAGATTTATATATTGCTCCATGGAATCAATCTCTTCTTTTAAAGTAGACATTTTTCCTAATTTCCCCATATTATAATAGAGAATTTTATTTAAAGAGGATAGTAATTTTGTTAATGGCTTACGATCCCCAGCAACAGCTAGCCATCTTGCAGTATCTAATGTATTCATTAAAAAATGTGGATTAATTTGATGAACTAGTTTTTCTACTTCTAAATCTGCTTTTTTACGCTCTTTTTGTTCAATTTCCTCAATCAATAAGGAAATTTGTTTTCTCATATTACGAAACTGATGAATTAATGACACAAACTCTGGTATTCTTGTTTCCACAACCCTTGAATGAAAATTACTGTGTTCCATTAATTGAATTTCTCGATTAAATTGATTAAGAGGTTTGTATACATTTTTCCAAAGTAATAAAGCAATAATAAGGCTGACACATACAAATAAAACAGCAATGTAACCCATCATAATTACCCATTGATTCATTTCTTCCTGGTATTTTGCTATTGGTATAAGTGCAATGATACTCCAGTCTTTGTTGGACTTTTCTTGAAACCAATAATATCCATTATGAGTTCCGTTTGTTTGTTGTAGATTACTGGAAAAGCGAGAGTGGACTGGAAAATCATTATTTTCGCTGTAGATAATTTGATTAGATGAGTCTAGCAGTAAGTATTCAGCTTGGTTGACGACTTGTTCCGTTTGTAAAATATCCTCCGTTAAATTCAAACTAGATTCTAAATAAATATAAATAGAATTGTTTATTGCTAAATCCAACTTTCTTATAGTAGAAAGAACATAATGATCTTTAAATCTTTCATTTGTTATATGCGGCCCATAATTATGTAATTGAAATCCTCCATCTAACAGTGGCGGGTTATGTATTTGAAATCCTTGTTTCACACCATGACTATTAAATAAATAGTTTTGGTTCTCTTCTAAATAAATAAGCGATAAACCAATACTTGGATTACTAAAGGTAATTAAGTTTAGTTCTTTTCTTATATCTTCATAATACTTTGTTCGATCATAAGATTGTTCTAATTCAAGATAGCCACTTAATTTAAATAATATATCTTCCGAGTAAGCAATTTGCTGGGAGACATAATTCAAATCATCTATCGTATTTTCCAGTGATAGCCGAATTTGATGAAGGTTACTATAAACACTATCGTGTAATTTATTAGTTAATATGGTGGACATAGAATGATATGCGAATAAGACAGTAAACAATACCGGTATCAAAGTACCAATAGCTAGTACAACAGCAATACGACTTTTTAAACTTAAAGACTGCATAAACCATTTTATTTTTCTAATTATCTTCTTCACGTATTCTACCACCTTATTGTAATCGCTTCCAAAACAAGATATTGCTTGTATTAATTTATACATTAGCACTTCTATTGGTTCTTTTCAATAAGATGACACAACAAAGAGCTAACCAAAAAGTTAGCTCCCTGTACACGGTAATTTTAATACTTACAGGAGTCTCACATCATTTTAATTTCCCAGGAAATATAATAATAGGCTTTTTTCACTAGTTCTAACGAATTATTCATACGCTTATTATATTAGAATCCTGCAAACAAACAAACCCCCTGCTCTTCTTATCGAGCAGGGGGTTATATGAATCTAGTAACTTTACCTTATCAGAATTTATACCGTGTTACAGATGAATTAAATTTAACGTAGATACCACTATTAGGAAGATAGATTGGGGCAACTACGTCTCTAACTTCGCCAAAGGCTCGACAATCGACGAGTTTTCTTTATAAAATTATTCAAATAGCGAAGGAAGATAAAGCGAAATTTCTGGAACATAAGCAACGAGTAATAATACAACAATCATTGCAGCATAGAATGGTACCATTCCTTTTGATGCTTTCTCTATCGGTATCCTTCCTATAGCGGAACCAACAAATAGTACCGATCCTACTGGCGGAGTCACTAATCCAACTGCCAAGCATAAGATTAATAAAACGCCGAAGTGTACTGGGTCAATCCCTACTTGCATAGCAACAGGTAATAAAATAGGAGTAGCGATCAAAATTAATGGCGCCATATCCATAACCATTCCTAGTAACAAGAGAATAACAACTATCAAAAAGATAGTCACATAATGATTTGGCGAAATACCTATAAGGCCGTCAGCAACCATTGCTGGAACTTTTAATAACGCTAAAAGCCATCCAAACGATGAAGAGGTTGCAATAAGGAACATAACCATTGCTAGTGTTTTAAACGTTCTATATAGTATTAATCCCATTCTAGCAAAAGGGATTTCTCTATACACAAAGAAAGTAATGATAAATGCATAAAGTGTACCTATTGCAGCAGATTCCGTTGCTGTAAAGATCCCACTAAGAATACCACCCATAATAATAACAACCGTTAATAATCCTAGTAAGCCTTCCCATACGATTCTAGGAATCTCTTCTTTTTTTATTACTTCTCCTTTTGGATATTTACGTTTAACAGCGATAGCATAGGTTAATACCATAATAGCTAAACCAAGCAATAATCCTGGACCTAATCCACCCATAAACAGAGCACCAACAGAGACACCACCAGCTGCTGTTGAGTAAATAATCATATTATGACTTGGAGGAATTAATACCCCTTGTGCTGCACTTGATATTGTAACAGATACGGAATAATCAGAATCGTATCCATTCTTTTTCATCATTGGAATGAGTACAGAACCTAATGAAGATGTATCAGCAAGTGCAGAACCGGAAATACCTCCAAAAAAGGTACTAGCAAGGACATTTACCATAGCTACCCCACCACGAATCTTGCCGATAATAACATTTGCGAAATTAATTAAACGACGCGAAATTCCGCCTTCATTCATAATCTCACCAGCTAAAATAAAAAACGGAATAGCTAGCAAGGAAAAAGAATTCAACCCTCCTACCATACGTTGCATAATGGCAGCTGGATCTAATTCCATATATATTCCTGTTAATAAGGAAGAAATAATTAATGTTAAGGCAATAGGGACTCTTAAAATTAACAATATTGCGAAACTTCCGAGTAAGATTGCTATTTCCATGATTTCATTCCTCGCTTATCTCATTAAATTCTTGGTGTAACCCTTTTTTGAATAACAATTCCACACCATAAATAACAACATACACCCCTGTAACAGGAATACATGCATATAGAAAACTAGATGGCAGGCCAGTACCTGGCATCGTTGAATTTCCCATTAAATCCATAAAGATGTAACCATAATAGACCATTATGCCGCCAAACCCGATAATGAGTACCTTTGCGAAATAATCCAATGTATGTTGAATACTTTTTGGCATCTTATTAACAAAGAGGCCAAGTGCAATATGAAGCTTTTCCTTTACCCCATATGCAATTCCTAAAAAGCTGATCCAAACAAGTAACAATTTAGATAGCTCCTCTGACCAAGATGGTGTGTAGTCAAATAATTGCCGTGAAAAAACTTGCACTACAATCACTACTACCATCACTGCTAACATAGTTAAAGCTGTTACAACTAATAGCTTGTCAATGACTGCTTTAATTCCGCTCATTGCTTTCATATATGTTCCTCCTAGAAATAGGAATGAAGGGGGCTCCCCCTTCATTCTATTCTGTTAACTTTTCAATCCATTCACCATACTGATCTTCGTATTCATCATAAACTTCTTGTACTGCGTCTCTCCATTCAGAAATATCGTCTACTTCAGTCAATTCACTTCCTGCTTCCACAACTGCTTCTCGAGATTCTTCTTCCAGTTCAGCCCACGCCTCACGTTGTACGGATACAGATTCCTGAGCTGCTTCTTTAAATGCTTGCTTGTCCTCTTCACTTAGAGAATCCCATAGCTTTTGAGAACCGATTACAACTTCTGGTGTACCTGAATAACCATTAACCGTATAATATGGAGCTACTTCATAATGGTTACTTGTATAGTAGCTTGGGAAATTATTTTCAGCTCCTTGAATAACTCCCGTTTGTAAGGATGAATACACTTCTCCATATTCCATTGGTGTAGCTGACGCACCTAACGCTTCTACAACTGAAATGGCTAAATCTGATTGTTGAACACGGATTTTTAAGCCTTCTAAATCTTCAGGTGATTTAACTGGTCTTTCTGTGTTATAAAAACTTCTTTCACCTGAATCGTAATAAGCAAGACCAACTAAATTACTTCCATCAAATGTATCTAACAGCTCTTGTCCTTTTTCTCCATTTAATACTTCCCATTTTTCTTCTTCACTTTCAAATAGGAACGGCATGGAAAGAACACCAATTTCATCAACAAATTGTGTTAAAGGTGTTGCATTTACACGTGCTAAATCAATAGAACCTAATTGTACTTGTTCGATAACGCTTACTTCATCTCCAAGCTGTCCACCTGCATAAACTTCTATCTCGTAACGTCCATCTGTTTTTTCTTCTACTAATCTTGCAAATTCTTTATCCCCAATCGTTGTTGGATAATCTTCAGGTTGATTTTCCGCTAGTTTTAACGTAACCGTTTCTTGATTCTCTTCTGTGTTACTGCTTTCATTTTCTGCGCCTGAATCTGAAGATCCATTTGCAGTATCGTTATCATCTTCGCCTCCACAAGCTATTAATAATATAGCCAAGCTGACCACCATAAATCCTAATAACAACGTTTTCATTTTACTCAAAAAAATTACCCCCTACTAATGTTTGTTATAATCTTTGGTTTGTTTGGTAAACAAATTAATTTGTTAACGATTTCATTATAATCTCTTATTTTGCATATTTCAAGTCTTTTTTTTTAAAATCGACAAAATTCAGAACGGTCTCTACGGTAGTCTGAATTTTGCCGATAGTCTCATTAATTGATCGTTAATACAATTTTTCCAATATTTTTATTTTGTTCCATCCATTGATGGGCTTTGTAGGCTTCCTCAATTGAAAAAATAGTATCCACTATTGGCTTTATTGTTCCATTTTCAAACATTTGATTCGTTTGGCTTATCAGGTCCTTGGTTAACTCAGATTTGTAATCATCACTTCTCGGAGTCAATAATGTACCTGTTAATTGGACACGTTTCTTCATCAAATCCATTAAACGAACCTTTTTAACTGTACTTCCACCGAGAACACCAATTAATACCCAACGTCCGTCTATTGCAATGCTTGCATAATTCTTATCCCAATAGGCTGATCCTACAAAGTCTAAGATAACATTCACACCTTTTTGATCAGTTGCTTTTAAAACTTCTTGATCAAACGATACTTTCTTATAATTAATCGCAATATCTGCTCCTAGTTGACGACAAAATTCTAATTTTCGTTCGGATCCTGCCGTTACTATAACTTTGGCATCACTCAATCTTTTGGCTAATTGTATGGCTGCCGTTCCAACACCACTGGCGCCAGCATGTATTAATACTGTTTCATTTTTTTGAAGCTTTCCAATCCAATTTAAAGTTTGGTATGCTGTTAAAAATACTTCCGGAATTGCAGCAGCATCTGTATATGACAGAGAATCCGGTATATGCATCGCACGGTTTGCAGGCATGACAGCATATTCCGCGTATGCTCCCCCATTAACAAGCCCCATTACTCGATCTCCTGTTTTGAAATCATCATTCCCATTTGGATCTATAACTTCTCCAGAAATTTCAACTCCAATAATCGGATTCTCTACATACCCGACTTTACCTTCTCGATTCAAAATGTCTGTGCGGTTCACCGCAGCAGCATGTACTTTGATTAACAAATCGCCATGTTGGAGTTCAGGATGAGGCATATCTGTATACACCAATTGTTCTGCTCCACCAGGTTCTTTTGCTATAACCCCTTTCATCCAATCAGCCTCCCTTTCTAACTATATATTTATCATAGGAAGAAAAAGCCAAATAAAGCAAGCCATTAACATCAAAGAATAAGAAGATAAAATTCAATTATATCTATATGCGAATAGTTAAATGTTACCACAATATAATCGCTGTCATAATTCTGAGTATAATGTGATAATAGAGAATAAAAAGTATAACAAAAGATACCGATATTCCAATTAGCCGAACGAACAGTTCTAAAACTGTCGAATATGGTCGGATTTTTCTTTAAGTCTATTGACATAAGGTTAATAGCTTGCTATGATTGTAGACAATTAAATATTAGAAATAATGATTATCTTATCCAGAGAGGCGGAGGGACTGGCCCAATGATGCCCGGCAACCATTAAGCAGTTTTGCTTAATAAGGTGCTAATTCCTGCAGGAGGTCTTCCTGAATGATAAGAAGAGTGAAATAAATTTAAATCCCTCTTCTTACTGGAAGAGGGATTTTTTACATGATAAAAGGGGACTTAATGATGAAAATAGTTCTGTTAGACGGAATAAGAACTCCTTTCGGAAAATGGAAAGGAGCATTAGCGAAGTTGTCTGCGACAGAGCTTGGTACTAAAGCTCTAACAGCATTACTAGAAAGAAATCCGCAAGCTAAAAATGCAGATGGAGTTCTTCTTGCACAAGTTATTCAAGCAGGATCAGGTCAGAACCCAGCAAGACAAGCAGCTTTCCAAGCTGGAGTCGATACATCTATTCCTGCGATTACATTAAATAATGTTTGCTTGGGCGGTATTGCAACCATTACAGATGCTTCTCGCCGTCTTCTGTTAAAAGAAGGAGACTTATATATTGTCGGTGGATTTGATTCTATGACTAATGCACCGCATGTTGCAAATGTTCGGATGAATAGTGGGATTGGTCATTCTCCATTAACGGATACCTTATTACACGACGGTTTATGGTGTTCCCTTACTGATCAATCCATGGGAGAGCTGACTGATGAAAAAAACCGTACATTTGATATCAGTCGCCAAGATCAAGATCAATACGCCGCACTTTCTCAACAGAGAGCAGCACAAGCGCAAGCCAATGGACGATTCGATTCAGAAATTGCACCGATTGCAAACTTTTTAGATCAAGACGAGGGCATTCGAAGTAGTACAACCGAAGAAAAATTAGCTAGTCTCTCCCCTGCCTTTGGTAATAATGGAACAATCACAGCAGGGAATGCATCACAAATGACAGATGGAGCTAGTGTGGGTATTGTCACTACGGAAGAAAAAGCAAAAGAAATTGGACAATTACCGTTAGCAGAAATTATTGATTGGTCAGAGGTAGCAGGACCAGATGCTAGTTTGCAAACCAAACCTTCCCAAGCAATCAAGCGTCTACTAAAAAAACACAACTTATCAATAGAAGATATCGATTTATTTGAGATAAATGAAGCCTTTGCCAGTGTGGCCATAGCTAGCTGCAGAGATTTAGATATAGATTACAGTCGAGTGAACGTTAATGGAGGTGCGATCGCTATCGGTCATCCATTAGGTGGAACTGGCTTCCGTCTCGTATTAACGCTCGCCCATGAATTAAGAAGACGTGGAGGCGGCAAAGGGATTGCTAGTTTATGTGGCGGTGGCGGCCAAGGAATAGCTATCCTACTTGAAGTTCCGAAGACATAATGAAAGGATGAGTTTTTGATGAGTGCACAAACGATAACCAAGCGTTCTCCATACCTTTGGGAACCTACCGAAAAACAGATTCAACAATCTCATATAAAAGCTTTTGCTGATTTCAATAACCAGCCGTTATTTCCATATGAACGGTTACATCGATGGTCGATTTCACATCTACCTGAATTTTGGTCAGCAGTATGGGACTATGCCGGAATTATCGGGGAAAAAGGAGAACGTATCTTCACCCCTGGCTCATCCATGCCTGATGCTACATGGTTTCCGGAAGCTAAGTTGAATTTTGCAGAAAATCTATTACGAGGGTCCCTTGACCGTATCGTTGCATATGAAGCTGATGAAAATGGTGTTAGACGTTCGATCACCTTAAGGGAGCTAAAGATATTAGTAGCAAAGGCTCAGGCAGGTCTAAAAAGTCTAGGCTTAAAAGAAGGAGACCGTGTTGCTGGCGTTACGATCAATAGTGTAGATGGATTAGTTGCTTTAATTGCAACAGTTTCCTTAGGTGCAGTATGGACTTCATGCTCTCCTGACTTCGGAGCAAAAGGAATCATTGATCGAATCGGGCAAGTAAAACCAAAAGTATTAATTTCACAATTGTCCTATCAGTATAAAGAAAAGCCATTCAATATTGCGGACAAAATTAAAGAAACAACCGAGGCGATTGATAGTCTATCAGCAGTTGTGACATTATCAGGGGAATTAGCAGACGTACAGGTCAAAACATGTAGTTGGGAAACACTTTGTGACAATGAAGCGTTGGAACCAGATTTTCAACCAGTATCTTTTAATCATCCTTTATATATTTTATACACATCTGGAACAACGGGATTACCAAAAGCAATTGTGCATTCTGTCGGAGGAACACTACTACAGCACGTAAAAGAACATCAACTGCATAGTGATGTCCACAAAGATGATGTACTATTTTGGTACACCAACACTGCGTGGATGATGTATCCTTGGCTTGTATCAGGCTTAGCTAGTGAAGCAGCCATTCTATTGTATGATGGTTCTCCTGTTCGCTCAGATTCTTTAACTCATCTTTGGGATATTGCTGACGAAATTGGACTTACTCACTTTGGCACGAGTCCTAAATATTTGGAGACATTAATGAAAGCAGGTGTCGAATTACAAAAATCACATGATCTATCATCGTTAAAGAGTATTTTATCTTGTGGTGCACCACTTGTACCAGAACAGTACAATTGGATTTATCAAACGGTGAAAAAAGATCTGCACCTAGCTTCCATTTCGGGTGGAACCGAAATTATTGGTTGCTTTGTCATGGGATCTCCAGTACATCCAGTCAAAAGTGGAGAAATTGCTTGTAAGGCATTAGGAATGGCTGTTGATGTATTAGACGAACGAGGTGCATCTGTCTATGAGGAAAAAGGAGACTTAGTGTGTACCCAGCCATTCCCAAGCATGCCTCTCACCTTTTTTGGAGAAGGTGGAGATCAACGATATAGAAATAACTACTTTTCCAAAAGACCGGGAATTTGGACACACGGCGATTTTGCTGAACAAACAATTGATGAAGCCTTTATTATTTATGGACGTGCAGATACAACATTAAATCCTGGTGGTGTTCGAATTGGTACAGCCGAAATTTACAGAATTATCGAACAAATAGAAAAAATTAAAGATTCCATCGTATTTGGTCTGCCAAAGGATAACGACGAAGAAATTGTGTTATGTCTGGTGACAGATGATCTTAATGAAGAATTAGCAGCGTACATCCGAAAGCAAATTCGTTCAAAAGCGTCTCCAAGACATGTGCCTAAGAGAATCTATCAGGTGGAAGATATTCCGCATACGATTAATGATAAAAAAGTAGAAGGTGCTGCGAAAACGGCAGCTTTAGGAGATGAAGTGAAAAATAAAGCTTCCTTGAAGAATCCATCTAGCTTACAATCATTCTCTCGCCTGTCAGAAAAGGAGTATTTTTAATGAGTAATAGATTACAAGGTGCCATTATTGGTATCGGTGAATTAAAACCTGTACGCTATTCAGAAGGAAAAACAACATTAGGTTTAATTGCTGAAGCTACTCGATTAGCAATTCAAGATGCTGGGATTTCTAAAGAAGAAATTGATGGCCTTCTTGTCGGTCCTCAAGTTGGGGAAACACCGCAGCATGTACCAGCAACGGTTTCTGAATACTTAGGCATAAATCCAACCATGTCCAATACAGTTGATCTTGGAGGAGCGACTGGGCCTGGGATGATTTGGAGAGCAGCTGCAGCAATTCAAGCAGGAATGTGTGAAACGGTTGTTTGTGTACTAGCAAACAAAAATGAAAAAGGAGAAGCGTTACGTTCGCCAAACCGTAACCCGATCCGTGAGTTTGATGTTCCATTCGGAGCTTCGGGAGCCAACACCTCCTATGCTCTATTAAAACGACAGCATATGGAAAAACACGGATCGACACAAGAAGAATTTGCAGAAATTGCTTATTGGGCAAGAAAAAATGCTCAGTTAAATCCAAATGCAATCTTTTACGGCAAGCCATTAGAAGTGAAAGATATTTTGCAATCACCGGTCATATCAGATCCGCTTCATTTGCTAGAAATCGTCATGCCTGTTGCTGGAGGAGCAGCCGTTGTCGTGACATCAGAAGAAAAAGCCAAAAAATCAAACAAGAAACCCGTATACCTAAAAGGTGCTGGTGAAAAAATCACACACCGTGCAGTCAGCCAAGCGCCGGACATCGACGCACTTCCGTTTAGCTACTCAATCCCTCATGCGTTGAAACAGGCTGAAACTTATATCGAGGACATCGATCTGCTGTCTTTATATGACTGTTATACAAGTGTTGTTGCCACAACTCTTGAAAGTACAGGTCTTTGTAAGCCTGGCGAATTCGGGGAATTTGTGAAAAACCACAGCTTTGGCCATGATGGAGACTATCCTTTAAACACACACGGAGGTCAATTAGGCTTTGGGCAAGCTGACTTAGCTGGCGGGATGTCTCATGTCGTTGAAGCGGTTGTTCAGTTACGTGGTGACGGCGGAAACCGACAAATACCAAATGCAAAACAAGCACTTGTTACCGGAAACGGAGCTACGTTAAGTGAAACAACGGCGCTTGTGTTAGGAGGTGAAAGATGAGTTCCTTACAGAACATTTCTTTACCAGGACCAACGATAACACCTGTGAGCAAACCATTTTGGGACAGTGTCGCAGCTGGAAAGTTATCGATTCAACAATGTAATAGTTGTCAAGAGTGGGTCTTTTATCCCCGAGAACACTGTCCTCACTGCCTTTCTGATGATTTAACTTGGAAAGAAGCATCTGGTAGTGGATCATTAAAAACTTGGAGTGTGATTCATCGGGCAGGGCATCCAGCTTGGCAAGATCGAACACCTTACGTTGTGGGAATCGTCGAGTTGGAAGAGGGGCCATCTCTCTTAACACATTTATTGGTGAAGGAAGAAGATTTAGCTTACAAGATGAAAGTAAAAGTGTCATTTGAGGTTATTGAGAACCATACATTACCATTTTTCACAAAGGAGGAAACGCAATGATTCTTACTTATTTTCTCGCGATTGCTTTATTTTGGTTGGTTGGACTGACTTTATGGGTCAATATATACAAAAAGAAGAAAGGGGAACAATAAATCATGATTACTAGTTCTGGTGTATTACTTTGGACCGTTATTATATTATTAGCCATCTATTTTGGGGTAGTTACTTGGATTGGAAAGAAAGGAAGAGCTCATAGTCAATCTATGAATGGATTTGCGACAGCACGTGGAAAGGTTAGCCCATGGCTTGTCGGCGCAAGTTTTGCCGCTTCCTATGCCAGTGCGAATTTATTTATCGGGGTACCAGGTTTAGCTTATGAATATGGAACAGCTGTACTATGGTACACGCTTGGATGCTTTGGTGTTTCATGGGTTGGACTGTTACTTTTTGCAAAAACCTTTTGGCGTTATGGGAAAAAATTTGGCCGCGTTTCTACGTTACCAGAATGGCTTGGAAGAAGATATAACTCTAAAGCACTTCAAGTACTCGTTTCTTTATTGATCTTATTTAATGTTTATTATATTGTTGGTCAAAATGTTGGACTAGCTACTATCTTTGAAACAGTGCTTAACATTCCATATGTTTGGGGTATTATCATCGGTGTTACGATTACCATTCTTTACATTGGACTTGGCGGCGCATTCGCCCAAATGATTACAGATGGGATCCAAGGGATTCTTATGGCAATTACTTCTATCTTTATTGTTGTCTCTTTCTTTTGGACAATCGGCGGTGGCTTCAATGTATTTGGTGAGTTAACAGACAAGTTAGCTGCGATTGATCCAAATTTAACGGCTGCAGTAGCTGACAGTGGTCCATATAATAGTGTCCTAGCCATTATGGCTGTACAATTTTTACTGTTTAGTTTTATCTTAATGCCGCACTTATTAAATAAAGTATTATCGATTGAAACAGAAGAAGATCTTGCACCATTTACTTTATCTGCAGGATTAGTACTTTTTGTCATTGCTACATTAATGGTACTTGGCGGACTTGCAGCACGTGTATTATTCCCAACATTAGAAAGTGCTGACGCTGCTATTCCTGCTTATATTATCGATGCGTTCCCAAGCTTCATCGCAGCGATCATGATTGTAGGGATTATCTCAGCGATTCTATCTAGTACAGACAGTCTATACCTAGGGATCACAACAAGTATCGGAAATGACTTTTATCGTGTTCTAGCACCTATTGTTTCTTCCAAAAAAATAGGAGAAAAGCAACTAGAACGTCAATCGTTAAAAGTTGCAAAAGGCTCTCTTATCGTTGTTGGTCTATTGTCTCTATATTTCTCATTAGAAAGACCAGAGTCTTTAGCATTCTTAATTCAATTCAGCTTTTCAGCAATTATCTCTGGAATTATCGCACCGATTACATTGGGTTATTTCTGGAAACGTGCTAATAACTACGGCGCAATCGCAGCACTAGTCACAGGCGCTACCTTATATGTTGTCTTTACATCTCTAAACGTCATCGAAAATATTTTTATAGCAATGTTCTTTAGTTCATTAGCTGCTTTCGTCATAATGGGAATCATAAGCGGCCTAACATCAAACGAAAAAAGCGAAGAACTATTTTTAAAAAAAATAGGATAATATAAAGAAAAATTTAAAAGCCTATCCTTTATAGTATTGAGGATAGGCTTTTTCGTATACTTGTCTTCCTTTATAGTCTTTCAACTAAAAACCATTCATTTTTCATATTTTCACGATTGTAACGAAACCTTTGGCCGTTGGAATGCTTTGTAACTTTACCCCCTGCCGCTTCCACAATCGCTTGTCCAGCTCCTGTATCCCATTCCATTGTAGGGGCATAACGAGGATAATAATCTGCTTGTCCTTCCGCTACTAAGCAAAATTTCAAAGAGCTGCCTGAGGATACAACTTCCACTTCCTTTTCAAAACGATTCATAAATGCCTTGGTTTCAGGAGATAGATAGGAACGACTCGCGACTACTCTCATTTTTGTTCGATTATTTTTTTCTGGTAAACAAATACTTTTTTCGATTAATTCTTCTGTACTTTTTATGGACTCACTATATTGAGAAGCATTCTCCAATTTATAAGCTCCTTTTCCCTCTTGTCCAAAATAAAATATATCAAAAGCTGGAGCATAGATAGCACCTAATATTGGATAACAGTCATTAATTAGTGCAATGTTAACTGTAAATTCTCCATTTCTTTTCACAAAATTTTTTGTCCCATCTAGTGGATCGACTAGCCAAAATTGTCCCCAATCTTTCCGTTCCTGATAAGGGGAAATCTCCCCTTCCTCACTGATTATGGGGATAGATTTATCTCGTTCTTCAAGCCCCTTCGTAATTATCTGATGTGCTCGTTTATCTGCTGCTGTTACTGGAGAATTATCTGGTTTCAATTCTACCTCAAATTCTTTGTCATATACCGACATTATTTCTTCGCCTGATTTCAAAGAAATTTGAAACAAGTTATAAAGTAAATCCATACACCCCATCCTTCTGCCATGAAACTATTCTATTATTATATCATTCTATTTACTGCCATTTCCATTATGTTACAGGATACAATAAAAATAATAGATGACTATTAATCAGGAATTCTGCCAGATCGTTTTATTATTTTATATAAGAAAAACCATACTATGATTCCGATAATAGCTCCACCACTATCAATAATCACATCCATTACTTGCGATCCTCTTCCATCAATAAAACGCTGGTGAAATTCATCTGATATAGCATATCCCAAACAAGTAATAAAAGCTGCAACAGTAGCTTTCCTTTTGGAAAATCCACTGCTATTATAAGCATGCATCACTAATATTCCTAATACGAAATAAACGAGAAAATGTGCATACTTCCTTACAATATGATTCATTTCAGGTATATTCCAATTATTATCTTGTCTCACTTTTTCGACCTTTTCGATAATTTCCTCTGTAACATTTGTACTTAATTGATTAGAGTCAACAGCTGGCTGATGAGAAAGGTAAAAAATAAATACCATCCAAACCACAACCAACATCCAGGATATAATTTTATACATAAATAGGAACGTCCTTTAATGCTTGATTAACTTGCAGAGAAGCTTTTGAAACTTAAGTCCTAACACCTGTTTATATAATGTACCAAAAGTTCAAGTAATTGTCATCTGGCAATCTCTCTTCCAAATAATCGTTAGGCTGTTTTCCAAAAGATTGGCTTTTTTAAAAATACTCTTTTGCACCATATCCATATACGACGCAATAACTGTAGCATGGCTTTCTACCACTCTTCCGAAGCTAAGTGCAAAGAATCGCTTCGGCAAGATACTTCGCTTTCCACGGTAGAGTAGAAAACAGGAATTAAATAGTGCCTTCTTGTCTTCGGGTTTCAGGGTGTTTCACCTTAC
>NZ_WIXM01000014.1 GCF_010993965.1 Gracilibacillus sp. YIM 98692 | reverse complement strand
ACTTTCACCAATTAGCAATGAACGGCTTGCTAGGCACGCGGCACGGCTTCAGCTTCCTCGGCAGAAATCCGCTGCCTGCGGGATCTTCAGCTCGCGCTGTTCCCCCAGGAGTGTCGCATTTTTCCGCAGCTTTTTGTGATTTTCTATTTGAGTGAGAGGAGCTCCATGGAAAACTGATTTCACAAGTTTTATTCTTTCAAAAATTAGAACCTCACTAATAGCGTAGGCAAGATACGTAGACTCCTGCGGAAACAACACGTGTCCGAAGACCCCGCAGGATGCACCTGTGTCTTCTAGTAAAGCTTCGTAGTAGGCTTCCTCGGTGCAAGGGAGCACAGATGTTATTTCAAGTAGTCCCCTGGCTGAGGCCGTGTCCGCGGAAAGCGAAGTATCTTGCCGAAGCGATTCTTTGCACTCAGCTTGGGCAGTATGGCAGAAAGTCATGCTAAAGTTACTGCGTATTATATAGATATTACGCAAAAAGGTTTGTTTTAAAAGGCAGCATTCTTTTTATAAAACAGTTTTATCCTAAACTATCTCTTTTGCGATATCCGACAAATCCAATTACAGCACCAATCAAATTAAGGATCATTAAAATAATAATTGGCATCCAGATAAATTCATCAACTGGGAGCTGAGGGATATGAGCAAAGCTGGAGATATTGGAAATCCATTCTGGTAAATCTAGTAATCCTCCTAAATAAACGGTAAAAAAAGAAAAGACTAAATAGGCCCAAACCAACGGAGTCCATCTTGGCAAGCAGCCAAATAACAAGGTTGCGATAACCACTAGCAGCCACATCGCAGGTAAATATGCCATGCCTGCTTTTAATAAATTGCTAAGAGGAATTGCATCCTCCATTACTGCAGCCGCACTAACCCAAAGTCCATATATGGCTAAAAACAAGGCTGCCGCTGCCGTTATGATTCCTATCGTAAAATTAACAGCAAGCAAATAGAACCTTGATATACTTCGTGTCAACAAATTCTCAGTACGCTGTTTCTTTTCTTCTCCTCTTATTTTCAAAAAAAATAAAAGTGCTGGTACTGTTGCGATGATCGTTAATACCACCATCAACTTCGTAACAAATTGTTCCGTTAAAGTATATTCAGGGTTATTTCCAAACATCTGTTTCAGCATATCATTATTTTCAATAAAAGACTCTAAATCTCCGAACACAGAGCCATAAGAAATGCCTAATGCAAACATTCCAATCATCCATGATATCATAGCCGTTCGCTGCAGCCTTAAATGAAGTCCTATCGTAGAACGCAAAAATATAGAAGCTTTTTGCTTACCAGGTTTGGATGTCAAAAATCCTGCACCGACATCACGAATATTATTTAAAAAGAACGCAAGAAATAACAGAGCTAAGTATATAATGATTGAGGTAAATACTGGCCACCAATGATTGGAGACATAGACTTCTGTTCTTAACACTAAACCTAACGGCGACATGAGGCTTATTGCCTCACTGCTCACATCTCCAATAGCACGCATGAAATAGGCAATAAGCATAAACGAAAAAGTGAAACCAAGAGCTCCACGTGCTGTTTCCGTTAGTTGAGCAAAAACGGCTGTAATAGCGATAAAAATTAATCCTGTACTTGCCAATGTCAATCCATATAATAAAGATCCTTCAACACCCATTCCTTCCAAATTTAAGGAAATTAATCCCAAACCAATTAGTAATCCAATCACAACATTTAAAACACTAACCATTATAAAGGCTGTGGTTAATGGGGCTAACCGGCCAACTGGCAATGATCTGATTAACTCTAACTTGCCATCCTCTTCTTCTGTTCTCGTTAGTTTTGTTACCATTAAAATACTCATAATAGCAAATACTATCGCCGTAAATAATAACATCTCATGTGCCATCATAGCACCATTTGTATAATGATCTGATCCATAAACAGGACCAACCATCGCTATCATTGCGGGGTTTTTCATTGTCTCTGCAACTGCTTGCCGTTCTTGATCAGTTTGATACAATCCCGTAATAGATACCGCAGTTAAAAGCGTGATCGCAACTAATGAAACAGACCAAATGAGATTTGATAAACGGTTCTGTCTCCATTTTAAAGCTAGAAGACGATTCAATTGGAAAAATAACATGTGATCACCTCATTCCCAAACCTGTTCATTTTTATAATGACGCATAAATAAGTCTTCTAAAGTAGGCGGCACACTCTCTAACTTTTGCACTTCAAAACGGGTAATGAACGCCATCACTTCAGATAAATGCTCGCCATCTACTTGAAAGGAATATTCCCTGTCTTCCGTCTTTACATCATGCACACCACGTAATCTGGATAAATCCTCTATTGGTTCTTTAGTTACTACTTTGAGATTAGTACGTGTTAAGTGTCGTAGCTCATCCAATGTTCCTGTTTCAATCATTTCTCCTTGTCGGATAATCCCAACTCTATCACAAAGCTTTTCCACTTCTGATAAAATATGACTGGATAACAAAATACTTTTCCCTTGTTCTTTTGCTTCCAACACACTTTCTTGGAAAACTTGTTCCATCAAAGGGTCAAGTCCCGAAGTCGGTTCATCCAAAATAAATAAATCAGCGTCCGAGGCAAAAGCAGCAATTAATGCGACTTTTTGTCTGTTCCCTTTTGAATACGTTCCACATTTTTTGCGCGGATCAAGTTGAAACCGTTCCATCATTTCTTTGCGTTTATCTTGATTGATTTTTCCTCTTAATTTCAAAAAGACATCAATCACTTCCCCACCGGTTAGGTTTTCCCATAGGTGAACATCACCTGGCACATAAGCAACCTGTTTGTGAATCTCCACCGCATTCTTCCAAACATCTTTTCCAAAAATGGTAGCAGAACCTGATGTTGCTTGCAGTATTCCTAACAAAATACGAATTGTTGTAGACTTCCCTGCCCCGTTAGGGCCAATAAATCCAAACACTTCCCCCTGTTTCACTTCTAAATCAACCCCATTCAAAGCAGTGAATGATCCAAACCTTTTCTGGAGATTATTTACTTGAACAATGCTCATGATTAAAACCTCCTTTAACAATTTTTGAAATATTTAAAGTTATATATTTCATAATATACAGGTTTATATTGGAAATCAATATTTTTTGAAATTAATTTATTGTTATATTTCAAAATTTCTCTTAAAATAAAGAAAGACCTCCATGTGCGGGTTTTCTTCAGCCCCACTGATGGTTAGCGAAACTTATCAGGGTGCTAGCGTCCGTTCCCCCCACTTCTACTTCTTTCATTATGCTAAGTCTTGAAGTGGTGGTCTTACGGACCATTGTTCACCGTGATAAAGAAGAGGTGAACATTATGGATGGTTTTCAACGAAGAAGAGAATGGAAAAAGAAAAATATATTAGAAGCTACCTTTCAACTTTTTTTAAAATACGGTATAAAAAAAGTGTCTATTGCTGAGATTGCAGAAAAAGCAAATGTATCTCAAGTCACGATCTACAACTATTTTGATAGTAAGGATAACCTTATACAACAAGCAGTCATCAACTATATTGAAAAATCCTATCAAGAATACCAAGATATATTAGACAGCAACATTTCGTTTTCAGAGAAGATAGAAAAAATTATTTTTAATCAAAAGGATATCGCACAACACATACATGAGGAGGTTTATGATTACATCATGACCGATTTTAAAGATGGATCATCCTACCTAGAAAAAATGTATCAAGAAAAATCGATCCCTTTTTTTCAACAATTAATCAATGAAGGAAAAGAAAAAGGATTTATTTATCCTGATCTTTCAGAAGAAGCCATCATGTTTTATATTCAAATGTTAAAAGATTATACACAAAAAAAGGAAGTAGCAAAATACTTATTACCTCTTACAGAAGATATTTTGAATATCTTCTTTTATGGCATAATAGGTAAAAGAAAATAAGTTATTTTTGATTACAGACGACATTAACTAGTAACTGGACAATTTGAAAGTAAGAGGT
The DNA here is from genome assembly GCF_010993965.1 of Gracilibacillus sp. YIM 98692. Classification (GTDB taxonomy): domain Bacteria; phylum Bacillota; class Bacilli; order Bacillales; family Amphibacillaceae; genus Gracilibacillus. The sequence goes on along the minus strand of NZ_WIXM01000014.1, from coordinate 68,569 downwards.
GTATATATGCAAAGATTAGTTTTTGAAAAAAAGTGGGAATATACGATTAGTGCGAACGATAAATTACAAATCCAGCAGCTATTTAAAAAGACCAGTTCAAATCCAGAACAAAAAAGCATAGATATGTACCCGATTCGTTTTGCCCTTAATCATCGAAGAGATTTGTTAGCAACCATGCTGATTCACAATTTTACAGATCAATCCATTAATCTAAGCAACATGGAAATCAGCATTTGTTACGATAAATTCGAAATAGCTCATCATTCCTTTCAAGAAGGGCGTCTAAGATTACAAGCTAATACAAGTATGCCTTGGACCTTTATTTTCCCTGAGGGATCGTACGATGATTTTCCTTCTCAAACAGACTCTATAGCTATCAAAATTCGATAACTCTAGATATATCGCCAAACACTTTGTCTGGCATACCTGTCCCACATTCATTCCCATTCCCCAGCAGAATGACGAATAGTCCATTCTTTCTTTGGGAATGAATTTTTATTAGATCTCTGTCTATTATTTCTTCATCTAAAATATACATAAAATAACAGACAAAAAATTCGAAGTTTACCGTTATAATGAAAGGGTAATAATTTTATAGTTCAATAGACATACATCGTTGTACTCAAGGGGGCATTTTGTGAAGACACATTTTCACTCAGCACTTTCTAACAATAATATATATTCTATTATAAATTCTATTCCAGAAGCGGTTATTGTATTAAAAATGAAAGATGTCAATGCATTTCAAATAGTCGAAGCAAATAAACAAGCGGAGACACTAACTGAATATAGCCGCAATGAATTAGTAAAGATGTCACCATATGACCTTGTAGATGAAAATTATCTAAGTCGAGTATCCCTAGATTTCCATTCTATAGTTGAAAGTAACATGTGCGAATTTGAGTCCTTACAGGTAACGAAAAGGGGTCGGACATTTCCAAGTATGGTTAAGGCGCAACGATTACCATTGTCTGATGACCATCATTACATTATTAATATCATTTATGATATTACCTGTAAAAGGAAAACGGAGGATTTATTAGAACAAACCAACAAAGAGTTAATATCACTTTTTGACTATAATCCAGATATTATTTTTATGATGAATCGTGAAGGATATTTTACTAACGCCAATCCTGCTTTGGAACAGTTGTTAGGGTATAAAAAAAGTGAATTTTTAAATATGCATTTTCTTGACATTGTTTATCCCGAGGATATTGATTCAGTAAAACAATACTTTCGTCAAGTCATACATAACGACACTGTTCAAGTCGAAAGCCGGGTTTTAGATAAGAATAAACAGATCGTTTCAATAAATGTAACAGCTGTTCCTATTCATAAAAATGATCATATTACTGGAGTCATTGGTATTGCTAGGGATATCACCAATGAGAAAGAAATGTCCAAGCAATTACAAGAGAACGAGCAGCGCTACCGTTCTATTTTTGACCATAATGTTGACATGGTTTTAACTTTAGACTTAGAAGGAAATTTTATAGATGTTAATAAAGCAACAGAAGAATTAATGGGATATCAAGCGAAAGAATTAACTGGAACTCATTTTTTACCTTATATTGTCCCTGAACTGCATGACTTCACAATCAATGAGTATAAAAAAGTAGGTAATGGCACAGCTATACAATATGAAACATGCATATTTAATAGAAAAAAAGAACGAGTTTATCTGCATGTAACCGTGATTCCAATCATTATTGATGGAGAAGTAACCGGGGTTCATTGTATTGGAAAAGACATCAGCGAGAAAAAAATATTTGAAGAGAAATTAAACTATATGGCATACCATGACTATGCAACAGGATTGCCAAATCAGCACTTTTTTTATGAAGAGATGGAGCAAATCATTAAAAGGGCGAAACAGAATGATTCGATGTTTGCCTTATTCTTTCTTGATTTAAATCGTTTTAAAGCGATTAACGATTCTCTTGGTCATAATATGGGGGATTTGTTATTAAAAAAACTTGCTAAGCGCCTTTCTTCGTTCTCGTCATCCAAAGTGACACCTTTTCGATATGGCGGAGATGAATTCACCATATTATTGGAAAATACCAATTTATCATTAACGACAGACATAGCGAATCAACTTAAGCAGACATTATCATTACCCTATCAATTAAACGGGATCGACATTGTCGTAACACCAAGTATTGGAGTTAGCCTTTATCCGAAGGACGGAATAGATTGTAAAACATTAATTAAAAAAGCAGATAATGCCATGTATTATATGAAGTATAGAGGTACCGGATCTTTCCAATTTTATGAAGATTCATTAGAAAACACCATACGAAGCGATATAGAATTAGAGTCTCATTTAAGAAAAGCTATTAAAGAGAAAGAATTTCATATCATGTATCAACCATTAATTGACGCAAAGAACGATCAAGTTTTTGGAGCAGAGGCCCTGCTTCGCTGGAATAATAAAAAGTATGGTCCTATACCACCAACAACCTTTATCCCTCTAGCGGAGGAAAGTGGGTTAATTGTGGATATCGGTGAATGGGTATTGGAAGAAGCATGTTTCCAACTAGTCAAGTGGCATAAAAAAGGACTTACTCATTTGACAGTATCCATTAATATTTCAATTCGACAATTTTATCAAACAGACTTCGTCCCAAAAATACGCCAAATCATAGATAAAACTGGGGTTAACCCTGAGTCTATTAAAATGGAGATAACCGAATCGATCGCCATGAATGCTGATACAACCATCATGATCTTAAAGGAATTAAAAAACCTTGGCATCCAAATTGCGATGGACGATTTTGGCACAGGCTACAGCTCTTTAAACTATTTAAAAAGATTCCCAATTGATCACTTAAAAATAGACCAATCTTTTGTTCAAGACATCTCGAACAGTACAGATGACCAAGATATTGTCTCTACCATTATTTTATTAGGTAAGCATTTAAAAAAGCAATTAATTGCGGAGGGCGTAGAAACTAAAGAGCAAGTAGAGTTTCTAAAAAAACACGATTGCGATATTCTACAAGGCTATTATTTTAGTAAACCGATGGAGGCAGGCAACTTTTCTAATTGGGTTAGAGATTGTGAAGAAAAAAGACAGTAAGTACGCTTGTACTTACTGTCTTACATTTTACCATCCTTTATATTACAAACGAGTTGATCATACACTTCTCGGTTCGTAAAAGATTGGAGAGGTACTATCCTTTCTGTTTTCGCATTCTCTTTAACTCCTTTTTCTAACTGTTGATGGCAAATAATAAGATTTGCATCTTCTGGTATTTCACTAATAGAAGCATTTTCGACCTCTATACTCAACCCTTCTTGATCCAACTTCTTTTGTAAAAGTCTCGCTCCCATTGCACTAGATCCTAGCCCTGCTTCACATACAAAAACAATTTTATTTATGGGAGGCTTTGGATTACCGACTGTTTTTCGTAGAAGCGGATCTGCTTCATCCTCCGAATCCAAAGGTATCCGATCCATTGTCTGCAGTCTATTGAATCCAAGCACAGCACTCCTATTATCATCTGTAGATGGAGAGAACTCCGTATCTTTGATTAAGAATATACTTGTCACAAAGGAAACAAAGGCTGACATCAAAACACCTATGACAATATAAATCATATCCTCTCTAGGTGCTAATCCAATAAAAAAGATAATACTGCCAGGAGAGGCAATAGATGCTAAACCAACGTGAAAATACTGAAAAAAATATATGCCCGTCATTCCACCTAGCATCACAGAGATGAGCAGTTTAGGGGTCAATAATACATATGGAAAATATACTTCATGAATCCCACCAAAAAAATGAATAAAAGAAGCTAGTTTTACCCCTTTTTGCTTATCGCCAGTTGTCTTTAACCAATACGCTAATAGTACACCTAATCCTGGCCCGGGGTTAGCTTCTAAAAGAAAGAAGATGGATTTCCCTAATTCTTTTGCTTGATGAATACCCAAAGTACCGAAAACACCATAATTCAAAATATTATTAAAGAAAAATACTTTAGCTGGCTCTATTATCAAAGATGCTAGAGGTAAATAAGGAGAATAGATAATATTTTCTAATAATTGAATCGTCCATTCTACCCCTGTTGCGAAAATTTGACCAATATACAAAAAAGATACAATCGTAAGAATAATAGTAGGAACGGCTAGAATAATATTACTTATTAATAATTCATAACCTGTAAGCGGCAGCCTCCTTTTTATATAATCATCTGTATATTTGACAAGCCAACCTGCTAAAGGCCCTATCACCATTGCCCCTAAAATAGCTGGGGCTGAACTAGCAAGCGTAAGTGCAAATGTAATAACAGATGCTACCACTCCACCTCTTTGTCCACTTAATAATCTTCCGCCAGTATATGCGATGAGCACAGGTAGTAAAGTGTTATAAATAGGGTTAACTAGTAATAATATCTGATGATTATACCACCATCCATACACACCGAAAATCTCACGGATAACCCCTACTAAAATGATGACTAGGATATTTTGAGCGATCATCGCACTTACTATTTGTCCTATTTTTTTCATGTTTGATAACCTTTCATAACCTCTCTAGCTCTTTTCTCATATGCGGTTGATAATATAGATTCGATGACTTCTCTTATTAAGGGATCCTTTCGCGAATGAAGAACTTGAATAAATTCTTCATCTGCTAATGAAGCGCTAATTTCACTAATCATTTTTTTATACTCTGTCGTAACATCTTTAGGAGTTGCTAATATTAAGGCTGTCTGAATAAATTGATCTTGTCCAGTGTCATCCACCCAATTCGTTGGCTTTTCTAAACAAAAAACTCCTGCAAATAAGCCTTTTACCCCATCTGTTTTGGCATGAATCATGGCCACACCATCTAAAACGAATCCACCTAATTTCTCACGAAAAGATAAATCGTCTATTAACAAATCTTTGTTACAGACTAGTGCATGGTTCCCTACCAAATTAACAAAATCTGACAAACCAACATTCTTAGTTGCTGTAACAGGAGTGATATATAAATGGTCTAATATTTCAACCATTGCTGCTCCATATCTTGCTAATATATTCACACTACTTTTGGTGTTAGTTTTGGGATAAGTATTTTTTTCTAACTGAACCATATGTTTTTTTATATTTTCTTTATCTTCTTCTGTTAAAAAAGGGCTGACAACTACTACTTTAAGACTGCTTACTTCTTCTGAAAGGGAAATAGTTGAAATAATAAAATCCACATCTAAACTATTTTCTGGCATCGATTGGAGTTGATGCAATGATACAATTTCTTTGACTATTAATTGCGGCATAGCTTTTTTAATATTAGAAGCCAAGTAGGTTGATGTGCCAAATCCGCTGGCACAAACAACGAGTACATGATAATGCTGCACCATTTCCTCTTCTTCTCTTAATTTAGATGCCCCTACATGCATTGTTAAGTAACCGACTTCACTTTCAGGAATATTAATATTTAATCTTTTCTCGAGAAAAGCACATGCATTTGAGCATGATTTAAATACGTCTTGGTATTTGGTTTTTATCCTATCTATCATAGGATTATGAATTTGTAATCCATATTTCAACCGGTTAAAAGCTGAAGCAAAATGAGCAATCAAGCCTTCACGTAATACTTCATCTCCTTGTAAAGAGGATTGCAGATGCCTTTCCGTTTCGTTAATAAATAAATCCGTTAATTCAATCCATGTGAGTTCCTCATTACTCGTTGTCACTAAATTGGATTTAGATACTCGGGCTCCAGCTAAATGTAGAGCAATATATTCTTTTTCTATCTTAGGAATCGGTATATCAAATTGTTCTTCTAGGCTTTCTACAATGTGATCCGCTAATTGATAGAAAACTAAATCTTCTTGCAGGGAAAAAGATAAACTGTTGTCCTCCACGAAATTACCAGCTTTCACTCTTTCTACGGTTAGCAGAATATGAACAATTAAATTAACATAATTTTTATCTGATAATTCAATGTTTGTATGTTGTTGAAGCGTTTGACGGACGATACGTTCTATTGTATTTATGTCATTATTGCTAGCTATTTTTAATAATCGGGTGTAAATCATATTATCCATCAACGAACTTGCACCATCTTCTTTATTTACCCCATGAAATAATTGCAGCCATTCCTCAAAAGGAACATCCTTATGGAGTAATTTTGATAAGTAATGTCTTCTTTGCTGCTCAGAAGCTTTTACATAAATACCTATTCCTGGCCTTTTGAATAGAATGATTTCATCTTTGCGCAACTTTTTATCTATAAACTCCAGATCTGTTGCAATGGTTGCCTCTGTTACATCATATTGTTTACTTAATGCATATTGTTTGATAGGTTCCTTGGAGACAATTAAATCGTAAGTTATTCCATCTCTTCTATCTGTAATGCTATAATGCGATTTCATTTTTTGCTGATTTAGATACTGTTGAAGCTGTTGTTTATCATTTGTATTTCCAACAAGCTCTATTCCAGCACCTGCTTTACTTTTCATCTTTATATAGAATGGCTTTAACTGTTTCTTTAATTGATTCATTTCACGTTGAATTGTTCGTTTACTTACATTTAACTCTTCTGCGAGTTCTTGATAAGATATGAGACGATCAGCATGAAATAACAATTCAATCACTAGCTTTTGCCTATGTGTAAAGGTTGGTAGATTCATAGGTTGACCTCCTTATTGCTATATATCTATCATAGCAAGGAGAGGTAAAGAAATCACCTTTTCATCAAATTTTAATTTGTACTTTCAATAAATTCGGATCTCTTCTCTCTTTGAGAAAACTCACCGTATCCTCTAAAGAGATTTCTTTTGAAATCAGGTGATTGACCTGAATCCGACCTTCCTTTACCCAATGATAAGCAGGTAAAAAAGTATGGTTTATCGCCATTGATCCAAGTAATGTCCAATCTTTATGATAGAGTTTAAAGGGGTTGACCGTAATTTTAGCATCGTCTGGTGTTACACCGAATTGCAAATATTTCCCATATGGACCTAAATAGTCAATGGCTGTTTCAATAACTGACGGAATTCCCGTCGCATCTACCACAACATCAAAACCATTTGGATAATTTTTCATTTCTGATTCCAAGTTTTCACTTAATACTCCTTTAGTTGCTCCCCATTTTAATGCAAGGTCCAATTTTTCCTGTGCAATATCGACAATAACCAATTCAGAAGCCCCAGACATCTTCAAGGATTGAACGAGCTGTTGACCCATAGCACCCGCACCAAATAACAATACTCTGTCCCCAACATTGAGCTGTAACCGATTCATGCCATGTACCACACAAGCCATTGGTTCGATAAAAGCCGCTTCTTGAAAACTCATGGTATCTGGAATTTTAATCACATTATCTACTGGAACTTTAACATATTCCGCCATACTTCCATCCACTGTATTCCCTAAAGCTCCCCAATTCAGACAATGATTACCACGGTTTGTTAAACAGTATTCACACTTACCACAAAATAAAGATGGGTCTGCTGTAACACGATCCCCCTTTTCAAAAGCAGTAACTCCTTCTCCTATTTCATATATTGTACCTGAGAACTCATGACCAGGAATAATCGGATAAGGAGATAGAAATTCACCTTTGAAAATATGCACATCTGTACCACAAACACCTATATTCTCCACCTTAATCGTTACTTCCCCATGACCAGGATTGGGATAAGAAACTTCTTTCACACTTGCTTCATATGGTTTTTCTATGACTAACGCTTTCATTTTGTAACAAACACTCCTTTACTCTAAATTCGTATGATATTGTTCCATTGTTTCGTCTGAAATGTTAACTTTATCTTTTAACCAAATAATCAGCCATTCAAACAAGAATAATTGAGCTTGCTCAAACACAGCCCCCATAGGTTGAAGAGATTGGCGGCTATCAATAGCATCTTTCATTGTTTGAGCTTGAATGACAATCATTTGTGATGCAAATTCAGTAAGAGGAGAATCCTTATCTGCCGTCATATAAACAACCTCTGCTTTGCTTTCTTTTACAACATTTAAAAGAGCTTTTACAGTTGATAAATATCCAGTGCCAGAACTCGTAATAAATAAATCCTCTTCCGTTATTTTGGGTGTCGTCACATCTCCTACCATATGCACCTCAAAACCTAAATGCATCAAACGCATTGCAAAGGCTTGTAACATAAGACGCTCTCTGCCTAATCCATATATAAAAATTTTCCTTGCTTGTTGAATATGTTTTGCAAACTCCTCTATATCTTTTTCATTAACAGATAGAAAAGCTTTTTTTGCTTCATCTACAATTTCAACACGTTGATCCATCTTCACCATCAGTAAGAACACCCCATTCTTTTCATCGTATTCTTCCAATACTCCACACTTTCTATTAGATCATTTAACACCTGTTGATCATCTTCTTCAAAGGCATGACCTATTTCTAAGTATAAACGTTCGGTAGTATTTTTCTTTACTGTTTGTAATACCTCTTCTCCACGAATCATACCATCCCGGTTATATTTTTCTGTAAATGGATAATGACGATCCAAATAACCATCTGTTTGCTGCAAATGGATCATGTCGATTTTATCATCCAATGTCTCTATCCAATGTAGTGGATTTCGATTGTTGTCATCCAGTTTCGGATTGGTGGTGTGACCTATATCAAAACAAAGCGAAAGTCTTGCCCCTCGACCGTTTAGCTTCTGATTAATATCCTCCACAAATTTTTCGGTTTCTTCTATCGTTAAAGTACTCTCTCGCTCAACTGGGGTTGGCTCCCAGTAAAATGCTTCTATTCCATACTTTTGCTTGGCAATTGTGAGTAAGTAAATCAGTAACTCTGTACTATGCTGTTGCACATAATCACTTTTTTGTGAATCGTGAAAAGTAGCAACATCCATTCCGCCAATTGGGCCACCTGTTGTTTGTACCCCTAATAATTTTGTCATATGAAAAGCATGTGCAAACCAGTCGGCACCATCCATTCTACCTTCTACTAGGGGATGATATAATAGATTGTGTGCATAAATGGAAAGTCCAGCAAAGGTAGATTGAATGGTTATACCGTGTTTTTCACATTCGTTTTGTACACGATAACAATAAGATTCTACACTTTGTTCCTTCGCTCTTGGGTCAAACTGATCAAAAGAGAATTGTACATGCTCTAAACCCAGCTCCTCTTTTACCACTTTTGCCCACTCCTTCGGGTCAGCCCAGCGCTTAATCGCAAAACCAGTTGAAATACCGAACTCTATCGTCATATTAATCCTCATCTCCAATAAAACCATTGGGATAGACCATAATCTTAATACTTTCTTCTTTATTGGTACGAGCCTTTTCCATCGCTTCTTGTGTGTCTTTTAATTCAAAGCGATCCGTAATTAAGTCATGCATATTCGCTATTTTAGACGATAGAAAATCAATTCCCTTAGGATAAGTGTTTACGTATCGGAAAATACCAGAAATATCAATTTCATTATCAGCAATCGCTGGAACATTCATGGCAATGTCACTTTGTGGCGGCAGTCCAATAATCGCCATTTTACCTCCTCTTTTAACCGATGCTAATGCCGATTGCAGCGCTTTGGGATTACCTGCTGTTTCAAATGCAACATCAACGCCTTCTCCATTTGTTAATTCTTGTATTCTATCATCCGGATTTTCTTCTAACACATTAATTACATGATCTGCTCCCATTTTTTTCGCTGCTTCTAGTCTGATAGGTGCTAAATCTGTCACGATTACTTCTTTAGCTCCAAATGCTTTCACTGCTGCTACGGCTGTTAAACCTACTGGCCCCATCCCCATGATTGCAACAGTAGAACCTGGCTCTAATTTCGTACGGTTTGCAGCATGGATACCAACTGAAAAAGGTTCGTTAAACGCCCCTTCCTCAAAACTTAAATGATCGGGAATTTTATAAACGAAATCTTGTCTATGCTTAAAGTATTGTACAAATGCACCATCAATTGGAGGAGTTGCTAGAAATTCTACCTTTGGACATAAATTATAGCGGCCTGCTTTGCAATGCTTACACTTCCCACAAGTAACACCAGGCTCGATCGCAACACGATCTCCAATCTCTAAATCTGTGACTCTGTCTCCCTTTTCCACTACAAATCCAGCACATTCATGCCCTAAAATGATAGGTTTTTCTACTACATATGGGCCAATTTTACCATGCTCATAATAGTGGATATCTGAACCGCATATGCCAACGGCCATTACTTTAATTAAGACTTCATCTTCTGCAATTTCCGGAACAGGTAATTCCTTTATTTCAATGTCAAATGTTTTATTCATGACAGCAGCCTGCATTGTTTTTGGTATGTCTGTTAAATGTGTCAATCTAATTCCTCCTCAATAAAATGTTTTATTTAACAGCGCCCATCGAAAGTCCTTGCACTAGGTATTTTCTTACGGCTAAACCTGCTACAACCATTGGTGTTATAATTACTGTACCTGTTGCCATCGCTTGCCCCCAAGCTATCCCTTGTTGAGTTATTAACATCGAAGCAGCAACGGGTATCGTTTGTGTACTATGCCCTGAGAAAATAGAAGCAAACATAAAGTCGTTCCATGCAAACATTAAGCATAAGATGCCAGTAGCTACAAGACCTGTTGTTGCCGTTGGGACAGCAATTTTCAAGAAGGCTTGAAACTTACTGCATCCATCAATCATAGCCGCTTCTTCAAGTGCTTCTGGAACTTCTTTAAAAAAGATCATCATCATCCATAAGGCAAATGGTAAATTAAATGTCGTGTAAGCAAAAATGAGACCGGTCATGGTTCCAACTAAATTTAATTGTGTGAAAAGCAAATAAAGTGGTAACATCACGGCCGGAATTGGGGCCATTCTTGTACTAATAATCCAAAATGCAATATGCTTCGTTTGTTTGAACCTGCCTCTTGCTAAAGCATATCCACCTAGTGCCCCGAGTACGAGTGAGATCACGGTGGAGGTAACAGAAGCTACCACACTGTTTCTAAGATAATTTAAAAACCCACCGTCTTCTGAGAACATATATTTAAATGTGTCAAAGTTCGGTTCAAAAAAGATTTTTGGCGGCATGGCAAACATACCTGCTTGTGTCTTTAAAGATGATAAAACCATCCAAATGATTGGTACCAACGCCCATGTAAGACCTAGAAAAACAATGAAATATAAAGCCATTTGTGTTAACAGCTTTTTATTATTTCGTTTTTTCCTTGCCATTTTTATTGTCCTCCTTCCTTTTCACCAAACAATCATACCCTTTATTGTTTATCCATCATGAATTTCACAAAAAACTGTCCTAAGAAAATTGTCACAATTAACATCGTTATCCCTAAGACAGAACCTGCTCCGAAATCTTGAAACTTAAAAGCAACTTCCATTAAATAATAGCCAGCTACTTTGGTAGAATCAGCTGGACCACCTTCTGTAGCAATTTTAATCTTATCAACAAATCGTAAAATATCCATTGATCTAACTAACAAAGCCACTACAATCGTTTTTGCTATCAATGGTAAAATGACGTAGGTTAGCTTTTGTAAATAATTTGCTCCATCCACATCGGCTGCCTCTAAGGGCTCTGATGAAAGTGAATTTAACCCTGCTAATACAATTAAAGTAATAAGAGGTGTCCACTCCCAAACATCCATTAAAATGATTGCAGGCATTGAGGTCATTGTATCTCCTAAAATTTGGGTTTCCATACCTAGCAAACTAAAAAACCAATCATATAAACCATATGTGGAATTTAGCAAATACCGTCCTAGTAAACCAGCCACAACTGGGGCTACGAAAACAGGAATCATCCACAGTGTTACAACAATATTTTTACCTTTTGGTAAATGATAAATAGCTAATGCCATCCCCACACCAATAAGCAATTGCAGTCCTAAACCAACTCCGACATATAAAATGGTGCGTCCCCATGAACTCCAAAAAAGAGAGTCAGATAAAACATATATCCAGTTTCCTAGTCCAATAAATTCCGGTCGTTGAAATGAGATCGTAAAATCCATAAAACTGGCATAGATAAGATATAGAAATGGGAAAATGCTAATAATAGCTAATAGAACCATCGAAGGAATCAACATCCAAAACTCTGTGCTAAACTTCCTTCGTTTTTTTTTAACATGATGGTCTGTATTTTTGCTCCATGATTTTTCCGCATTAATCTGCAATATTTACACCACCTTTCCTTTTATAAGGTGAGCTGGTCTTCAAGTCCGCTCACTGTATACGCAACTGGAATATACTCGCTTTCCCGCAGGAGTCTCGCATATTCCAGTTGCTGAACATTTCATTCATCTACAAACTTGGCTTTGAGACAACCTTTTTATTTATTTGTTAAACGATTGGTTTGCTCTGCGATTTCATTTACTGCTTCTTCTGGGGTTTGTTGTCCGGCTAACATTTTCGACAGTTCTGTAAATATGAACGTATCAACTTGCGGCCATTGCGGAATCTTCGGACGCATATATGCATATTCAGGCTCCCATGCTTTCAATGTAGCTTCCATCGCTAATAAGTTTGGCATCTCCTCAGATTCCGGTGTGCCAGGTTGCATCCCTTTTTGTACATCTTCTAACTCATAAACAGAATTACGAGTTGGTGTAGAACCACCTTCATCTGATTTTAAAATCATGTATTGTGCTTGTGGAGAAGTAGACCAAACGATGAATAACCATGCTGCTTTAATTTCTTCTTCACTCGCATATTTATTAATACCAATTCCTGTGCCACCGTACATATGCGCTTTTCTTTCTTTCCCTTTTGGTAATGTTGTCCAAGCTACATCTCCTGCGATATTCGAGCTGCTTTCATCTTCGAACATGGCACTAAATTCATGCCATTCCGGAATCATAGCAATATTACCCGAAGCAAACCCTTCTGCTACTCCGGACCAATCCCAAGACAAGCTTCCTGGATCTGCTACTTCTAATAATTTGTTATAAAATTCAGCGGATTCTACTGCAACTTCTGAGTCCATTGCAGATGCTCCTGGATCCATTGAACCAATGCTGCCTAAGTCTCCTTTTTCAAAATAATCGCCACCGTTCGCTGCTAATATGTTACTAAAGTCATTCATTAAGGAATCATGTTGTTTTGCTTGATGACCTGTACCATATTCTACTTCTGTAATAACACCTTCTTCTGCTTTTTCGGTGATCCATTTTGCTATTTCATAGTATTCATCCCAAGTCATGTCCTCATCTGGTGTCCAGTCATATCCCATCTCTTCTTCAAATTGATCTTTATATTTTTCAAAAACATCTTTTCGATAGGCTAAAACCATTGTTGGGTTATCATATGGTAATGTGTACAATTCCTCTTTATCGCCCATATAACCAGCTGCTTCTAATTGGGAAGCTGGAAAATCCTCTAAGCCTCCAGGAATTTGAGGAACAGTTGGTTCATCAATAAATTGATTTAAATCAAAGAAATGATCGGATTGCTTTGCTAGAATTTGATATGGATCTGCATATACTAAATGATATTTGGCAGATTGTGCATTGAAATCAAGACCAGCCTTTTCTACCACTGTTGCTAAATCTGTTTGCTCAATATTGACCTTAATTCCAGTAACTTCTTCAAATAAATCAATATTGGCTGCAATAGCAGAGGAAGGAGGAGTATTTTCTGAGATAAAGTTTAACTCTACACCTTCAAATTGTTTCCAATCATATCCTTCAGGTGCCGTGATTTGTGGTAAACCTTCTACCCATCCGTCAAATGGTGCTGGCTCTTGTACATCTGGATTAATGTTTTCATCATCTCCACTTGACACATCTACCTGTTCATCTTCACCTGATGAACATGCCATTAAAGTGAATAACATAAACATAACAATTGCTGAAAACCAAAGATTTATTTTTCTCACTAATTGTTCCTCCTTTAAATTTTTTTATGAAAGGGCCCTTTTTTGAATACGTTTTCATTATAGGGTTGAAAATTATGTATGTAAATACAATGTTATACAGGTAATGTCACTATTCAAAAGTGACATAAGTAAAATAAATCCTCCAAATTATAAAATTACCAGCACTTATCATGATAGGTTTTTCATGATAAGTCGTTCAAAATTAACATTATTCAAGAAGGGGGATATTCACTATTTAGCAAGATAAACTAAGGAGAGGAAATTCATAGATCATGGGGTAATCTATTTAATTCTTCTCCTTACTTACGTTCATCTATTCAAATAGTTAAGATTTGTACTCAAGAACAACCATGTCCCAATATTTTAATGATGGTAACCTGAAGGTAACTCGGTTATCTAATTGCTCGAAATCTAGTGGAATAGCAGAACCATGATCAATATCTGGTGAAGCTACCCAGATTTTATCTACTCTTTTATCCGTATCAACTGTTATGCTGATATCTTCCAGCCATCTAGGTTCTGTTTGTTCCCCCATTTGGTCTCTCCACTCTAATGAAGTGGCGTTTGTAAAATTAATAAAATGTAGAATCTCTTTATTATCTACTTTTTTGTTAAAGTTCCAAATAGAACCTATCTCTGGGTGTTTGGTTATGGACAGGTTCTCTTTAGACAGAACCTCTTTGTCTATTTCTACCGATTCATCACGTAGAAGATTTTGATAGGCTACAGAAAAATCATAATAACTAATAAGTTGTTCATTTAATTCTTTAGAGATATTTAAGTTCTTATTTGGAAAATACTCTTTAGCTAGCAAATTTTCCCCAAGTTCTATGTGAGCACCTCCGGAAGCAAAAATAACCGCATCCGTAAACAATACACCAGGAGTGTTAAATTCTCCTGGAGAATCAGCAAGATCATAGTTCATATAGGCTGCTAATACAGTTTGAAGCCTGCCGTCACTTAGTCGTTTATTCTCGTCGACTATTTGCTTTAGGTCTTGATAATACGGATGCTCCCATGTTTCTGTATATAAAAAGTTTACAGGCGATTGGGCAATTTCAGCCTGGCCATACTGTGATACAGCATTCATTACTAAGTCTACATCCAATTTATCCTTCGCTTTTTTTAAAAAAGTGGGATAAGTTTCCCATAAGTCTACTTTTTCTCCGTCCTTATTCCACACGTCTCCTCGATGACCAAGCTGGTCAACGTGCCAGCCATCGAAATTTAACTGGTTAAATACCTCTTGTTCCTTTTCAAATAGAAACCTCTGCCACTTTAAATTAGAGGGATCAAATAAATAAATGTTGCTTTTCCATTCCTCTGGTAATGGGTGCTTATCTTGTTCATTCTGATTAGGATCTTTAAATATCCCCCATTCTCTGCTCACCCCTTTTACCTCATAGTTCTCATTAGCACCGAATAATAGATTGTAATTCATTGCCTTCATATTTTTTTCATGAGCCATTTCAATATAGTTTTCTATTGTTTGCTTAGAAACTTCTCTGTTGGCAATGTCCTGCCATGTTGAAGCAACTTCTCCATTTTCCATTTTCAAAGGATGATCATGTCTATCTTGCCAATCATAAAATTGAATCCCATTTATATGGAATCGATTTAACTTTTCTATAATTCTTTGCTGTTCTTGTTCATTGATCGTCTGAAAATTTGCCAAGTACCCATATCTCGGAAATTTGCTCCAATCCGAAGAAACATCTACTCCCATATTAAGTTGATTGGTTATTTCCTCACCATCAGTTAAAACAATTTCCACCATATACCCTTGAAAATCTTTATTAGGTGGCTGCCATTCCCACGTAATCTCTTGGTCACCAGTTAACTCTATTTTCTCCTCCTGAATCACGTCATTTAAATGTTTATAACGAACAAAAATGTTTTGGCCAATTACTTCTTTATTTAAGGTTAAACGAAAAGTAACAGCTTCGCCTGGTGAATATGCAGCTTTATCCTTTGTAATTTCTAACAAACTAACTTTTCCATCTGATTCATTTGGTTCATTAGGTGTACATCCTATGGAAAATATAAGAAGACTCCCCAATACGTAAAAAGAAAGAAATATTTCTTTTTTCCACATAAATTCACTTCCCATTTGCATCATTATCTTTTTTATTTTAAGGACGATAAATAAATAAGCAAAAAGCCATCTGACTTTTTGCTTATTTGAAGAAAGCTTATTCTAAAATCGCACTGGATTGTGCTGGAAGGGTAAGGTTAATTCGCTTTTTACCATGATTGCGTTTGACTTTGTCTGTCGCATACACAATATTTACTTTTCTCATATCGTCCAAAGTTAAGCTGACCTTAACCGTTTCCTTGCTTAAGTTGTGTACAACTAGATTCGTTTCCTCTTCATCAACACGTTTATATGCTAGTACTTTTTCATTGCCTGTTTCAACGGCTTCAATCTCACCATTCATCAGTGCTTTACTAGATTTACGTACTTCAATCAGATCACGGTAATGACCTAACATAGAATTCGGGTCGTTGATTTGCTCCTCTACCGTTACTGCTGTCTCACCAGTGTTATATATTGGTTCCATCCAATTTGTTAAATATTCGTCATCTTCTACTTCCCACTTAAATGGTTCTCGAATATAGATGTCAGGATTATCACCAAATTTATTTGATCTGCTAGTTTTATCTCCTACCATACCAAGCTCTTCACCATAGTAAATATACGGATTACCTGATAAAGTCATTAAGATAGATGCTGCTAATTTAGCCTTCTTTTCATTTCCCTCAAATTGGGTCATCGTACGCACTTCATCATGGTTATTTAAAAAGACAGCGTCTGTTGCCCCACCTTCTCTTTTCTTATTATAAAGCGCAAGTACTTCTTCTTGAAGTTCAGCGATATCATGATTTTCTCCCGTTTGAACAGACTCCATGATTGCATCACCAAGATCAAAGTTAAATGCGGATTCCATTCCCTCATAGTAAGAAGCAACTACTTCTTTATCCTGCCAAATCTCCCCTACTAAATAAACATCTGGATCTACCTTTTGTAATTCTGTTTCGAATTTTTTCCACCATTGAACGTTCGCTTCATGATCATAATGTACACCATCGCCCGGCCAGTAGATATGAGGTGCAGCATCCAGACGGAAGCCATCAACTCCTAGATCCATCCAATGTTTTGCAGCATTAATAATTTCGTCTTGCACTTCATTATTATAAAAATTCAAGTCTGGAATAACAGATGGTAGTGTGTCATAAAAATGTGCTAAATAGTGATCGCCACTTTCTGCCTCATGCCACATCTGTTGATCCCACGGGCCTTTTTCATTAGTATCCGTATTTTCATCTGCCCAAATATAATAGTCACGATATTCACTATCTGGATCCATCGCTTGCTGGAACCATGGGTGCTCTATGCTTGTATGATTCACAACAAAATCCATAATAACATCAATACCGCGCTTATCAGCCTCTTCAACTAAATATTGAAAATCTTCGATGTCACCATATTCTGGATCGATAGAATAGTAATCTGTTGTATCATATTTATGATAAGTTGGGGAAGGAGTAATTGGCATTAACCAAATAGCAGTCGCACCTAAATCTTCAATATAATCCAATTTTTCTGCAACTCCGCGCAAATCTCCTACACCATCTCCATCTGAATCAGCAAATGATCGGACTAATATTTCATAAAATACATCATTTTCTGTCTGAACTATTTTATCTTGCTTTATTGGTGCTTTGCCTTCAGCAAGAATGCTGGTTTGAGTACTAAATAGTAATGGAATCGTTAATAAACCTGCTAATACTTTCTTTTTCATGTGATTCTCCTCCCTTTTTGATTTAAACAGACACCTGCTGTATCAGGCATCTATTCAAATCATAGATAAAAATTCATAAAACTATAACTTAACTATTTATTTTTTCCCATTGAAGAAAAGTTGTACTTTACGTTCTTCGTCTTCCGGAATGTTAACATATAACGTACTTTCTGCTTGGTCATAATAATATGTTTCTTTTGTATCTTTCACGTCATCTTTGCTATCCACTTGTTTGTACTTAGCAGAAGCTGCCTGAACTTTTCGTGGCTCTTCTACTTGGTTCAGTTTTAATGTGTAAGATGCTATATCTGAATCTCCGTAATTTTGTACTTCTTTTTGTTGTTCAAATGTGATGATGTTTTTATTTTGTTTGTTCACTGTAAAGTTTGTCACATTGTATTCACCATTCTTATAATCTAGTGATTGACTATCATCTTCATAGAATGAATAAGTAGCACTATCATTCAAGTATGTGTCTAACACTAGATTTTTAAGTGGTTTTTCCCCAGTGTATTGCTGTACTTCACGTGTTGGAATGATAGAGTCCTTTTTGATAAAGATAGGCGTGTGATCTAATTCCGCTTGTTGTGTTATCGTTTGATTTCCTTCGTATTCTTTTCCAGTCCAGAAGTCTACCCACGTTTCGCCTTTTGGCAAGTACACATCAACAGATGTAGCACCTTCTTCTAAAACTGGAGCTACCATGATACTGTCACCAAACATGAATTGCTTATGAATATCATATGTGTTTTTATCTTCTTGGAAATGGTAGACAAGTGGCTGCTGAACGGGTTTACCTGTTTCAGTCGCCTCTTGCATCGCATTATACAAATAAGGCATTAGCTGATAACGCATTTCAATATATTTACGGCTAATATCTTCTACTTCCTGACCGAATGCCCAAGGTTCTTGTCCTTGTTTAACTTCAGCCTTTGAATCACTGTCGTAATGGATACGTGCAAAAGGAGAAAAGGCGCCGATTTGGATCCAACGTGCGAACAATTCTGCATCAGGACGACCGGCAAAACCGCCGATATCTCCACCGACCATTGGAACCCCGGATAAACCGATGTTCATGTTCATTGGAAGAGTCATTTCTAGGTGCTCCCAATTACTCACGTTATCACCCGTCCAAAGAGCAGAATAACGTTGAGTACCAGCGTACATATCACGTGTTAAAACAAACGGACGCTCATTAGGCTTGTGCATTTCAAATGCATTATATGTTGCTTCTGCTTCGTCATGCCCGAATAAATTGTGATATTCTTCGTGTAAGATTTTATTATCTTCTGAACCAAAATACGAATCTAATGGCATGGTCCAGTAAGATTCTGCTTCAAACACTGCAGGCTCATTCATATCATTCCAAATACCATCGATTCCTGCATCAAACAGAATGCTATGCTTATCAGCCCACCAGTCTCTTACTTCTTCTTTTGAGAAGTCTGGGAACATAGAATCTCCAGGCCATACTGGACCTACAAATGGAGTTCCATCAGCATTTTTTGCCCAATAATCATTTTCTGTTCCTTCATCATACATAAAGTAGCCTTCTTCTTTTTTCACCGCTGGGTCATTAATAGCAATCGCATGAAATCCTTCCATAGACTTTAATTGATCCAATGCTTGTTTGTACTCTTCTGACCATGTAAACAATCGATATTCTTGCATATAGTCGATATCAAAGTGCATTACATCTAACGGAATATTTTTATCACGGTATGTTTGAGCTACTTCTAAAATTTCGTCAGCAGTGTATTCCCACTTACTTTGATGCAGACCCATTGTCCACTCTGCAGGAAGCTCATATTTACCTGTGATTTCTGTATATTGATCCACTACATTGCTGATTTCAGGCCCATAAATAAAATAGTAATTTAACTGTCCGCCATCGGCATAGAAATAGTAGTAATCATCGCTCTCACTAGCCATTTCATAATAGGAACGATGCGAGTTGTCAAAGAAAATACCGTATGCTTTTTCGTCTTTCAAGCCCATAAAAAACGGAATAGACACATAAACATATTTTGAATCTTTAGAGTAAGCATAGTTATCCGTATTCCACATACCCATGCTTTTCCCACGTTTATTTAGCTCCAATCCGGTTTGCTCACCAAAGCCATAGAATGCTTCATCATTTGTTGTTTCTCTGAATACATACGGTTTCCCATCTTCATAACCAGCAGATGAATCGAATCCAGTATAGTCCTCATTAATGAGGTTGCCATTCTCATCTAAGAATTTCACACCGTAAGGTTCTTTATTAATAACAACAGAGATCTCGTCAGTATCTAGTTGGTATGTATTCTCTTTGTCTGTTGTTTTGAATGAAGGTGTTTCCCATTCTTTCTTTGCAATTCCTCGTGAATATTCAACTTCTTCTCCCTTTTCGACAACTGCTATTTGAGCAATATCGTTATCCAACAAGTAAATATACCCATCGTGATCTGCGCCCAAATCCAGTTTTACACCATTTTCTAATTCTTTAATATCTTGCACAATTAAGGGCTCTTCAAAATTTTCTTTGTTTAGTGGAATTTCCGGATGCGGTTTATCCACTGCCAAAGAAGTGATAGGAGCCATTGTAATGATCATTGCTATAATCATTACAGAAACTATCATTGTTTGACTAAGTTTCTTCATAGTATCACCTTTCTCTTGGATAAATTTGTCTTGCGCAAGACAAGTTTGATTTTACAGACAATTTCGAATCTTTACAATCTACCATTTAATGCTCTAACAAGAGGTCCCTATTACCTATACAACCGATTGCACAAACATTCGAAAACGTTGACACTTTTTGGAAAACGTTTTATAAGATTTTCAAAAATGAGTAAATAAATCTATATTTTTCCTTTTATATAACAGGACTTAAAGTCTATAAAATTCCTCCATTAGTAATAAATGAGTCATAGGTATCTTAAAAAAATAAAGCTAACCCTCACTATGAACAAATGTCCATAATGAGGGTTAGCTTATTGTAGAAATGAAAATAACTATGTTTTATAGATCTATAATTGGTTACGATAATAAACGCTATACCTATAACTAATAGTAATCCACCTATTACGAATCAATTACATATATTTCCACCCTATCATTTTCCTTTGAATACCTTAAGCAAACGATTGCCTATAATGATGTGGACAATCGTGTCCTTGTTTCTTATATTTAATTCCACACACTCTCTATCTCACAAATAGACAATTCTGAAATTTGCACATTACCATTTTTTACAAAGAAACCCATGTTATTACTCGTTTTAGATGGGAGTATAAGATTAGTGAGTACAACTTCTCCATCATTTACAAACACTTCAACCGAAGAACGGTCAACTAATATTCTTAACTGAAGAGTTTGATCTTTTAAAGGTAAATGCACCTGTTGTTTAGTAGGAAACTGTTCATGGAAGTCAACTTTTGAGCCTGATTTGGTTCTATTAAAAAATATAACCTCCTCCTGAGCATAATAACCAATCATAGTTTCCTCATCTACTCCTTGTTTTATTTTAAAACCGAATTCCTTTGCATCAATCGATTTCATCTGTGTAATGATTTCACAGGTATCGTATTGAAGTGACTCTATTGGGTTATCCTCAGGAGACACATTCACGTTACACAAATTCTTTTGATGCATTTTTATTTCATCCAATTCTCGGACTGGCTGCTGGATCAGTTTTAAGTCACCTTTTTCATCTTCCACTAATCGTACTTCTCTCGGTATAGTCATCGCACTTCGCCATGGGTTTGTTGGGACATCATTTGCATATTGCCAATTACTCATCCATGCTAACCATATTCGTCGACCATCTTCTGAAGGGATATCTGAAAAAGATTGTGCAGCATAAAAATCTTTTCCATAATCTACCCAGTTCACATGGTCAGGTGACTGATCATTGATGAACTTCTTTCCATCAAAGTTTCCTATTAAATATTGTGCTCCTGAACCACCTGCATACGCTTTCTCTTGTAAATCTACTTGTAAAACCCATTTTGTTCTAGATGTATCCCCATTTACATTCAATGGAAACAAATCAGGACACTCCCACACTCCGCCGTGGGCTCCTTCTCCTTGGCCAAACTCACTTAATAAATCCCAATCTATTAAATTTTGTGATCCATAAAACTGTACTCTGTCCCCAACTGCAAGCACCATCACCCATTTATCAGAGCCCTCATGCCAGACTACTTTGGGATCACGAAAATCTTTAATACCTGGATTAGATATAATAGGGTTTCCTTCATATTTCGTCCATGTTCTGCCATTATCTTTACTATAAGCCATACTTTGACTCTGCACTTCATCTTTTGAATGATGTGTAAAAAAAGCTACTAACCCCTCATCACCACCAAAAAAACCTGTTGTATCCTTCTTATCAACCATTACGCTGCCAGAAAAAATCATCCCTAACTCATCGGGTTCTAGCGCTATCGGCAAATGCTTCCAATGTAATAAATCATTACTTACTGCATGCCCCCAGTGCATAGGACCCCATTGCATACCAAAAGGATGGTACTGATAAAACAAGTGATACTCCCCTTTATAGTAGACCAAGCCATTTGGATCATTCATCCAATTTTTTTGAGGAGTAAAATGAAAGCTTGGACGATGTTCTTCTGTATAATAATTTGAATTTTCTTTTAAACCCATAACAGTCAACGTTAACACTCCTATCCATCATATTGGTAAAAATAGCTATTTATCGTCAAACATTTATGACATCGATAACCTTTTTGTATTACTTAGTGATTTCTTGATTCATGAACAATACTAAATCATTTTGCTAGTTTTTAGCCCCTGTACAGTTAACCCTTGTACGTAGCAATATTGCAAGCGTTAACACCGCTATTTCAACTTTTCAATAGCTTCATCGATCTATTAAACGATTACGTAAACGATTAACGTAATCGTTTAAATACATTGTATTCGCTTTCCCCCATTTTGTCAATCAGTCTATGAACACTTTTTTTGGTTTAAAATGATGATTTAGTTTGTTTTAACATTGATAGTTGAGTTCATATAGGATTATGATAGCTAACTGTGATTCTGATAAAGCTTTTTGATATATTTGCTCACCATTTCATCATATTCGGGATAGGCATACCCATGCTGCTTGGCAACATTGGAAGAAAGCACACGAAATAATTGTTGTGCTGTAAATAATGACTGCCAACATGCTGCAATCGTATCCAGTTTATATGTAGATATGATTTGTTCCCATACTTTTTCGTCTACAAATTCAACCAAGTATTTATATGATTTTCCTACGCTAACACTGAAATTCGTTTCAATCCCTACTTTCCATGCCAACATACGCAATAACTCTTCACGTACTATCTTTTCAAAATGATCATTTGCATAGATTAACTCATTACGGCATAACCCTTTAGCAACATATGTACAAACCCACCAAAACTCATTGCAACAATCATCAAAGCATGTATTGCTAGGTTTTTTTACATGATAGTCACGGTCTGACGGACTAAGTGTTTGGTTTACTCGCTGATCCTTATCCAATAAGATCTCTGTTAATGAATCGTCGTTCAGATAAAAATCCAGTTCTTCAAGTGGAATGAGCATCAAATCCAGGCGAATATCGTCCTCCAGTAACATTAAATAGGAAAACCAATTGCCTAATTCCGCTGGATATAAAGACATAGCCTCTGGTTTTTGTAATATAATACGCTCACCAAAATAATCGATCCATTTGTCATCCTCAATAAATGACAACATGTCTGTTACGACATACACTATGTCATAATCTTGAAAATCATCTCTTGGTACATTTTGATTTACTCTGGACCCATTCATGCCAACTACTCGAATTCGTTCATCTTCCTTGGCAAAAAGTAAGATCAGATTCATCATCTCTTTTTCACTTCTCATAATAAATACCTCCCGTTTCATTTTTAACTTATTATAACAGCTAGAATTCTTACTACCTATTTTTCTTAAAACAACAGCATTGTATCTATGTTTTTTAATAGGAAATATTGGATAGGATAACTATGAGGAGATGATTGTGATGAACAAAATTGACCTTATTCCTCGAGATACTGTAATTGCTATTGCAGGCACTGTAGGAATTGGTAAAACAACGTTGGCGAAACGATTAGCAGAGGTTCTACATTTTCGAACCTCTTTAGAAGAAATCGATAACAATCCATATTTGGAAAAATTCTATCAAAATTTTGAGAGATGGAGCTTTCATTTGCAGGTATACTTTTTGTCAGAGCGTTTTAAAAATCAGCAGCGAATTTACGAAGCTGGCGGAGGGTTTGTACAGGATAGATCTATCTATGAGGATCATGATATTTTTGCTCGGATGCAATACGAAACAGGAACCATGACAGAAATAGATTATCAAACCTATTACAGCCTATTTGAATCAATGGTTATGACACCATATTTCCAGCATCCTGATTTACTTATTTACTTAGAAGGTTCCTTTGATGATATTTTAAGACGTATCCAGACGCGAGGCCGAAAGATGGAGCAAGAGACTCCTGTTAGTTATTGGGAAGAAATGTATAATCGGTACGATAATTGGATTAATCAATTTCAAGCTTGCCCAGTTCTACGAATAAATATGAAGGAATACGATATCGTTTATGATCCATCATCGATTGCAATGATTGTAGATAAAATAGCTGAGAAAATATCCTGTAGAGACAAAAAAGATATAGAATAGATATAAATCAAACAGAAATATATTTTGGTAAAAGCAGTTATTTAGCAATAATATAAGGACCATAGTACCCCTTATTCCAAAGGTTCAGAGTATCCAAAAGCTGGCACTTCACCATGTGGAGATGCAGCCCACCGTACGGCATTCGCTATAACTCTGATAATTTTTTCATTATAATAAGTGGGGTATTCTTGATCTCCTGGCTGGAAGTAGAAGATTTTTCCTTGTTGACGATGAAACGCGCATCCACTCCGAAACACCTCCCCTCCTGTAAACCAACCAATAAATATCAGCTGATCAGGCTCAGGTATATCAAAGTATTCTCCATACATCTCCTCTTCTTCAAGCTCAATATAAGGCCCTATTCCTTCTGTTATGGGATGAGCTGGGTCTACCACCCATAGCCGCTCTTTATCATCACTTTCTCTCCATTTTAAGTTACATGTTGTTCCCATCAATTTTTTAAATATCTTCGAAAAATGTCCTGAATGTAATACAATCAATCCCATACCATTTAATACTCTATAATACACTTGTTCAACGACTTTATCTGACACTTGTTCATGAGCAATATGCCCCCACCAGATTAATACATCTGTTTGATTCAGTACCTCTTCTGTTAACCCATGCGCTGGTTGATCGAAAGTTGCTGTTTGAATATGGAAACCGTATGGCTTTAACCCCTTAGCTATAGCATGATGAATACCTTGAGGATAAATCGAAGCTATATCTGGCTCTGTTTGTTCATGGATAAATTCATTCCAAATGGTTACACGAATGGTTTCGATATGAAAACTATTACTTCCAACTCTTACTCTAAACATCAACTTATCCAACTCCTTTCAGATTTGGATACGAAACAATTTATAATAAACCTTCCCGATAAAACCAATTTTGAAATCTCCAAAGCCCTATCCATGGTAATTCAAGTGGAGAATATTCTAGCCCAACATAGCCATTAAATCCCGTGTCCTTAATCACTCTAAAAATATTCATATAATCAACTCACCGAAATATGGTTCATGTCTACCAGGCACCCCAGCAACATGAAAATGTCCAATTTTATCAATATTGTTCATGATAGTAGAGATAATATTGCCTTCCATAATTTGCATGTGGTAAATATCGTAAAGAATTTTAACATAAGGGCTGTTGACTTCATCAACAATCCGAAATCCTTCCTGAGCACTATATAAGTAATATCCTGGGTGATCCACTATTGTATTGAGAGGTTCAATGACTAACTTTATTCCAGACTCTCTAAGCATAGGTACACATGTTTTCAAACCTTCTACAATACTTTGATGCTGCAAGTAACGAGTAATCCCTACTATTTCCTGACCGACTTGTGAAACAATAATGGAACAATCCAGCATCCTAGCAACTGCTATCGTTTGCCTTAATCCCTCTACATATTCTTGTCTCTTTGCTGGATCGGTCAAGCTAATAAACTTCGTAGCAATAGCAGCTACCTTAAGTTGTAATAATTGTTTTTCTATCTGAATATCCTTTAAATCTTTTTCCCACCAATTCCAAAATTCAAATGCTTGAAAACCTAATTGTCTTAATTCCCTCATGCTCTTGACTATATCTTGATTTTCAAAAACAGAATCTAACACCACCGAAAACTTCAATTATCTACACTCCCTTAAGGGAAATAAAAAAACTTCATATGATTATACTTGCTTCCCCACTTTCATCCCTTGCTCAAAGCACTATCTGGATCTTTTATATTCGAGTTATATAACATTAAATCATGAAGGTTATTGTTGACTTTTTGAAATGACCGAAGTGTATCACTTTAACGAGCAATATAAATTCTCACTTTGTTATCCCTACCTTAAAAAATGACTATATAGTCTTAATATATTAAGTGAAATAGGTATAAGAACAAATTTTTTGAATAGTGCTCATAAAGAAAACTCGTCGATTGATGAACCTTTGGCGAAGTTAGAGACGTTAGTTGCTACTTATCTATCTTCCTAATCGTGGTTTCTACGTCGAATTCACTTCATCTGTAACACGATATAATATGGTAAGAAAATCCTCACAGACAATGATTCTGTGAGGAACTAGTTTAACATATCCATTTCTTTCTATAATCTAATTACACAATATCCATAAACTGCGCAGTAACTTATAAATATTTTGCTCCCCCTCGTTTAAAGAAGAGTGCTTAATCGTCGCTGAGGAAAAACACTCACTTTCACCCAAGGGCACAAGTGCGACATCTACTCAAGCTCCCTTTTGGTCGCTTTCGCAGTGTCTTCTTTGCCGTGGGGAACGCTTCAGCCTCCTCAGAAGCAAAGGACGCTGCCGAGGAAGCTGAAGCCGTGCCCCCGGAAAGCGAAGTATATTTCTGGAGCGGTATTCAGAGCTTTTTCAAGGCTTATGTCGTAGTTTTGTTCAACTTTGTAGTAAAATAATCAAGAATGGAGTCTTCTATAAAGATACCACTTTCTTGTTTGCATCCTCTTCCTCTTGAACAGCTGCTTCTTTTTCTGGCTCTTCTAAGAAGAACATACAGAAAAAGCATACCACTGCAGATAAACCAATCATGATAAAGAAAGCAGTAGGACTAACCATAGAGAATACGGTTAAAAAGGTAACGGCACCTACATTACCAAACGCTCCAACCATACCTGATACTTGACCTGTTACTCTTTTCTTTACTAATGGTACCATAGCATATACAGCACCTTCTCCAGCTTGAACGAAGAAAGAACAACACATCGTTAATACGACCGCAACCCAAAGCGGCCAGCTTGATCCAATTAAGGCCATGCCTGCATAACCTATTGCTAATCCAATCATAAAAATCATCAATGTTTTCTTTCTTCCAAATTTATCACTAAACCATCCACCACTAGGTCTTGACATTAAGTTCATAAATGCGAAACTACCGGCAATCAAACCTGCTTGTGCGATTCCTAAGGCAAATGTTTCTTCAAAAAATTGCGGTAACATAGAAACTACTGCTAATTCTGAACCAAATGTACAAAAATAAGCAAAATTAAGAATAGCTACCTGTTTAAAAGGATACTTGTCTTTTTCTGGTACACCTTCTTTTAGATGATCCTTGTTTACATTCCAAATTTTCAACAAATTATAGACAAAAAGGGCAATTAAGGACAGGTAAATGATAACTGATACACTCATACTAATAAAATCCAAACTCCATAAACGATAGGTTTGAAAAGCCAGTATACCGAAAATCGGTATCCCCATGAACATTAACCCTATCATTCCTTTATAGCTTGTCACTTCTAAAGCTCCACTTTTCTTCGGACGTTTAAATGCTTTCCCTTTTGGCGTATCTTTCACTAAACGCATGAAGATAAATCCGTAAACTAAGCAAATAAGTCCTGTTAACGCTACAGCATATCTCCATCCATTATCTCCGCCAAAAAGAACAGCTAAAGTCGGTAATGTCATCGCAGCAGCTGCAGAACCGAAATTCCCCCAGCCGCCATATATACCTTCAGCAAACCCAACATTTTTAGGCGGAAACCATTCTGATACTAAGCGAATCCCGACAACAAAACCTGCACCAATGACAGCTAATAACATTCTAGAAATCATTAATTGAGTAAAGGAATTAGCCAATGCAAATGCAAAACAAGGAATACTCAAAATAATGAGTAAACTTGCATACACTCGACGCGGGCCGAAACGATCGACCAACATTCCAATCAGTACACGAGCTGGAATCGTTAAGGTCACATTGGCTACTAATAATAATGCCACTTCATCATTCGTAAGACCAAATTGATTTTTCAAAGTTGTCATAAATGGTGCCATATTGAACCACACAACAAACGTAATAAAAAACGCTAAAGTCGTAAAACCTAATACTTTTACATTCCCTTGATAATTACTATTCATTTAAACAACCTCCTGTATTCTTATACACCTCATTATAAGAATATAAAAGATTGTATCCATTAACTGGTTAATATATCTAACAATATTTTTTCGTAACAAAAGCTCATAACCGTTATTTTTTGTGAGAAAATATTACATATATGTTCGCAAAATTGGTTCAATCTGAAACCAAAAAAGACATGGGCATTATATACTCCCATGTCTTTATTTACGTCAAATCTATTTATCTATGATTACGCTGCTTCGTCTTCATCAAATTTATAAAAGAGCATAATAGGCATTTTAAATACATAGGCTGTGACGATGAATACCCCAACAGCCATTCCAATAATCACTAGGAAACTAGCAATAGAAAGTCCGCCTACACCTGCAATAACATTTGCAATATTACAACCGGGCGCCATACGAGAAGCAATTCCCATTAACAAACCACCGCCAATAGCAGATGGCAATCGTTTTGCTTTTGGTAAACGGAATTTAAAGCTTTTACTTAATAATGAAGAAATAAATGCACCAACAATGATAAAAATAACAAGCGCTTCTTCTGGTCCAAGTCCAACTACTGGATAATTCGCAAACATTTGATTTAAATAAGCATTGTTATAAATAAATTCTTCACCGAATATGGCACTTAATACAATTCCGCCCATTCTTGTTTCTGGGCCAGTCACACTAATATTGGAAAATGTCACAAATTGAATCGTTGCTGTTATTCCCATGAGGAAGGCAACAAACCGAACATCCCAATGTTGTTGAGTTAGAGGGTTTTGGCTCCAATCTGTTAAAGACCCTTTCACACCATCCCAAAAACCTTTCCAACCAAACTGACGTATAACTATAAACAGCATAATACCAACGATCAATAACGGCAATAAAAGGAACGGCAAATTCGTTTCAAATAAGCTATATCCATCTCCCATTAATAATGGTTCAAAATAATAGTTTTCCGCCCAAGGGTTATACACAAAGGCAAATAATAGATTACCAGCAATCATACTTGCAAGCACAATCCAGAAATGTACATACCCCATTCCTGAACGGTAAAGAGCACCTGATGCGCAGCTGCCTGCAATCGTCATGCCAATACCAAATAATAGTCCGCCAATCAAATTCGAAAATCCAAAAGGCACTGTCCAAACCTGATCAGTCGAAGCTGCTCCAAATGTTAAAACTAGTCCCCAACCGATTAAGGCAGTAGCCATTAGGACTAATACACCTTTACCAATCCGTGAATCCTTCACACTAACAAAATCACGCACGGATGCTACAAAGCAAAAATCTGCCTTCTGCAGCAAAAAGCCATACACTAACCCAAAGACTGCTGCTAAAATAAACATATCTATCGTAAACATTTATTTATCACCTTTTGTCCATAAAATTTGGAAAGACCTGGCCTGCAGCCAAGTCTTCCATCACAAAGATTATTTTAATTTTTTCAAGAAGATTTTATATTCTCCACCTTCAGAAATGGTTCCAAGGTGTTCTGCATTTTTTCTCATTTTCACTGCTGCTGGAATGGTTTTGGTTGCAATGGAGTGATCGGTTACTTCTACTACCACTTCACCTGGCTTAGCTTTTTTCAATCCGTCTAATGCTAAGTTTAACGTATGTGGGCAAACCTCCCCGATCCCATCAACTGTATGATCTGCCTCTAGGTTTTGCAGTTCTTCCGTAGATAAACTCATGTTTATCCCTCCTTATAGATGTCTTTTACATCATCCACAATATTTTCTTCGCCAGTTTCGACTGGACCATCCCAATTAAGCATACCACCATCATAATTAGCCACTTTTTGAAACCCATTTTCTAAAAAGAATCTCGAAACTTCATGGCTCCTGCGTCCACTGCGGCAAACGAACACATAGGATTCATCTTTTTTAAAATCCTCGACTTTCTCCGCAATTTCGCTCATTGGAACAAGTGGTATGCCCGGAATATGCTGATCAACATATTCCTCATATTCTCTAACATCCACCAAAATTTGCTTGGATTGTTTATCTTCAAATATCTCTTTTACTTCTTGATTAGAAAGTTGATTTACATCTTCCTTCATATACGCCACTTCAAACACCTACCTATTCTTAAGCTTCAGATGGGTTTTCAATTGGTACATCCGGATCATTACCCCATTCAGCCCATGAACCTTCATATGGATGTACATTTTCATATCCCATTAACCGTAATACAAAGTATGCATGTGCTCCACGAACGTTTGTCTGGCAATAAGGAATAATCTCCTTATCCTTTGTTACACCTAGTTTTTCATATTGTGCTGCAAGCTCTTCAGCCGGTTTCAAATAAGGTACTTCTCCATCTTGTAAAGCATTTGTCCAATCAAGATGAACAGCAGATGGGATATGACCTCCGCGTTCTGCTCTGACATTTTCACCATTAAACTCCTCTATAGAACGAACGTCAAAAATGACTGAATCTTCACTATCGATAACACTTTCTACATACTCTTTATCCACTGGAATATCTGTGTTTTCTTCTGCTGTAAAGTCTCCTTGTTTTACTTCAGGTGCTCCTGTTGATACTTCTTTCCCATCAACTAACCAAGCAGGAAAACCACCATTCAATATTTTAATGTTATCATGGCCATAATACTCAAGTCCATAAAATAGTCTGGCAGCTGAAAGTCCGGATCCTCCATCATAAATAACAACAGTTGAATCATTGTTGATTCCTAATTCTTGAATCTTTTCTGCATAAGCCTCAGCTCCCAATATAACCCCATCTACGCTATGATCCATATCATTCAGATCTTGCCATGTGATATTTACAGCACCGGGAATATGACCACCTTCATAGTTTTCTCCACGCATATCTACTATTTTCACATTTTCATCTTCTAAATGCTCTTCTACCCAATCTGTATTAACAAGCAACTCTTGATTAGGATAAGCTGCTTCATCACTTGTTTCATCCCCACTTGTTTCCTCTTGCTGTGTATTATTATCTTCCACTTGGTCACTTTCTTGCTCATCATTTGCTGATTCTTGTGAGCAAGCTGCAAGAATAAGTAATCCAGTTATAATCAACATATATAAAAGCTTCTTTCTCATGATGTCTCCCCCTTAAATCTTAAGCTAAAACTATAATACTATAATTCCGATCAATTTAAAAGGGTTTATTTTCTTTACTATATATAGTATTTTATTTAAGTAAGAATTGTTCAAAAAAAGGAGACTTTATAGATGAAAAAATGGATCATTATTTTAATGGCGATACTACTTTCTGCTTGTGCATTAGAAACGGAAGATAACAGCCAAGAAGAAGGTAATAATGAAAATAGTAGTGCAGGGGATTTAACATCTGTGCAATTTTATGTTCCAAGTGAAGAAGAAAATAATATATCTATTATTGATATTCCTTCTAGTGAAGTGGTTGGTACAATCGAAACAGGGGAAAAACCGACTGTTGCTACGTTCTCCAGTACGATGAGAGAAGCTTATGTTTCTAATCAGAATAGCAGTACAGTTTCTGTTATTAATACACAAGACCTTTCAGCAGCGCAAGAAATCGAAGTTGGACCAATGCCTCATGGTTTAGCCTTAGCCAACAACAACCAAACACTCTACGTGGCTACAGTTGGTGATCAATTTGTAGATATTATTGATATTAATGATGGTGAAGTGACAGAACAAATCGATTTAGGAGAAGGAGCTCAGTCCAATTATCCTTATTTAGATGACGACAAGTTATATGTTAGTGATCATGAAAATCATCGTGTTTATATCGTGGATGTAGAAAGCCATGAAGTAACGGAAACGATAGAAACTGGAGACACTCCAAGAGTTATCCGCATTAGTGAAAATTCCTTATATGTTGCCGCAAGTGAAACTGGTACATTAGAGGAATATAATAAAGAAACTGGCGAACATATTCGCAATATCGATGTAGTCGATGGTGTAACAGATTTTGTTATTTCTGAAGATGGTTCTCAAGCAGTCGTTACAGGTATGGAGAGTAGCTCAGTAAGTCTTGTTAATTTAGAAACTGGCGAAGTAGAAAAAACGATTGAAGATCAAGCAGGTGCAAAACATATTGCTTTTAACCGAAAGGAATCACGTGTTTATGTCACTTTAAATGGTAGTGATAAGGTTTCTGTTATTAATATGGAAGGGTTTGAAGTGAAGGAAACCATCTCTGTCGGAGAAGCACCACATGGCATTGAAATCAAAGCGTTACCTGGTGTCGGTGGCAGCTGTTAAATTTTCATAAAAATAATAAAATAAAAAGGTTTCAAGCATCAAGGACGCTTGAAACCTTTTATTGTTAAGAGGACCTTTTTTTGTCTAAATACAATTCCACCCATGGGCGTATCGCAATATATAGCCCAGCAATGATTAACCATGTAAAAGCTAAATAACTCCATCCCTTAAAAAAGGATAAACTGTAATTATAACCAGTGACAAACATGATTCCCGGGAAAAGGATGATGAAAACAAAGGTAAGACCGAACGCCCATCTTGTGCACATCTTTGCATCTTTGACTAATTGTTTGTTGTCTTCCATATTATATAACATCCTTTCTTGCTTTCTGTTGATCTTGATCGTTATTTTGATCTTCGTCAAAGCTGTGGAATTTGTCTTTTAATGATTCAAAATCAAATTCTTGCTTACTAGCAAAAGCATGACCAATAGAAATCAAACCACTCACTGCAAAAACGGTTAAGTTACCATAAAGCATCGAATGTAATTCACCTAAATTGGCTACATTAATGCCACCAAACTTGAAATGTGCTGTTAACATCCATACTGTCACACCAGAAACCATTCCTAATAGAGCACCATAAAAACAACCTTCATTCGTTGCACGTTTCCACAATAACCCGAGTGTTAATGGGATAACCGCACCACTTACAAAGATACCCATTGCCATATACACAAAGCTTAAACCAATTCCAATGTTGAATAATAGGATGGACAAGATACCCATTCCAAGACCAAAACTTAATGTTACAATTCTAGAAACCTTTAATGTTTGTTTACTTGTCGCTTTTGGATTAATAGATTGGCGATAAATATCTGTTACGATAATATTCGTAATTGCCGTCAACTCTGCTGCTCCTGTTGACATAACTGCCATAAATAACATAACCAAGAATAAAATTGATCCTGCTGTACCTAATAAATGAGCTGCCATTAATGGCGCCGACGCGTCTGGGTCTGTGACATCAATTCCTAGACCAGCTGCACTTACCCCTAGAAAGGTGGCAATAGAAAATGGAATGGCAAACCAAGCGATACCACCATAAATATAGGCTTTAGAAGCCGCGCTATCCTTACTCGCAATCGCTCTTTGCCAATATGATTGATCAACGAATACTGTTCCAAAGTTTCCAATAATATTAATCATTCCGAAGAATAAACCAGGAATCGAAGCCATTGTTAACATTTGGTTAGAATCAGGTAAAGAACTTAGCCCTTCATACACACTAGAAATACCAAATTTAAAATAAACCACTGATGCAAAAATCGTTAATATCACAAATATCATAACAGTGTTTAAATAGTCTGCGATAAACGATGCTTTCAACCCGCCAATCATTGTATAAATGGTAAAGGTTAGTGGAATAAGAAAAGCTGCAATATATATATTCATTCCTGTCAATGAGTTTAAGGCAATCGCACCACCTAAGATGACCATAGCCGTTACAATAATGTTAGTCATGAGTGCGAACATCATCATCAGTTTATGATTCTTTTCATCAAACCTTTTTCCTATAAATTCTAAAAAAGTATGGGCTTTTGGTGCTTTACGTTTTAAATGAATCGCTACAATGGCAAACAACAATACTTGAATACATGCCCCTGCTGCATACCAATAAGGACCGCTAATTCCATATTTAAACCCAGTTGAAGATGACATCATCAAGGTTGCAGCCCATGTCCATGCTGCAATAATCGATGCACTTGCTAAACCTACCCCTACACTTCTCCCAGCTGTACTAAACTGCTCTGCTGTCATTTTCGTTTTCTTACGGCGTTGCATTACAATCGTTAATCCTGTAAAGAATACCCCGAATATTAGCAAAATTAAATAACCAGTGCTTGACGTTAACATAAATAAATATCCTCCAATGAATGAATAACTAATCCGGATTAATCATTTTTTAGTAAGATTTATTAACAATACCTAGCATAAGGAGGATAATACTTTAACACAAACACTATGTTAGGTTTCCTTACACGCTATTTCGAAATAATTTTTACTAATTCACTATGATCACTATGATGATCAAGCTTTCCCAGACAAATCTCCCAACAATTTAATTAGATTTCATACAAGTTCTATGTCATTTATTAAATGAATCCTACAATAAATAAAAATAATCAGTTACATTTATTAACAGTAAAACAACTACTTTTACTAGCAGCGCTATTGTAAGACCTGAGTATATTTTTGCAAATAGATAAAAAATCAGATTTGGTGTAGCAGCTTCCTATAATTATAGTTATAACTAAATTCTTTTATGGTAAAAATATTAAGTAGATTATCATGAAGGAGTTATAAACGTCATGACACGTATTTCACATACTCAGCTTTTTGCTCTTATCGTTGCATTTGAAGTGGGAAGCACTACTCTGTTCGCTTTAGGGATTGGGGCTAAGCAAAATGCATGGATTGTTATTATTGTGGCCTATATCATAGGATTGGGTTTATTGTGGGTTTTCACACAAATACCCAAATACTACCCTCACCGAACTTTTTCTGAAATTTTGAATGAAACATTAGGGAAACCTTTGGCAAAGCCGCTAATTCTTTTGTTCAGTTTATACTTTTTACATCAAACAACTCATAATTTCTATGAATTTGGTGCATTAATTAAAATGACGGCACTTGCTAATACCCCTCTTATCGTCATATTATATTTTTTTATTTTTGCAATTATTTATATCCTGAGTCTAGGAATTGAAGTATTAGGGCGAACTGTAGAAATATTCTTACCTTACATTATATTTTTTATGGTTGTCATAGCCATTTTAAATATGTTTTCTGGTGAATTTGAATTACAAAACTTAAGACCTGTTTTAAATGATATTCCCTCTATTATGGGAGAAGTTCCAAGGGTGATAGCGTTCCCATACGGGGAAACCGTTGTGTTTCTTACCTTATGGCATTTTATAAGACAGCAATCAGCGATTCGTAAATCAACCTATTGGGCCGTTGGGTTATCAACTTTTCTTCTGATCCTATCTTTAATTCAAATTATTGCTGTTTTAGGTGCAGAGTTAGCCAGTAGAACGGAAATTCCTTTATTAGAAACCTTGTTATCCATAAATATAGCGGAAATTATCACTAACTTGGACAGTATCGGTGTATTTCTCATGTTTATTGGAGGTTTCTATAAAACAGCTGTCCACTTTCTAGGTTTTTCCTTAGCTATGGTTTGGTTTTTTGAACGTCACAACCCCAATTGGGTAATACGTATTGGAGGGATTTTATTACCGTTATTTTCTATGTACAGATTTTCTAGTTTAGATGATCAGCGATGGAAAGGATTTGAGACAGGCGTATATGTTATATTAATATATTCATTTATCCCCATTCTGCTTATGTTGATCTTACACTTAAAGAATAAAACCATGAAAAGAAAGGAATCCCATCAATGAATACCTACATACAAGTGTTAAAAGAAGATTACTTTTTAGCCTTTATAACTTTTGGCGGATTGGTCTATATAATAGTTCTTATTATTGTTCTTTTTTATTACTTATTTAAAGTATTCTTTAAGCTTTAGCTTATTCGCTTGGATCTAATGTTCCTTGAATCAAACCAGAGTTTAACAAGTCAACTTCAACGTTTACTGTGCACTCTACCTCCTGAAAAGTTTGAGGCCAATTGTTTTCTACCTTTGACCATGTTTCTGGTTCTTTTCTTTTTAAGGTATTTCCCAAGCCAAAGATGTCAGATTTGTATTCCTTTTGAGCTTTTGCAATAACTGCTTGTACTTGATCTTTCACTTCATTTTCGGCCAATTTTTCTACCTTTTTTAAATAATCAGCCAATGTCAATTTCTTTTCCATTTTTTTCGTCGATTGCTGACCAGTAATTTCTGCAACTTGTTTTACATCAATCCGGAATGAAATTTCAGATGGTCCTTTTACAATAGGGGTAATATTGGACTTTACATCTTTAATTAATACTGTGACCAACTTTTCTTCCTCTAATAAAGATGTCAGATACAATGCTCCTCTCTCAAAATGTGGGCCTTTAGCCTTTAACCAGTTATAACCCCGTGCTTCTCGTTCATTTAAAAACCCCACTAACTTATCTTTTTGGAACGCTGCACCTCCAACAAGGTTTACCACATCATGAGGAACTTCTTTTTCTTCTTCCATTTTCACAACACCAGTTACTGGGTTTTCCCCTTTTTTCAGTACTTGTTTATAATATTGAAGAAGGTTACTAGTCACGGCGTTATATTCAGCATTACTAAATAAACTGTATAAAAACTGAGCGGGTATCCGAGAAATACTGTTTCCTTCTACGGAAAGAATATCTTTTGCTTTCACATTTTTTGCTACAGCGAGCCAGACATACCCCCGTACTTCTTGACGCCTTTGAAACGTCTCTAAAACTGGGATTAAGCCTGCTTTCGCCACATCTTCACTCACAATCACCATTTTATTGTGAGCATAAAAGCCTTTTCTATCGATTTCTTGATTCGCTTTTCTCATTAGATCTGAAATGGTTTTACCATTTACCGAAACTAAAACAGTGGGATTATCCCCGCTTGGGGATAGCGTACTCTCAGTTGCTGGCCTCAAATATTGAGAAGTTAAAATATATTCTCCAGTTTCAGAATCTATGTCAATTGCCATTGCAACTACCATACCAATCTCTGTTAACTCTAATCGATCCCAACACCCTGTCAAGAAAATAGTGGTAAGGATAATGATAAATGTTTTTCTTAAAATCATGCTACTTATCCTCTCATTTCCGATTATTATAATCATCCTGTCTACGCTGTGGCTCCCAAATAACTGATTCAGGACGCTTATTTAAAGACCATAATGGCATTCGAATTAGAGCATCTTTCCACTCTTTAAAAAATACTGGCGCAAATGGTGATAAGTATGGAGAACCAAATGATCTTAAGGAACATAAATGACCTACTATTACTAAAGCTCCTAATAATATTCCATAAAATCCTAACCCGCCAGCTAAAAATAAAATGACATACCGTAGTATAATAACGGTATTATTTAAAGCAGATACAACAAACCCCGTTATTGCAGTTAGGGCAACTACAATAACAGTAGGAGCTCCTACTAACCCTGCTTGTACAGCGGCTTCACCAATTACTAATGCACCCACAATACTAATGGCAGAGCCTACTGGCCGTGGCATTCGCACACCGGCTTCTCGTAATAATTGGAAAATGGTAATCATAATCAGTGTTTCTAAAAAAGATGGAAATGGGACTCTTTCTTGAGCAGCTGCCATAGTAATCAAAAGTTGAGTAGGAACCATTTCATGATGATAAGTGGCTACAGAGACAAATACTCCGGGTGTAGATATTGTAAGAAATAAAGCTAACAAACGAAGCAATCTTACGAACGATGATATAAAAGGACGAGAATAATAATCTTCTGGTACTTGTAATGATTCAATAAATAAATAAGGAACCGTAATCACAAATGGGGTTCCATCACAGAATATTGCCACCCTTCCTTCCAACAATTTCGCTGCAATTTTATCTGACTTCTCACTATTTCCAACTGTTGGGAATAGTGATGAAGGGGTATCTTCAATGAACTGCTCAATATATCCAGATTCCAAGACCATATCTGTATCTATTTGATTGATACGTTTTCTTACCTCTTCCACTATTTCCTGATTTACAATACCATCAATGTACGCAATACGAATTCGGGTTTGTGTTTGTTTCCCAATAACTTTTTCCTCAAAAACTAAATCAGGATTCACAATTTTCCTTCGAATTAAGGAAGTATTGGTGTTTAGTACTTCATTAAATCCTTCTCGAGAACCTCTTACTGTAGATTCTGTATCAGGTTCTTCAATCGGTCTTGAATCGTAACTTATTGTATTGACTAAAATAGCAGATTGGTGATTCTCTAAAAATAGAACCGTTTTTCCAACTAATACCCCGTGTATTACTTCATTCAAATTATGCACTACTTTCACATTAGAAGAAGGCAGCACTTTGTCTAACAGGTGATTTAGTAAATGATCAATGGTTATGTTTTTTTCTTGCTTCTGTTCCATATCCATTAATGGCACAATGATATATCGGTTAATATAGTCATTATCCACTATGCCATCAATATAAAAAATTGCTGTATCTGTATTGTTATTCTTGATTATTCCAAACTCTCTATGGATGATATCCGCACTATTTTTAAGAGCTTCTTTTAACCACTTTATATTTATTTTGACAGATGGTGTAAGGCTTTTGTTGTCATCGTTTTTTGATGACGAATGATTGGATTTAACGAGTCTATTATGTAAAGCTTGACGAATATTTCTCATAATCCGTTACCCTCTTTAATGGAGAATTTCATTACGTTTATTATCTGTACATTTTATAAAATCATGCATAAGAAAAACTTATTAAGTTGTCGCGTTAGCAATCAGTTGAGACGGTTTTTTATACTTATTTCTAATAAAAATGGCGGTAACCTCATTTAGTTATTTACTATCTCCTTGCACTTTTATTCTCTAGATATATATTGACACATAGCAGTCGTTTTGATATAAGAAAATTTACCAATTATGGTAAATTTCCTTAGCAAAATGGATAAACACTAATTAGTTTGTACCAATTTAATCCATTTATGATATAATTTAACTCATTATCGGAAGATACTATTGAGAAAGGAGAATTCCGGATGCCACCATATATAAAAGACAGCTGGAACGCCCATTTATATGATCAGAAGCATCATTTTGTTTCAAACTTCGGCAATGAGTTAATCGAACTATTATCACCCCAAAATGGGGAATCGATTTTGGACATCGGATGTGGCACAGGGGATTTAGCCCATGCAATAGGCAAGTACGG
This sequence comes from Gracilibacillus sp. YIM 98692, assembly GCF_010993965.1. Classification (GTDB taxonomy): domain Bacteria; phylum Bacillota; class Bacilli; order Bacillales; family Amphibacillaceae; genus Gracilibacillus. The sequence goes on along the minus strand of NZ_WIXM01000014.1, from coordinate 29,346 downwards.
TGCCCATGTTATTGGAATTGATCAATCTGCTAATATGATTAAGCAAGCAAAAGAAAAATATCCTTCCCTTACATTTGAAGAGAAAGATGTATTAGATTTACCGTATCATAATGAGTTTCATGCCGTTTTTTCAAATGCTACCCTCCACTGGGTGAAACAGCCGAAACAAGCATTACAACAAATGTTTGATAGCTTAGAATCTGGAGGTAGGCTTGTCGCAGAATTTGGAGGAGAAGGCAATGTGCAGCTTATTACGGATGAGTTAATAAAGCAGCTTCATGCTATTGGAGTAGATCATCCGCCTGATGAATTTCCATGGTACTTCCCAAGTATAGGAGAATATACATCTTTAATGGAGGAAGTTGGGTTTCATGTACGTTTTGCACAACATTTTGATAGACCGACTCCTTTAGAAGGTTCTAACGGATTGCAAAATTGGATCAAAATGTTTGCCCAAGAAATATTAGACAATATAGATAAAGATACTCAAAAAGGCTTGATAAGAAAGATAGAACAGCAGCTAACAGAAGACTTATATAAAAATGGCGAGTGGGTTGCAGACTATAAAAGAATTCGTGTAATAGGTTTTAAAGAAAAATTTAAAAAGTGACAAGGAGTAAATGACTCCCCTGTCACTTTTTTTATTGTTTATCCATCTATTTTTGTAAAAATCCACGTTAGACTAAGTATACCTGTCTCTTTCAATAATCAACCATAAACATACACTATAAGTATGAATAGGAAAGGAGGCGATCCTGTGGCTGAAAAGAACACATCACCAATGACGGTAGACTTAGCTAAAAAGCTATTAAAAGACGAAAATGTCTACTTGACCGAAGAAGCAAAACGTATGCTACAGCAAATGGTTAATAAATAAAGCCTATTGGACATCCCTTCCATTATCCACTCTTATAGACTTCAAAACTAGGATAGAATCCTATGATTTCGTTTGAAGTCTTTTTAATAGAAAAAGAAAATAAGGGGCGCCAATGACAGCGGTGAATATGCCAGCAGGGATCTCTACAGGTGGCATTACTCCTCTCCCAAGCCCATCTGCGACTAACACAATCAGCATTCCAACTAAAGCTGAGGTTGGAAGTAAAAGACGATGTTTATTCCCTACTAATTGCCTTGCCATATGAGGGGCGATTAAGCCTATAAACCCAAGGGAACCGACAATGGCAACACTGGATCCAGCAAGGGCTACCGCCAAAAATAACAAGACCATGCGTGTTATACCAACAGGTTCCCCAAGCCCTTCAGCTACATCATCTCCAAGGTTTAGAATATCCAGTTTTAGGGCTAGGGCAACGGTTAAAGGTATAAGAATTAATACTAAAGGAAGCAGCAACCACACGTCTTCCCATCCTTTTCCCCATAAACTGCCTGTGAGCCAAATTAATGCTGCATTGACATCAACTGGAAATTTCACCAGAAGAAATTGAATACCAGCATGACAAATCGCTCCAAGTGCAATCCCTACTAATGCTAATGTTGTAGGTCTTAAGCCTGTTTTATAGGCAAACAAATATAATAGAATGGCTACAATGCTAGCTCCCACGAACGCAGCAATTGGTCTTGCTAAAATAAACGCATGTGGAAATAGGATAATAACAATAGCAGCCGCTAAACCAGCACCTTTTGTAATACCTATGACATCTGGTGATGCAAGGGGATTTCGTATTATTCCTTGTAAAATCGCTCCTGAAATCGCTAAACTAGAACCTGCTAATAAGGCAATAATAATTCGCGGTAAACGATATTGTTGAATAATAAAACCATTTGGACCAATATCTACACCTGCTAATGACAGCAAAATATCCTTAGGATGTATAAATACTGCTCCCACTCCAATGCCTATAATGGTAACCAAAACGACTATAGTACATAATAACAGCATAATAGATTTTTCTTTTTGTAGTTTTTTCATCAACCCTTACCTCCTTTACGAGCTATGTAAAGGAAAAAAGGTCCGCCAATTAAAGCCGTGACTATTCCTACTGGCGATTCTGATGGAAAAGATATAAAACGTGATAGTACGTCTGAATTGACTAACAATACCGCTCCAAATATAGCAGATGCTGGAATGACTAATCGATAATCAAACCCCACCAACTTACGAGCAATATGTGGAATAATGAGTCCAACAAAACCGATTGGGCCGGCTACTGCTACAGATGAACCTGCTAAAAGAATAACAGTGACCGATGACAATATACGCGTTAAAGCAATTTTTTGACCAAGACCTGTCGCTAATTCATCTCCAAATCCTAAAAGCGTCAGCTGTCGAGAAAGCAATAAGCCCATCACTATCCCGATCAATGACCAAGGATAAATCATATTGACATCTCTCCAAACTGTCCCATCAACAGCTCCAGCAAGCCAGAAAAGGATATCCTCTGTTGTATGCTCATGAAAAATGATTAGACCTTCTGTAATACTAGATAAAAATAAGTGAACGGTTATACCAGCAAGTGCTAACTTTACTGGCGTCATTCCCCCCGATGATGCTAAATAATATACGACGGCACCTCCTAAAGCAGCACCAATAAAAGCAAAAGCAACCAAAAAAGATGGTGAGAAATGAGGCATTAATACAACTCCAATCACTACCATCAAAGATGCACCAGCATTAATTCCAAATACTTGAGGAGATGCTAATGGGTTTTTGGTCATCGCCTGCATAATTGCACCAGCCATCGCCAAGTTAGCGCCGACAACGGCACCGATAATTGCTCGTGGCAAACGAAGGTCTTGAATGATTTTAGCATCTTGTGTTTCTATATTAAAAAATAAGGAACGAAGCACCGTTTGAAATTCAATGGTTGACGAACCGACACTCAAGCTAAAAAAGAAACCAATGATAAGAAGTATAATACCTATAAAAAATACAGTAATACGTTTTTGTACACGTTTATCATTTATATTCGCATTTTGATCTTGCATCACAACACACCTTGTCATTAATATCTCGTAAGAAAAATCGGGCAAAACCAGTCCGATATTAGCCGCCTTTATCTTACATGAACTAATTCTCATCAGAACCAAACTTCGCAATAGTGAAAAGTAAATGGAGTGCACCTATATCTCGCTCATTTTTGGTGCTGCTATTATGACGCTCCGGCAACAAACTTCGCTTTCCGCGGGAGTCTACGTATGTTGTCTACGCTGATAGTAATGGTCTAATGTATAAAAGAAGGAAGCCCATGTAATCAACATTTCGAGAACTCCTTCTTTATAGAATAGTAAAGCTTTCTAAGCTGCGAAAAATGCGAGACTCCTTTGGGAAAGGAACAGTCTGAAGACCCGCAGGAAGCGTCCTTTGCTTCCGAGGAGGCTGAAGCGTCCCCACGGAAAGCGAGTGTTTTTCCGCAGCGTCGATTAAGCACTCATCGTGAACAGAGTGAGAGGAAAGCTTTTTAGGTTTATTGCGTATTATATTTTTTTGTGCACTATTTTTATACTTTCTGTTATTAATAAAATAGCAATAAGCGAGGTAGTTACCTCGCTTTCACTATTTATTATTCACCATATAAATGCTCAATTGCATCTTCTAAAATTTGCTCCGAAGATATTAATCCTCTAAAGCGTGACCACATATTACGGTTCACTTCATATACTTGATCACTTTCTACAGCGCTAATACCTTGATATAAATCATTTTCTTCCCATTCATCCACCACTGTTTCATCACCAGCTACCATATGAAACATGACGTCAGGATTAAACTCTACTACTTGCTCTAGATTAATTTTGTTATAGCGCTCATCTCCACTTTTAATCGCATTATCTAAACCAATGGATGCCAATAATGATCCCGTATAGGAATTGTCATCATGTGCAAAGAATCCACTGCTCGCTACTACAGCAGGAAGAACAGTTCTTTCTTCATCTTCAGGAACTTGTGCTCGAAGTTCCTCCATTTTTTCATCATGAGCTTGCATTACTTCGGCCCCTTTTTCTTCCTTGCCCACAGCTTCAGCAATAACTTCAAATCCATCTAAAATACCTTGATAATCTGCTGATAGAGACGCCAATACAATCGTTGGTGCTATATCATTGAGCTGATCGTAAATCTCTTTATGTCGTTGTAAATCTGCAATGATTAAATCAGGTTGTAGAGAAGAAATGACTTCTAAGCTTGGCTGTTTTCTTGTACCAACTGATGTATAATCATCGATTTTTTCACTAATTGGCTCGATAATACGTTCACTGTCATTATCGTCAGCAATTCCTACTGGTGAGATGTCTAGTGCAGCTAGTGCATCCACATATGAAAATTCTAGTACTACGATATTTTCAGGTGTACCCGTTATAGGAGTTTCGCCCATTTCATGACTGATCACACGCTCTTGACTCTGACCTTCCTGTTCCTCTGTTTCTCCTTCTGCATCCGCTTCTGTTTGCTCTTGTTGTTCTTCATCTGATTCTGGATTTGTTTCCTCTGCTCCACAAGCTGCTAATACAAACAGAAGAGAAAGTAATAACATAAAATATATTTTCTTCATTATGTAATTCCCCCTAAAAGTTACTATTGAGATTGAAAATTATTATCATTTATGAGTTCGTTATTATCATACTGTTTTTAGATCAATTTGTCTAGGGGGTTTTACAAAAACTTTTTCTTTTATCTATTTTTGTCCGCTTTCCAAAATGGTAGGCTACAACCAGTAATTAACATTCTCTCAAAGATTGATAAATTTCAACTCGGCCATCTAACTCTACTACAACAGTGGTAGGTTCATGACCTTTTTTTCACGGTATAAATTGGTGTCCCTTTCATAAGTTTCGTAGCATAGACGCAGTTCTTAGGACAAAAAAAGAGGCCTACCCCAAATCAATAGTTACGATGTTTGGAATCGACCTCTCTTTTATCACAGAAATATAATTTTACACAAACAATGGTATGATTAAACCAGCTAATAACAGAATAAGCGCTCCACCTAAACGGGAAGAAATCTGTGCAAATGGCATAAGCTCCATTCGTCTTGATGCAGAAAGTACCGCTACATCACCAGTACCTCCCATATTTGCCATACATAATCCTGCTGTTATGGCTGCTTCAATTGGATAAAACCCAACAAGTTTACCTAATAATCCTGCTCCTATAATGGCTCCTACTATAACTCCGAAAACAGTTAATATATATTGTAAAGTCAGTGCTTCTAATACTGTTCCTAAATCAGTATACGCAACCCCAATGCCAAATAATAAAGCAAATGTCCAATTTTTTGCTACAAACTGATACCACTGGCTTGCGCCTTCGATTACAGGTGATGGCATAATATTTGCCACTTTAGCAACGGCTACAAGTATAATCATAATTGCATAAGGGTGTAATGGAATGATTGCTCCTAGCAAAGTTCCTAACGTAAAAAAGGTTAATGCTGCTAATAATCCTGCTCCCATTTTTTGAATGTCATATTGAAGATCAGGCTTTTTATATTGAAACCCTTTAATTAATTGACCATTCCCAGATAATGCTGGATATTTATTGCCTATTTTATCTAATATACTAGCCAAAACAATGGCAAATACATTTCCTAATGCTAAAGCTGGAACCAACATGGAAATATAATAACTTGGGTCATTCCCTAATAATTCAGAATAGATTTGACTCATTGGAACAGCACCAGCTCCCATGCCGCCGCCTAATATTGGCATCGCAATCACTAAAACCGCTTCTTGAAGTGTAAATCCAACTAAATAACCGATCAGTCCTGTAATAGCAACTGCTCCTAGAACCGCTCCGCCAATCGGAAGAAAATATCGCAATCCTACTTTTAAAAGAATTTTTGAGTTCATGCCTAGAATACTACCTGTAATTAGTGCAGCTATATAAAAGCTTAAAAACCCACCAGATTTCATAAAATCAGTTACAGAAGTCGTAATCGTCTCTGGAAGGAGTCCACTATAAACCATATACGCGGAACCAAAAATCGCTATAATCGCCCCACCGCCTAAATACGTTTTGACAATCGGTAATCGATCTCCAACCCAGCCGAACAACTCGCCTAACACAATCATTACTAATAGGCTTCCAATCATTCCGCCTGGTAAGTTACCTGTGTACATACTTATTAATGTAATAGCTGTAAATATACAAAACCAAACAATTGGTATATTAAAAATAGATACTTGATTGTTTAATGGAAGTGATCGGACTTTTTTCGTTTCTATCGTTCTATTTGATAACTCTTCATTCGCATAACTTCTTGCTGCATTTGACATAAGTACTTCCTCCTTATCCCCTTTTCAGAATTTTTTTGTAAAACGTGTACATTTTTTTCTTTATGTTTTCATCACATGCTAGGCAATTCCTGTTCAACCATCATTTTAATGTGCTTGGGAGCCTTATTACTTTCGGTTCCTATAAGCAAGAAACAGCTTTATCTGTAATCGTTTTCAGTGACATGCCCTCATTTTAATAAATTTTCGACATTTAAAACAGCTTATGTAATTAATGAATACTTTTTGTAATTAAAGAAAGTAAAAGAATTGGATGTTATCAAGCTTTAACACGTTATCAGCTGAAACGGTAAAAAAAAGACTCAAAAACATTTCGTTTTTGAGTCATGTAAGATATGGATCTAAAGCTTCTGTATTTCCTTGATAGGAATAACGGTACACAGGTCTGCCAATCCCGTATACGAGTGTTTCTTCCAGTACCTCGATTTCTACTAGAAACATCAGATATTTCCGCACAGACACTCTTGATATATTAGTGATTTCTGAGATCTCATCTGTAGAAAAAGACTTTTTTTCTTTAATTGTATCCATAATGATAAGCAAAGTGCTTTTTGTCAGACCTTTTGGCAGGGCTTTTGGCTCTTTCATCTTTTCTTTATCTGTGCTCCATAATGTTTGATCTAATTCCTTCTGATCTAAATTTTCCTTTTGTTTTAGTACTTCTGATTTCTCTTTATATCGTAACAAGGCCTGTTTAAACCGAGTAAATTCAAACGGCTTAATTAAATAATCTACCGCACCATAATGTAAGGCCGATTGTATTTTATCCACATCTGAAGCAGCGGTTATTAAAATAACATCGATCGGCAAATTCTTTTCTCTGACCATAGAAAGTAATTCTATCCCATTTTTTCCTGGCATATAAACATCCAGTAACATTAACTGAATGTCTTCCCTTTCCATCACTTTTGCTGCTTCATCAACGGAATGGACAATTTCAATCACTTGAAACCCATCCACTTTACTTAAGTAACGCTTATTAAATTCTGCGACCATTGGGTCATCTTCTACTATTAAAACGTTAATCATTTTCTATCCCTTCTTCCATTTTTACAAAAACCTTAAAATTCGTACCATTTTCATAACTTATGACATCTATTTCTCCATTTAATTTATCTACACTCTGCTTTGTTAAGTATAGGCCAAACCCTCTATCTGAACCTTTGGTCGAGAAACCTTTTTGGAAGATCTTTTCTATATTTGGAATTCCTGGACCTGTGTCCAGAACTTCTAACGATAATTTCTCATTATCTCCTTTTAATGTTAGCTCTATCCTTTTTTCTTCACTATCGGAAAGTGCTTCGATTGCATTATCTATTAAATTGCCGATAATAGTGATAAGTTCTTGGCTCATCTCTACGCTTAATGGGTCTTTCATTTGGGAATCTGGTGTGACGACTAATTCTACATTTTCTTCTCTAGCATAGCTTAATTTTCCCATTAGAAAACCGGCTATTACTGGATCTTTTATGCTATTGGTAATCATGGATGTTTCATGGTTCTTATGATCAATTATTTTCCGAATAAATTCTTCCAATTCATCGTAGGCTTCCATTTGGACCATCCCTAGTATAACATGCAGACGATTCATAAATTCGTGAGATTGTGCACGAAGAGCCTCGACATAAGTGCGAATGCCTGTTAGTTGTTTCGCAAGTTGATTGACTTCAGTCTTGTCTCTAAAGGTGGATATGGCACCAATGGTTTGATTATTAACGATCAATGGCTCGCGATTGGTTAATATCGATACACCATTTAAATCTAATTCTTCATTCCGTTCTGATTGTCCTGTTTCGATCACTCGGGCTAATTTGGAGTTTGGCATATACTCGGATATTTCTTTTCCAATTGGATTATCAGTTAGCCCTGCCTTTTTAAATATGCGGAGGGCTGATTTGTTCACTAACGTTATATGCAAGTTTTCATCTACTGCTAGTATCCCTTCATGAACAGACTGTAACATCGTACTTCGTTCTTTTAGAAGTTTCGATATTTCATAAGGCTCTAGTCCGAATAACATCCTTTTAATATATTTAGCTAGTAAAAGGGCTCCTATCATGCCAACTAAAATACCGTACACCGTTCCTTTTATAATATTATGGTGCCCTTGGGTAAGAGCTTGCTGAATGTTTCCTAAGGATATTCCTACGGCAACAGCACCTATTTGATTTCCACTGTTATCATAGACTGGTGTGAATGCTCGTAAGGAATCACCGAGCGTACCCTTAGAAGTAGAGACATATTCTTCCCCCTGTAACACTCTCTTCTCATCACCACCTGCAAACTTCTCCCCGATTCTATTTCGATTTGGGTGTGAGTACCGAATCCCTTCCATATCCATTACAACGACGAACATCATCTCCGTAATAGATTGAATCTCACTCGTATATGATTGGATATTATCTGAAACTTCATTCTGTAATCCTTGCTTTACTATCCTAGATTCAGCCACTGTCCTAGATACAATTTGCGCTTTTTCTTCTTGATTATTTTGAATTCTCTCACTTGTTGTGTCACTTATTAAAAGATCCGTTATGAGTAAAGATACTAGCACAACGATACATACAAATATGGTAATAATAGCACTTAATTTGAAACGTACTTTCAATTCGAACCACCTCATTTCTTATCTTGCATTATAGCAGAAATCTTTACATTAGAAGAAACTCTCAAATGGAAAAAGTCGACTGCACCCATGACAGTCGACTTTTTTAAAAATCAATCTTTCCTTACTCTTAAAACTTTATTGATGTACCAATATTTTTCTTGCGACTCCTGATTCCATTGCTGCATCTGCAACTGCTGATGCAACAGCAGGTGCTACTCGTTCATCAAATGGTGCTGGTATCACATAATTTTCTGAGAGTTGATCTTCTGAAATTAAAGAAGCGATCGCAAGTACAGCAGCCTTTTTCATTTGTTCATTTATATGTGTCGCTTGTACATCTAAGGCACCTCTAAAAATTCCTGGAAAGGCTAGCACATTATTAACTTGATTCGGGTAATCAGAACGACCCGTGCCGATAACTCTTGCTCCCACTTCTTTTGCATCTTCTGGTGTAATTTCAGGATTCGGATTAGCCATCGCAAAGATAATCGCATCCTCTCTCATGGTTAACACCATTTCTTTTGTCAGCGCATCTGCTACCGATACACCGATAAATACATCCGTATCTTTGACCACCTCTTGTAAATCTCCCTCTATTCTATTTCGATTGGTCACTTTGGCTATATCCTCTTTGATTGGATTCATCCCATAAGTACGCCCTTCGAAAATAGAGCCTTTGGAATCACATAAAATAATATCTTGAACGCCAAAGCGATTCAGCAAATGGACGATTGCTATACCAGCTGCTCCAGCTCCGTTGATCACCACTTTTACATCTTCCATTTTTTTATCAACAAGCTTTAAAGCATTTACTAGTCCAGCAACGGTTACAATAGCAGTGCCGTGCTGATCATCATGAAATATAGGGATATTCGTCTCTTGTTTTAATCGTTCTTCTATTTCAAAACATCTTGGTGCAGAGATATCTTCTAAATTAACTCCACCAAAAGTTGGTTCCATTCGTTTTACTGTTTCAATTATTTCGTCTATTTTATTGGTGTTCAGACTAATTGGAAAGGCATCAATATTCGCGAAACTTTTAAACAATACCCCTTTTCCTTCTAATACCGGTAAAGCAGCTTCTGGTCCAATATTGCCAAGACCTAATACAGCCGATCCATCCGACACTATCGCTACCGTATTTCCTTTCATTGTATATTCAAATACCTTACTACTGTCTGCATAGATATCTTTACATGGCTCTGCTACTCCTGGTGAATAAGCTAGACTAAGGTCGTGAGCATTTTCCACAGGTACTTTCGCTGTTACACCTAATTTCCCTTGGTGGTCTCGATGCATTTGCAACGCTTTATCACGTAATGTACTCATCATCATCCGCTCCATTTCTGGATAATATTTTAGTTGATTCGTGCTGCTTTCCGTTTTATCCACCATGAATAAAACGCTAACATTTTTATTATGATTATTATGATAAATCGATTCTATTTTGCTTAACAGCTTTTATTACTATTAAATGTTTTTTGAAATTAAAGTAAGCGATATGAATCTGTATGTATCGATTTTTCGTGAATAAAAAGGTTAGTGCAAATATTTGATTGTAAAACTTTTGTAAATAATAGGCAATAGGTTTACTTGTTCATTCATTATGTTATAATTCCAATACTTAATGCTAACTAGATTCACTAAAATAACATAATCAATATTCTTTGCGGAAACCTTTGAAAATAGAGAGAGAAAAGAAGGTGTAAGTATGAAGAATTATTTCGCTTACCTCATTACGATTTTAGGCGCAAGCTTTTGGGGATTAACAGGATTGTTTGTAGAGTCATTATATAATCACGGTTTTACAGCATGGGAGATAGTAGCTGCACGACTTACAAGCTCCACTATTATTCTGGTCGTCTTCATGAGTTTAATTGCCAGACAGTATTTACGTATCCATATCAAACATATTCCTCATTTTATCGGCTTAGGTTTTGTCAGCATCGTTATTTTTAACTGGTGTTATTTCACTGTGATGGAACAGACCTCGTTATCGATAGCCGTTGTTTTGCTATACACTGCTCCAGTGTTTGTTGCGACTTTATCAAAATTTATTTTTAAAGAACAGATTAATCGAACAAAAATCCTTTCACTCATTCTTACCTTCATCGGATGTTCACTTGCGATTCAATTAATACCGATAGGCAATGTCACCATACCTTTTATCAGTATTATCTTAGGATTACTATCTGCGTTTTTCTGTGCACTTTATAGTATTATAGGAAAATTTGTTAGCTGGTATTATCATCCACTAACGATTACAGTATATGCCTTAATGATGGGAAGTCTTTTTATTTTGCCTACTAGTGGTTTATGGAATAAAACGGCCGCTTTCCACTCATTTGATGTATGGCTAAACCTCTTTGGTATTGCCGTTATATCGACTATATTAGCCTATACGTTATATACTTTTGGTTTAGCATATATTGAATCAAGTAAAGCTGCTATTCTAGGAGCCATGGAACCCATTGTGGCCGTTTTAGTTGGTGTACTGATCTTTGGAGATGCGCTAAATGTTTTACAAGCTATCGGCATTATCTTCGTTATTAATTCTTCGTTTTTAACTGTTTTCCAAAAGAATAATAAAAAAACTGTAAAGAATTAAGTGATAAATAAAAAAAGAGAGGGAGTCACCAAAAGTTGAACTTTTGTGACTCCCTCCCTAACTATTTCCTTAACTAAATGGATAAGTTCTCGTTTCAAGTAATTGTTTAAGCACTTTTTCCGTATCTCTCTTTTTGAATTTGTTCTAAAGATTTTCCATTATTATTTGGAGCTAACAGGATACCAACAACTAAATGGACAACTAATAGAGCAATCATAAATGTACCAGTTAATCTAAACCCATAAATCGTTAGCATTAACGGTACTACTAGTGAAATCAATCCTACTCCTACCCTCGCTATAAAGAATAAAAGCCCTTGAGCACCTGCTCGATATTTGGTATGGAACAGCTCTGCTGCCCACAAACCATAAAATGCTTGTGCACCAAAACCTGCCGCACATCCCCAAAGGGTCACAAATAAGATTAATTCAACGACACCCATTGTGCCATATGTTAAAACAGCCCACCCGGCAATACCTAAAATAGCACTAAGCGCAAATAGATTTCTTTGATTCACTTTGTCTGCGGATTTAATGAATACGAAATAGGAAGTCGCAACCGTTAATATCCAAAGTCCAGCTTGTAATAAGTTTGCTTGAGCTCCAGTTAAACCTCCAATAGTTTCGTAAATAAAAGGCATGAAGTAACCCATTGTACCAGCAACTAAGTTCCAGAAGGTATAGGTACCAACTAATAAAATCATTGCTTGGCGATTTGCTTTATTCGTAAAGAGCTCTTTAAAAGCAACTTTATCAAAAACAGGTTTTTTCTTGCCACTCTTTTGTCTTTCCTTCTGCTGCTCTTCCCAAATAGCAGATTCAGAGATTTGTCTCTGGAAGAGCCAAGTAATAAGAGCGATTACAAATAATTTTGCAAAAATAATTCTACTTCCTAACAAACCTAAAGGAGCTAACAATACGGCTAAAATAAAAATCACTACCGGACCAAGCGACCACGCCAGCTGCCCCCAACCAACACGTGCTGCACGCTCATTATCAGGCGCTTCTTCTGCAATGTATGTCCAGGATGGAGGGATACTAGCACCTACAGATACCCCGGTAATTAAATACCCTATCAGCAGCATCGGAAAGTTAAAAGATAATGCAATTAGCAAGATTCCTAGCATGTAAATTAATAAATTATATTTATAGATAAATTTCCTTCCATATCTATCTACTAAAATACCACTTATTAACGCACCAATTGCAGCTCCAAAACCATTAGCACTTATTGCTCCCAACAAACCCACACTTCCATCTGTAAGACCTAAATACTCTACCCATAACGTTAGACCCGCGGCACCTGCTACGATAGAGCCTGCTTCCAAATAATTTGACATTGCAACAGTTAATGTTGCTTTTAAACTTCCTTGTTTTAACGGTTCTTTTGCCATTCTTCTCACCTTCTTCGTTTTTTAACTCTAAGGTAAATAAAATACGCTTTTTTAGTCCCTACTGAACTGGACTTTATAAAAAAACGCTTTCTATAAAAAGTGAATGCGTTTACCTTTCATATTTTCACTATACTAAGAAACCGTTTTCCGCACAATGCCACATTCTTCAGATGGGGTAGACACTTCTCAGAATGTTTTATATTTCTTCCCCCATCATTTAAGAAAAAAACGATTAGTCTCATTTAAAGACCAATCGTTAGAGTATTAGCTTCTATTATATAGCTCCCTATACTTCGACGGAACTTCTCCAATATGTTGTTTAAACAGACGGCTAAAGTACCTATTATCCTTATATCCTACTTCTGATGCAATGTCATACACCTTCATATTTGACTGTACTAGCAGTTCCTTTGCTTTTTCTATCCTTACTCTTGTTACATAATCTAACACCGTTTCACCCGTCTGATTTTTAAATACCTCACAAAAATAATTGGGATTCATGTAAACCTGTTCCGCTACTTTGGTAATCGTGATGTTTTCTTTTAGATGATTCTTAACCCAATCTTTTGCCACCTGTACATGATCCAACCTCGGGTTCATCTCTTTGTTCCTCACTAACTGTTTGGTCCAATTGATTACTTCTGATTTTAATAGCGAAAAATCAGTAGCATTCCTTACTTTATATAAAATATCTTCAATGGAAAGTTGAGGCATTTCGTTATTTGAAATTAATTGATTCACGAGAGTAATGAAGTAAACATGGATAGCCTTTGTAATTAGCACCGGTGATTGAAGCTGCTTTAATTTCACAAAAAATTGCTGAAGATGACTTTCTATTTCCTTAGTTAAACGTTTCTCTACAGCAATCACCAGATGCTGGATCATCGGATATAAATCTGTTGGCAGCATTGACTGATCCCCATTTTGTTGAAGCTTTTTAACAGTAGAAGGAGAATAAATACGGTTACCACCATGGACAAGTCGATTTTGAATAAGTGATAACAATTGATCTCTAGCATTTGACAGTAATAACAAGTCAGAAAACTTATTACTAATTGCTACAGTAAATGTAAAAGGTGTATATTTCTGAATGCTTTTTTTGATCAATTCTGCTGTCTTATGCCCATGAAGGTCGATGTCATCCTCTACGACCTGCTGACGAATCAAAATCCAATAACTTATTTTCTCCCCTCTCCACCACCAACATTGCTTCCGTTGCTTCATTTCATTTGTTAGCTCATCGATAATATTTTCAGCTGTGAATCTCCATGTTTCTCGTTCGTCCGTTTTGAAAGTCTTTTCTTTATCAGCTAGGTTATCTATGCTTGCATACAGCAATAAATAATATCCATCTGGGAATTGCTGGGTCCATTGCATTAATGATAGATCTGTTTCCTTTTTCCATGTAACCTCACTAAGTTGATATACCTTATTGGCATAAGATAATTTTGCATCTTTCTCCTCTATCTCCTGTAACTGCGATTCCATATTTCGTTTTTCTATTATTCTTGACTTTACTTTTTGCATTTGTTCTTTGAAATGATTACGGTTAATCGGTTTGATCAAATAATCAACCGCCCCCTCACGTAATGCATCTTGGAGAAGTTCAACATCATTAAAACCACTGATGATAACTGGTATAAATGAAAAGTTCATTTTCTTTAGACTTTTAATGAGTGTTAACCCATCCATTTTTGGCATCTTTACATCCGTAATAAGGAGATCAAAGGTTAGATCGTTTTTTTCAATAGCATGAAGCACCTTCTCGCCATCTGAAAATGTATTAACTACTTCCCATTCATCCCCACTTTGCCGTAACATTCGTTCGATCCCTCTTCGAATCTTTGCTTCGTCTTCAATAATAATAGTTCGAATTTTCCTCATGATTCAACAACCTCTTCTTTCAAACGATCTAAAACCGGAATACGTATTTCAATTTCAGTACCCATGTTTTCATGACTGTTGATTGTAATTCCATAGTTATCGCCAAACATGATGGCGATCCTTGCATGAACATTTAACAATCCAAAACTGGAGCTTTTCTTCGTCATCGGGTCATCTTTTAGTAACGTTTCAAGATACTTTAATTTATCAGGAGGAATACCTGGACCGTTATCAACAATTCGAAAAACGATCGTTTCTTCTCCAGCATCAAACGTTTCTTTTGCAATAATAATTGTGACATTCGCAAGTTCATTTCTTTCAATCGTATATTTAATTGCATTCTCTACAATTGGCTGCAAAATAAATTTTGGTGTATTGTACAGGCTTATATCGATTTTCTCCTCCACCTTAAAAGATAACCTTTCTTCAAATCGGTACTTCTGGATGATGAGATAATCTTTAATGTGTGAAACTTCAGTTGTTATAGGAACCACTTCATCTTTATTACTTAATGAATAACGTAACATTTGACCTAGAAGTGCAACCATCTCAACAACTGAGTCGGTTTCTCCTTCTTCTACTGACATACTTATCGTTTCTAATGTATTGTACATAAAATGGGGGTTTATTTGAGATTGTAACGCATACAATTCAGCTTCTTTTTGCCGAAGACCCGTTTGATAATTTATTCTAATTAACTCTTTTATCCTATATACCATTGAATTAAAGCTTTTTGCTAACATTCCTACTTCATCTTTTGAATTCATAGAGAGATCAACATTAAAGTTTCCTTTCTCAACATCCTTCATCAAAAGTTTCAATTGATGTATAGGTTTTGTTACATTCCAAGCTAATAGAATAGAAATAATAGCAGAGATCAAGACAAACACAATAAAGAAAATAATTGTTACGTTACGAACTAGATTTGTTTGTTCAGTTAAATATTTGGTTTGAATACTGTGAACAAACGTCCAATCGTTTTTTTCTGACTGGCTTACACTCATGACTTTATTATCCTCTTCAGACAATGTCTTAAAACTCCCATTAAACACTGGAATCCTTTTTATTTCATCATATATCCTTCCGATTTTCTCTTGATCTGTATGATAAATAAATCGTTGGTTATGATCCATAATCCATACATCAGCTTTTTCACTTATATCCTGAATCACTCGATCGACAAACCTAATGTCAACCACAATATACATCGTGCCTAAACTTTCGCGATTATCAAAATCAATGATCTCTCTTTCAAGCATGAGATATGGAATGTCGCCTTCAAATCTAAGTTCGGTTTCATAAAACGGTATTGCTCGATTATAGCTAATATGCTGCAAATTAGTACTGTTTACTTCTTCGACTAATGGTACTCTCGTACTATGAAATAAACGATCATTGGACTGGACAAATACCGCCAATATATCGGAATGAATCCCACTTAAGAAAGTTCTTGATAAATAAGTGTTCATTTCAAATTGATCCCTTAATAAAGCAGACTGGTTTTGATATTCTTCGGTTCTTAAAATAGACATAATGGTTGATGAACTATACAAAAGTTCATTTAGTTTTTGTATCTCAGAGAGTTGCTGATCTATATTCATTTTAGCTTGTCTTAAAAGTTTTGGATAATTTTCACCTGCTTGTTGCTCGATCGATTTTGTATACTGATTATATGAAATATAGCCAAGGAAGGCCATTGGAATAACCGTTAACAAAATATATGTAATCATGAGTTTTGATGTGAAACGGTAATTTTTAAATGGCGCTATTAGTTTAGAAATCATATTGATCCACATTTTCCTTTGTAAAATCGATTGGTTCTCCCATAATGACCGTGTCCCCCTTCACCTGAATCCTCCCTACATTAGGAACATCTTGGAGATCATTTGGATATTCTCCTTCTAATAACTGCTTTGATAAACTAACTGTTAAATAACCTAATTTTTCAGGACTCCATAAAGTAGATACTTGAGCTGCTCCATTATTTAAATAGCCTTTCATTTCAGACGGGGAAGATAAACCTACTACAGAAACTTCTCCTTTTTTCCCTAAATCCATTACCGCTTGAGCTGCAGCAGGTGGTCCGACAGAAGAGTTTCCAATAACCCCTTTTAAATCAGGGTATTCCTTCATAAGATCTATTGCAATTTCATATGCTTTGGCAGGATTATCATCTGTTGGAACAACTTCAACCAAATTCATATTTGGATAATACTCTTCATGTTGAATTTTAATCCATTTAAGCCATTCATTAATATTTGCCGCTGAAGCAGAGCCTGTTATAATAGCAAAATCTCCATGATCATCCATTGTCAAAGCCATCATATCCATAAGGTGTCTCCCCAAGGTTTCTGGATTGACCATGTTTATAAAGAAAGATCGTGAAGAAGATAATACATCAGAATCCCATGTAATAACTTCGATACCTTTGTTTTGTGCTTCTTTTAACACAGGAGCCAATTTATTTGGATCAATAGCTGAAACAGCTATTAAATCAACATTTTGATCCATTATTTCTTGAATTGTTGAGATCTGCAGGTCTGAATCAGCTAATGCTGGACCTTGATAAATCAGTTCCATTTCCAATTCCTCAGCTGCATCTATTGCTCCTTTTTCAACAGCACGAAAATAAGGGATATTATGCTGTTTAGGAACAACAGCTATCTTATATTTTTTTGATTCCTGTTCTATTGCTAGCTCCCTTTCTTCAGGTTCATATGTGTACAATATTTCATAATCTCCCTGTGACGATTTGATAAAAAAAATATAAATCATTATGATTGTTGTTAATAAAAAAAGGGGGAAGAGAAGTTTCTTACTCATTTGATAAACATCTCCTAATTAAAATCATCATTATCACTATATAAGAAAAAAATTGCTTTCCATTCCAATCACTGTATTTCTGTATAGTTCATAACTACTATTATACTATATTTCCAAACTACACGTCGTCATTATACGGAAGTCAACTAAATATAATTATTTCTCTGATTCATTCCTCAATGCTTATTAAAAATGACAAATGTACCTTAAAAACCAAAAAGAGTGAACTGAAAGTATCAGTTCACCCAAATAACATTCTTTGTGCTAAAGGATAAGCCGTCCCTAGGCCTATAATGAGGCGATCTTTAGCTACTAATAACGGTTTTTAATTCTATACGCGTTCACGAGAAACTACATATAATGGATTAAGGACTTTTCCAAATTCCGATGCATGTGGTCGGTCATCATCGTCACTGTATCCATAATCAATCATTCTATTTCGGTTTAAGCACAGTTTTGTAAAAGATGGTCTTAATAAATCAAATATACGGAACCTTTCCTCTAATTCCGGGAACCGTTTCTGGTAATCAACAATAGATTGTCGAAGCTGACTCCAGAACGCTTCTTCATCGTATTGGTAATAGACATCAAGAATGTCAGCTAAATAACGGAAATGGCAGACAAATAAACCTGTAAAAATAAATTGACATAATCCTTCCGCTGGTTCACTACGTAATACTGGCATTAATTCCTCCGGTAGTGAATCTAACTCAGGAAGAGGTTCATCACTCACATTGACATCATCTACAAAATCTTTTATTGCCAATCGATGCGGTTTGTTATCTTTTAATACTAATACCGTATTTTGACCATGTGGAGAAAATACGATGCCATATTTATATAGATAATGTAATAACGGCGGTAACATCACACTAAATAATTGATCTAACCATTCCTGCACAGTCAAACCAGACTTTTCGATTAAAGAAGAAACAAATGGCTTTCCGTCCTTATCAACATACAAGAGGGACGCCAGTGTAATAGCCTTTTCTCCTTCATCTAAAAAGGAATAAATACTTTCACGCCATATGACTCCTAGCATTTCTAAATATTGATATGGAGCACCTTTCAATTGTTCATAATAAGGATGATTATAGTTTATACTAGCCACTTCACCTGGTAAAATCACGCGACACTCATCATGTAAGAAGGAATCTTCCTTTCTAATCTTATGAATATAGTTTGTAATCATTGGTGCTACTACGGTTCGTTCTCCAGGAAGTCCTCTATATACTAACGTGTTTAAAATACTTATCGGTAATTTGACATGATGCTTAGTTTTATTCGTTGTATTAGCAAATGTACGAATTGACTGCTGTGGAAGGTAGTCATCTTCTCCATTCCCAAGTGGAACAATCTTTTGCTTTGCTATATCCTCTGGAAAAAATTGAATAATCACGTTGTTCCATTGCCAGTCATGGATAGGAAGGAAGAAATAGTTTGAATCATCCAATCCATCCTTCGTTAATTTTTCTTTAATTTGCTCCAATTTCCCCTTTCCTAACTCACCTTTTATTAAATTTTCATAGTTTACATCTGGTATCGATTGGAATGTTGCAACATCCTTATGTACTGCCACCCATGAAAGCTTTACTTTCTTTTTTTGCTCTGGTGCGTAAGAAAGGTAATCCTGATAATCAAATCCAATACGTCCTTTATTGTATGTGATCCAAGGGTGCCCTTCCATTTCTCCCTCTAATTCAACATAATCCATATGGACTAAATCATCCGACGTTATGTTTTGTTTTTTTTCTAATATATGCGCATCCGCCAATAACGTATTGTTATACTCCTTTATCAAATGTCCTGTTGTTAACGGCGCCATCCCTACAGTCTCTTGAATATCTAGAATAAACTGGATGGGGTTGTCTCCTTTTTCCCAGTTTCCATTTTCAAAACGGCGAATGGTGTTTTTGAAAATATGATAGCTGTCCATTAGACGTTTTTTACCTTCAAACTGGTAAATCACTTTGTTATTTGGCTTTAGCTCATATCTGATAATGTTGTCCTTTTCCGACACAACTGTTGGAAAAATAATATCCTCATACATAAATTCAGATATCATTTTTGCTAATAAATATTCACCTGCAGCTTTCCACGTGTCTGATTTAAGGATTACTTGTAGTTGGTTTTCATATTGCATTCTTTCACTCTCCCTCAATTTAATATTACGTCATTCTTAAATTACTCAACTCCAAACTGTTGAAAGACATTTCTCTTATGAACCGGATAGATTTCTTGATTCATCAGTTCATTAATAATGACCGAGTTACGATAGCATCCTAATCCTAAATCTGGAGCACCTACGCCATGTGTGTGCATTTCCCCATTCTGGATAAAAATTTTGTTAGGAATCTCTTTCGTTAATTGCAGCTCATAGTTCTTACTTACTTTATACCTTCCGTTATCATCCCACTTAATAATGGAAGATAGGTTAGACAAGAAGCCAGGAATAGGATGTTGATAACCAGTTGCTGCAATAACTACTTCACTTTCATGCGTGAACGGTTGATCCTGTTCCCACTGGTTACAAATTAATTGATAGTTACTTCCTTCCTCTGTCTTTATTTCTTTAACATCCGCTACTTCCGTTTTAGCTTGTAAACGAACTGGAGGAATCTCACCTCCAACAGAATGTTCATAAAGTACATCGTAAATATCTGATATGGTTGTTTCACTGATTCCTTTGTATAATAAATCCTGCTTTGGAATTAACTGATCTTTTTGATCCTGTGATAAACGATAGAAATAATTTGTATGGTCTGGCGAAAAATGCTCTAAACCAAGCTTTGAATATTCCATTGGAAAAAATCCTTTTGATCGTGTAAACCAATCAAGTCGATAGTGATAGGTCCGTTGTTCCTTTAAAAGTTCAAGAAAAACTTCTGCAGCACTTTGACCCGAACCGATAACCGTAATCGATTCCGAGTGGCGCAAGCGCTCTCTTTTATCTAAGAACTCTGCAGAATGAAAAACATCGTCTGAAGACTGTGCAGAAAAGCAGTCTGGTAAGTACGGAACACTGCCAACCCCAAATACGAGATGACGAGAATAATAGTACTGAATATCTCCTGATTGAGTATCAGTAGCTTCGACTTTAAAATAGCCCTTATCTTCATACCCTGCTAGTTTATCTCGATCTACTTGCCACTCAATATTTGTAATCCTCTTACCAAAGCTGCAATTCGCTAATTGCTTAGAAACCCATTGGCAATAGTGATTATATTCACGTCGTGGAATATGGAACCTTTCAAGGAAATAAAATTTATATAACCGTTCATGTTCCTGTAAATAATTAAGGTAGCTATACCGACTTGTAGGATCAGCCATTGTTACGATATCGGCTAAAAAGGGGACTTGTAAGGTCGTATCTTCAATTAATAGCCCTCCATGCCATTCAAAATAAGGCTTCTGATCAAAGAAAATGGTGCTTAAATCTTCTATTTCTTCTGTTAAAGCAGCAAGCCCCAAATTAAAAGGACCAATTCCTACTCCTATAACATCATACATATCGATTTTATTTGGATACATATGGGGTGAACGCATCCTTAAACCTCCTTTTAAAGTGAAACTTCAACTTATCCCACTTGCTCCTTTGATTTACGCAAAATTTTTAAGTGGGGGTATTACGAACAATTATTCACCGTGTTAAACGTTACACGATGACAAAACATAAGCAGCCCTCGTTTATCAGGTAATTCAATTTCTTTTTCCGGCTCAAATCCACATTTTTCAAAAATATGGATCATTTTTTTGTTGCGTACATCAGGCTCTGCTACTACCTTCTCGGTTTTTTTATGTTTAAACTGAAAGGCAATCATTGCTCTTAATAGCGGGAGCGCTAACCCTTTACCCAAATATTCTTCCGGTCCAAACAATAAATGAATACCTTGATCCTCTTTTTCTGCATCATAGTAATTTGCAATCAGATCATCTTTTGCCCAATAAGCTTCCCAATAACTCATTGGTACATTGTTCAAATAACCAATATATAACGACTGGTGTTGATCTGCTAGCAGCTTTTTCAAATGATCTTTATATGCTGTTTCAGAAAAATTTTGGTTCCAAAATGGTATTACATGTGGTTGGTGGTGCCATTGATGCAGTCGATCCAAATCTTTCTCCAGCGTTACTCGTCGAAATACAATCTCAGAATCTATTTCACGATCATAGAAGGTAAATTCATATTCACTATTTTGCTGCATCCGTAACCAACTCCTTTTGATACAAAGGATTATCAATTTCAACATAGACAGACTGAGTTTCGAGTGAACCTGTTAGTTCATCCATATCATAAAAACGTGTAAGTAAGTTAGCTTTGCACGGGAGCTTTCGGTGTAACAATAAACTTGGAATTAATTCTGATGAACTATACTTTGGAACTTTAATCGACTCAAGTACGATTCTTACTTCCGCTAACAGCTTCTTTTCATCAATTAGCCCGCCTGTTCCAAACGTATTAATCAATCCAAATAAATGATTTAAGAAGAAATAATAGCGTAAACGTTCATCTGCAACCTTATCTGAACAAATCGTGTTACTTTTTTCACTTATACCAGGTAAGATTTCATTAAGTCGTTCATGGTGAGATTCACAATAGTAGTAGCCTTGATTATCGCGATAGTAGAATTGATCGGGATAACCATTTTTTAATTGGATGACACTGTTTTGTTGATGTGCCTCAACCGCAATCCCATAGTTTAGGAAAAGCCACATAATTGGCTTCAACGAAACGTCAAGATATTTTCTAAACCAATCCAAACTTACTTCTTCAGTAGTACGTCCTTCTTTCTCGGCTAACTTTTTAATGATCTCTGCTAAACGAGAGGAATGGCCTTCTACTGTGTCCTGACAAATCGCAGCAAGAGACGTAGCATTTAATGCGTTGTCTTCCTTAAACGGGTTCTCTCTAAAAATAACCTCAAAACCTGACTCTTCTTCGCCATCAATGTTAACGGTCATAAAAGCTGGATCTGCCATTACTTGAAAGTTTGGATGTACTTCCTTAAGATGCTGTCCAATCTGTCCTTCCATTAGCTTCTTAACTTCTACTCCACGTTCTAATTCCATATATTTATTCGCACGTACGGAGTTTGTAATTTTCACATTTAAGGAAAACTTCATCATATAATTTGTTTTTGGATGATACACGGTCCGTAAAGAAGAAGTAGGATAATAACAACGACCATGCTGCCCAAGACTCACGATTAAACCCTTATCCATCAGCTCTTTCACCTTAGGCTTGTTCATTAAAAATTTTGCTTGCCATGGATGAATGGGAATCAATTCATAATTTTCATCTCTTTGACTAGCTATCTGCTTCAATTCATCTGATATAGATGGATCCTCTATCACTTGGTTTCTAACAATTTCAGATGCTGTATATCCTAACGCTGTCCCCCGATTCACGATTGAAGAGTGGACGCGAAAATAATGTAATGAAAATTCCCCTTTTAATTCTGGTGAATAAAGTGGTGCATCCGATTCCTCGATCCCTTGTCGACTTTTAGGAGTTGGATGCATTAAATGCCCAAATAATAATGACTGTTCGGTATCAATAAAATCCATATTCATCTTGTATAAATACTTGGTATCTGGATATCTTTCTCGAATATATGTTTCTACGTTTTGACAGCTTAGCATGACACGTAACATTAATTCCTCTTGATTGTCCGTTCCATCCTGTCCATTCTCCATGCTTAGTTCTTTCATAATCATATGAACTAATGACAGGTAATCTACTTCAAATATTTTTTGATTTTCACCGAAGTTACAATAATAAATTGGAAACGAAAATAAGTGTCGCCCAGTAGCTGACCAATAAATCAATGGGACATATAAGTTCATTTCAAGATGAGTTAATTTACAATGAATAAGGGCTTGGTCTTTTTTATGTAACGTGATTTTAGTGAATAATTCATCTGGTATCTGATCGTATAGCTTAAAATTCTGAGTCTCTCTCAAATAACAATTTAAAAAGCTTTGCATTGTCGCTTGCTCGGCAATACGTTTGAAATTAATTTCCATTGTATTCATACTCTCCTCCTATTTTTTTTACCTGATTTATTATTAACCTTATGTCTTTCATTGTTGTCTGAGGGTTTAATAGTGTTAGTTTTAAGAAAACACGTCCTTGTACTCGAGTCCTAGCCAATATAGCGTTTCCCTTATCTAGTAAACTTGTACGAATAAACGTATTGATTTTATCAACTTTTTTACTGTTTGTTTGATTGACATATCGAAAAACAACTGCATTCATCTCAGGAACATTAACCAACTCCAATTCTTTATCTTCTTTGATTAACATTGCAGTCTCCTTCGCTAAGTCGACGGTGTAGTCAATCATTTCAGCAAATTTTTCTCTTCCTAAAGCCTGCAAGGACATAAACAATTTTAATGAATCAAATCGCCTGGTTGTTTGGATCGACTTCGTAACTAGATTTGGGATGCCTGTCTCCTCATCGTCTTCAGGATTTAAATAATCTGCATTCTGTTTGATAAATTTAAAGTTTGATTGATCCTTTAATAGAAAAGCTCCGCAACTAATTGGTTGATAAAATAATTTATGGAAATCAACGGTTATAGAGTCACCTAATTTAATACCTTTTAGTTTATCTTGATAACGGTCACTTAAGATAAGTGCGCCACCATAAGCTGCATCAATGTGAAACCACATGTGATGTTTCTTGGCACATCTTGCTACTTCAGATAGAGGATCAATACTGCCAAAATCTGTTGTCCCAGCAGTTGCGACTAGTGCAAAAGGTAACAAATCCTGTTCCTCCGCCTCTCTTAGTCGTTGATCCAAATCCCTTAAGCACATTCGGTGATTGTGATCTGTCTCTATCGGGATAACAGCTTGTTCTCCTAAACCGAGCAAAAAGGCTGATTGTTTTACGGTAAAATGAGCATCCTTAGAGCAAAAGATTCTTAATTTATGAGCTTGAGGTGGTAGGCCCTGTTTTTGTGTATTCCATTTAAATTGCTTAAAAAGATAACGATCACGTGCGAGTAGTAATCCCATAAAATTGGATTGTGTACCTCCACTCGTAAAAACACCATCAGCTTTGTCATTCTGTAAAAATGCTTGAGTTAACCAGTTCACCATTTTTTCTTCTAACATAGTCGCAGCTGAACTTTGATCCCATGAATCCATTGATTGATTTGTTCCACTTATTATAGCTTCAGCAGCTAAAGCTATGTTTAATGGCGGACAATGAAGATGAGCGATACATGAGGGATTCGTAACCACAATCGAATTTTTTAGAAGTACTTCCCCAATGTCATTCATTAATTGATTCACATGTACAGGTTTTTCTGGAACAACTTCCTGGAATGTCCTACTTAAAAGAGAGTTAAGTTCCTGATAACTTAAGCCACTGTATGGTTTTTGATTTGCAGAGAATTGATTAACTAATGCTGTTTGTGCTTGTTGCATCACTTGTTGATAAAAAGTAATACTTTCTTGACCTGCATTTAAAAAGTAACGACTATAATTTTGTGTTTCCATATCAGTGTTTAGACGTTCTAAAATATTTGCTTTGGCTACCATCCTTCTTACACCTCCTATAGACTACCTTTGTTTTCTGAATATTCAACAACATAATTGATAATGATATCCATTATCAATTATGTTGAAAAATTTTTGGTTACCTTTTCTAAATCTATTAACCAACATGTTTTTTGATATTGATAATCAGTATCAATTACAACGGTTCTTATTCTAACGGTAATGATAATCATTGTCAATTAAAAAAGAGGGATTTAGTTCTTTTGATCGATTCATCTACTGTTTTTCGAAAGAATAAGGTAATAGAATTAAATCATAATATTCAAATGATCCTGGATAAAATGCTAAATTAATTAAAGATAATAGCGGAGATAGAATAAACGCTCCTAATCATTGATTTAGATAACAATTCGGAAGGCGGTGTAAGTATAACTATAAGAAGAACAGTAAATTAAACCATATTGAAACGGTAGAAAAAAGGGGTGTTATTTATCTCCTTTTTTCCAATAGTTTTAGAATAATGCTTAGATGATTTTTTGAAATCTAGCATTCGACCCGCATTTTCAAAGATAACATCTACGGTATAATCAGTTACATTGAACACTCGTATGCTCTCTCCTTGTAAATTAGTTACATATATTTTTTTGTTATTTATTGTAATACTAAAGGACCCCACGTATCATCACCTGTTTGATACCAGGGAGAAACCATAATAGGCGCTTATTGATCCCCCTCAATAATCGTCCATCTTTTTCCTGGTTTAATCAGATTAATTTCATCATGAGCTGATTGGCCATGTTCAGAGGTAAATAGTTGTCCATCATCATCCCAGACTAATCCCTGGTGCCCATAGGAATAAACATATGAGTTATCAAATGGGTTATATTTCCTATAGAGTGACGTCCAAGTTCATACGCAGTTAAACTTTCAACATTTTGAGCACTTTCTCGCTTGTCAGTAACATCAGTGGTCGCATACAATTTCTCATCTTACCAATTTTTATTCTACCACCCGGAATTTCCTCTAATAAAATCGCTTCTTCCTTCCACGTATTTAATTTTTACTTTTGCACAACTAATTTAATCATTTTTGATAAAAACTTTATCGATATGGACAATAATCTAGGTTTAAATATCATTAGGATAAAAATGGTTCTAAAATCTAATCAATACTAACTTACTCGTCCATTCCATTTATGTAGCTATGAATACATTACTTTCAAGGGGAATAAATTATTTCATTTTTCTATAACTCATTCCCCTAAATATTGAAAAGGAGTGATCTTATATGCCTAAACGTAAAGGTAAACGTAGACGTACTAAAAGAAATCTATATAGATACTATCTAGAGCAAGAGCAAGAACAAGAACAAGAACAAGAACAAGAGCAAGAACAAGAGCAAGAACAAGAACAAGAACAAGAGCAAGAACAAGAGCAAGAACAAGAGCAAGAGCAAGAGCAAGAGCAAGAACAAGAGCAAGAACAAGAGCAAGAACAAGAGCAAGAACAAGAGCAAGAGCAAGAAGAAGAGCAAGAACAAGAGCAAGAACAAGAACAGGAACAAGAGCAAGAACAAGAGCAGGAGCAAGAACAAGAACAAGAGCAAAAACAAGAGCAGGAGCAGGAGCAAGAACAAGAGCAAGAGCAAGAACAAGAGCAGGAGCAGGAGCAAGAGCAAGAGCAAGAACAAGAGCAGGAGCAAGAGCAAGAACAAGAGCAGGAGCAAGAACAGGAACAAGAACAGGAACAAGAACAGGAACAAGAGCAAGAACAAGTTCAAGTACAATGGCAAGAGCAAGAGCAAGAGCAAGAACAAGAGCAGGAACAAGAGCAAGAGCAGGAACAAGAGCAAGAGCAGGAACAAGAGCAGGAACAAGAGCAAGAGCAGGAACAAGAGCAGGAGCAAGAACAAGAACAGGAGCAAGAGCAGGAACAAGAGCAGGAACAAGAGCAAGAACAAGAGCAGGAGCAAGAACAAGAGCAGGAACAAGAGCAAGAGCAGGAACAAGAACAAGAACAAGAGCAGGAACAAGAGCAAGAGCAGGAACAAGAACAAGAACAAGAGCAGGAGCAAGAACAAGAGCAGGAGCAAGAACAAGAGCAGGAACAAGAGCAAGAGCAGGAACAAGAACAAGAACAGGAGCAGGAACAAGAGCAGGAACAAGAGCAAGAACAAGAGCAAGAACAAGAACAGGAGCAGGAGCAGGAACAGGAACAAGAGCAAGAACAAGAGCAAGAACAAGAGCAGGAGCAAGAACAAGAGCAGGAACAAGAACAAGAGCAGGAACAAGAGCAGGAGCAGGAGCAAGAACAAGAACAGGAACAAGAGCAGGAGCAAGAACAGGAGCAGGAGCAGGAACAAGAGCAGGAGCAGGAACAAGAGCAAGAGCAGGAACAAGAGCAAGAACAAGAGCAAGAACAGGAACAAGAACAAGAGCAGGAACAAGAACAAGAACAAGAACAAGAGCAAGAGCAGGAACAAGAGCAAGAACAGGAACAAGAACAAGAACAAGAGCAAGAGCAGGAACAAGAGCAAGAACAGGAACAAGAACAAGAGCAAGAGCAAGAGCAGGAACAAGAGCAGGAGCAAGAACAAGAACAGGAGCAAGAACAGGAGCAGGAACAAGAGCAGGAACAAGAGCAGGAGCAAGAGCAAGAACAGAAGCAAGAACAAGAACAAGAGCAAGAACAAGAACAGGAGCAAGAACAAGAGCAGGAACAAGAGCAGGAGCAGGAACAAGAGCAGGAACAAGAGCAGGAACAAGAGCAGGAGCAAGAACAAGAGCAGGAGCAAGAACAAGAGCAGGAGCAGGAGCAAGAACAAGAGCAGGAGCAAGAACAAGAGCAGGAGCAAGAACAAGAGCAGGAGCAAGAACAAGAGCAGGAGCAGGATAACGATCAAACGATTACAAATGTGGGTAACCCGCAATTAACGAATATTGGAAACCCTACGCAAACCCAAACTTTAAACATCACTATTTCAGATGATGGATTTACTTTCAATAATGGCGGTGGTCGACTTGTTGAATTTCAATCGGACACTCAAAATTCAGTAAATCCAACAGGGACCCAACCAAACACTCCTTTAGCAACGGAAACTACAGTAGCTGAAGTAACTCTAGACGATGTAGCAGCTGGTAACAAAGTATTGCTTAGCGGTCAATTTTTCGTAGATAATGATGAAGCTCAACGTGAAGATTTAAGAGTAAGAATTTATAAAAACTCTGTAGACCCAGCTAACGTAATCTACGATATTCCATCCATTGAAATTGATGCAGAAGATAGAGATGACGAAAACCAACCTATTCCAGTATTACACGTTGATAGTATTGGATCAAATGAAGAAAATGTAAGATATATTCTGACTGCAGAAGGAGACCTTTTCTTAAGAGGACCTATTACGTTTACTGCATCTGAAATTTTAGGTTAACTATCATTAATAGGTCATATGGAATAATCACTTAGGAAACTTTTGAAGAATGTGGCGGACCCCATCGGCAATACACTTTAAATAAGATGGGGTCCCAAACATTCGTATAAAGGCCTATTTTACAAATTTCTATGTTCATGTATCAAACAGAATCATATAACCTTCATAAGTTATATTAAATTATAAAAAAGGAGAGATTGAGATGAGTGAAAATAAAGAAGGACAAATGTCAACTCAACTTGACAAAACAAACAACCCAAAGGCACAAGATTTTCTACACATGTCGTTAAGAAGAACAGAAAAGGCTCAGAAACAACTAAGTAAAGCAGCAAAGACGCTTGAGAAAACGATAAATAAGTTTCCAGAGTTAGAAGGCATTGAAAATGTAAAAGAGTTAATTACGAATATTCAAAACACAAAAATGGAAACCATTCCTGAATTACAAAAGGTGATTAGAGAACTGAAAGAAAAGAATTAAATAAAAGCACAGTTCTAACACGAAATATTTAAAATATAATTTTTTTATGACAATAAAACAATAATAGCCTCGAAATCTATATCCTTATTTCGAGGCTATCCTGTATTCAAGCTCAGTTACAAACCTTTATTTCATATCTTTAGTGTTTCATTCCACTATGCTGTAAATGCTGAACGATAATCAGGTCGAGTGATACCAAGTCAGAATAGAAGGTACTTATACATCTAATTTATTTTTTTTAACATTACCTCAGCAAAGTTATTAAACATAGTTATTCAACAGTCGTCAATAGTATGTTGTAACTGCTAAACTAAAATAGTCAATTATTGCTCAATAAAATTGAACGCTTTTCGCCCAAAACATT
>NZ_WIXM01000013.1 GCF_010993965.1 Gracilibacillus sp. YIM 98692 | reverse complement strand
AATATCGAGCTCAGTTTGAACAAGTAGCGTAAAAAGTGTCCAATAAATGGGGGTCACTCCATTCCTGTGGGGTCTTCAGACTGTTCCTTTCCCACTGGAGTCTCGTATTTTTCCGCAGCTTGGATTTGTTCTCTTCATCCAGTGAGAAAATGATCGAGCTTTCATACATTTGCTTTTAACGAACCATTTTAGATAGCTTTTTTGATCCATTTCCACTATCAAGCGGGAGAAATACACGTAGACTCCTGCGGGAAAGCGAAGTGTATTTCTGAAGCGGTATCAAAGCACTCATTTTAAAAGAGCAAAACTTTCTCCTAATTTATTGCGTATTATATGGATATTACGAATGAATTTTATACAAATCTTCCCAAGAGCAGCATTATTCGCTACTCTTTATGGGAATCTCATGAACTTTATAATGTTTATATAAATTTTTTGGTACAGCATTCAAAAACGGACTACACTTACCAATCGATAATAGAGACAGTTCATGCATGGCACGGGTACACGCTGTATAGAACAAGTTCCGTTCTAATTCGTCTTGAAAATTTCGATAGGAAGCATTGATGATGATAACAGCATCAAATTCAATACCTTTTGCCAAATACGCAGGGATGATAACAATTCCCTTGCTAAACGTATGGGCCTGTTGTGTCATTAGCTTCACTTCTGTATGATTTTTCAAATATTGATAAACCCGTTCACATTCTTCCATCGTCTTACCAATAAGTGCAATCGTTTCGTGTCCTATTTCTTCATAATGCTCGATTTGCTCTAATAATTTTTCCTGCAGCATTTCACTTGTTTCTACTTCCATTAATGTAGGGAGCTCTCCTTTTCTTTCAAATGGTTCAATTAAATCACCATTGATCATGAATGCTTTCGTAAAGGACACAATCGGTTCTGTAGAACGATAACTTTTCGTAAGCACCATACGCTCATGATCTCGGTTGTATTTTTCTGATAGTAGTGTTTCCTCTCTTAAAGCATGTGCATATATTGCTTGATTAATATCACCTAGTAAAGTCATGCGGCTTTTAGGAAACATTTTTTTCATTAGAACAAATTGAAAAGGTGTATAATCCTGAGCTTCATCAATAAATAAATGTTGGATCGTACGTTGTGCATCAAAGCCTAGTAAGCTTTTTTCAAAATAAATATAAGCAGGTGCATCTTCCCATGTTAACTCCTTTTGTTCTAATGCTTTCTTCGTTAATTGGCAAATCTCTTCCCAATAATCAGGTAATTCCATTTCCTCGTCTACATAAGAAGCGTCTTGAAATAGCTGCTGGTATGTCTTTAAAGGGTCTACAAAGGCTAGTTTTTTAATTTTTAACTTCAATGGACGCAAACGATACGCAACCACTCGTTTTCTTAGCAAAGCCTCTTCCCTATCATAATCATCAAATGTATCTTCAGAAAAACGATTTTGTTCCTGTAACGTTTGATGCACATCTACATAATCATGTCTTTCTAATAATTCACTTTCTTCTAAAACCCAATCTTTCTCCCTCTCAGCCACCTCAAACCGTTTTAAATGATAAAGAATCCAATTAGCGACTTTCTCTAGTCGGTCAGGTAAAGATAGGGTTGATTCTGTACGATAAAAATAGCGTGCTATGGTCTCTTTAGGTATAATCGTCTGGCCTCTAAACGTGATATTACGAAAGAATAATCCGCTTTTCTCTAACTTTTCTAGATAGGAGTCAATCAATTCTTTAAAGGATAAACTTGCTTTGTAATGCATCGCTTCTATTCTTGCATGATAATCTTTCCCTTTTTTCTGTAAGTAGTATTCCATTTGTTCAAAAGGACTCTCTAATTGAAAGCTGTCATCTAACTGTCGATGTAAATATTGATAAAAAGTCATTTGCTGCATATTGTCCTCACCGAGTTCAGGTAAAACTGTTGCCACATAACTATTAAATAAAGGGTTAGGTGAAAATAAGACAATTTGCTCAGAGGTTAAAGTCTCACGATAACGATAAAGTAAATACGCTACCCTTTGCAAAGCAGCCGAAGTCTTCCCGCTTCCTGCTACCCCTTGCACTACTAGCACTTTGCTCTTTTCGTTACGAATGATTTGATTTTGTTCCCGTTGAATCGTCGAAACAATACTTTTCATTTTAGTATTTGCCTGATCACCTAAGACAGATTGCAACAAATGATCTCCAATTGTAAGGCCAGTATCAAACATTCCCTTTAATTCGCCATTTCTAATAATATATTGACGTTTTAATGTTATTTCCCCGGAAATATTTCCTTGAACCGTGTCATAATTTGCTGGCCCTGGTGGGAAATCGTAATACATGCTCGCAATTGGAGCTCTCCAATCGTATACCAAAAATTCTTCATCATGTTCATCCATTACAGATGCTAAACCTATATAAATCGGTAACTCTTCGTTTTCTCCATCTTCCAAGAAGTCTATTCTTCCAAAATATGGTGTATCTTTCAAACGATCTAATATATCAAGCCTTTCACTCACTTGTCCATGGCTTCGTTCTCGCTCCGATAAAAATTCAGCTTGCTGTTTAATGCTCGCTTCCGTTTCAATTTTATCGTCCATTTCTTCTATATTAACGGTAACGTCTTCCCAGAAATCTCGACGGATATCAATAACATCTTCTTTTAAGTGATCTACTCTCGTGCGGAGTGCTTTCATCTTCCGCAAGATTTCATTCACTACCATATTCACTCGTTCTTGTTCTTGCTGCTTTTCTTGATCCCGTTTTTCCTCCGCCACTGATTCCACCTCCATACGTATCATATTCTGTTGGTTTAAACTAAAACCACTTTTTCTTATTATATTCTAACCTGTGATAAAATTTAATCCTTTCAACTATGAAGTTTCCGTTAATTGCTGTGTCTGAACAAGATCTGCATAAAAACCTCGTTGCTTTAACAATTGTATATGTGTTCCTCTCTCCACAATACTTCCTTGATCTAATACTAAAATTTGATCAGCCTGCTCAATGGTATTAAGCCTGTGTGCAATCACGAAACTAGTTTTTCCATCCATTAAACGGGTAAGCGCATCTGATATTTTAAGTTCGGTTATGGTGTCAATACTACTCGTCGCTTCATCTAATATAAGGATAGAAGGATTTGCGAGCATTGCTCGAGCTATCGATATTAACTGCCTTTGCCCTTGACTGATTTCATGTCCGTTCCCTTCTAACAATGTATCATATTGGTCAGGAAGCTGCTTAATAAATTCATGAGCATTAGCGTTTTTGGCGGCTTCTTCTACTTCCTTATCACTTGCATCTAATCTTCCATACCGAATATTTTCCCGAATTGTTGTGTCAAAGAGATAAGCGTCTTGCAGAACGATTCCAAGATGATTTCTTATGTTTGCATATGATATCGTAGATAAGCTCTTTCCGTCTAGCAAAATGTCTCCTTTATCCTCTTTATAAAACCGGGCTAGCAATGAAATGATGGTCGTTTTCCCTGCACCAGTTGGCCCTACTAAAGCCACTGTTTGACCTGGCTTTGCATGAAATGAGACATCTTTCAATATTTGCTCCCCACTTTGATAGGAGAAAGATACATCTTGAAACTGTATATCCCCGCTTGTTTTTGGTATTTTTTTCTTTTTTATCGTTTTTTCCTCTACATCTTGATCTAAAACTTCAAATACTCTTTCAGCCCCTGCAACAGCAGACAATATGGTATTAAATTGATTGGCTAAATCATTTAATGGTCTAGTAAATTGACGAGCATATGTTGTGAAGGTCACAATAACACCAATGGACACAGATGCAGCATTAGTCGTGAGAGCTATCCAACCTCCTATTCCAACAATAATAGCAAAACTAAAGTTATTTAGTGTATTCATAAGTTTCGGTATGAAACCAGTATATACTTGTGCCCAATAACCCGCTTCTTTAAGCTTATTATTATGTTGAGCAAATTGATCGATTACTCTCTTTTCTTGATGAAATAACTTTACCATAGAATGACCAGATAAGGTTTCTTCTAAAAACCCATTCATTTCCCCTAACTCTTTTTGCTGCTCTTTAAAAAAACGACTCGTTCGACGCGTAATCCACTTCATTCCCATGTACATAAGAGGTACAATAGTTAGTGTCATCCATGTCAAAATAGGGCTTAACCAAAACATAACAGACAGTGTCCCTACAAGCGTTAAAATACTCGTGGCTAATTGTATAACTGCGGTATTTAATGTTCGACTTACGTTTTCAATATCATTTGTCAACCTGCTCATCATTTCGCCACTCTGAGAGCGTTGAAAATGAATAACAGGCAAATGAAGAACATGTTCAAATAACTCTTTACGCATAAGATAAACGGTATGCTGTGCAATATCTATCATCCAATAATTTTGTAACCCTAAAGTAACAGACTGCAAAATGAAAATGATCAGTAATAAAACAAGTATTTCCGAAAGTTCAAAAAAATCATTGTTACCCGTCATCGTATCTACTGCTAAGCCAATAAAATAAGGGCCAAGTAATGAAAGAGCTGAGCTGATCAGTACAAATAGCAAAACAAGCCAAAATAAACCTCTTCCTGTTTGCATGTAACTCCATATTCTCAGAACAGTTCCTTTAAAATTTTGTATTTTTGGTCTCTTATTTAATGGCGGATGATGTGGTGACTTAGGTAAATCACTCTCATTA
This sequence comes from Gracilibacillus sp. YIM 98692, assembly GCF_010993965.1. Classification (GTDB taxonomy): domain Bacteria; phylum Bacillota; class Bacilli; order Bacillales; family Amphibacillaceae; genus Gracilibacillus. The sequence continues at coordinate 85,196 of NZ_WIXM01000013.1, read as the reverse complement.
CGGTGCCTTGCGTTACTCATTGACAGCCACCTCTTTCTTGTGCTGAGATTGCCATATTTTCTGATATAAAGAGTTTGATTGCAGTAATGCTTGATGTGTCCCTTTGCCTACTAAACTTCCTTTATCTAACAAAAATATTTGGTTTGCATCTATGACCGAACTGATTTTTTGGGATACAATAAATGTCGTACATTGACGTCGGCGTATGGCTTCTAGCACTTGGTATTCTGTTTCAGCATCCAGCGCACTTGTACTATCATCTAACAATAATATGCTTGGATTATCAGCCAAAGCCCGTGCAATGGATAATCGCTGCTTCTGCCCTCCTGATAGAGTAACACCTCTTTGACCAATGACCGTTTCATATTGATTCGGTAAAGTTAATATAAAATCATGCAGCTGCGCTTCTTTAGCTGCTTTTATCACTTCTTGATCACTTAGATTATCATTTCCCCAAGCTATGTTATCTCGAATCGAACCGGAAAATAAAAAACCTTCCTGTGGTACTAAGGTTACGTCAAAACGAATTTTATTTCCCAATTCTTCCATTGGCATTTCATCCATATAAATTTTCCCTTTAGTAGCTTGATATAAATATGGGATTAAATGAAGTAATGTCGATTTACCTGAACCTGTTTCACCTAAGATACCGACTTTCTCCCCATGCCCCACATGAAACGAAATATCATGCACCCCAATTTCATTCTTGTTAGGGTACTGAAAGCTTACATCTTGGAACGTGACAGAACCTTTTAACCTGTTTTTATTCGTTTGGTCTTGCTCTTCTACTAAATCATCCGGTTTCTGTTTTAACACTTCTTCAATACGATCAGCAGATGCACGTCCTCTCGACACATTCATAAGTAAAAAGGAAAACACACCGAAAGATGCAAGCATTCTAGTTGCATAGTTTATAATAGCCACTACTTCACCTGCTTGTGCTGATCCTATTTGTAAATGCAACGAACCTAACCAGATCAACACAATCATCGCTAAGTTCATAACAAGCATAACAATTGGCATCACAATCTCCATCATCCATAATGCTTGCTTGTTTTTATCTTTTAATGAATCATTAATAGCAGAAAAACGACTATTTTCAAAATGCATCCGGTGAAAAGCTTTGATTAGTTTGATCCCTAGTAAATTTTCTCGGACAATATTGTTCAAATGGTCTAGTTTTCGTTGTACCAATTGAAATAACCGCATTCCTTTTAGCATTAAAAACGCCATAATACCAAATAGTATAGGAATAGTTGCAAATAAAATAAGTGCTAACGATATATTTATTGTCAAAGACATGACAATACCGAAGATAATAAATAAAGGAGCTCGCAACATGATTCGCATAAAAGCAAATAATAGCCCTTGTATTTGTATTACATCATTTGTCATCCGTGTAAGCAAAGTGGATGTTGCAAATTGTTGTATTTTCATTGGAGAGAACATTTGAATATTCTGATACATATCCCTTCTCAAATCATGCCCTACACCTTGACTAACATTTGCGGCAAAGTAAGAGCTTGTTATACCAGCTGCGAACGCGAGTAAAGTGAGCAATAACAATACTCCGCCATAAAGGTAAATTGTAGACATATCTTCCGCTACAATACCATCATCGATTATTTTGGCCATAATCACCGGTTGAATCAGCTCTACGATTAACTCCACAATCATTAAAAAAAGCGCCATCATCATAGACTTTTTATATATATTTGTATAACGAAATACACGTCTCATCATTATCCTCCAGACAAACAACCCTTTTAATTTAAGCCCGCTTCGCATCATTTGTTGATTTACTACACAATTGAACCAAACTGCGTAATAGTGAAAATTTGTCTCGGTGTAGATTTCTTCCATTTTCATTTGAGATGTGTGCTATCACTCGCTCCGGCAGAATACTTCGCTTTCCGTGGGCTCAGCTTCAGCTAACTTGGTAAAGAAAAACCCTTTACCAAGTGGATCTTCAGCTCTCGCTGTCCCACAGGAGTCTCCGTATTCTGCCTACGCTGATAAAGGGGATCCACCTTTTAGAAGAATATATCCATAGGAATTCATTCATTTCTTTGTGCTCTTCCTTTCTTCAATTAGAACACCACACAAAGCGGAGGCAAGATACGAAGACTCCTGCGGAAACAACACGTGTCCGAAGACCCCACAGCGAGGGACGAGCGAGGAGACTGAGGCCGTGTCCGCGGAAAGCGAAGTATCTTGCCGAAGCGATTCTTTGCACTCAGCTTCGGAAGTATGGTAGAAAGTCATCCTAAAGTTATTACGCAGTTTATAGATTTTGTGCCATTAGACTTCTTATAAAAAAGATACTATCTTTTAGAAAATAGTCTTTATTTATTATAGCTTATGTAAAGCGCTTACTCCATCTAGAAGATTGTCTAATTTTCACTAAACGAAAAGCGCCACAGCTTTTTTTCTGCTGTGACGCTTTATCCTAATTAAATATGGCACGTATAGACTGAATGATATCATCAAAAAAATTCCTCACCGATTGCCAAAAACCTTCCGGGTCCCCGCCAGTTACTTCTTCTAAGGTCCCTCTAAGATCACCAACAATGCTTTCTAATTGATCCTTTACTTGGCCGAAGTCAATATTCAAATTACGAATCTTATCAAATAAGCTTGTCAGCATTTCCCGTTCCTCTGGTGTTAATTCAATGTTGAGCTGATCTAACTTTTCATTGACAATACGTTCTACATCTTCTTTTGTAGCTGGGTTCTGTTCTGAAATCTCTTTTTTAATTTCGCTAAGAAGCTCACTAACTTCTTCTTGATCTATCCCTGCTTTTTCTGCTAACTCTGTTGCAACATCTAATTCTTCATTGGCTACTTCCATGCGTTCCTGATCCAGTGATTCTCCTTCTACATTAAACGCCTTATATATACCAGTAAGTGCCGAATGGCCACTTACTTTTAGTGGAGACGCCACATCGATAAGAGCATTCTCCACTCCTGCTGTTAATAGCGCATTAGCATACATCTCATTCGTCACCTGAGTAATGTTATCCGGATTAACAATATTGACTACAAGACCGTATCCTTCCTGCTTTCTCGTAATTTTTGCTGAAGAATACATATTAGAGCTAGGATCACCACCAATAAATTGAACAAGATCCTCCGCTGTCACCGTATATTCCTGCACTTGATCAGGATCAGCAGCATCTAATAAACTTCGAACCTTATCTTTTTGTTCTTCCGATAAGGATTCTCCTAAAACAACAATAGGCTTACCATGACGTTCATCTATTCCTTCGTCTCCCTCACTTGCATAAACAAATGGCACGATAACTTGTACAAAAACAAATAATAAAGTAAGCATCCAACATAATTTTTTCATTGATTATCTCCTTCTTTTAAAATACTTACTCCTATATTATGCAAAATTCCATAAAAAATGGGAAGAATAATAAAGTTAGGAACGAGATAATAACGACCGATCTACTTGCTGCACAGAAGGAACACCTGACAGCATTAGTGTCGTTTTCAAATCTTGTTTTAGCTGCTGTAATACTTGCCATACACCTTGCTTACCGCCTAACGTAAGTCCATATAGAAAAGGTCTTCCTAATAACACAGCGTCTGCCCCTAAAGCCAACGCAGTGACAATATCTGGACCTGATCGAACACCGCTATCTAAAAGAATCGTTATTTGATTACCAACGCGATCTTTAATCCCCGGCAATGCATCAATAGATGGAATACATCGATCTAACTGACGGCCACCATGATTCGATACAATAATACCATCTACTCCGATTTCTACTGCCTGTTGTGCATCATCAGGATGCAATATACCTTTTATATAGATCGGTAAACTTGTCCATTCACGCAATGTCTGTATGTCATTCCAGCTTAAAGATGGACGATAAAAGTATTTCTTCATTTCATCTAGATAATCGTGTGGATCCTTCTCTTTTACATAACCTTGAAAAACAGGATCCTGTACATAATTTGCCTTCCCCTTACCTAACGCAAACGGAGAATAACCATTTCGAATATCTCGTTCTCTGTTTCCAAGAATCGGCATATCAGTAGTGACAACAATTGCCTCATATCCTGCTTTTTCAGCTCTTTGAACAAAACTCTTAGCAATACCAGAATCATTAGGATAATAAAGTTGAAACCACCTGCTTGCTTCCGGCTTAGCAGAACGAATATCTTCTAATGAGTTAGATGCTACTGTACTAGCTATAAAAGGTATGCCGTGCTCGTAAGCTGCTTGAACGGTAGCACGTTCCCCTTCAGGGTGAACAAGTCCTTGCATTCCAATAGGCGCTAATAAGATCGGTGCTTCTATTTTTTTTCGATTAAAAGTAGTTTCTAGGGAGACATCCGACACATCTGCTCCAAAACGTGGAACGATCCTCCATTTTTTAAAAGCCTCTGTATTAGCATATAATGTTTCTTCTCTTCCCCCACCACTCTCAATATATTCATAAACATCATGTTGCAACAGCTTTTTCGCTGTTTGCTCTAAGTCGTCAAAACGAATGGGAAAAGGTTGTTGTGATTGCATACTCATCACCTTAATCTTTCTTTAGCTTGGCAGATACTCTGTTCCCAATGGTTTGTACAGCTTGAACAAGTATAATAAGTATAATAACTGTTACATACATAATATCTGCTTGATAACGTAAATGTCCGTATCGATAAGCTAGGTCACCTAGCCCGCCTGCACCTACTAAACCAGCCATTGCAGTGGCACCAATTAACCCAATCGTTGCAATGGTTAATCCTAGTACAATAGATGGACGTGCCTCGCGAATTAATACATGCCATATGATATGACGTGTTTTAATGCCCATCGCTTCGTATGCTTCGATAATGCCTCTATTTACCTCTAATAGGCTTGATTCCATTAAACGTGCAATATACGGTGCCGTAAACACTACTAACGGGACGATAACCCCTTTTACCCCAATCGTTGTTCCTACGACAAACTTGGTAAATGGCAAGATAAAGAATAATAAAATAATAAACGGGATGGAGCGCAGAATGTTAATGATCGCATTTAAGGCTTGATAAATAACCCTATTTTCTAAAGCTTTTCCAGGGCCTGTTAATGTTAATAAAACCCCTAGTGGAAGTCCAATAATCACCGAAATCGTTAACGATATACCAACCATGATTAAAGTATCCAAAAAAGATACCCAAATTTCTGCTCCCCAATTATCTATAAATTCTGATACACTAGTTAGCATCTGTTAGATTCCCCTTTTCGTAATTCTCCACGATGACACCACTATCTTTCAAGAAATCAATCGCTTTTTGTGCCTCTTCATCACTTCCATCTAAATGCACAATCAAACGGCCAAAAGGACGTTCTTTTAAATCCGTAATATTTCCACCTAAAATAGATGGGAATACATCAAACTTTTTCGTTACCATTGCTAAAGCCGGATCACCAGCTGATTCTCCAATAAAAGATAAAGAGGCAATTTTGCCCGTACCTTTTAATTTTTTCAGTAAATCTCCTGGAATAGCATCGTTAAATAAGGATTGAATAAAACGTTGAGCCGTTTGTGTTTGCGGTTTAGAGAATACGTCAATAACAGAGCCTTGCTCGATTACTTCTCCCATTTCCATCACGGCAACTTCGTGACATATTTTCTGCACAACATTCATTTCATGTGTAATGAGGAGAATGGTGATACCTAGCTCTTTATTAATTTTACTTAATAATTTCAAAATAGACTCCGTTGTATCGGGGTCAAGTGCACTAGTTGCTTCATCACAAAGCAGTACTTTCGGCTCATGTGCTAAAGCGCGTGCTATCGCCACACGTTGCTTTTGCCCTCCAGACAATTGGGCAGGATAAGCCTTTAGCTTATCCTGCAATCCTACAATTTCAATATATTTGTGCACTCTTTGTTTAATTTCTTTACTCGGAACACCTGTTAACTTTAACGGTAATGCAATATTTTCATAAACGGTACCTGTTTTCAATAAATTAAACGACTGAAAAATCATCCCCATCTGGCGACGTACTTCGTTTAGTTTTCCAGAACTTAGCTTGGTTAAATCTTTTCCTTCAAATAGAACCTGTCCTGTTGTAGGCTTTTCGAGTAAATTTGCCATTCGGACTAATGTACTTTTACCAGCACCACTGTAGCCAATGACACCATATATGGATCCTTCTTCCACTTTCAATGAAACGTCATTTAATGCTTTCACATCTCTCTTGTTGTCCTTAAATACCTTTGTAATGTTTTTAAATTCTATCATTGCTACTTTGTGCTCCTTTCTTACCACGAAGGAATAACAGAGCCCTCAAATTCCTCTTCGATAAATGTTTTGACTTCATCAGAACGATAAATCTCAATTATTTGTTGAATTCTTTCATCATCTTGATTTTCTTCACGAGTTGCTAAAACGTTAACCCAAGGCGAATCTTTTGGTTCCATATGAATGGAATCTTCTGATGGCACTCGTCCACTTTCTAATGCATAATTTGTATTTATAGCAGCAAAATCTACTTCATCTAATTGACGTGGAATTTGCGATGCCTCTAATGGTACAAATTCTAAATCTAAAGGATTTTCTTCGATATCGCGAATAGAGACATTAATACCTAAATCATCAGGTAACGTAATTAACCCTGCATCTTGGAATAAAATAAGCGCTCGCGGTTCCCCTGATGAGTGGTTTGGCAACCCTACTTTATCGCCTTCTTGAATTTCATCTAAACTTTCATATTTATTAGAATATATACCCATCGGGAAGTTTACCGTATTTGCTACATTAACTAAGTTTAAGTCACCTTCATCACGAGCATTATTCATAAAGGGTTCATGTTGGAAGATGTTCGCATCTAGTTCTCCTTCATCTAAAGCTGTATTCGGCATAACATAATCATTAAAGACTACCACTTCGATATCTAAACCTTCCTCACTAGCTAGATCTTTTACTTTATTTAAAATATCCTCGTGCGGCCCTGCTGTCACTCCTACTTTTAATGTTCCATCCGCACTTGAATTATTATCTCCACAAGCTGCCAATAAAAACACTAATGTAAAACTTAAAAATACTATCCATTTCTTCATGTTGATATCCCCCTAAGTATTTAGTATCCGTTCTGAGTCTGAGTCGATGTAATGAAAACACTTGCGTTCTTATACTATCACATTTCTACAAAATGATTAATTATAGCATAAAAAAATTCTCCACCTGTTAAGATAGAGAATCCTTGTTACATCGTCGCTCTCTCTTATCTTCAAACAGTAACACTGCTTGCTGGATTTAGCACCTTTCTATATGCATAGACGGTTGCCGGGTTTCATTGGGCCAGTCCCTCCACCACTCTTGATAAGACTATTTAATTTGTTGATGATTATATCTGACAATAAAAATGAAGTCAATATATTCTTCGCAAAAATTCGTCATTTTTTGAAAATAAATGGATGGCTGCTCAACTTTATTGACAGTGAAGGGAAGGAATGCAATAATCACCGTTAAATACTAAGGCTTGAGGTGAAAAGAATGGATAGATTACATGTAAAAGGTGCCCCTAACTATTATCAATGCTATGAAGGGGTTCTTCATGATTTATTTCCTTTATTAAAACAGCATAAATTCCATCATGCACTCATTATACATGGGGATACATCTTGGATAAAAGTTCAAAACTATTTTAAAAACCCATCGATAAAGTGTCAATTTATTCAGTATAAAGGGCAGTGCACACATGAAGAAGTAGATCGAATTGTTGAAGAGGTTCAAGGTTTGGATATTGATGTGATTGTAGGTATTGGTGGAGGAAAGGTCGTAGACTTAGCTAAAGCTTGTGGAGCAAAAGCCAATTTGCCTGTCTCTCTTGTACCTACTTTAGCATCCAACTGTGCGCCATGGACACCGCTTTCTGTTTTCTATGACCAAAGCGGAAACTTTTTAGAATATATTATATTTCCAGATAGTACTTATATGGTACTGCTTGATCCACAAGTGGTCTTGGATTCCCCTCTTCCTTATTTACGCGCTGGTATTGGAGATACAATAGCTAAATGGTATGAAGCAGATGTATTAACACGATCACTGTCTCAAAAACCAGTTTCCCTTGACATAGCCTTACACGCAGCCAGGTTATGTCGTGATATTTTAATTGATGAAGGCGAAAAAGCCATTGAAGCGATTGAAACACAACATCTGAACCATTCTTTTAATCGAGTAATCGAAACGATTATTATGGCTGGCGGTATGGTTGGCGGTTACGGGGATCACTACGGAAGAGTATCTGGGGCTCACTCGATCCATAATGGCCTCACACATATAGAAGAAACACATCAGCATTTACATGGTAACAAAGTAGCTTATGGTATTTTTGTACAATTATGTTTGGAAGATAGGTTAGACGAGATTAAGGAATTATTGCCTTTTTACAGAAAAATGCAACTACCTGCTCAACTAAAAGAGCTCGGTATTGACCATGTTACCGAAGAAATTGTGACCACAATTGCAGAAGGGGCTACCAAACCAAACGAGTCGATTCATTTTATGAATGTTTCCGATCCCAAGCAAGTAAAAGACGCTATTTATCAACTAGAAGATTTTATGCAATATTAAGAAAAAAACGGATAAAACCCGCCAGTCCTATCCGCATCTTACATGAACAAATTCGCATCAGAACAAAACTGCGACATGGTGAAAATTTGTCTTGGTGTCGCTTCCTGCCATTCTAATTTGAGATGTGCGCCTCGAAAGGAACAGTTTGAAGACTCCCGCATGAAGCGTCCTTTGCTTCTGAGGAAGCTAAAGTGTTCCCCACGGAAAGCGAGTGTTTTTCCGCAGCGACGATTAAGCATTCATCTTTAAACGAGTGGGAGGGAAATATTTATAAGTTACTGCGTAGCTTATAGTTTTGTGATCTATTTTTATGCTTAAGAAAAGGGGCTGTAAAACATCGCTAATTTCAATGTTTTGAGTCAGCCCCTGCTCATTTTCTTCTAATGCCGATTTTCCGTCCTGCTTGTTTTGGCTGGTCTTGGTCGGCTTGTTCTTTATAAATTTTCGCAACATTTCCAGATACTGGATCCGGAAAGGGAGCTCCGCGTACTTCGGTTTGATCAATCCCCATCAACATTTCTTCTAATGTGGCAACAAGGTTTCCTTCTTTGTTCTTCATCGATAAAAACAGGTGGATGCGTTTAGCATCGTAATCAAGTATTTGGGCAGTTATTTCAAAACCTTCGCCTTCTTTCATTTCTTGCAGGTAACACGTATGGGTCTCTAAAGTATAGACCGTATAACTCCAATCGATGCGCGCTTTTTCGTAAAGGCCGATGTGATCAATAAAGGCATCCGTCGCCTCACTGAAAGCACGGTTATATTCAGCATCGTTCATATGACCGTTGTAATCAACCCATTCAAAAGGTACAAGTTTTGAAAATTGAAAGGCTTGATTCATGATGAATTCTCCTTTGTTTCATCAGACTCTTTAGGCCAGTATTCCTGAACTAGATCGTATAGACGAATTAAAAATTCGTTTCGGCTTTGATCGAGATCTGACATTGTCATACCGTTAGACTGACGTTCACAACCAGAAACTACTTTATCATAAAGTTTGTCCGTTAGTTCTGGCGCTTCGAGCTTCGTCCAAGGTTTTTTCAAAGCCGGACCAAATTGTTTCAGCATGTGACGCATTCCGCCTTCCCCGCCAGCTAGGTGGAAGGTTAAGAAAGGACCATACTGTGCATAGCGAAGACCTGCACCGTGTGTGAAAGCTTTATCGACTTCCGCAGTTGTCGCAATACCTTCATTGACAATGTGTAGAGATTCTCTCCAAATCGCTTCGATTAGCCTATCCGCAATATGTCCCTCAATTTCGTGGCGAACGAGTAAAACGCTCATTTGAAGGCCTTCATAATAGGATTTTGCTTTTTCTACGTTCTCTGATGTTGTTTGTTTGCCAGGTACGATTTCCACAAGTGGCAAAATATACACCGGATGAAATGGGTGTGCAACGACAAAACGTTCAGGGTGCTGAAGATTATCCTGCAGTTCTGATGGCATAATACCCGACGTGCTTGAACCAACTAAAGCGTCTGATTTTGCATGCTTATCAATATCCTGCAAAACCTTCTGCTTCAGTTCTTCTATTTCAGGCACATTTTCTTGGATAAAGTCAGCGTCCTGAACAGCATCTCCTAATTCCTTTTCAAAAGTTAACCGTTCTTTTGATGCTCCATCAGCTAATCCAAGAGCCTCTACGTAAGGCCATGCGTTATCAATAGCACGGCGCATTCGCTCTTCTGCTCCCTCCGCCGGATCTGTTGCCACGACATCATGCCCTTGTGAAAGCATACGGGCAATCCAGCCATTTCCGATTACCCCTGTTCCAACTACTGCAATTTTCATATCTATTCCCTCCCCTGTGGATTTCGTAAATTAAGATATTCACGTGCTTCTTGAGGTGTCATTGGTTCAAGATCCAATCCACTAAGCATCGTTACTGCTTTATCAACAAGCTGTTCATTCTTAGCGACTACTCCTTTAGATAGATAAATATTATCTTCTAACCCAACACGGACATTTCCGCCAAGAAGTGCTGTTTGAGAAGCTATCGGAATTTGCATACGGCCGATTCCAAAGGCAGACCAATGGGCGTTCTCAGGAATACGGTTTTTCATATAAAGAATGGTCTCTGCATCAGCAGCCGCTCCCCAAGGGATTCCCAGGCAAAATTGATACATCGGATCTCCGTCAATCAATCCTTCTTTAACTAATTGGTTAGCAAAACGCAAATGGCCACTGTCAAAGCACTCCAACTCAGGCTTCACACCACTTTCCTGTATCATTTTCGCCTGATCACGCAACCAGTCTGTCGGACTCATATAGATCATGTTACCGAAGTTCGTGCTTCCGCAATCTAGTGTGCACATCTCAGGCAGAAGCTCACCAACAGGCTCGTGACGCTCAGAAGGTATCTGAATATCAGTACCTTCCCCGCCGGCCGCTGGAGTATTTAAACTTGGAATAAAATCCCCACCACCACCAGACGTAATATTGATGATCACATCCGTTTCTGATTCACGGATACGGTCCACAATTTCTCTGTAGTGCTCCAGATTGTGGCTAATGCCTCCTGTTTTAGGATCACGCGCATGAACATGGGCAATTGTAGCTCCTGCTTTCGCCGCTTCTATGGCAGACTCTGCAATTTCTTTCGGTGTTACAGGTACATGTGGATTTTTTTCTAATGTGTCCCCTGCTCCTGTTACTGCAGAAGTGAGTAATACTTTATTTTTCATTCAAAAGAACCTCCTTGGAACTTGCTAGGTTTGCTTATTTTTTAAAGTGTACCATCCGGACTGTTAATTATCAATATTTTTTTATTTTTATTTTTATTACCACTGATGTATAGCTTCTCCCTTCTTATATTTTTTATGTGTAAAACGTGGATAACCTTCAATCACCTCTTGATCCTTCAAATATCTTTTTAAAACTCTTATATAATCTATTATCTTCTATATAATTGAATATTCTTCGATAAGCTACCCAATACCTCTTTTGAAAAACAACCGTCTGGATTGTACAGTTTTAAATGGCTAGTGGAAGTATCGACATTTTATAAAGGAGGAATTTATTTTGAATAAAAAACTCATGGATTGGAAAACGTTCTGGGGAGCATTATCACTATTAATCTCTGTATCGCTGCCTTTAATCATTTTTCCAAAGAAGGGAAAAGAAATTGTACTTGCAGTTAATGATATCGTTACACAAAGGTTAGGGCTCTTGTTCTTATCTATAGGTTTAATCATGTTACTCTTCCTGCTTTTTGTAGGAATAAGTCGCTACGGAGATATTAAACTAGGAGATAAGGAGACGAATCCCGAGTTTAGAACATGGTCATGGGCTGCTATGTTGTTTACAAGTGGAATTGGGACAGGAATTTTGTATTGGGGAGTCATCGAGTGGGCTTACTATTACCAAGGTCCTCCATTTGGGATAGAAGCTGGCTCTAAGGAAGCCATCCAATGGGCGTCCACCTACGGCTTTTTCCACTGGGGACCAATTGCTTGGGCAATGTTCGCGATCCCAGCCTTACCGATCGGCTATTTGTTTTTTGTAAAAAAGGCGGATGTATTTAAAATTAGTGAAGCCTGCCGTCCTGTCTTAGGCAAACATACGGACGGACCTATCGGGAGAATGATTGATATACTTTTTATGTTCGGATTACTAGGAGGAGGCGGTACAGGGCTGGCCCTATCAGCTCCGATTATTTCCGCAGGTCTAAATAACCTAATCGGTATGCCGGACAATATCATGACCAAATCGATTATTTTACTTGTATGTACCATGATCTTCGGATTTAGTGCTTATTCTGGTCTGCAAAAAGGGATTCGATTTCTTAGTGATATAAACTTATGGCTTGCATTTGTGCTGCTCCTCTTTATTTTTGTGGTCGGTCCAACCTCATTTATCATGGAGTCAACAGGAACTGCTCTTGGTCGTATGATGGACAACTTTTTCACCATGAGCCTGTGGGCAGAACCTTTCAATGACCTCGGCCCCTTCGAACGTTCCGGATTCCCAGAGGGCTGGACGGTATTTTACTGGGCTTGGTGGATTGTTTATGCTCCGTTTGTTGGTTTATTTATTGCTCGGATATCCAAAGGGAGAACGATACGTCAAGTCGTTTTTGGAACCATTCTGTTTGGAAGTTTAGGTACGATTTTATTCTTCGGTATTCTTGGAAATTACTCTATGCACTTGGAGCTTAGTGGACAGTTTTCGGTAGTAGAAACGATGAACCAACAGGGAGATGCTGCGGCCATTATCGGTACACTGACACAACTTCCGTTCTCAACCATTGCAGTTATCATATTCGTTTTATTGGCAACAGTCTTTTTATCCACAACTTATGATTCTGGGTCTTATGTCATCGCCTCTGTTGTACAGAAACGTGTAGAAGGAGAACCAATACGATTAAATCGTTTATTCTGGGCCCTCGCTCTTTCTGTTCTACCGATGATTTTCATGTACCTCGGCGGACTGACCACATTGCAGACGATTAGTATTATTGGAGGTTTCCCTCTGTTAATCATCCTGCCAATATTAGGCTGTTCATTTATTAAAATGGTCAACAAGGATAAAGAAACAGAAGAAATGAAAGATAAAAGAAAGGCATCCTAAGAAAAAAGGAGAATCCATGATGACAACACGTTATGATAAAGGAAAAAAGACTTTACAGGAGTATACTGACCCTGTAAAAGGAACGAACCATTTTGAACTAATGAAAGAACTGGATGATATCGCACCAGACATTGGTAAGTACATTGTTGAATTTGCGTATGGCGATATCTATAACCGAGATCATTTGAGCAAAAAGTTCCGTGCACTCACCGTGCTATCCAGCTTGATCACTCAAGGATCCGGAAGTCTTCCACAGCTTGAATTGCACATTAACACAGCAATAAATGCTGGCTTGACTGAGGAAGAGATAGTCGAGGCGATGATTCAGCTCATTCCTTATGTTGGCTTTCCAACCGTCATCAATGCTGTAAAACAAGCTAAACATGTGTTTCACGAACGTTTACAAGAATCTGAGTAAGTATAAGTAATAAGAAAAGCGCAAGCGCCTTGGTCACCCCCGACAAGCTTAAGTCGAGCCCCTATGTGGTGCTTTTTTGCCACAAAGAGACTCGACTTAAGACCTCGAGGGGGTAGGCGCTGGAGCTAGACAGCGAAGCGTAAACTCGTCGATGGACGAATCTTTGGCGAAGTTAAAGACGTAGTTGCACTTATCTATCTTCCTCATCGTGGTATCTACGTCGAATTGACTTCACCTGTAACACGATAAAAATTCTGATAAGGTAAAAAAAGTCACCAGTTCCTCTGAAGATCTGGTGACTTTTTTTCATTTATTCGTCTGGATACGTTTGGTCTGTTAACCGTTCCAATACTTTTTTTCTAAGGCTCGGATTTAATGGGCCAAGACCAAAGATTTCCGATAACCAAAGCCCGTCCACAGCTAGACGCAGAATTGTTGCATCCACATGGTCAATTCCATCGTGCTCAATGTTATTCTGCCAGTCTGCATATGTATCCTGCAACGGCTTTAAGAGCTTTGGATTCATCCCTTGCGCAGCTAACATCCCTGCACTGATCGTTTCATTTTCCACACTTTTGTCATGCATGACATGGATAAATGATCGTGCCCATTTTCCTTGGTCCTTTTCATCTTTTTCCACGAGCTCTTCCACATTGTAGCGATAGATCTCATTCATGTGCTGAACCAATCCCTCCACTAAAGATTCCTTCGTGGAAAAATGATATAAAAGCCCGCCCTTACTGACTTTGGCACGCTCTGCTACAGCATTTAAAGTCAAAGCATCGCTGCCCTTCTCTTTAACGATTAAGGCTGCCGCTTCTAAAATTTTATGCCGCTTCGATTCTCTTGGCATGCTTATTCCCTCATTTGTAAGTACGTTTTTTCCTAATATTATCAGTAGCTTGGCTTTTTTTCAATTTAATTTGGGTGCAATGACACCACTTTCTTATTTTTTTGCAATAACATCCATTTCTACGCCTACGCCTTTTGGAAGCTTGCTTACCTCCACCGTAGCACGTGCAGGATATGGCTCTTGTAAATATTTTGCATATGCTTCATTAATGGTGGCAAAATCATCCATATTGATAATGTATATCGTGAATTTTGCTACATTAGCGAAGGTAAGACCCGCTTTATCTAAGATAGCTTGTAAATTTTTCATGACTTGGTCTGTTTGTGCTATAATATCCCCTTCTACTACTTCCATTGTTTCTGGATTTAGCGGAATTTGACCTGATACGAATACTAAGTCTCCCAAATCAATCGCTTGAGAATAAGGACCAATCGCTTGTGGTGCTTGATTAGTATGTATTGCTTTTACCATTTATATCGCTTCCTTTCCTCGTTTCTACCTACTTAAAAATTTTAACATAGATACGATTTTTAGTAGAATAATAATAGACAAAATTTTTTGAAAAAAGGTGATAAATATGGAAAGAACATTTAACCTTCGGACGAATCAACATGATGAAATGATTGATATTACTCGCGATGTAGCAAGTTTCATACGTGAGCAAGGTGTAATTAACGGGGTCGCCATCGTATCGTCCTTACATACAACAGCTGGTATTACCGTCAATGAAAATGCAGACCCGGATGTAAAAACAGACTTTTTAAGAAGACTTGATGAAGTTTTTCCTTGGGATCATCCGAAAGATTTACATATGGAAGGAAATACGGCCTCACATCTAAAAGTGAGTACGGTCGGACATAACCAAACAATAATAATTTCTAACGGTAATCTCTTACTTGGTACATGGCAAGGGATTTACTTTTGTGAATTTGATGGGCCTCGCTCCCGAAAATTCCATGTGAAGGTTATGGAAGGATAAAGCTGGGCACATTCCATGAATAGTGACCCGTTTGTGCAAAAAAGTGCCCTGTTTCTTGAAAAAAGTGGCCCATTTCAAAACAATTATGGCTCTATTTGTCTTAATTGTGGCCTGTTTATCGTTTACCTCTATATTTTTGTCCGTTAAAAAAGGTTGGCGTTCAACGCCAACCTTTTTTATTTCTTATGAAAACTGAAAGTATTCTTTTGCATTGTAATAAGAAATGTTTTGTACTATTTTGGCAAGAGTCTCTTCATCGTTTGGGTATTCCCCATTCTCTACCCATTCACCAATTAAGTTACACATAATGCGACGGAAATACTCATGTCGAGTGTAAGACAAGAAGCTTCGGGAGTCTGTTAACATACCAATAAACTGACTGAATACACCAATGTCTGCTAATGTCTCCATTTGATTAATCATACCTAGCTTTGTATCATTAAACCACCAAGCGGTACCGAATTGCATTTTACCGGCTACTCCTCCACCCTGGAAACTACCAATTATGGTCGCGATTGTTACATTATCACGAGGGTTTAAGGAGTATAGAATGGTTTTCGGTAAAGCGTCTGCTTGATCTAATGAATCTAACAATTTCACCAACGGTTTTGCGAGCAATTCATCATTCATCGAATCAAAGCCTGTGTCAGGTCCTAGCTCTGCAAACATACGTGAGTTGTTATTACGGTGCGCATTAATATGATACTGCATCGCCCAACCTTTTGCATGATATTGCTGCCCTAAGAAGGTTAGGGTATAGGATTTATATTTTTGCTCTTCATCTAATGAAACTTTTTCTCCGCTTAACGCTTTTTGGAAAATAGATGATACCTCTTCCTCAGTTGCTTCTTGATACATCATTGTATCTAGGGCATGATCAGATACACGACCTCCCACCTCATGGAAGAAATCAACACGCTTTGCTAGTGCTTGCAAGAAATCATCATAGGATTGAATCGAAACACCGGATACGTCTTGTAGTTTGCTTACCCAATCAATAAATCCATCTCGGTTGATTTCTAATCCTTTATCTGGGCGATAGCTTGGCAGAACTTTCACATCAAAGTTTTCATCTGCTTTGATTTTTTCATGATATTCTAGACTATCAGTCGGGTCGTCTGTTGTACATACGACTTCTACACCTGATTTAACGATAAAGTCACGAACATTCCACTCTCCACTATTTAATTGCGCATTCACTTTTTCCCAAATGGCAGGTGCTGTACTTTCATTTAATGGTTCTTCCACACCAAAATAACGTTTCAATTCTAGGTGTGTCCAATGATATAGCGGGTTACCGATTAACATTGGAACGGTTTTTGCCCAAGCTAAAAACTTATCATAATCACTAGCATCACCTGTTACATACTTTTCTTCAACACCGTTCGCTCGCATCGCACGCCATTTATAATGGTCACCATACAGCCAAATTTTTGTAATATTTTCAAACTGTGTATTTTCATAAATTTCCTGCGGGCTTAAATGGCAGTGATAATCTATAATTGGCAAGTCTTTGGCGTATTGATGATACAACTTTTCTGCCGTTTCATTATTTAACACAAAATTTTCGTCCATAAATGCTTTCATGTTAACTCCCACCTTTTTCAAATTATCTTTATAGTCCTAATAAGTCTAAGTGACGACCAATATGCTTCACTAATGCGTTTCGGTAAGCTGATTCGTTGTTTAATAATGTATCAAAGAACTCTGTACGGAATAAGTCATTACCGTTGTTATCTTTTGCTGTAAGTAAAATACCATACGTTACGTGGAATAATTGACGAGCTGCATCATTGTTCATGTATTCTGGTAAATCGCTATCTTGCTGCTCTTCTAATGGTGTAATGCTATCTAAGTCAGGTGTTACGTGATAATATTTAAGCGTTTCTTCAAAATGCTCTTCTGCATGCACGTGCATACGACGGTATAAATCTGGATTGACTTGCGCAATAACGCGTACCGCTTCTAACCAGTTCGTACCAGCTGTTTTAATGTGTAACAATCCTTCTGTGTATTTTCCAATAATAGGGAATACACTGAACTTATCACTACCTGAATGGATACTTAATTTATATCCAAAATACTTCGCAATTTGAGCGTGTTCTTGTAATTCTTTTTCAAATTGCTCCATGTCTCCAATATAATCGATCCCTTTTTGGAACTCACCACAGAACCTTGGTGCTAAACTTTGCACTTTAACACCTCTTCGCTTTAATTCCTCTGCTACGAAAAAGTGCGCTTCTGGTGAAGTTACTGTTTCTGTTTCATCAATCGAAATCTCAAAATCTATTGCTTTATCCGCTTTAGAAATGTACGTATTATACACATGCTCCATAAAGTCAATCGCTTCACCATAAACGAGGACATTTTTCTCTAGGCTTGCTTCATCAAAAGAGATAGATAATCCTTCTACTTCGAAAGTGTTATTTAAATAGTGACTATTATAATATTCTATTTTATCATCGGAAAGTCCTGCATATTCTTTATTAATATCTGCTGCAGTAGCTCCTTCTACATCATTTCGGATTTGTTCTGAACAATCTAACGTTAGGAATGAAAAGCCTAAATTTAGAGCATGCTCAATATCCTCTTCCAATTTAATATGGTCTGCATCTGCCCCATAACCATCTTTATATCCTTCTTGGAATACAGCGAAGCTTGCAGCATCTAAAATATCGGTCATGGTACGATTCAACAACGTTAGCTCACGAATACTTTGCTGTGCTAGAATTGGCTTTACCTTTCTCTCTTTCACTGTCTCAATATGTCCTGGAGAAGCAATTCCTAGTCGATCACCAAGGCCCATTGTAGCAATCTCTGTACCAAATGCTTGCGGAGCTGTATAGTCAAAAAATTGATTGATGACTTTACGGTTTTCATGAGTCAGTTTACAAACTTTCCCTTCTCCTGTGCTTTCCCCTTGTAACGCTTCCAATAGAGCTCCTTGTCCAGCTGCTACTAAGTATTTCTCCGTTCCTTCCTTCACCATTACGATGTTAGTACCATCTTTTTGCTCAAAAGATTTGTCATAAACTGTCACTGCTTCTGTTGATTCTGGTGCTTTTCCTTCTGCTAAACTTGCCAATACAGCTTGAAATTGTTCCACTACTTGAAATTGTTCCACTATATCTCCACTCCCTTTTTAAAATACCGCTTATCTGTTAACGGTTGCAATTTTTCATAATATTTTATAACAACGTTGTTATTTTTATGATATACTATTTAAAAATAGAACACAACAATAATACAAATATTTTTTTTAGAAAGTATAAGGTGATGCAAATGACAGTTACAATAAAAGATATTGCAAAAGTTGCTGGGGTAAGCTATTCCACTGTTTCCAAGGCATTAAATGACAGTCCTCTTGTCAAAGAAATGACAAAAAGGAAAATTTTAAGAACAGCAAAAGAAATGGGATATGAACCTAATTTAGCTGCAAAGCAATTGGTACGAAAGAAGACAGAAGTAATTGGCTTAATTTGGCCTACCATTGAAAGAATTGTGCTTGCTACTCTTGTTACTAATATTAGCAAAGCATTTGAAGAAACTCCTTATTCCATGATTCTATCTGTTGACACACACGAAACAGCTATGGATACGTTTAAGAAGTTTCAAGTCGATGGCATGATTGTCTTTGAGGAAACAAATAGCACAGCAATTACTCAGGAGAATATCCCAATTGTAGCATATGGTGTTTCCGGTAATGCTGAACCGTCCTATCCTATTATTGATGCTAACCATGAGGATTCGATGCATCAAGCTGTTGGATATTTACACAAGCTTGGCCATGAAAAGATTGCTTATGTGGGGCATATTGATACAGAAGATACGTTACAATTAGAAAAAGTAGAAGGCTATCAAAATGCGATGGAACAGCATGGTCTAGATAAAGAAACACTTACGATCGATACAGCGGGGTTAGATTGGTTTGATGGATATACTGCTGTGGAGAAAGTCTTAAGCAGTAAAAATAAACCTACCGCCGTTATTGGGGGTAGTTATGATATTAGCAACGGAATATTAAGAGCGTTACAGGAAAAGGATTTCCAGATCCCTGAAGAGATATCACTTATTAGCTATGATAATATTCCACAAATGGAAACAACGGAAATTCCCATGACTTGTATAGGTGTACCTGTGCAAATTTTAGCAGAAGAGATTGTGCATGCCATTATTAAACGCATCGAGACTGACGAAGAAACAGCACAAGTTCATAAGCTTTTCCCAACCTTAACTGAGCGTCATACATGTGGACCAGCACCAGCTCATTAAGTTGCTGAAACTTTTCCCCATAAATATCGACTAATCAGAGATGAGGAGGGAGTTTATGAGAAGATTACTTGTGTCGATTAGCATTATGCTTTTCTTGTTAGGCTGTGGTTCGAGTGGTAATAATGCACAGACGTCAGATGAGCTGGAGCAATTTACAGTAGAAGACACGTCTGTTGAAGTAGAAAAAGGACCCTTTATATATCGGTTAGTGACAGAAAAAAAGAGCTACACGGTTGGAAGTGATATAGACTTATATGCTGAATTAGAGTATGTTGGCGATCAAGAGGAGATGACGATTTACCATGCAGCTTCACCATTTATCTTCCATGTAGAAGAGAAAACGCGTGATTATGTGATTGGGTATGCGATGAATGAACCTCTGCTTCATACGGTATTAAAAAAAGGGGAACCACTGCGTGAAAAGTATACGAAAAGCGGTGGGTACGGTTCTGAAGACAATGAAGATTATATAGCTTTTATGAAGGACTTTTTAAACAATGGATTTCCTATTGGTTTTTATGAAATAAAAGGGATTGCTGAATTTTTTACACAGAATAATAAGGAAGAGCAAACAGAGTTTCTTATGGAAGGAACAGTAGAATTTAAGGTAGTGGAATGATGCCATGCTTAACTTTTATCCGACCAATGTAACTATATCTCCCGTTAAAATCTTTTCCTGCATGATTAAAAATTTTTGGGATAGCCTAACGATAGGAGGAGGGATAATCATGACAAGTCAGCATTTATCTGTCGAAGAATTTAATCAATTGTTACAGCAATGGAATGGAGAAACCATTAAAATTTCAAAGCAAGAGCTCCAGGATTATGATCAAGCCATCCTAGAGTTGGACTCTATATCTTATTCTAAGGATACAAGAAGGTTGGATGGTTATGAACCGATGCATACCTTACAATTAAATGGTTCTGGCAAAACTTTAACAGATGACAACCAATACAAGCCTCTACCGTCAGACTATTATGAAATACCGTTAGAAGACTCCACTCAATACACTTACCATAATTCTCAATTTTCTTTAAAAACCGACCGTGGTGAATATATCATCGAATTAACATTAGATACTTAAATTCAAAGTATTATTTTAACCTCTAGCAATCCATAAAAGCACCTAATAGATAAGCCTTTATGTGCCTTCTCTATTCGGGGTGCTTTTTATCTAAAATATGAACATACTATGATAAACTTATGATTAGTAAGCGTTACCTAATAAGCCCCACACTGTTTCATAAATCTGCTTTAGTGGAACCTGATGTTTTTCTGCTAGCATGCGACAATCCTCATATTCAGGAGAAACTTTGACCACTTCCCCCTCTAACAATCCTTCCTTGACTGTTATCGTGCCCCATTTGGTATCCACCGTTCGCATTCGACGTTCCATTCGATAAACTGAAAGAGGATAATAACGAATCCCTAACGTTGTTGTTTCTAATAGTAAAATCTCTTTCATCTTTTCTAAATGATTCTTACTACAAAGAAGCTGCAACTGTACTGCTGGACGATTTTTCTTCATATAAATCGGTGTATAATATACATCATTTGCCCCAGCTTCAAACAACTTGTCCATTACATAACCAAGCCATTCCCCAGGTGTATCATCTAAATTCACTTCGACCTTTATCATTTGATCATCTGTATGCTCCTGATCTGGAGGATGCATCACCATCTCTATTCACCTCAGCTCGTCTCGCATTTTTGTGAATATTTTAACATAACCTAATGGGGGATGCACTCGTCTGAAGATAAATCAGTAGCTTTACAATAACTCGCATCTTTAAACAATTAAGTAAAATTTAATTTATAACTTTTTTATTCTCTCTATTAGATAGCCGAATATCTACTTGATGTAAGATTTCCGCCATTTTTTTGGCCATTTCCATGACTGTATGTAATCTTGTATTTTGTAAAACAAGATACTCCATAAACCCTCCTACATTTACTATACCTGTAATGTGCATATCCCCTACCTTTGATAGATCCTTTTTTAATGCCTTGCCCGGGCTTAAAGGGCCTGCCGCAGCCATAATGAAACCGACATTTTTCATTTTCCCCAGGCAAGCATCTATTGCAATAATGTAAGGTTTTTTGTAAGTAGTATGAATCTCTTTTATTTTTTCTTGAAGGTTAACAGCGTGGACTGGGTTAGCTAATGTTCCGTATATCGTCATGTTGGAATGGTTATTTTCAGAAAGGAGTGTTCCGGTGAGAGGGCCTAAAGAATCGCCTGTAGATCGATCAGTACCGATACAAATGACAACAACGTGATGATTCTCATACGGAATGGACCGAGTAATCATTTCGCTTAAATACTCTGTAAGTTTAGGTTCTTGATAGTGGTAAAATTGCTTATTTTCAGACAACCTCTGTGAATTCATAGTTTCTCCTCCTATCTATCATAGTAGTAGTATATGAATTTCATACACATTCTATACACCTATGAAAAAAATTAGGAAAAACTAGATTAACTAATAAAATAAAAAAACAGCCAAAACTCGCCCGTTCCTATCTGCTTTATTCAAACTAATTCTCATTAGAACAAAACTGCGACATAAGTCTTAAAAAAGCTCTGAAGACCGCTCCAGAAATATACTTCGCTTTCCGGGAGCACGGCAAAGAAGACACTGCGAAAGCGACCAAAGGAAGCTTGAGTAGATGTCGCACTTGTGCCCTTAGGTGAAAGCGAGTGTTTTTCCGAAGCGAGATTAACCACTCATCGTTAAATGAGTGGGAGGATAATATTTATAAGTTACTGCGCAGCATTTTTGAGAAAATAGAATCTAACTGAGGGAGTTTATGGATTTTGTGCATGATTTTTATACTATATCTTTATTAAAAAAATGACTAGCGTACGGCCGCTAGTCATTCTTCTTTATCTGGCTAACCATCCTCCGTCGACGGCTAGTACATGTCCATTCATATAATCGGAAGCATTGCTTGCTAGGTATACGACAGTTCCCATTAATTCGCTTGGGTCTCCCCATTTGTTTGCTGGTATCCGTGATAAAATCTCAGTATTTCGTTTTTCATCTTCCCGTATTGGTGCCGTGTTTTTTGTTTTAAAATACCCTGGCGCAATAGCATTTACTTGCACACCGTGCTCTGCTAGTTCGTTAGCGAAAGATTTCGTTAATCCAGCAATGGCATGCTTACTGGCTGTGTATGGCGGAATAAACTTACCTCCTTGAAAAGATAGCATCGAAGCAATGTTAATGATTTTACCTGAACCTTTTTCCACCATCACTTTAGCTGCTTCTTGACTTAACAAATAGACAGCATCCAAATTTAAGGAGAGTACATCATCCCAGTCCTCCTCCTTAAACTCCAGCAATGGATTTCTTCTTATTGTTCCTGCATTATTCACTAAAATATCAACAGTGTCAAATACATCTTGACACGATGGCACAATTGCCCTTATCTGCTTACGATCGGTCAAATCTGCTTGTAAAAACTCCACGTCTCCTTCAGCAGTATCTACTAACTGCTTCGTTTCCTCCCAATTTGTCCCATGTGTCACCACATAGACATTTGCCCCAGCTTTCGCTAAAGCAACAGTATAGGCTTGCCCTAATCCAGTGTTTCCGCCAGTTACGATTGCTACCTTCCCTTTTAACGAGAAAAAATCCAGCGAAAAACCTTCTATTCCAACTGTCATCCAGCAACCTCCTTAACGCAATTCACTCATCTTAATATGATCCATATCATCGTATGAAATGTTTTCCCCGCACATTCCCCAAATAAACGTGTAATGACTTGTTGCTACACCAGAGTGAATCGACCAGCTCGGCGATATCACAGCTTGCTCATTTTTTAATACTAAATGCCTTGTTTCACTTGGTTCTCCCATAAAGTGAAAAGCTCTTGTATCTTCTTCCATATCAAAATACAAGTACACCTCGCTTCGGCGCTCATGTGTATGAGCTGGCATTGTATTCCATACACTTCCTGGCATTAACATGGTCAGTCCCATTTGTAATTGGCAGCTTTCACACACATTCGGGTGAATATATCGATGAATTTTTCGTTCATTAAGTGTCCCTGATTTTCCTAATTCTAATGGCTGAATATCTTTTATATCAATTTTTACCGTTGGATAAGTATGATGTGCTGGCGCTGAATTAATATAAAACTTTGCCGGTTTTGCCGGATCATGAGAACCAAACCATACCTCTTTCGTTCCTCGACCAACATAAAGCCCGTCATGCCGATTCATCTCATACTTTTCTCCATCTAACAGAACATACCCATCATTACCGATATTAATAATGCCTAATTCACGTCGTTCGAGGAAGTAAGACACTCCAATTTGCTTATCCAATTGAATGGTTAAATCCTCCAAAGCAGGTGTCACGCCGCCAAAAATCATACGATCCACATGGGAGTATGTAAGACTTATCTTCCCCTGCTCAAAAAGCTTTTCCACTAGAAACTTCTCACGCAACTCTCCCGTATTATATCGCTTTATTTCCTCCGGATGGTTCGCATAACGAATTTCCATAAAACACTCCCCCATTTATAACTTGACGTATTCATTAAGCGGATGATCCATACGCACGATTTCTCTAACAAATAATTTAGCATGCTCCCTAGCACCCGTTTCATTTAAATGCGTATCGTCTTTTTCTCCATTAAGGTAAGCTTCATAAACACCAGGATCTGCCCACATAAACCATTCTTTGGAACGTTGATCGCCAAGCTCTTGTAAAGCAGCGCCCGTCAATTTCGCCATATCTACCAAAGGAACTTCTTCCTCTTTCGCCAAATCTCTTACTGCTTTTAGATACTCTCCATGTGTGTCTTGAAGCTCACCCTTTTTGTTAAAATGTCGGCGTGCAATCGATGTGGAGAGGATTGGACACACACCGTTAGAGCGTCCTTGCCGAATAAAGAAACGTAAATTATCTTGATAGCTAGAAAATGGTTGTGTCGCCCTCTCCTCATCAGGCTTTTGATCATTATGGCCGAATTGGATAACCAGGTAATCGCCTTTTTGAAACTGTTTCTCCATTTCTGTCCATCTTTTTTCATCAATAAAAGACTTGCTGCTTCTTCCTGATGCAGCATGATTTCGAACATTCACTCTCTCGTCCAAATAATCTGATAACACTTGTCCCCACCCCATTCGCGGGTATCGAGTGTAATCATAATCTGACATGGTGGAATCTCCTGCTAAAAAAAGCTGTATACTCATGCTTTTTGCCTCTTTTCCTTTTAACTGTCTATTCCATGATATTCAAACCAATCAAAGTCAGCAGCATTGGTACTTTCCGAACCGTTTGCCGAACAATACATACCAAGGTAAGCTCCGACAAAACCTCCAGCTTTATCTGTACTTAAGATGGTTCCATCTACTCCAACCGCCAATTCCTTCCAATCAAATGCTTTTTCCGTAAAATAAAAGCTGTAGGCTTGCCCTCTTGCTTCTACTTTTAAATACAATGTTGAGGATGCTACCTTTTCTTTCGCTACCTCCTCGTCTATTCCATCTTCTCGCCTTATAAGCTGAATAAACGTTTGTCCGTTCTCTAATATCACTTCCATACGGAATTGATATTGATGGTTTTGTAAAAGCACTAAGCCAGCTGTCTCATTTGCAGAAGAAAGAGTAAACTCCATCACTGTTTGTGCTAAAAAATTAATATGTTGCTGTCTTCGTCCTACAAATGCTGGATTTTCTTCTTCCATAATCGTTTCTTTTTTTGCTTTTAAACGTAAATAGCCTGGACGTTCGGTCAAGGACCAAAAGTCACCTCTTGGTGTTCGCAAAAAATTCCAACGGTCATCTAATTGATCCGCTTCAAAAGAATCGGCATACGGCAGTTCTGGCCATTTATGTTCTTCTAAATTCGGAAACTCCATCTCTTCTTCAATCAGGCCCTTACCTGGATTGACGATCGGCCAGCCATCTTCCCAAATGAAAGGAACAAGGAAGGTTTCTCTTCCAAGGTTTCTATAATAGCCTCCATATGGGCGTGACGCTAGACAGACCATCCACCAATCTCCATGCTGTGTTTCTACTATATCGGCATGCCCCACATTGACAATCGGATGGTGATTTCCCAAATGACGATGCGTTAAAATGGGATTTGTTTCGGTCATTTCATAAGGG
Organism: Gracilibacillus sp. YIM 98692; assembly: GCF_010993965.1. GTDB lineage: Bacteria > Bacillota > Bacilli > Bacillales > Amphibacillaceae > Gracilibacillus. The sequence goes on along the minus strand of NZ_WIXM01000013.1, from coordinate 59,409 downwards.
CCTGTCACCTCTTTACTACGCGCAATTGTGACCGCATGTGTATGACCAGTCCCTCCCTCTGCAATAATGAGATAATACCAGCCATTTATCTTGTAAAGATGTGGAGCCTCTTGTGCGTGTGCATTTTTTAAAGCCCCATCCCATAAGCTGTAAGTTGGTCCAACTAGCTGTTTTTTCTCTAAGTCCAATTCTTGAAGCCAGATCTCATTATGTTTCTTATATTGACGACCGCTAGGAGGCTTACGATTTCCTGTGTAATAAACCTTTCCATCATCATCAAAAAATAAAGATGGATCAATGCCAGGCGCTCCTTCTAACCAATGAGGCTCTGACCAAGGTCCCGCTGGATCGCTTGCTGTTACATAAAAATTCTTCCTTGCTCCTGTTTGACTTACCACAAAGGTTGTAATCATATAAAATACGCCATCATGATAACGAATCGTTGGAGCATAAATACCTCTGGAATTCGGGGTTTGATCTAGGTTCAATTGTTCCGGTCGGTCCAACACATGTCCGATTTGTTTCCAATGGACTAAATCCTTGCTGTGGAAAATCGGAACGCCGGGAAAATATTCAAAGCTGGATGTTACTAAGTAATAATCCTCACCTACACGACAAATAGACGGATCTGGGTAAAAACCAGGAATGATAGGGTTTTTAAATGTTTTCATTATTACACCAACTTCCCTGTTTTTTCTTTTAAATAAGACTCGCCTAACTGATCAGACTGAAGACCATTCACATGAATGTTATTCGTATCTTGATAAGTCACAACCGGAGTATTTAACGGCTCATTTTTTAAGGAGACTTGATCTAATACAATCTGATCAGACGCTTCTACAGTTAATGCAGGTCCTTTTCTTGTTAAGACTCGCGCATGATGGACAGTTAAATCTTCTACATATTTCGCAAAAATGCCTTCACCAGCCATTTCAATCACTTCTCGCACCATATCCGGCTCTCCGCCAGGAACCGTTTCATCCTGTGTCATTTCCAATGTTACATGCTCTAAACTTACTTCTTTTACAGGCATTTCGGGTAAGCCATAAATAAAGCCTGCTGCTGCACGGCAATTTTTGGCAGTAATATGGCTGATACGAATTTGTTCAACAACTGGGGTTTTTTCACTTACGGGAATTTTAGCAGCATCTAACAACTCTTGATTGCTTTTGCTGACTCCATGCCGATAGAAAGAATTAATCGCAATTGGACATAGAACATCTTCCATCAGGATATTATTCACTAAGATATTACGGATATAGCTTCCTCTCTCTCGGTTTGTTTTGATTCTGATACCCCGATCAGTTCCTTCAAATACACAATTAGAGACCGTCACATTTTCTATTCCACCGGAGTTTTCACTGCCAAAAACAACACCGCCATGTCCGTGATGCATCGTACAATTTGTCACAGTAACATTCTTCGTCGGAACTCCATAATGACGGCCATCAGCATTGATACCAGATTTCAATACAACACAATCATCCCCAACATCAAAGTGGCAATCCGATAAGCGTACATTTTGACAAGAGTCTAAATCCAACCCATCCCCATTTGGTGTATCAGAAGGATTTTGAAATTTCACCCGATGAATCGATACATCATCACAAAAGACGAGGTGTGTATTCCAAAACGGCGAATTTTTCACGGTGACACCAGATATTTCAATATGTTTGGCTTGATAAAATTGAACTAATGGAGGCCTTAAAAATTGTGAAGGCCACTCTACTAAATTAGTATCCGCAGGTTCTGTAAAATCTCGATTCGCATGGGCTATTTCCTCTGTTTTCTGCGATATATAAGTTTCTTTTCTTCTTAACCGACGGTTGATGTTCCACCAAGCTTCTCCATTTCCATCAATCACCCCGTCGCCCTTAATAGCGGTGTTTGATACATTTTCTGCAAAAATAAGCGGCATAAAACCATGGCAAACATAGCCTGACCAGCGAGTCTTTACAACTGGATACTTTTCAAAATCATCCGTAAAACGTAACGTCGCCCCCGCTTCTAAATAAAGCGTGATATGACTCTTTAAAGAAATAGGCCCTGTTAAAAAGGCACCCGTTGGAACATAGACTGTTCCACCTCCACTTTCAGCACAGCTATCAATGGCTTTTTGAATAAAGTTTGTATTCATGACCTTACCGTCTCCGACTGCCCCGTATTCTGTGATAGTATTAAAACTCATCCATTTCCCTCCTAACCTAGTAAATCCTCTCGAAGTGGTGTAAACATATCGATTATTTTACTTCTCTTTAATGCTTTGACTCCATGTTCCGCATTAGATGGGATATGTAAGGATTCTCCTGCTTCGATCACTTTTTCTTCTCCATTTACATGAAAAGCTAATTTTCCTTCGACACAATAAGTTAGTTGTTCATGTGGATGATGATGAGAAGAACCTTCTGCTCCTTCTTCAAAGAGAACCTCCATCATCATTACTTCTTTACCAGGAGAATGGATTCTTCTCTGTACGCCTGGTTCTGCCTTTTCCCATTGATTTATACTCATTATGACTTCTTCCCCTCTTTCGTTTTAATTAAAATTGGTAATAATAATTGAATCAACATGGCAAATAAAATGACATACGCGACTGTATTGGTATTAATGCCATCCGAAAAAACCATAAATGATATAATCCCAAGCCCGCGCCCGATATTGATAATCGTTTCTCTTAAAACGACTGATTCCACACGGAACTCTGAACCCAATGGAATTCGGTTTATCCATTGGAAGTAGTAAGCTGCGTAAGCATTCGCTTGCAATGGTTTAAATATATTTAAGGTAACCATAAATACAATAACGCTCCAAATCGCAATTTCCCATGTTAAAAAACTACCCGCTAACAGGAAGCCTGTACCCGCAATCCACAAATATCTTTTGGTATGTGCAATATTAGCGAATCTTGATATCACATAACTGGAAAGGATCGATACAGCTAAAAAACCAGCATTCAAGTATCCTACAACCCCTTCATTTTCGAAAATGCTATAAATTAAAATGGGCGGAATATACATCAATATCCCTTGCGGAAACCCAATAACAAACCATCCGATTAAAGCACTTTTAAATGCTTTTTCCTTTTTTAGAATTAGTCCCAAATACTTCATATAGTAATTGCGATGTCGAATAGACTCTTTTTTAAAACGAAAACTTCTAATCGTTGCAATAAAAAACATACAAAATGCGATAGAAAAGACAATCATATACCCTGTTAACCCTGTGAACAGCCCGATGACAAACCCAGCTAGAGCAGGTGCTAAAAGGTTGTTCGATCCCATCACCATTTGATTCCAGCCTAAGTATCGATGGCGATTTTGATCTGAAGATACTTCATGTACAATCGTGAAATAAGCCACCCAATATAACCCTTGTGCTAACCCTCTTAGTAATGCAAATAAATAAAAATAGGTGACGATGTCTTCACGTATCAGGACAATGAGCAAATAAAAAAGAGCAGTCATAAAAATACCATAACGATATATCGTTGTTCTGCCCTTTCTCTTGGACATCTTTCCAATCATGATTGTTGTTGCTGCTTGAGCAAGAAGTGCGACTAAATTATACATGCCATTAACCCATAAACTATTGGTTAACCGCCATAGATATAAATTGACAAAAATAATCGATAAGGATCCACCAAATTGAAAAATAGCGTGATTAATGAGAATATTTATTGCATCCTTCGATAGACGCTTTTCCTTATCTAACTTCACAGATTGTATCAAACGTTACACTTCTTTCTTTATATTTGTTGTTTTAATAGTTCATAAAAAGAAACACGATCTACTAAAGGTCGTGGTTCTTTGTTTAAAAAACGATGAAGCTGATTTCTAATCAACGTTGCCTGCGTCGTTGCATTCATATCCCCTTCATATAAACCATGACTTAATATGACAGGTGTTGGCATATCTGGATAATCCCCCAGCCCCTTCACTTGGGCTACATTTGGTGCTTTAGGTGAATGGTCTACCTCTCTAGAAAACGCTCCATCCTCTCGTTTTAAACGCCTTAAATTCTGGATCGTAATTGTCATAATTTCACGCAATTCACTTTCATCTATTGGTATATCTAAATAGGACAATAAATCAATTGGATTTCTGACATAACACATGTCTAATGCTTTTTCATTCCTTAAGCTGTACAAAATGCTTTGATAAATCTTATCCTGATTTGGCATCGGAATCTGAAACTTTCGATAAAAAGTATGGAGCTTAAATGTTCCCGATATCCTTACATAATAAGATCCTTCTCCCCAAAGACCGGTTTCTTCATCTTGGAGATCTGCTAGAAATGCGGCCATTTCCTTTGTGTAAGCTTCTTGCTTAGACGGTTCTAACTGTCCCATATACACAGTTGAAGAGGCCAAGATATCACAGCCTCTCCAACTATTACTTAAATCAATACTTTCCCACTTTCTTTTATACGATGCTAATGACTTCGTGTAGGATGGGGCGACATTTAAATCTACAGGCATAGGGTATAAAGGTTTAGAACCAATTCGTTTTAAAGAATTGGAAGCATAATTCAATGCCCTATGCACCATCACCTCATCCATTTTCATATAAGGATTACTATCATAAAAATACCCTGTTCGAGGATCCTGTTTTAGTTGAAAAAAACGAATCAAGCCCTTTTTTATTTCCATAGGTAATGTTTCTAGTAACTGATGCCTCCTGAGGATATTGATAGCCTGAGCAGTAGATTCTATGTCTGGTGTTAAATTTGGATCTGCTATAGAGCTCCTTGCATAATAGAACCCGCCACTGATAGAATCATGCTGCTTACATAACCAATCAAATAGCCCTTGATAAAGTGAATCTAACTCTATTACTTGTTCATCCTTCCATCCCATCTACCAGACTTCCTCTCGATAAACTATTAACCTTTTACAGAACCTAGCAGCGCACCTTTAGCAAAGTATTTCTGCAAGAACGGATATACTAATAATACCGGTACCGTTGCAACAACAATCGTAGCCATTTTAACGGTTACCTCTGGTGGCGGCACATCCGTATAAGCTTGGCCGTCATAGTTAATACCACTTGCTAATACAACAATCTGTCTTAACAATACTTGTACTGGCCATTTGTCCGCATCACTTAGATAAAGGATGGCGTGCATATACGTATTCCAATAAGTTACCGCATAGAATAAAGAAATCGTTGCGATAGCTGGTAACGAAATCGGGATCACAATCCGGAAAAGAATACTAAAATCATTGGCTCCATCAATTTTTGCTGATTCTTCCAAACCTTGCGGCAAATTCATAAAGAAACTGCGTAAAATAATCATATTAAATGCATTAATGGTTACAGGTACAACTAGTGCCCATAAAGAGTTTAATAACCCTGTTTGTTGAACAACTAAGAAAGTTGGGATCATCCCACCATTAAATAACAAGGTGAAAACGATTAAAAAGTTAATAACACGACGTCCCACTAAATCTCTTCTTGCCAGGCCATATGCAGTCAAAGTGGAGAAAAACATACTCCAAAGTGTCCCGCCAACTGTAACAATGATCGATACACCTAATGCACGAAAAATCGTATCGGTTGAAAAAATATATTTATAGGCATTTAATGAAAATTCTGTTGGAAATAATAGAAACTTTGTTCTAGCAATTTCAGCACTTGTTGCAAATGAACTTCCCACTACGTGAATAAAGGGAAGAACCGTAATAATGGCAAGCAGTGCTAGTAAAAAGTAATTAAAGAAATCGAAGACTCTGCTACCCATCGAAATTCTTTGTTGTTTTGCCATCTCGTTCACCTCTCCTATTCGTTGTAATTAATAAATACCTTCTTCGTTAAATCTCTTCGCTAGCCAGTTGGCAAAGACAACCATTACCAAACCGACAGCCCCTTTAAAGAAACCAACTGCGGTACTGTAGCTGAACTGACCTTGTTGTAAACCAGCAACATATACATACGTATCAAAAATTTCAGCGACATTACGGTTCGAGGAATTTAATAATAGGTACACATGCTCGAAACCTAGTTCTAAAACATCCCCAATTTTCAAAATTAACAAAACGATGATAACGTTACGGATAGCCGGCAGTGTGATATGCCACATTTGACGGAAACGGTTGGCCCCGTCCATTCTTGCAGCCTCATATAACTGTGGATCTACAGCAGTAATTGCTGCCAAGAAGATAATCGTTCCCCAACCAGCTTCTCTCCATATTACCTGCAGAATATACATTGGCCGGAACCAATCATCATTTAGTAAAAAATTAATTTTTTCAAACCCTAATGATTCGATAATAGCGTTAATGATACCGCCATCAAGTGTTAACATGACATACGAAATCGAGACGATAACCACCCATGACATAAAGTGTGGAATATAAATTAACGTCTGTACACCTTTCTTAAAAAACGTATGACGCACTTCATTTAACATCAATGAAATAATGATAGGTATTGGGAAGAAAATGAAAATTTGCAGCCCGAACAATACTAATGTGTTTTTAAAGATCATCCAGAACTCAGAACTTGTGACTAATCGGTGGAAATGCTCTAATCCTACCCATTCACTTCCCGCAATCCCTTTGTAAGGTTTGTAATCTTGAAAAGAGATAATTAAACCGTACATTGGCAGATACTTATAGATTAAGAAATAAAGCAAACCAGGCAGAATCATTAGATAGATCATTTTATTTCTTTTAATTCTTCGCCACGTCTCAGCCTTCTTCATTTTCTTCAACTGTCTTGCTTCTTCCCGTGGTGTTAAAGTAGTCGTTTCCATAAGCAGTATCCTTTCTTTTTAAAATAATTGTCTTTTTATGTTTGATTACATCGTACGCTAACCCCTTCATAACGTAAATAATCATTATCTTACGAGTTACTGACATGACTGATGTTAAAGCGTTATCAAGAATTTGAATAAAAGTTGAAGCAACTAACATAACATAATGATCATTTCGTTTGTTAATTGTTCTTGATATGGGATGGGCTCTTAAAATCTAGTCATTTTAAGAGCCCAACTGCCATTAATCCAAATCCTTATTCAGATGCGTTAAATTCTTCGATAATGTCTTCTCCACCTTGAGACTTCCAATCTTCAATTGCTGCCTCAAATCCTTCTAGATCTGTTTGACCTAAAATATATTGATAAGTTGCGTCAGTAATGATTTGCTGTAAACGAGCACCATCTTGAACATATGTCTCAGAGTAAAGCGGAACAGTAGGATCTTCAATTAAATAGTTTTCGTTATCTTTGAACAGTTCCTCTGATTTCGCTTTTGGTTCATACTCAAAGAACCCTTCATAACGGCCATTTGTTTCAGGTTCACCAATTCCAATTGCTTGGTAAGGTTTTACTTCACGGTCAAACTTCGCTTGATCGTCTGTCACCTTAGCACTTCCATCTACTACTTCGTAATGCTCTCCTTCCAAGCCCCAGTAAGATAAGTTTGCCACTTCCGGCGCCATTAAACTGTCAAAGAATCCTAAAATTTTCTTTAAGTCCTCTTCTGTTTCAACAGAGCTCTTAGGGAACATAACTAAGTTACCAAAGCCAGGGATTGCCCAAACACCAAATTCACCATCTGGTCCTTCTACATAATTGTGAACATCATATTCTACATCTGGATTAATAGCGACTGCATCATTATAAAGACTGATAACATCCCCCATGGAACCTACATAAATACCAGCAGATCCATTTTTAATAAATTCTTGTTGATCTACTTTACTAGTTACAGGGAAATCTTGGTTAATATAGCCATTTTCGTGCATTTCTCTAAAGAAATCCATTGTTTGTACATACTCATCGAACATGAATTCAGGTAATAGCTGGCCGTCTTTTTCACCCCAATAGTTAGGTGTACCGAACCAAGATGAAACCGTTTTAAATGCACCGTAAATTAAATCACTACGATCTGTTACACCAAATGTATCATTTTCCCCATTTCCATCTGGGTCATCCTCTGTAAAAGCACGTGCCATTTCCATAAATTCCTCTGTTGTTGTTGGTGCTTCTAACCCTAGATTATCTGCCCAGTCTTTACGATAAATCATCCCTTGTCTAGATAAAGGACGTCCTTGATACAAGGTATATAAGTTTCCATTTACTCTTGTGTTATCTAATACGTTATCTTTAAGTTTCTGTAAGTTTTCAAACTCATCTAAGTACGGACCGATTTCCCAGAATTGATCATCTTCAATGGCATCACGGAACTGAATAAACGTTGTTTGATTTTTCAGGAAAACTGCATCAGGCAATGAGTTTGTTGCAAAAGCCGTGTTCAGACGATCTTCATAGTTATTGTCTGGAACCCATTGAATTTCAACATCTGTATTCGTAATTCCTTCGATTTCTTCTAACACCTTTTCCTCTGGTACTTCAGGTGTATGAAGATTTGCCATTAAGGAGAATGAAAATGGTTCATCTGATGACTCCCCTCCATCAGAATCCGCTGTTTCTTCATTAGAATTAGAATTGTTATCATCTGATTGATTTTCTTCTTCTCCTCCACTTTCAGATGAGTTACATGCTACTGCTACTATTAATAGAAGCATAAATAACATGAATGCGATTACTTTTTTAAAATGACTCAAATTAACCACCCTCCAAAAATATTTTTGTTTGCACAAGATTAATTGTACACTTTTAATAGTAAGGAAAACTTTTATATTTGTATATAATCACTTTTTCAGAAACTATGTAAACGCTTACCGCACAAAGCGTAATTTTTTGAAAATTTCGCAAAATAATCATTATTACCCAGCTCTTATCATGTTGTTATATAATGATTATTTCAAATAATCATATCGATTTAAACCTTATTATGGCAAGGGGTGAAGGCATATCACATAATGATTATACAGTGAAAACGCTTTAATTAAATATTTACTAAAAGATTGGAAAAAGGTATCCTATGGATAGCAATATTTCAAAAAATGGGGGGCATATATAATGGAAATGACAGGCATGTGGGCAAACCTTTACCGTTTCAGTTTATGGGTAACACGGTTTGCTTGGCTCAATATATTATGGTTGCTTTTTACTTTATTAGGATTAGTATTTTTCGGTCTAATGCCTGCAACAATCGCTATGTTTACCGTTGTTCGAAAATGGGTACTGAAAGAAACGGATTTTCAGGTATTTGATGTTTTTTTCCAGCAATTTAAAGTTTACTTTGTTCGTGCCAACCTTTTTGGTATAATAGTATATGTAATAGGTTATTTCTTATCTGTATTTCTTCAATATACTGGGTTTATGCATAATAGTTCACTTTATCCTATTTTACTAGGACTATTTATCATAGCTTCATTTTTCTACGTTATGCTGATCTTGTATATTGCACCTGTTTTTGTGCATTTTGAACTAACCTTTTGGCAATATATCCGTTATGCTGTCACTATTGGTGCAGTTAATCTGCATTATTCTATTTGTGCACTTACAATATTAGCTGGTATTTACTTTCTGTCTTTTAAATATCCTGGGATCGGTTTATTTTTCAGTTTTAGTGTTAGCGCTTACGTTGTGATGTTTTTAGCTCACCTCGGTTTCCAACAATTGTTGAAAAAACAACAAGAACAACTTGAGCAACAAGAACAAGTAACTACATCATCCTTTTAGTTACATTTATTATTTGGAATATAATATGATAAGGAAGTATGTCTATGAAAAGGTTTTCTGCTAAACACTATTTTCAATTAATTGCTTTTCTTATCATTCTTAGTACTGTTCCCGTTATTATTACGGGAGCATTGTCTTATTGGCAATCTTCTAAAGCAATTGTCGAGTATTCGAATGATGAAAAAAAGCAAAATATTTACCAGATACAAACAAATGTAGAACAAGTATTACAATATATCGATTTATCTACTACCTATTTCGTCCGATCTACTCATACACAACAGATCCTTAATACTAATTTGAATGCAACTACCTTTACAGACTTTCATCAGCTTAGACGGGATTTAAATCATCTACAAACACTGGAGACAGGTATTGAAGATATTGTGTTTGTCAATTTAAATCATAACTGGTTAGTAAACAATGATGGATTAGTAACCGTTACGCGGAGTATGCAAGAGGACATTAATAAGAATTATCTTCAATTACCAGGAAAGTCCAATTGGATTATGGGGGAAGCAGACCGTATCAGCTTACCAAATGCAACGAAACGAAGCTGTTCTCACTATATTACTTTAGTGAAAAAACTTCCGTTGCTTACAAGCGATCCTTATGGATTGATTAGTGTGTTTGTGCCTGCATGTGAATTGACAGAGATTATGGCCCAAAGCAATGATAGTGAATCTTTTTTAATTTTAGATGAACGTAATCAGCCAATCGCTCACAGCAACACATCTTATACCGGTGAAGATGGATATATACCGCAAGCTCTTTATCAAGAAATAGATAGAAGTGTAGAAGAAGGGCAATTTGAATATGACTTAAATGGAACTTCCTACAAAATAACGTATCACACATCTTCTTACAACGATTGGACTTACCTATCGTTTGTAAAGCTTAGTGATTTGCATATGCGATCTAGCTCTATAGGCTGGATTACTGTATGGATTGTTGGCATTCTTTTATTGATTTCTATTTGTTTTGCATTTATTGGAAGTAAAGTGCTTTATAAACCTGTAAAAAAGCTTAAACAAGCAATTGAGGAAAATTCATCCACAGTTAGTGGAAATGAATTTGATCTTATTGAAACACATATTAATAAATTGCTTAGTCAAAATAACCGACTAGAACAACGTGTACAAAATCAAGTGACACAATTAAAGCAATTATTTATGATTCGTCTAATGCAAGGGAAAGTTGGAGATAGCGAATTAGATTTTAAAGTCAAATCATTACATTATAATCAAAATTGGACATGGATCACGATCTTTTCCTTAAAGCTTGATGCTATCGATCAAGATAAATTTAACAAAAGTGATCAAGATCTTATTCTATTTGCTATTAATAATTTAATCGAAGATCTCATTGATCCATCTGAACGATTTACACCTGTTGTCATAAACGATGTACAATCAACTATTATTATTACAGAAAGTGATAATGAAGCGAATTATACGCATTATATCAATCAAAAGGTCGAATTAATTCAACAGAAAGTGTATGAACTTTTTCATTTAACAGTCAGTATCGGTATTAGCAAGCGCTACGAAGCGTTAAATCAGGCTCCACAAGCTTTTAAAGAAAGTAATGAAGCCTTGAAATACCGCTTAAAAATGGGCGATTCCTCTATTATATTTTACGAAAACTTAAACAGAAAATATTCTAGTGTCGCGCCTTATCCATCAGCTATTAAAAACAAAATGTTCGATGCTATTAAATTAAGTAATAAAGAAGAAGCAATAAATGAATTGAATCGCTTCTTTGATTATATTGATCGAAATGATATTCACCATCAACAACTTGAAGTTATTTTATCAAGGTTTTTGTATGAGCTATTTGAATTAAAAGAACTATTAGGCGCAGATATTGAGAATCTGGAATCAACCGACATGATTACACATTATCAAGATTTTCATTCGCTACAAGAAATCCAATCATGGCTCTTAAATGATATTATTTCACCTCTTATTGAGAGCGTCGAAGCACGGGATGATTCGAAAAACAAACGAATTTCGGATAAAATGATTCGGTTTATTCAAGACCATTTCAATCAAGATTTATCGCTAGATATGATAGCAGCTGAGTTACATTATAACCCGAACTATTTAAGCAGTATCTTTCAAAAAGAGACTGGATACTCTTTTAGTGAATATCTATTGCGTTATCGATTAAATAAAGCAAAAGAGTGGTTAACGACGACAGATATGTCCGTAAAAAATATAGCGGAACAATTGCAATACAATAATTCTCAGAACTTTATTCGATCATTTAGAAAGCTTGAAGGTATCACGCCAGGGAAATACCGTTCACAATATAAAAGTAAACAAGCTTAGAGTTTTTTAAAGGCACTTTTCGTACTCTTTTTTGGTTTTATCATACATTTGAAGCGTTAGGTTACCGCTTTGGAAATATACTTCGCTTTCCGCGGGCAACGCTTCAGCTGTTGCTTTTCCCGCAGGAGTCTACGTATATTTCCTACACTAGTATGTACTACTTTAGAAAACAGCCTTTTTAAAAAATCATAGAGACGCCTTGTTTCTCGTTTCAAAAATATAGTGAGCACTTTTACTGGTTAGCATATAAAAACCACGGAGAAATATTATTCTCCGTGGTTTTTTAATAAACTCGTAGATTTCCTTTTTATTATATTGTTCCTATCATGGTGCGTAATACATTGGGATGATCGTCAAACGTTTTAGTACCAGCCCCATAACCAACCTCTTGTACGGTCATGTTTGGAATATTGCTGATTTCTTGTGCTAGAACTTTTATAATGGCTGCCCCCGTTGGTGTGGTCAATTCCCCTTGAACATCACTGTTTTTCAATGGAACATCCTTTAACACTTCTAACGTGGCTGGAGCAGGTACTGGGTAAATTCCATGATCTATATGAATGTTGCCAGAACCAACCGGAACTGCCGATGAAATAATTTGATCTAACTGCAGTTGATCAATCAAAATAGCAGTACCAACGATATCAATAATAGAATCTATAGCTCCAACTTCATGAAAATGGACTCGATCCAATTCTACTCCATGTATTTTTCCTTCTGCCTCTCCAATTACTCGAAACATCTCTTTAGATAGCTTTTTGATTTGGTCATTTAAGGTACTATCATCTATCATCTTTACAATATCTTTATATGTACGGTGGTGATGATGCTCTTCAAATTGGACATCAAATTTAAGACTGGATATCCCATTTTTCACAACATTACTTAATGTCAATTCATACTCTTGCTCTAAACGTAACTTCTGTAACTGCTCTTTAAGATAATCAAAATCAAGCCCTAAATCCAATAACGATGCAATGGTCATATCTCCACTTATACCTGAAAAACAATCTATATATAATGTACGCATCATAATACACCTCTTCCTATATCATTAACCATATATTAAGCGTTAACATTTGCTTTTTCAACCAAAAAGGCCGCTCCCTTAATGGAACAGCCTTTTCTACCCGCGTTATTCTGTTATTTGAGATTCTACCGCCTCTTGCGCAGCGTCTAATGCTTCTTGTGGTGTTTGTGATCCATCTCTTAATACATTATTTAAAGTATTAGTAGTAATTTCTGTAGCTACGTCTGGCGTGTATGGTGATACATTTATCGCATTAATTTCGTCTTTTACTTCAGTTAAAACGTCAAAGATATCATCCCCAAAATATTCGAAGTATTTATTCTCTTCGAGAACATCTGGGTGATCCCATACATCATGACGAACTGGGTCAAATCCTAAAATCGTCCATAATTTAACGTTACCCTCTTTTGATAACTTCGCATATGCTAAAAATTCTTTGGCAAGCTCTGTATTTTCAGATTGATTCGTGACAACTGTTCCTGTACCACCCATACCAGCTGAACGGTTTCCACCTTGTTCAAATGCAGGCATTGGTCGTACGGCCATTTTTCCTTTTAGATCAGGCATATTATCTGTAAAACGTCCCATGTACCAAATTGGCATCGATACTGCTGCTGCACCGCCATCATTGAAATATGAATAATATTCTTCTGCATGTGGAGCACCGCCAGGAGCAACCTCAGCAATCTCTGCTTCTTGCATATCTACTAATAATTGAAGAGCATCGACATTTTCTTGACGATTAATAGTAATGTTATCATTCTCATCAATAAAGTCTGATCCTTGCTGTGATACCATTTGGAAATATGGCAGATAGTCACCAGGGAATGTGTTAAACATCATGGCATCCGTGTTGTCAACAACCTTTTGTCCTGCTTCCATAAAGTCATCCCATGTTTGGATAGATTCAATATCTACTCCAGCCTCTTCCATGATTTCTGTATTATAATACATCATAGAAGCACCAACGTGTGTCGGCAAACCGTAGTAGTTTCCATCTTGTGCATATATGTCAAATCGTGACTCAATAAAGTTTTCGAGTACTGGTTCTACATACTCATTCATTGGCTCTAACTGCGGTACACCTTCTAGATAGTTGGGAAAACGGGAAATTTCGATATCTGCTATATCCGGTGCACCATCACCTGATTGTAAGGAAAGTAATAAGTTATTGTGCATTTGATCGAACGGATATGTTTCAGCTGTTAATTTTATCGGTCTATCCGGATTCTCTTCGTTCCAATTTTCCGCAGCATCTACATAAAAATCTACGTGTTGACCAGCAAATGTCCATAAAGAAATTTCGGTTGCATCTTCAATATCATCGCCAACCGTTGATACTTCCTCTGCATCCCCGGAGGGATCTCCTCCACCGCCACATGCAGCTAGAATTAACATAACAAGTCCTAACATGATTGCTAATAAACTATGTTTTTTCATTTCTATAAACCCCCATTTTTAAATTTTTCCACTTCAATAGAAACCGCTTACAACAATAAAACAACTCTATGCGAAGTTACATACTAATTGGTACAAAGTATTGTTGTACGTACAATGTATCGCTTTCATTATGACCGCTTCGCATTAATTCTATCTTGTTGTTCAATAAAAGATTATCACTAGATAACAAACTTGTCAATAAGTTATTTAACATTTTAGATAACTTTAAATGTATTCATTAAACTTAATTAATAATCTTGTTATTTGTACGTATATTAATTATAGTTATCTCCTGTGTCAAAACTCGCAAACGCTTTAGTAGCAAAATACATGGTTGCCATAGCAATGAAACTAATCGTACAAAAAAGTAACATACTAGGTAACTCCAGTGACACATAACTGATGAAAAAGACAGAAAAACCTATACCTAATGTAAAGTGTATTTTCGTAATCCCTATTATTAAAGCATTTTTAAAATATTGGCGAATAGTATTTTGATAATGACTCATTAACGGAAAGACCCATAGTACAATGATCCCATATAAGAAAATCACAAAGTAATAGGCAAATACAACAAGTATTGGTATCTGATCTCCTAACTGGCGGAGTGCATAATAATTCAAAAACAACACACCAGCAATGAGTGTCAACACCCAGCCGACCACATTGGATTTAATAAATTCTCGCTTATAAACTTGCCTAAAAGTATCGTAAATAGAAATATGATACTCTTGCTGCACCCACTTCCGAGCCACACCTAGTGCAGCAGTTGTGGCTGGAAAAGCACCTGCCACAACTAACCCTATGCTCGAGAATATGAACCATAGAGCATTCAGCCAAGCAATCTTCAATATTGCTTTTAAAAATCGGTCCAATGATTCTACAATTTGTTGTCCAAACATCTGTGTCACATCCTAAATAAAACAACTTAAAAGTAAATTTATCCTTTCACTCCACCAACGGTTAAACCTGCAACGAAGTAGCGTTGGAAGAATATAAATAGAATGATAATCGGAATAACTGTCATAACAGATCCTGCTATTAAAACATCATAGTTGTTCCCATACGGTGTTAGAAGTGTTGCCAAGCCAATCGGCAATGTAAACATATCATTGGAACGAAGTACAATTAATGGCCATAAGAAGTTATTCCAACTTCCAAGTCCTTGTAAAATAGCCATGGCACCTAAGGATGGAGCCATTAGTGGCAGCATAATTTTGAAATAGATTCCATACTCAGTAGCACCATCTATTCTTGCTGCATCCATTAGCTGAACTGGTAATCCAAGTGCATATTGTCTAAAGAAGAAAACAGCGATTGGTGCTACAACCATTGGTAATATTACCCCAAGGTATGAGTTTACTAATTGGAAATTAATCATCATTTGGAATAGTGGCAGCATTAAAATCTCAAATGGAACCATTAATATAAATACTACGAATGTAAAGAAAAGGTTTTTACCTTTAAAATCATACACAGCAAGTGCATAGCCAACCATTGCGGAAAAAAACAACGATAATACAATGGTTACAGCTGAAATAATTAAACTATTCATATACCACGTCCAATATTCACCCGCTTGAGAGAATATATAGATATAGTTATCTAAGTTCAATAAGGACCAATCAAATTTCAAACTAATTCCTGTACGCATTAATTCTGATGATGGCCGAAAAGACGATAATAATAACATTAAAACTGGGAACAATGCAGTTAAACAAACAATAGCCATTCCTATATTTGTTACCCATTTTAAGGTACTGCTTTGTTGTTTTTTCATTATGCGTCACCTCTCTTAAATGCACCTGTTAAAATCAGCTGAATAAAGCTAATCACAAAGATAATAAGCATTAATATGACTCCAATGGCTGCACCGAAGCCCATGTCATTTTGCTGGATACCTTGTTGATAAATATAGCCTACCACTGTTAAACCTATATTACCTGGGGATCCTGCTTCCCAAAACACAAAGCTCTCCTCGAACATTCTAAATCCATTAATAATCGAAATCGTTACAACAAAAATGGTTACTGGTTTTAAGAATGGCAGTGTCACATACCAGAATTTTTGAAAAAGAGATGCCCCATCAATATCCGCTGCTTCATACAACTCACTTGGCACATTCTGTAATGCCGCTAAGAAATACAATATATTAACACCTAGCCATCTCCAAACACATAACATAACCATCAAGAACATTCCAGACCATGCATTAAATCGCCATTCTACCGATCCCATACCTAACCAATTAAGTATTTGGTTGGCAGCAGCTGTATCTGTCTCTCCAAACATTAATCGAAAAATCATACCAGCTACAATAGTAGATGCTAGTGCTGGCATAAATAATGATGCACGGAATAGTGTCTTTAACTTTACAAACCGTGAATCTAATATGACAGCCAGAATAATTGGTAAAATAGTCAAAATCGTAACGGTTAGTATCACATAAATAGTCGTGTTTGTTAGCGCTTTATAAAATGTTGGATTAAAAACCCTTTCATAATTCGTTAATCCAATAAATTCAACTTGTCCAGGCAATACGCTTTGGAAACTCATAATCACACCACGTATTGCTGGATATAACGTTAATATTAAAAAAGAAATAATAAAAGGTGATACAAAAATATATGGTACAACCTTTTTGGAATTAAGGAACCCTATAATAGGATTAGAACGTTTTTTGGTTACTTCTATCGATTGATTAGTAGCCACTTTTACCCCTCCTTATATAATAACCTAACAACTGAATACGCTTTCAAACAACGCGCGTTACGATTAAGATTTGTATATCGTTCAAATAAAGTTCAATACAAATACGAGAAAAATGATAAACGTACGTATAAGTATTGGTTGATTCTATTATATATAACTGTATAACTTTTTTCAATCTTTTTCTAAAACTTTTATACGATTTTTTAACTATATTTTGATATTATATTACTTTTTCTCGCTTTTACTTTTCAAAATCCCTCATTCATTTATCCTTGCAAAAAACATAACAAAAGCACCTCTCACAATAAGAAGAGGTGCTTAAAATAAATCTATCAATTAGGTTAACGGTAATGGTTGGTTCATAAATGGATACGAGATATCTCCTCTTTTATGCTTACTTAGAAGCATTAGACCAGTACAGCGATCACGTATTAAATAGGCTTCATTTAAACTAGCACGTACAACATTTGAATCCCTTCCTAATGCTGCTGGTGAATCAGGACCTCCAACTCTACGAAGGTATTCTTTCAACTTATTTGTTTCTGGAATAGCAAGGATTTCTTGTTCTATTTTAGACCAGTGCTCTTTCAATTTCCCCTTATATTCTGTATGGCTCTTATTTACAGCATCCCATTCATCCGATAGTTTTTTATATAAGTCTGTAATAATCGTCGTGGTTACACCGACTTTCGCTCCGTGTAAATGTTGTTTTGCACTATTCTGTAATAAATCCATTTCCCAATAGTGGGATAAATGATGCTCCCCTCCTGAAGCAGGTCTAGAAAAATCTAAAATTAGCATAACAAGTCCTGATTCTATTAAAGCACGGATCAAACATTCTATACCAAACTCCGTTCGTTCGGCAATATCTTCGAGATTATTTACACATACATCTAGTGCATAACGGGTCATTCTATCCGCTCGTTCGTTATATGGCTCGCCACCTATCCAACGAGAAATCTCCCAATCTACTAAAGAGGTATACTTCCCCATAATGTCTCCAAATCCTGCTGCAGTTAATTCTTTTGGTGCATCCTTCAATATCGCTATGTCCGCAAAGACAGCCATTGGTGATGCCGTTTGAATCGTCTTTTTTGTTCCTTTGAGAATTAATGGAGCTCCTTTGGATGTAAATCCATCCACAGATGCTGCTGTAGGCACTGATATAAATGGTACATCCATTTTATATCCTACAAAACGTACGGATATCATGTATTGTTCCTGTCCCTGCTGCAATCAGTATATCGGTTTCTTCCGTTGTTTCTAAAAATAATTCTACAATTGTTTGTTCATCTGCAACAACTTGTTGATGTTCTGTTTGGGATAGCAACACCACTTTTACTTGAATATCAGCTTCACTTAGTAATTTTTTCAACTTATTCCCTACCATGATATCTGGCAATGGTATATCAGAAACTCCCTCTTCCTCCATTAATAGGGACAATTCCTTATAAAAGTCCATTAATTCCTCTCCTCCTTTTATAAACCCTGATCAACAATGTATAATCTTTAACAACTTATGCATACAAGAAGCACGATTAAAGATCATATGGCTGCTAAAAAAAGCCGATAACTTACTTATCGGCTTTTTAGACAGGTATCTGTTATTCTTCTACTGATAATACTACTACTGATTTAGCTGGTAATTGTAATGTTAGTTGATTGTCGTTAACTTGAAAGTCCTGATATTCTACTGGCTTGATGTTATCTGGGTTTTCAAATGTATTATGAGCATCGATTTCATCTGCCGTTAACACACGGCCATTGACATTGGCTAGACCTGCACCTCTCCAATCTATGGTGACTTCTGCTTCGTTATCTTTGTCTACGTTACATAGTGAGATATGATATTTACCTTCTTTGTTTTGCGATGCAGATGCTGTTATTTGCGGCATTTCTTTATCGCCTGCTTTTAACGTATCTGTTTCTAAATCAAGCGCAACTTTTTCGGCATCTTGGTGTACCTTATACATTTCAAACACATGATAAGTTGGCGTTAGGATCATTTTTTCTTCATCTGTTAAAATCATGGACTGAAGCACATTAATAGTTTGTGCGATATTTGCCATTTGCACTCGATCATTATGATCATTAAAAATATTCAAAGATACACCAGCAACTAATGCATCACGAATCGTATTTTGTTGATAAAGAAATCCTGGATTTGTTCCTTCTTCTACATCGAACCAAGTGCCCCATTCATCAATAATTAATCCTACTCGTTTTTCTGGGTCATACTTATCCATAATCGTACTGTGTTTTTCAATTAATTCTTGAATATGGTAGGCCTTTTGCATTGTAATAGCCCATTCATCTTCAGGGAAATCAGTGGCAGATCCTTTTCCTAGCCAGAAATCACCTGGAATCGTGTAATAATGCAGACTTAAGCCATCCATGAAGTCAGTTGCTTCTCTCATTAATACTTCTGTCCAATTGTAATCATCAACATTTGGACCCCCTGCAATACGATAAATCTTGTTATCACCATAGTTTCTTACATATGTTTGAAACCTGCGATATAGATCAGCATAATATTGCGGGCGCATATTACCGCCACATCCCCAATTCTCGTTCCCAACTCCGAAATAAGTGAGTGGCCATGATTCTTCTCTGCCATTTTCTTGGCGCCAATTAGCCATAGGAGATTCCCCGTCAAATGTCATATACTCTACCCATTCGGACATCTCTTGAATAGTACCGCTTCCAACGTTACCGCAAATATATGGTTCGGTCTCTAGCATGTCACATAGCATCATAAATTCATGTGTACCAAAGTGATTATTCTCGATGACACCGCCCCAGTGGGTGTTCACCATACGCTTCCGATTTTCTCTTGGCCCCACACCGTCTTTCCAATGGTATTCATCTGCAAAACAACCCCCAGGCCAACGTAGTACAGGAATATTAATATTTTTCAATGCTTCTACCACATCGTTACGAATTCCATTTGTATTTGGGATGGAGGAATCTTCTCCTACCCAAAAACCTTCATAAATACAACGGCCTAAATGCTCAGCAAAGTGTCCATAAATATTCTTATTAATCGTCCCCTGTTTCACATCCGTATTGACGACTACTTTATGTTGACTCATTTTTTCACCTCATTATAATTTTATAGATTTAATAATGTTACCTTTTGACAATAGGAGCTTTAGTGGGTTAGTGTATATTGATGGTGTTCCAAATGAATGGCTTCCTTTCATTTGACGGTAAATTCCC
Source organism: Gracilibacillus sp. YIM 98692 (assembly GCF_010993965.1). GTDB lineage: Bacteria > Bacillota > Bacilli > Bacillales > Amphibacillaceae > Gracilibacillus. The sequence continues at coordinate 39,084 of NZ_WIXM01000013.1, read as the reverse complement.
ATTGGTTACGACTGCTTTTTGTTTAAACGAATCATATTCCAAGAAAATTTCGGAAAAACACCTGCTAACTTGCCATCATCTAAATAGGATTCTCCATTTGTATGTGGTTTCACATTTTCTTGGGCTGCTGTATTAATCGCTTTTGCATCTTCGTTTTCTAAAACAACGTGTTCAGTTACTTCATATCCTTCAAATGCTCGTACATCAATATCTACTTCTAATGTTTTCTCAAGATGACGGTTAGTAGCAAAAATAACTAACTCTTCTTTCTCTTCATTGTATACAACAGAAGGGTCTAAATATGGAACATCTGTGAAATCTTTACTATCGTATTTAGGTGAGCTAACCACTGGGTTTAATGCAACTCCTCTTCCATATACAGACGTATAGAAATAAGGGTAGAAAATAGTTTGTTTCCAAGCAGCGCCACCGTTTTCAGTCATGATTGGTGCAATGACGTTCACCAGTTGTGCCATACAAGCGATTTTTACACGATCAGAGTGACGAAGCATGGTGTTTAACATACTTCCTACAAGTAATGCATCCTCAAAAGTGTATACATCCTCTAATTGCGGCGGTGCTACCGTCCAAGGTTCGATTTCTTTATCTTGTTGGTTAGAGTGGAACCACACATTCCATTCATCAAAGCTTAGATACATTTTTTTCTTACTGCGTTTCTTCGCTTTAATATAATCACATGTTGCAATAACCGTTTGGATAAAATTCTCCATATCCATCGATTTTGCTAAGTAGTTAGCTGTATCGCCGCTTCGATTGCCATAGTACTGATGCAAGGAAATATAATCGGCTACTTCATAAGTGTGCTCTAATGTTTCTGCTTCCCATTGCGGGAATGTTGGCATATTGGAATTAGAGCTTCCACAACTTACTAGCTCAATGCTTGGATCTACTAATCGCATTGCTTTTCCTGTTTCAGCAGCTAAACGGCCATATTCATACGCCGTTTTCTGACCGACTTGCCAAGGTCCATCCATTTCGTTTCCTAAACACCATGTTTTAATATTGTGAGGGTTTTCATAACCGTGTGACTTTCGCAAATCACTCCAGTAAGTTCCGCCAGGATGGTTACAATATTCAAGCAGATTTCGTGCTGCATCAATACCTCTGGTTCCGAGGTTAACTGCCATCATGACATCTGTATTAGCTGCCTTTGCCCAATCAACAAACTCATTCGTACCAACTTGGTTTGTTTCAATCACTCTCCATGCTAACTCTAAACGGCTCGGTCTATCTTCTTTCGGTCCTACACCATCTTCCCAATTATAAGCGGATACCATGTTTCCACCTGGATAGCGAACAATCGGCACTTGCAGTTCTCTTACAAGATCTAACACATCTTGTCTAAACCCTTTTTCGTCAGCCTTTGGATGCTCTGGCTCATAAATCCCGCCGTACACCGCTCTCCCTAAATGCTCAATAAACGATCCATAGACTCTCGGATCAATTTCGGAAATTTTAAACTCCTTATCTACAACCATCTTTGCTTTTACTGATTCTTTTCCCATTTCTCTCATCCCTTCCCTTGAGCGTTTAGTTATATTATAATTAAAACTTTCATGAAACGCTTACAAATAGTTTAAATAAAAAGAGTTTTCATAGAAACTCCCTTAACTCGAACGTACATTTAATAAAAAATTGTCCCTTTTGTATAATTTGTACGTATATTACTAAGATTATGAAATATTAGTTAGTTTGTCAAGTGGATTCAATAGATTTATAGAATTTCAAAATAAAAAATCGGAAGACATCTTTTCTAAAAATGTGTGTCAGAATAACATTTTTGATCGTATAAGTTCCCTCATTTATGCTTATCCTTGTTATTTCATGTATCCTATTTTTGAACCCATATCTTATTTTTGTTTTTTGATAATCCTAAAAATCACATAAAAAAACACCGTATACTTTGTATACAGTGTTTAATTTCTTTCGTATTAAATCACCACGCCTTTTTTTAAATCACTAGTGGATTGTCTTATTTTCAATTCTGGTTCATAAAGTTTTGACCAGTTTTCCTTACCGTTAATAGTATTATTTCTTTTAATCATCTGAATAATTGTTTTGGCTGCATCTAAGCCGAGTTGACTTTTAGGATGAGCAACAGATGTTAATTTTACTTCCGACACTTCAGCTAGCATCGAATCATCATATCCGACTAAAGAGATATCCTTTGGTATTTGAATGCCTTCACTTCTCAAGAAATCCATCAGCCTTAAAACAAGTTGATCATTGTAACAAACAAGTCCTGTAAGTTTATCACTTTTTTGAGATAATAACTTTCTTAATGCGTTAACAGGCTTTTGGTGTTGATTTTCTGTATCATATGTGACAATGTTTTTTGGATTAAGAGGTAAGTTTAGCTCACGATGGGCTTTGATATATCCTTTTAATCTCTTTTGCCCTTGTGCATCATCGGTTTTATACATACATGCAATTTCTTTATGCCCTTGGTCTATTAGGTGTTTCGTTTGAATAAATCCCCCTTGTACATCATTCATCATAAAGCTAATTGGCTCTAACTCCTCATATCTAGCATTGATCATAACATAAGGGATATTTTCCTTTTCTAAGTTTAGATAATATTTTAAATTAGGATTAGAAGATGCACTGTTCGTTGGTTCAATGATGACACCATCATAATTGCCTAATAATATTTTGCTTAGTATATCCTTTTCTTCCTCATATCGATTGTGTGTGTTGAATATGCTAACATGATAACCTTGCTGGCTTAGGTAAGATTCTGCTCCTCGAATAATACTTGGAAAAATATATTCTGATATATAAGTCGTCACAATCGCAATATTTTTATGAGGCTTGTCAGCTGACTTTTTTTTGTCTATATTCGACCTGTCCGCACAAAATGTCCCTGCTCCTTGTTCACGGTATAGCCACCCTTCATTTACTAGTTCACCTAATGCTAGTCGCACCGTATGACGACTTACATTAAATTCCCTCATTAATTCACTTTCGGAGCTTATTTTCTCATTTGGTGAGATTAAACCTTCTAAAATTCTTGATTTAATCGATTGTTTAATTTTTTTATATTTTGCCTCCATCCTTCATACCCCCAATTTTATATACCGAAAAAAACTATCTATCTAACTAAGTATTTATTATTACCTTTTGTCTGGGCAATCCGCCCTAAATTAAAACAAACTTTACATGTGAACGATTACAAATGGTTGGAAAATAAAATGGAATATTTACAATTTGTACGTACTAATAGTATACCAAACACCCTCTAATTTACAATACCTTTTACATTATTTTGTTAGTTATCAATCAATAAGTTATTTTATCCTTAAGAAAGTTATTACATTTCAGTTTTTCATTAATAAATAAGTTAATTAAGGGAAGGTTTGTTTTACAGCTAACAGCTTTTAAGTAACAAAAAAATACTGAATCATCTACCCTAGTAGATCATTCAGCATTCTAATTAATCTTATTATTCATAGTGGTTTTTAGCGGTTATTTGCTTCTAATCGTGCTGTTGAATGTCTTACCACTAATTCAGGTTCAAATAGAACCATATCCTTTTCTGTATTGCTCCGAGGACCTCTCGACCGCTTTATCATATCTAAAACAGCCTTTGCCGCAAGCTCTCCCATTTCACTTTGCGGATGCTTCACTGTTGTCAGTTTTACCTCTGTTACTTCCGCCATAAAAGAATCATCAAAGCCCACTATCGAAATATCTTGCGGCACTCGTAAATGGAATTTACGAATAATGTCTAGTAATTTGATCGCTAGTTCATCATTATAGCAAACAATAGCTGTCGGACGTTTTTCTTGAGGCTCTTCTAAAAATTTCTCTAATAATTCCACTGGCTTTGTTGATTTTTCTTCTGTATTGTATGTCACAATATTATTTGGCGATAACTCAATACCGTGCTTTCGATGTGCTTTTAAATATCCCTTCATACGTTTCGTCCCTTGGATATCATCATTTTTAAAAAATCCAACAATATTTTGATGCCCAAGTTCAATTAAATGTTCTGTTTGTATGAAGCCGCCTTTTTCATCATCCATGACAAGGTGGAAGGGCTCTAATTCATCGTAATAAGCATTGATCATTAAGTATGGAATATTCTGTCTTTCTAAATTTAAATAATAGTTAATGTTTGGATTCGTTAAAGCACTTCTTGTCGGTTCAATAATAACGCCATCGAAATGTTGGGTTAAAATGCTTTCCAAAAAACGCCGTTCATTTCCATGATCATTATTTGTGCTAAACAAACTTACCTGATAACCATGATCACTTAAATAGGACTCTGCTCCACGAATAATTGATGGAAAAATATAATCCGATATATATGTTGTAATAATCGCTATATTGTTTTGTTTTATAAATGAACTCTTATCTTCTTTAGAGCGATCTGCACAGAATGTACCCGCTCCTTGCTCACGATATAACCAGCCTTGATTAACAAGGTCGCCAATCGCTAATCGAACAGTGTGACGGCTCACGTTAAATTGTTTCATTAATTCACTTTCTGAACTAATTTTTTGATGCGGCTGGAAAGTACCATCTAATATTTTCGATTTAATCGCTTGTTTTACGATATTATATTTTGTCTGCATCTATTACACCCCAGTAAAAAGCCAGTTAGTATTCTAAGCAATATGTTTCCTAATTATAAGCATATAGCATAAACAACCACTGTCAAGGTTCGAAGTGTATTTCTTTATTACTTATATAGTTTATGCTCCTTAAAGAAAAACTCGTTGATAAACGAGCCTTTGGCGACAGCAATAGCCTTAGTTGCCCTTATAAAATTCTATACCTTTTCTAAGTGTAAAAAATAATGCAGAGATTTACAAAGGTAAATCTCTGCTCAGTTGTAGTTTAACGGTAAATGGCTTCATTCCATTTTAATTCATTTCTAAATTGACGTAATTTCGTATCTTCATCGATAACCACACATTCGATCTTAGCCATATTAGCAAAATCATATAGCTGCTCTGTCGTTACATCAAAAGAGAATACGGTATGATGTGCACCACCTGCATAAATCCAAGCCTCTGTTGCTTCACTTAAAGATGGCTGCGGCTTCCATAGCACCTTTGCAACAGGAAGGTTTGGTGTTTCTATTTCTGGTTGCTCTGCTTTTACCTCATTAATTACTAGGCGGTAACGCCCTCCCATCTCAACAAGAGAAGCATTTACTGCATCTCCGCCTCTACCGTCGAACACAAGACGGGCTGGGTCTTCTTTCCCGCCAATTCCTAATGGGTGTACAACAATTTTCGGTTTTGTTGCCTTTACCGTTGGACATATCTCAAGCATGTGTGAACCAAGTACCATTTCATTTCCTGGCTCTAAGTGATACGTATAATCTTCCATAAACGATGTACCTTGATTATTTGAAATAATCTTCATAAAGCGTAATAGTGCAGCTGTACGCCAGTCCCCTTCACCAGCAAAGCCGTATCCTTCTGCCATTAAACGTTGCGCGGCTAGACCAGGCAGTTGCTTCATACCATGTAAATCCTCAAAATTTGTCGTAAATGCTGTGTAATTTCCCTTCGATAAGAAAGCCTTCAGCCCTAGCTCAATCTTCCCTTGCTCTAAAATAGAATCTCTTACAGGACCAGGTTGCCCAGCTTCTTCCGGCAAATCATATAACTCTTCATATTCTTGATAAAGTGCATTTAATTCCTCTTCCGTTACCTTGTCCATTTCTTCCACTAGATCACCAATGCCAAAGTAATCTACTGTCCAACCAAACTTAATTTGTGCTTCAATTTTATCACCATCCGTAACAGCAACATTACGCATGTTATCACCAAAACGAGCAACACGGATATTAGAACCTTCAGCTACTGCTACCGCTGTTTTCATCCAATCGGCTACTTTCCTTGTTACTTCTTTACTTTGCCAATGTCCGACTACAACTTTCCTGGAAACATCCATTCTCGTTCCAATAAATCCATATTCACGATCACCATGAGCTGCTTGATTTAAATTCATAAAGTCCATATCAATGCTATCCCATGGAATATCACGGTTATATTGTGTATGCAAATGCAATAAAGGTTTCTGTAAGGCTTTTAATCCAGCAATCCACATTTTTGCAGGTGAAAAAGTATGCATCCATGTAATAATACCTGCACAATTTTCATCTGCATTTGCTTTTAATACTAATTGGTGAATATCATCAGCAGTTGTTAGTACTTCTTTAAATTCTACTGAAAAAGGCAGATGACCTTCAGCGTTCAGTCCTTTTACTACTCCACGCGAATTATCTTCTACTTCCTTTAATGTCTCTTCTCCATACAAATGTTGACTTCCTGTTACAAACCAAAACGTATATGGTCTAATTTCTAACATACTTTCTCCTCCTCATTGTTCTATAGATTGATAAACTAGATCACTAATCGATTAGACAGCGATAGAATACGAGTAAAATATCACCAGCCATTAACCGCATAATTTGATATAAAAAATTGCTTAGTTTTTATCTTGTCCATAATAAGCATTTGCACCATGCTTTCTTAGATAATGCTTATCCAATAAATATTGATCCATCGATCCCACATCTGGATTTAATTGATAAGTGTGTAAAGCCATTTTAGCTACTTCCTCTAATACGACCGCATTATGCAGTGCCTCTTGCGGATCTTTCCCCCAATTAAATGGTGCATGGCTATGCACCAGCACACTTGGAATTTGTAATGGGTCGATGTCTTGAAACGTTTCGGCAATCACATTTCCTGTTTCCCATTCGTATTCGCCAGCTACTTCTTCCTCTGTCATCCTTCTAGTACAAGGAATTGTTCCATAAAAATAATCAGCCTGTGTTGTTCCAAGCGCAGGAATACCTTTTCCTGCTTGAGCCCAACTCGTAGCCCATGGTGAATGAGTGTGTACAATACCGCCAATTCCTGGGAACTTTTGATATAACAATCGATGGGTCGGCGTGTCTGATGAAGGCTTTAAATCACCTTCTACAATATTTCCATCTAAGTCCAACACAACCAGATCTTCTGCTTTTAGATCTTCATACGGCACACCACTTGGTTTAATAACCATCAATCCTGAATCTCTATCGAAACCGCTTACATTACCCCAAGTAAACGTTACTAAGTCGTGTTTAGGTAAATCAAGATTTGCTTCTAACACTTGCTGTTTCAACCTTTCCAGCATTTATATCCACCTTTCTTTCTTCTATTTCCCTCTATCCTTGTACGTATGTGTGTGAAGATTTACTCTTATAATAATATAATTCGTACGTACATTCAATATAAAAAGCATAATTTTATAAAAAAAATACAGTGAGTACTTATCCCACTGTACAATTTGCTCTGCTGTATTATGTGTTAATAATAAATTTAACATTAGGATGTTTGTAAACTTGCTCAAAATCCGGATTATCTTTTAACTGTGTGTAAAGATCTTCTGGCGAAAACCACAGGTAGTCGTTTTCAAACGTATAATTTGCTCCATAATGGTAGCTTAACCATACTAGCTTAGAGCAATATACTTTTTCCCAAGGATCGTCTAGTGACTGTGACAAATCAAATGAAAAAATAGGCTCATTAATGCCTTCCTCTAAGTTTTTCTTATAGCTGTTGTAATAGTCTAAAGCATAGGCAGCAGCGTCAACTCCTATCTCATGGTCTTTCGGTCTAAACTGAGCATGTTCTGGGTGTTTATCTAAGAATTGTTGGATCGTTGACTTTACGATCGCTGGATACCTTCCAGGTGATTCAACTAATGTCTCATCATCTACCACAATAGCAGAATGCCCCATATATCCTGTCATCTCTGATTTAACATTATCACTTGCTACTAAAATATCTCCTGGTTGAAAGTTACGCTCTCTTATTGCAGTATTGGGATGTAATGTATAAGTTTCTTCTATCCTTTTTGAACCTGCCATTGCTCCTATTAAAGTGAGAGATGAAAAAGAGCCTCTGTCATAAAATGTAATAGTTGTTGGTCCACCATTCTGTATTCCCAGGAAATAGTTATCCATATGAATTTGATAGAAACGTAACGGATATGAAGGATTGATATGAACACTTCGCCCGTCCCGTACCACTTCAAAAAAACGCATCATTATGAGATCACCTCACCTCATCCTATGCGGTAAGATGGGGTCAGGTAACCCAAAAATTTATCACGGTGAACAATCGTCCGTAAGCCCCCCACTTCAAGACTTAGAATAATAAAAGAAGTAGATGTAGGGGATGAAAAGCCCCACTTCTACTTCTTTTATTACTCTATTATTTCCCGAGAAATAAAAAAGCACCCAAGTTAAAACTTGAGTGTCTCATTTACCTTATTAGAATTTATTTCGTGTTACAGATGAAGTGAATTCGACGTAGTACCACGATTAGAAAAATAGATAAGGGCCACTACGTCTTTAACTTCGCCAAGCACTCAGCAATCACCGAGTTTTCTTTACACGTTAAGAACGTGTAACCTGGCAGCGGAGAAGAAAGTCGGCGTAGAAGCCAGGTTTAGGAATGAAGTATAAGTGCAACTACGGCTCTGCTGTCGCCTAAAGGCTCGGCAGTCACCGAGTTTTCTTTAAAATACAATAGTCTTATTGCCATATACAATAATCCGATCTTCTAAATGCCATTTTACAGCACGAGATAATACACTCCGTTCTACGGATTGACCAATTTTCTTCATCGCTTCCGCATTATCTCTGTGATCTACACGGCTTATATCCTGCTCGATGATTGGCCCTTCATCTAAATCATTGGTAACATAGTGAGATGTTGCCCCAATTAATTTCACCCCTCTATTATAAGCACGCTCATAAGGTTTTGCGCCAATAAAAGCAGGTAAGAAAGAATGATGTATATTAATGATTTGATTTTTAAAGGTTTCTACAAAATGTGGTGTTAAAATTTGCATATATCTGGCTAGTACAATAATGTCAATACCATGTTCTTTTAACAGCTGGATTTGCTTTTCTTCTACTTCCTTACGAATATCCTTGTTAGCCGGAATATAATAATATGGAATACCTAGGGACTCCACCATTTCTCGGGAAGTCTCATGGTTACTAATTACCATGCTTATATCTGCCAACAAATCACCACTTTGCCATTCCCACAATAATTCCAATAAACAATGTGGCTCTTTTGATACAAAAATAGCCATCTTTTTAATTTGGTCCACATATTTAAAAGTGGCTTGCATACCAAATTGCTCACGTATTTCTTGGAAGTCTGACTCTAATTTTTCTACTTTGTCCTTTAATCCTGGAAGTTCGAATTCTACACGGATAAAGAATTCTCCACCCTCAGGATCTGTAGAATATTGGTTCGACTCAATAATATTGGCATCATGCTCATATAAAAATTGCGAAACAGCTGCCACGATACCAGGTTGGTCGGCGCAATTTATTAATAGTCTCGCACGATTTTTATTTTCATAGCGAAATGCATCGACTTTTTCTTTTATATAGCTTCTCATCTTAATCCCTCTTTACTACTTGTATCATTCCTATAATACTTTATCATGTTAAGAAAGATTATCAAGTATTCCGCTAAAAATTTTTTCTTAAGCAAATATTTTTTTCATTATTTCTAAAAATTGATCGGCTTCTTCTTGATTGGTTGTTAATGGCGGAAGAACCCGAACCACATTTGGACCAGCTACTACAAGAAGCAGTTGATGTTCTTCTCTTGCTTTATGAACAATATCAATCGCCGGTTCATTTACTTGTAAACCAATCAACATCCCTTTTCCCCTTACGGACTGAATACTATTATCTCCTTCTGCTAATTGTTTCAATTCATTCCATAAATAGGAAGAGAGGCTTTGAGCTTCGTCTAAAACATTAGATTCTACTAAATGTTGCACAGTAGCTAGTCCTGCTGTTGTAGCAATTGGGTTACCACCGAAAGTACTCCCATGTGTTCCTGCTGAAAAATGTTTAGCAACATGCTCTTTAGCAATAATTGCACCAATAGGGATACCTGAACCTAAACCTTTAGCAACACTAATCACATCTGGTTCTAGGTCATAATCTTGATAAGCAAATAAGCTTCCTGTTCTCCCCATTCCTGTTTGTATTTCATCGATCATTAATAAAATATCGTGCTCTTTACACACTTGATCCAGCATTTTTAACCATTGAGGATCTGCAGGAATCACACCGCCTTCTCCTTGCACGACCTCTAAAATGACTGCACACGGCTTGATTTCTTTTAATTTATTTAGATCATCCACATTATTATATGACAGATACTCAAAACCAGGTGTTAATGGAGCAAACCCTTGTTGAATTTTCTCTTGCCCTGTTGCTGAAAGTGTCGCCATCGTTCTTCCGTGGAAAGAATTTTGAAAGGAAACAATCGTCGGATCTCCCTGTTGAGAATATTTTCTAGCAATCTTAATAGCAGCTTCATTTGCTTCTGCCCCACTATTACAAAAGAAAACTTGATCTCCACAACTATTTTCCACTAATACCTGTGCCAATTTTTCCTGAGAAGGGATATGATATAAATTAGAGCAATGCCACAGCTTGCTTAACTGTTGATCCATGGCATTTTTTACGACATCTGGTACATGCCCAAGATTACATGTCGCAAGTCCTGATGAGTAATCTAAGTATTTAGTTCCTTTATCATCCCATACATAGCTTCCTTTCCCTTCTACAAGAGCAATAGGAAACCGACCATATGTTGCCATAATTGGATTAACTTTTTGAGAGTACTGTAATTCAGACATTTGGCATCTCCTTATCTAAAGTAATTCTTGTTCCCACTTCTTTTCCTTGCATGAAATGCCATAACCCGTTCTCATCGGTACCATTCACGATCGAAACTTCTAATACATTTTGATGCAAGGCATGCAAGGCGGATTGAACTTTCGGTATCATCCCACCGAAAATGACTTCCTCATCCATTAACTGCTGAATACGTTCTTCGTTCAATTGATGATAAACCTCTTTTTTGCCGTCTCTTTCTTGGTAAATACCAGGAATATCACTAATAAAGCATAGCTTTGCTTCTAATGCTTGTGCCACAGCTGAAGCAGCCATATCTGCATTAATATTATACCTTTGTCCTTTTGCATCTATCCCAATTGGGGAAATAACAGGCACAGACCCTTGTTCAGCGATAGAAGTAATAATATCCGTGTTTACTTTTTTGACGTCACCAACAAAACCTAACTTGTCGCTATCCTCTACAGGAACTGCTTCTAACAACTTGCCATCAATGCCACTGACCCCGAATGCCGCTCCATCTGATTGTGTGATATGGCGGACTATTTGTTTGTTCATTGCTCCACTTAAGGCCATCTCGACTACATCTAATACTTCATTCGTCGTTACGCGCAAACCATTTACAAAGGTTGTCTGAACGTTTACTTGCTCTAATAACTGGGAAATAAGCGGGCCGCCCCCGTGTACAATAATTGGCTGCCATTCCCCTTGCTTTTGAATATCCACTATATTTTGATAAAAAGATGGGGGCAGTTGTTCAAAGACACTGCCTCCACATTTAATGACTACATAATTCAAGTGACTTCCTCCTTACGTTCGATAAGAAGCATTAATTCTTACATATTCATACGAAAGGTCACAACCCCAAGCCGTTGCTTTCCCATTCGCATCTCCTAGTTGCGCTAATATTTTGATTTCATCTTGTAATAAGTATTGTTTTGCTTCCTCTTCATCAAAAGGGTGTGGAATACCATTTTCCACTACTAAAATATCTCCCAAATAAATGCTGACACTATCAGGATCTAATGAAACACCGCTATATCCAATTGCTGTAATAATACGTCCCCAGTTGGCGTCAGCACCATGCACAGCTGTTTTCACCAAATTAGAAGATATAATAGATTTCGCAATGGCTTGAGCCGATTCATCTGTAAAGGCACCTTTTACATTAACTTCTACTAGTTTACTAGCACCTTCACCGTCTCTAGCAATCTCTTTTGCTAAGTATTCACTAACAAACTTAAGTGCCTGATAGAATTTTTGCCATTCCTTATGTTCCGGAGATAGTGATTCATTTCCTGCTTCGCCATTCGCAAGTACAAGTACCATGTCATTTGTACTTGTATCTCCATCCACTGTTATCATGTTAAAGGATTTATTCGTAATATCCTTTAAAGCAGCAGATAGATATTTAGATGGAATGTTTGCATCTGTTGTAATAAACGCGAGCATTGTTGCCATATTAGGATGGATCATTCCAGAACCTTTTGCCGCACCTCCAATGGTGACAACTTGCCCGTCAATTTCCAATTCTATTGCAATCCCTTTTTCTTTCGTGTCTGTTGTGAGGATAGCTGTTTCAAACTTATTTGCACCATCATGCTCTTTATTTGGAATTTGCTCCATTCCATATTGGATCTTATCCATTGGCAAAGGCTCTCCGATTAAGCCGGTGGAAGCAACGGCAGCTAAATGCTCCTTCACACCAATCGTTTCCGCAAATATTTTTCGCATATCATAAGCATCCTGCAGTCCTTGCTCTCCAGTACATGCATTGGCAATACCAGAGTTGACAACAACTGCCTGAAGAACTTCTTCTGTTGCAATACTTTCCTGAGTCACTTTTAATGGCGCTGCTTGGAAAACATTTGTTGTATATACACCTGCTACTTGGGCAGGTACATCTGAATAAAACCATCCAAAATCTATTTTTTTCTTACGAATACCGCAATGCAGCCCGCCTGCTTTAAAGCCTTTTGCAGAGGCCACATTGCCATTATCTATTAATGTAAAATGTTTTTGACTGTCTTCGTTTTGTGACGATAACATGTTCCGTTTCACTCCTTAAGGAAATATAGGTAATTGGTTTAAGCCGGTAGTTTCTTTCCATCCGTTCATCAAATTCATATTTTGTATAGCCTGGCCAGAAGCACCTTTAACTAAATTATCGATAACCGATACAATAATCAACTTGCCTGTTCGTTCATCTGCATATAAACCAATATCACAATAATTGCTGCCATAAACTTCTTTTGTAGCAGGTATAACCCCTTCATCACGCACACGTACAAATGGATGCTCTTGATAAAATGCTTTATACGTTTCTACTAACTCTGTGGTAGATTTCTTGTCTTTTAAGTCCACATAAATCGTGCTCAAAATCCCTCTAGTCATCGGCACTATATGCGGAGTGAAAGTGACCTGAATTGGCTCATCTGCTGTTTCAGATAACATTTGTTCTATTTCAGGTATATGTTTATGAACACCAACTTTATACGCTTTAAAATTTTCATTCATCTCTGAAAAATGAACGTTTAACGAAAGGCTTCTACCTGCACCAGATACCCCTGTTTTGGCATCAATAATTATATGATTGCGATCTACTAGATCGTTCTCTAATGCAGGAATTAGACCTAATGTTGTAGCAGTTGGGTAACATCCTGGATTAGCAATAAGTTTTGCTTTTTGAATCTCTTCTTTATGAATCTCAGATAATCCGTATACTGCTTGCTTGATATATGTTCCTTCTGCTAATTCTTCACCATAATATTGTTGATATACCTCTTTGTCACGTAATCTAAAATCTCCTGATAAATCAATACAACGAATCCCTTTGTCCATAAAAGAGGGGATAAAGTTTTTGCTGACATTAGACGGTGTAGCAAAAAAGACTGTATCCACCTCTTTCGCTAGCTCTTCTATATCTAGTGATTCCATCTTTGTTTCTACTAAATCTGTAAGGTGTGGATATACATCAGAAAAAGATGTGCCACTATTCGAATGCGAGATAATTTTCTTTACTTCGACGTATGGATGATTATATAAAAATCGCAGTAACTCTACGGCACCGTATCCTGTGCCTCCTATAATTGCTACGTTCACGATAGTTCCCCCTAAAAATTCCGTATGTGATTGATTTATAATTATACTGCATTTTGTATTTTCATGCAATATTGTTTATAAAAAAACATAGTTATAATTTAAAATTTCCGCATAAAATATATTATAGTTGGAATGTATGTCTATCTGTTTTGATTAAGTAATTTCCGTACTCCTCTTTTTTTAAATGTATAAATATCCACTTATTTATACATTAGTTGATTTATTATCATTATATGCTTAACATGGCGTTTTTATGTCTTGGAAGTGCCCTAAAATTCCATCAGCTTTTTAACTCAGGAGAATAACTAGAATTCAATATATACACTCTTTCCTAATAAAAAACACTTACACAGCTTTTTTTCTGCATAAGTGTTTCGGTATTAGTTTTGGCTTCGTACGTTATTTTCTAATTTCCCTATTTGCTCAATTTCCATCGTTACTTTATCACCGTCTTGCAGAAATTGAGGTGGATCCATTGCCATTCCCACCCCATCAGGCGTTCCTGTTAAAATAATATCACCTGGCTCTAATGTCATAAGGTTGGAGATAAAGCTGATTAAATGAGGAATATTAAAGATCAAATGTTTTGTATTAGATGATTGGCGCAACTCTCCATTTACATAAGATTGGATTTTTAATTGGCTTGGATCTGTTAGTTCATCTGCTGTTACTAACCATGGGCCAATAGGTGTCGTATGATCTAATGACTTCCCCTGAAGCCATTGTACAGTACGTTTTTGCAAATCTCGAGCAGAAGTGTCATTTCCAATTGTATAACCAGCAATATAATCCATGGCAAGCTCTTGTGGTACTTTAGATGCTTTCTCACCTATCACAACTGCTAGCTCCACTTCATAATCTAACTTGTTTGTTTCACTAGATTTATAAATATCATCTTCCGGCCCGATTAATGCATTACGAAACTTTGAAAATAGTACAGGATATTCCGGTAATTCCGCACCCATCTCTGCGACATGATCTGCATAATTAATACCCACACAAATAATTTTAGAAGGGTTCGGAACTGGGGGGCCTAAAATCACTTCCTCTCGACTAAAGGTAAAAGCAGGAGATTTTGTTTGGGCATACTCCAAAACCTTTTTGGCATAATGCAATCCTGCTTGTCCTAAAGCATAAAAGTCATTGGGATATGATGGTATATCAAAACCTATATTTTCTGCCTTTTGGTTCTTTTCCATTTCCTTGTAGGTTTCTTCGATATCAATAACTTGGTCATTAAAAAATATTCCTATTCGTTGTTTTGCAAATAAGTGCTTTAGTTGATACGTCACTAACTTCAATGGAATCCCTCCCTGCTTTTACCACTATCTTACCATGAAAAAAATCTATTTAGAACGAATGAGTTTTATGTCCAGTACAATTAGGTGAAAAAGCACATAATTTCTAGAGCCACCGTACAAAGATTCAAGATAAAGAGAGACTTCCTAATTTTGTGTATTTTGAATAATACTTATAAAATAATCATTAACAGAATAGGTAATGTTACAATACTCAATATCGTACTTACTAATGTGGCACTTGAAACAAAACCAGGTGTTGCATTGAATTGCAAAGCATACATCGTCGTATTAGCAGCAGTTGGCATAGCTGCCATTAAAATTAGAATATCTTTGACCATTTCATCTAAAGGAAGTGGCAAAGTAATTAGAAAAGCAATAACCGGGGCTAAAATTAAACGAAAGCCAACAGCGACAGATAACCTTCCCACTTCTATGTCTCCTAAACGTATTTGCGCAAGTTGCATCCCTAACACAATCATAATCGTTGGAATTGTTGCATCAGCCACCATGTCAACCGCCGTCATCGTTTGGCTATCAATATGAATGTTTAATAAATTGAATAAAACACCCAAAATGGCGCCATAAATAATAGGCACCTTTAGCACATCTTTCATTGGCGAAACTTTGATCGGCCGATTGCCAGCACCACCTTGTGCCGCTACGTAAATTCCAATCGTACACATAATTAAAGTTTGAAGCACCATTAGAATAATCGCATAATGAAAGCCTTCTTCCCCAAATACAAGTAAAACAAGCGGTGCTCCATAATTTCCATTATTCATAAAAACGGAGGAAAGGATAAAACCACTTCTGCGCGATGTATCCCATTTTTTTATAGCTCCCGCTACATAGCAAAATAGTAAGCTGACAAAGCATAACGCTAATAAAAAGCCCCCAAAATATAAATAATCCATATTCAACTGATTTTGATAAAAGGTTCGAAACGCCAAAAATGGCGACATTAAATACAACGTTAATGTTGAAATTGGTTTAATATCAATTTTTAGTAATTTCATCCCTATATAACCAATTGCAAAAATACCGAAAATCGGAATTAAAACACCAACAAAACTCATTATTCATCACCTAACATTTATGATTTTCCAAACGGCAGCCAATGATATATAAGCATCAAAATGGTGCCAATGGTTGTTAATAGACCCATAAAGAAGTATAACGACCCGCCACCCAAGCTGTCTATCACCATACCTCCAAATAGTGAACCAATTATACCTGAAAAACCAAAGAATACTGATACAAAAACTAAATGACCTGTCGATTGCAGTATATTAGGTATTACTCTTGTAACATACTGAAAGGCGGTTAAGTAAAACACTCCAAAAGTCAGCCCATGTAAAAACTGTAATCCCACAATAAACATCGGATCCTCAAATATTGCATAAAAATACCAACGGATCGAATACAATAAACCCGCACCGATAATAAATATTAAAGGATGGAATTTCTTAAACCAATAGCCTGCCGTTGCAAAAATGATCGCCTCACTGGCTACACCAGCAAACCAAGCAATACCTACTAAATCTTCTCCACCGCCTAATGACGCAATATAAATGCCAATAAAACTATCATTCGCACGATGAGATATTGTAATGAAAGTAATAAGTACAAGAAATATGACAAACGGTTTCTTTTTTATTAATAAACGTACATCTTTCAGCTGAACTGGAGCAGTCTCGACTTTCACATCGACAAGCCTTGTACTTACTATAAAACAAGCAAAAGCTAAACAAAGATATGGCCAAACAATATACTGAATGCCTATAACCGACAATAATTCTCCAATGGTTAAAGTAGACACAGCAAAACCTATCGATCCCCATGTTCTAATCGATCCAAACGAGATACCAAGCTGATCAGCCCGACGTTGTGACAGGCTATCACCCAATGCCCCAACAGGTGCTGCAAAAAAGAAAAATAAAGCTCCTAAAGTGAGCAATAATGGCAAAGAGGCCAATTGAAGAAAAACCGAACTACTTATCAATAAACCGATTAAACATAACATTAAGATTCGTTTAACGGTTTGATATTTATCACTAAGGTAACCCCAAAACGGCTGCGAAAAAATAGCAATTAATGGTCCTATTGCCATTACCCAGCCAATTTCGGTACCGCTTAATCCTCTATATTGAAGATATAATGGTAAAAAACTAACAATAATGGTATTTGCCCCATGAAAGCAAAACAATAACATCTTTAATGGTAATGTAGATTCATGACGTGCCATAAAAATGGCTCCCTTCTTATTCCAGCTATTATAAAGTTCCAAATGGATATTATACGTCTAAAAATAATGAATGAAAAGGATAGCGTCATAAAAAAGGAGCTATTTCCAAAATGAAACAGCTCCTTTTACTTTATTTTTTAATAAACAGTTGTGTCCAGTAATCACCATCTGATGCATATCCTACACCAATATGTGTAACAGCCGGATCTAATAAATTTTTGCGGTGCCCTTCGCTGTTCATCCAACTTTCAACAACCTGTTCAGGGGAGGTTTGACCAGCTGCTATGTTTTCGGATGCTTTTGTATAGTCTACTCCAAATTGATCCAGCATATTAAATGGAGAGCCATAAGTTGGAGAGGTATGGGAAAAGTAATTATTTTCTGCCATATCTTGCGACTTTTTTTGTGCCACTTCCGCTAATTCTTGATCTAGCGAAACATTTCCTGCTCCATTTTCACTTCTTCTTTGATTTGTTAAATCAATCACTTTTTGCCTAAAATCACCTAATTTACCTTGATTTGTGTTACCTTGTGGCTCATTTCCTTGGTCTGCTTGCTCTTGTTGCTGATTTTGTTGCTGATTTTGTTGTAGATTTTGTTGTTGCTGTTGATTATTCTCATCATTTCTTTCCCCATCTTGATAGCGTTGGGTATATCTATCTTCGTCACCAAATATGTTTTGCTCTTTACCTGGAGTGATCGGTACTCTGAAACGTCTTTCCGTTATTTGCGGATTATCTCCCCCACCCTGATCACCACCAAAGCCAACATACTCTGGATTTGTTCCTTCTTCATTTTCAGGCTCTAATGATTGTTGGTTACAAGCGACAATCAAAAACAAACATAAAATACTAAATAGTAAAAACACACGTTTATTCATAAGGATTCCTCCTGTTCATTTTTTGACGTGTATTCTTACTTTGTTCAATCGTTACGTTTTTATTCCATCCAGCTTTTACTATTCTCTTTCATCGCTAGGGAAAATTTGTTTCATACGCCATTTCCCGAATCGATAATATAAAAAAGCAATCATACTGCTGACCATAAAGCTGACACCAATACCATAACCAATCCCATCTTCCCCCATCCATTTAGAGAAGAGATATGCTAAAGGAAAACGTAATGCCCAAAAAGATAAAAGGTTCAATATTAACACTTGATACATTGCTCCAGATGCCCGTACAATCCCATTTAAAACAAAATTAATCCCTAAAAACGGATAAAAAAAGGCAATAATCGTTAAATATTGAGCACCAAATGCTATCGCTTGATCTTCTTGTATAAATAATTGGATACCAAACGGGGCAAAAAATACAATTAAACAAGCGAAAAAAAGCATAATAAACGTATTATAAACCACACCATATAAAGAGATTTTTTTCACTCGATCCCATTTTCCAACACCAATATTTTGACCAGCCATGCTGTTGACTGTTGCACTTAAGGCATGTGCAGGTAATAAAAATAAGCTATCCAGTCTTTGAGCTGCACCATATCCTGCTACTACAGCTTCTCCATGTGATGTAACAACACTCATAATAGCAGCAGATCCTGCTGAGATAACTGCCATTTGCAGACCAGACGGAATACCTAGATGCAGAATGAGACGAACTTCTTTCCATTTTGGAATATCTGGCCACTGAAATGGGACTAGCTTCTGTCTTAACACATAAATCACACCATAGATGAAAGAAAAACCTTGAGAAAAGATAGTGGCAAGAGCTGCACCTTCTATCCCCCATCCAAATACAGAGATAAATAAAGGATCTAATACAATATTAAGTAAAACAGCTATAGCTACGAATTTTAACGGTGTTTTACTATCACCAACTGCCCTTAATACGGTACTAATAAAATTATATCCAACTAAAAAAAAGATTCCCATTGCATTAATTCGGAAATAAATGGTAGCATCAGCCAGCATATTAATTGGTGTACCTAACAACTGTAGAATTGGCTTTGCAAAAATGAATCCAAATGTACCCATCAATAGAGCTAAACAAGATAATGTGACAACAAAAGCATTCAAATAATTTTTTAATCCTTCTTCATTTCCTTTGCCCTTTTGCTGAGACAATATCGTTAATGTCGTGTTATTCATACCAATAATAAAGGAAAGAACGGTAAAGATAACAGTACCTGAAACAGCCACTGCTCCTAAAGCATTCGCACCAAGCAAATTACCAACCCAAAGGCTATCAATAAATTGATAAGATACCTGCAAAAGGTTGGCAAACATTATGGGCGCAGAAAAATAAAATAAATCTACCCATAAATTTCCGTTAGTAAAGTCACGTTGTCGACTCAAAAGTATCCCCTACCTTACATAACGAGATGGGGGCATCTCACCATCCCAAATCCGTTCGCTTTCCGATTCCCTTTGCTTAACACTAGGTTCTTCCAATAACAAATAAAAATTTTTCGTCGGTAGATATCCTAAATCATGCTTTTTACTAAGACGGTTCAAATAAAACCGCATGTTATCTAAATTTTTGGATTGGTTATTTCCTTCTAAAGAAAATCCATATAATACACTAGCAACAGGGATTCTTTCCACACGGAAACCCTCCGCCACTCTTAAGAAGAAATCCCAATCCCAGTAATTACGCATCTCCTCATCAAGCCTTCCCACCTGATCATGAATCTCTTTTTTATACATACTTCCAGATGGAACATATGTAGAAAATTGGCGCATAGCTTGTAAATCGTACTCATAAGCAAATAAATAATGGTTTAACGGAATCCGCTTTGTTTCCGTTTCTTCATAATCTACAATTTCTACATCACTATATACAAGCTCAGCACTTTTTAAACCATTCACCATCCGCTCCATATGAGAAGGCAATGGCAGATCATCATCATCCATAAACATAATATAGGACCCCTTAGCAGCCTTTATCCCTTGATTCCGGGCATAGACATGGTAATGATTTTCCTGTAAATCAATCACCCTTATATCTAATTCTGGATACAAAGCCGCAACAGAATCCACCTCTTGACCAGCATCATTCACTATGATGACTTCAAAATGCTGGAATGTTTGTTCAACAAGAGCTCCTAGCAACTCCGCTAGTGCCACGGGCCGATTATATGTAGGAATAATCACAGATACCTGTAGATTACCCATTTGTAAACACCTCATTTATTTTATTAAATTGTATGTTAAGTTACTTGACAAAAGCCAATACAAAGGTAAGATAATAACATATACTAAAGTTAGATTTTCCATACTTCTACCAATATTATATAGTAATTCTACACTCGACACGAACTATTGATACAGTAAAATCATGCACACGACATGACTACTACACTGTCACATTTCCGCTATAATCGCATATGTTCAGATAGTATAACATATAGCAAACATGGTAATACTTACAATAAGCAATCTCACATAATTAAATTATAGGAGGCTTATGCCATGGCGTTTTTACGTGAAGCGGTCGAAAGGCAAAAAGCGTATGTAATCGAGCAGTTGATGGCTAAAGGTGTAGTCGATGTGAATGATCAAGATCTGTATAAAAAGCCGATAAGTGAAATTGTTCAGGACTATGAAAGGTATTGCCAGGAGTTTGAAAGAGACAGTCAATATGCCATAAAACTTACTAGATACAATCCATATCAAAAAGAAGAGAAGCCTCGTTTACACTAGGCTTCCCTTTTTTTGCAGTCTATTCTTTTTGCACTCCAAATCGCGCATTAATTTCACCACGTAATAGTTGTTTACGCAATTTCTTTTCCTTTTTTCTTTCTTCCCTTAACATGTCTTGTCTAATCTCAAAAGTTTGTACGCCTTCTTCACGCTTATTTGCAATATCTATTAATAACTCCACATCGGCAAAGGAATACTTTCGATTTCCCTTCGGTGATCTCTGCGGAAAAACTAGCTTCCGTTCCTCATAATATCGGATTTGACGTTCCGATAATCCCGTCAACTCACTTACTACACCTATGGTGATCACTTTTCTCTGCTTATAGGACGGATTATCTGACATTCGTAACACCACCTATTTCACTTATGCATTCGTCGTAACTTCTTGTTTACAGTATACAAAATATGAAAAAGCATTCCTATTTAAATGTAAGAAAATCTAACAGTATTTATTTTAGCCAATGTAACTTAAATACAAAAGGTAGTAATCCATCCCATCCTTTTGGTATATTAAACGAAAAGGGGGAAGAACATTGGAAATGTCTATCACAAAACCAGCTGCAAAGTGGTTTATTAAAGAATTAGAATTAAAAGAAAATGACTCTTTGCGGTTCTTAGCAAGGTACGGTGGCTTTGGCGGTGTACATAAAGGATTTTCTCTAGCCATTGAAAAAACAGAGCCACAAGATCCTGGTGCGGGAATTGAAGAAGAGGGCATCTACTTTTTTGTAGAAGAATCAGATATGTGGTATTTTGACCAAAAAGATTTTCACATCAAATATTCAAGAAAGCTTGATGAAATTGAATATATCATCCAATAAATTCGATTGTGCAAAGGTTGGAGAGAGTGGTATATAAATACAGCTTCTGAAATATACTTCGATTTTCCGCAGCTTAGATTAAGCACTCATCGTGAGCAAAGTGGGAGGAAAACTTTCCAAAGTTATTGCGTAGTTTATGGATATTACGAACAAATTTTATACTTCTGTTATGATAAGAGAAAAAATGCCGAGCATAGTGGCTCGGCATTTCTTATTTTACTGTAATAATGGCTTTTGCTTTCATACCCTGATAGTTTAATTGGTAGCCAGGTTCCCCAAAGTATGGAAAACCATCTTTCGTCCAAAATAAACGTTGAATTCGTGCATGACGATTATGGTCATAAAGAGGATTCTCTGTGTTAAATCCTTTATATGGTCTGGCATGATAAACAAGTAAATCAAATCCATCCTCATCCGTTGTAAAGCTATTATGTCCAGGTCCATATTCACCTGTTTGGTCACTGGATACAAGCACAGGCTCTTTTTCCTTTGTCCATGAATCAGGATCTAATAAATCACTGTCGATGTCTGCTTGCAATAGCCCCATTGCATAGTTTTCATCCGTAGCACTAGCAGAAAAAGCAATAAATATTTTATGGCCATTCTTTATCATGGCAGGTCCTTCATTGACATCAAACCCAATCGTTTCCCAATTGTACTCAGGCGTAGATAAAAATACTTGCTTTTTGATGGTCCAAGGGTTCTCCATTTCGGCAATATATAAATTCGAAATCGTATTGTTTTCTACTTTTTGTGCCCAAACTAAATACCGCTTTCCTTGATGCTCGAATGTTGTAGCATCTAATGAAAAACTCTGGAATTCAGTGTTGATTTGCCCTTTTTCCACCCAATCCCCTTCTAAAGGGTTTTCTGCATTGCATTCCAGCACATACGGTCGAATCGCCCATACGTCATCTTTATCTCCTGCCGCAACATGAATGTACCATTTTCCATCTATATAGTGGATTTCCGGTGCCCAAATATGTTCAGACATGATACCGGATTCATGTTTCCACCAAATGACTTTTTCTTCCGCGTTTGGCAGTTCATCAATCGTTTTAGCGCGTCTTAAAACGATTCTGTCATATAATGGGTACGATCCTGTAAAGTAATAATATCCATCTGAGTGCTTATACAAATATGGATCTGCTCGTTGTTCGATAAAAGGTTTTGGATATTCTTTATGTTCAATTTCCCCCTCGACTTCAATGGTTCCCGGTTGATTCCATTGTTCAGCAGGAATATCAGTCCATGAAACTTTAAATTCTGCTGTAATATTTTCATTAATGTCTGCTAATACTCTTTCAGGAAGCTCAACTTTTTCCCCTATCTTCGTTGTCAGCTCCACATTGTGTATGCGCTTTATTTCCATTTATGCCATCCTCTCTCTCTGTCTTTCTATAACTCTTATTATAATATACTTCAACTTGTAAGTACAAATATTATTTTTTAGTTTCCTTAATCAAACTTATACCTACAACTATAAAAGGATGCTAATAAAATCTCGCATATTACGCTAGCTGATAGTCTTATGCCATAAATGGTGACGCCTGCTTATACTATTTCTTGTTTTTTAACATATAAAAACCAGAACCTGATACCGGTTCTGGTTTAAAGTGTCTTACAACTTGGCGATAACTTATGTGTGCTTCTCAACAAATCTATTCATTCGCTTCATTGCTTCATCTAATTGTTTAATCGATGTAGCATAGGAACAACGAATATATCCTTCCCCGCTTTCCCCAAATACATGTCCTGGTACAACAGCAACTCCTTCTTCTTCTAATAACTTTTGAGCAAACGTCTCTGAGCTTAGGCCTGTTTCTCGAATCGAAGGAAAAACATAAAAAGCACCACCTGGCAAATGACAGGATAATCCCATTTCATTTAATGCTTTGACTACCAAATTTCTTCTTTGCCGGTAACTTGTTTTCATTTCCATTACACTATCATTACCATTTCTCAAAGCTTCTAATGCACCATGTTGTGCCATTGTTGGAGCACACATCATCGTATATTGATGAATTTTGGTCATTGCTCGAATAATATCGGTCGGTCCCACTGCATAACCAAGTCTCCAACCTGTCATGGCAAATGATTTGGAAAAACCTGAAATGACAACAGTACGGTCTGTCATACCGTTAATGGACGCAATACTTGCCGCTTGGTCATCATAAGATAATTCTGCATAAATTTCATCAGAAATCACTAAAAGGTCATGTTTACATATGACGCTTGAAACTTCTTCTAGTTCTGACTGATTTAAGACTGTCCCGGTAGGGTTGTTAGGGCTGCATAACACAATGGCTTTTGTTTTTTCTGTGACGGCTTCCTCTATTTGTTCTGGTGTTATTTTAAATTCATTCTTAGCCTGGGCACTTATAGGTACAGGGATCCCTCCTGCCAGACTAATAGCTGGGCCGTAGGATACAAAGCACGGTTCTACAATAAGTACCTCGTCCTCTGGGTCAACGACGGCTCGTAAAGCTAAATCGATCGCTTGACTAGCTCCTACCGTGACAAGCACTTGAGACTCTGGTTCGTAGGAAATGGAAAAGGTCTTATTTAAGTAATCGCTAATCGCTTCTCTTAACTCCATTAACCCTGCATTTGCTGTATATGCGGTATATCCTTTTTCTAAGGAGTGATAGCTTGCTTCAATTACATTCCAAGGTGTCACAAAATCTGGTTCTCCAACCCCTAATGAGATAACATTGTCCATCTTTGATGCGAGATCAAAAAATTTCCGAATACCTGATGGCTTTAGATTTTCCACATTTTTTGCTAAATAAGAAGTGCTCATGGTGTCACCATAATCCTTTTATCATCGTCATTATCTTCATCAAAAATAATGCCATCGTGCTTATATTTCTTCAAAATAAAATGAGTAGTGGTGGAGATTACCGTATCTAAAGTAGATAATTTTTCCGATACAAATCGACTAACTTCCATCATGGTACGTCCCTCAACAGACACACTTAAATCATAAGAGCCTGACATTAAATACACAGCTTTTACTTCGGGGAACCTATAAATTCTAGAAGCAATTTTGTCAAAGCCAACCCCTCTTACCGGCGTTACTTTGACATCTATTAATGCAGCAACCCCTTCATATTCATACACGTTAGACCAATCCACCAGTGTTGAATATCCGAGTATCGCATTTTCCTTTTCTAGCTTTGCAATCATTTGTTCTACTTCTTCTGGACTGATATCAATCATTTTACTTATCGTAACCGTGTCTAAACGACCGTTTTTTTCTAACAATTTCAATAATTCAATCTCTTTTTGTTCCATTTTATTCACCTTCTTTAAACATTCAGTATACACTACTTAATAACAATTATATCTAATCTTACTACAATTTATTTCAAAGATAAACCGCATAGCTGGAAAGACAGCCTATAGAACTTTTAAAAGTTATTTTCTACAGAATCTTTGGTATCGACCTTACATAGCCCCTTTTTTTATTATTTAGAAGGCAGGTGAATTGGCATGGGGTTGAAGCCAACCAATCAGTGGCTGAAAGCTTATACTCAATTAGAAGCTACATCAAATGCTGAAGCTTTTCGTAAGCAACAGAACAAAATCTGTGAGCCATTAATGGGATTTTTTCAAAATGCAGAGGCAGATATAATACAAGATTATCTCATCCAAAACGGCCTATTTGTACCAGTAAAAAATGATCCCCCCTATATTCAAGCATGGTTAAAGAAACGATTTTTGACGATCACTGAAAAGCTGTATCAAAAATTCCGCCAAAAGTGGAATGGACCGGATATACCTATTTTTGTATTACCATCCAATGAGCGAAGCCTTGAATTAAGTAAATGGTATGGAGGAAATGCAGGTCTCTGCTATCCTGATAAGCTTTTTTTATTTATCAATAGCAATGCTACCGCAAAGCAAGTAGCTGCTGTGTTTGTTCATGAATATAGTCATGCATGTCGCTTAAAACACTTCCCGAAAGAGGAGCAAGAATATCAATTATTAGATGCGATCATTTTAGAGGGAATTGCAGAATACGCTGTTCGTAAACTTTTAGGCAATGCTTATGGCAACCAACGACTCGAAATAATACCTCCGGAAACTTTTTGTTCCTATTGGGAAGATCTGATCTCCCCTCATCTATCTATTACTCGAAATGATGCCATCCACGATCATATTATGTATGGCGGACGCGGTATACCAAAAAACTTAGGGTATTTAATTGGTTACAACTTAATCAAACAATTTATCAAACGAAACACTTATCCTATATCTAAATTACTATACTTACCTAATGCGACATTCCTTGATGTAATCAATGACATCAGGGGACACGAATAAGATGTGCGCATACCACCTTCCACATAACCATACAACTTGGTTTATTCCGCATATATTGTATTATGCATGCAGGAAAGGAGTATAGGTATGTCCAGACATCATTATGATTTATGTTGTAGAAACATTGGGAGACCCGCCAAAATTGTAACACATGATGGGCAAGTGCATAGAGGAATTATTCGCCGTGTTAGCCCTTCACGTGTATTTTTAGAGCCAATAGGAGGCCGCAGAAACTTAGGTGGTTATGGAATTGGCTTTTTCGGGTATGGTGCTGGTTTAGGTATTGGTATTGCATTAGGTGCTATTGCAACCATTGCTTTTTCGCCATTTTTCTTTTGGTAAAAAGATAAAAAAAAGCGCAGTATAAACACCTATACTGCGCTTTTTTAAAATGGAAGGAAAAGTGCTTACCAAGCTTTTAAGAGTTTCGCCTTGCAAAATCAACGAAACGAAATTTATCTGGCCGATGGCGTGATTCGGTATATTGAAATAAGCTAGCATCTTCCAAATACACATAATTTTTAATTACGACAATATTATGGTAACCCTCTAAATCTAATAAAGAACGATCCTCATCTGTAGGTTCTTCTACCACAATCTCTTTTTTAGCAAAACTAATCGTTAAGCCTAAATGGTTTTCAATATATTCATAAATAGAATCCTTCGCAATCTCTTCTGTTAAATACGGTACATACTTTTCCACAAAGTAATCCTTATCTAAGATAACTCGACAATTGTCTAGGTTTCTAGACCGAATGACTTCCCACACTTTGTGTTTGGCAGATAAGTTTAATTGATCCCTTATAAAACCAAAAGCATGCACCAATTGACACGTATGCACAATCGTCTCCGATTTTTGGCCCAGCTTTTTGGTGAGTTCTTTAAAACTCACTAATCCCGACACAGGAAAGTCATATTTACTGCGATCAATCACAATAGAACCCTTACCTCGAATCTTTTGTATATATCCGTTTTGCGCTAGCAATGTTAGGGCTTTTCGAATCGTTTCTCTCGATGTATCATAGTGCTCTTTTAATTCATGTTCCGATGGTAAAAATTGTTTTGGTTTATATTGGCCGTGGTCCATTTTCTTTGCCATATCTTTATAGATAACAAAGTACTTATTTTCCATATCATCTGCCTCATTTACTTCTTTCTGTAGTAAGCTATTGATTCATATGGACGTAAAGTCAGCATTTGCGGATCCCAACGGGAGTCTAAATAATTGGAAATGATGATGTTACCGCCGCTTATTTCTTCGGGTAAAGAGAACTCTACTTTTTGTCCATAAAAGTTATTAATAACCATTAATTGTTCTACGTCATTTTCCCTAATATAGGCAAAAATAGCATGATGCTCAGGGGAAATCAAGCTATATGTTCCATCTGTAATAACTTGATATTGCTTTCTTAGCCTAATCAGTTTCCTGTAATGTTGAAATATAGAACCTTCTTCTTGAAGGGCTTTGCTTGCATTAATTTGTTGATAATTATGCGGTATATCTATCCACGGCGTCCCTGTTGTGAATCCTGCATTCGGTTCATCACTCCATTGTACAGGTGTTCTCGAATTATCCCTCGATTTCTCTTTTAGGATGTCTATAATTTCTTGTTCAGACATTCCCTCTTCTTTTTTTAAATCATACATATTTTTAGATTCTACATCTCGATATTGCTCGATAGCATCAAAACCAGGGTTGGTCATCCCGAACTCTTCTCCTTGATAAATGTAAGGAGTTCCTTGCATCAAATGTATCGTCGTTGCCAGCATCTTTGCAGATTCTTGATGATAATTCTGATCATCGCCAAACCTAGAAACAATGCGAGGCTGGTCATGATTACACCAGAATAAGGCATTCCAGCCACCACCCTCATGCATTCCCTCTTGCCATTTGGACAAAATTTGTTTTAACTCTTGAAAATCAAATAGCGCCTTTGTCCACTTTTCTCCATTAGGATAATCCACTTTGAGATGGTGAAAATTAAATGTCATATCTAACTCTTCTCGTTCTGGGTTTGTATATTTTATACAATCTTCCATTGTTGTGGAAGACATTTCACCTACTGTCATCGTTTGACGTCCTTTAAATACTTCTTGGTTCATTTCATGGAGAAATTCGTGAACTCGAGGCCCGTCTGTATAAAATCTTCGTCCATCTCCTGGCGGCAGCGAACCATCATCATTCGGGAAACGTTGATCTTTTGATATAAGATTTATGACGTCTAACCGAAAACCGTCCACCCCTTTATCTAACCAAAATCGCATCATTTCATAAACATCTCGGCGGACTTGGTCTTTTTCCCAATTCAAGTCTGCTTGCGTGACATCAAATAAATGCAAGTAATATTGCTCTGTGGATTTCTCATACTCCCACGCAGAACCACCAAATTTGGATTGCCAATTCGTTGGAGGTTCACTTGGATCTCCTCCCTTCCAGATATAGTAGTCACGGTAAGGATTGTCGACCGATTTTCTTGCCTCCTTAAACCAATGGTGCTCTGTAGATGTATGATTCACCACAATATCCATAATAATTTTCAGCCCACGTTGGTGAGCTTCATTCAATAGCTGATCAAAATCTCCCATTGTTCCATATTCTTCATGGATTGCAAAATAATCCGAAATGTCGTACCCATTATCTCTTTGTGGAGACGCATAAATCGGTGTTAACCAAATCACATCAACCCCTAAAGTCTTTAAATAATCTAATTTTTGAATAATACCTGGTATATCCCCAACTCCATTTCCAGTTGTATCATTAAAACTTTTTGGATATATTTGATAAACAACTGATTTTTGCCACCATTTTTCTCGCATTTTACTCACCTTCCTTAAAAAGTTATTTACATAGGAAAAAGAGGAGATGTCTCCTCTTTCATCATCTTATTTCCCTAAACGTTCATAAGCATCTTTCCCCATTTTTGTCTTGGATAAGAATACTGTTAAAATAAATGGAACTACAATAGCAATAACCATAGCAACCGTAAACATTAACATATGCGGCACTTGAATCGAAAGAATACCTGGTATACCGCCAACACCAATAGAGTTGGCCATCACACCAGAACCTACGGAAATAACAGCTGCAATAGCAGAACCACACATACCTGCTATGAATGGAAATAAATATCTCAAATTAATACCAAACAATGCAGGTTCTGTTACGCCTAGATAACAAGAGATAGCAGCAGGGACGGAAACTTGTTGCTCTTTCTTATCTTTGCGGTTTAAATAAATGATCGCTACAACAGCTGAACCTTGTGCTATGTTAGATAGCGCAATCATTGGCCAAAGGTTCGTCCCATTAAATTCACTCATCAACTGTAAATCAATTGCATTTGTCATATGATGCAGTCCGGTAATAACAAGTGGAGCATAGGCAAAACCAAATACAGCTGCAAATAGCCAACCGAAAGCAGAAGTTAAGCCCGAATATACAATGTTAGAGATCCATGAACCAATCTCCCAGCCAATTGGCCCTAATACAACATGTGCTACCAAAACGGCAGGGATTAATGAGAAAAACGGAACAAAAATCATCGAAACTACTTGCGGAATGATTTTACGTAACCAAATTTCTAAGTAAGCTAAGACAAAACCAGCTAAAATAGCGGGAATGACTTGCGCTTGATACCCAATCATGTCGATTTGTGCAAATCCAAAGTCCCAAACAGGGATTTCTTCAGCTCCAGCTACACCATAAGCATTAAGTAGCTGAGGTGAAACTAATGTAATACCTAACACAATACCTAGCACTTGAGTAGTACCCATCTTCCTTGATATCGCCCATGTAATGGCGACCGGCAGGAAGTGAAAGATTGCTTCCCCGATTAACCAAAGAAAATCATATAACCCTCTCCAGAATTGGGAAGAACCCGCTAACGTTTGCGTTCCATTGTTCATCATTTCAACGTCACCGATAACATTACGAAAACCTAATATAAGACCACCAACAACTAATGCAGGAATGATCGGTGTAAAAATATCTGCCAAGTGAGAAACAAGTCTTTGTATGATATTCATATTTTGTTTAGCTGCTTCTTTGGCGTCATCCTTTGATGTATCATCTACACCTGCTATTTTCGTAAATTCATTATAAAAGGTTGCCACTTCATTACCGATAATAACTTGGAATTGACCAGCTTGTGTAAAAGTTCCTTTCACGACATCTATATCTTCTATAGCGTTTACATCTGCTTTATTAGAATCATTTAGAACAAAACGCATTCTTGTCGCACAATGTGTTACAACTGAAATATTGTCACTTCCACCAACTTTTTCTAATAGATCTTTAGCAGGCTCTGTATATTTACTCATACTGCTTCCTCCTTTTCTTTATGGATCCATGTACTTGTATATACAGGAAACCGAATACATTTTCACATTTTAACTTGTATATACAAGTGTGTCAACAAAAAAATCCAGAAGAGGGCAAAAGGTATTTACCCACCTGGAAAAAACTTAGGGGGGAAACTAATACTAGTGGTTATCTATTTGCTTTTTATCCACATAACCATCGTTCTCCATGACTATTTTCAAAGACTCCTGATAGTCTTCTTCAGCAACTTCACACTCTAGTACAAATTCTCTTGACTCTTCGTCTCCACCTATCTCATCCCTTGAGATAAGAGGGAGAACACCTCCTCCCGAACCGGCTCCAACTCCATTGGTAGAACTGCCAGAGTATGCAAGCGGAACCAAAAAGACACCCTCATCACCATCAGGCAACTGATCAATCACTATATCGTTTGCTTTTAACTTATTTAATAATGCTTTTACAGTTTCGGCATCATCTTCGGTTTTAAAGAAAGCTTGTAAGGGTTTATACATTATTTCATATCCTCCCAAAATCATATTTATTTTTAATTTACCCATATAGATAAATGATAAACGATGATTAAACTAAATATTTATTAAATTTTTTTCGTATTGTAAGATTTTCTCTTTTAATTTAGTACAATGTTTGTAAAGGAGTTGAGAAGTCATGAAACGGTACTCTAAAAAGGAAAATAGCTGGGTATTTTATGATTGGGCCAGTTCCGCTTTTACCATTATTATCACCACCGCTGTATTTCCGTTATATTATAAAGCTCAAGCTACTAATCAAGGGATTTCTGGGGCAACTTCCACAGCGTACCTTGGCTATACGATTGCTACCTTTACTTTTATATTGGCCCTGCTAGGCCCTATTCTAGGAGCGATTGCCGATTACAAAGGGTTTAAAAAGAAATTTTTCCTCAGCTTTATGGCTTTCGGTATTTTTTCTACTACTGTTCTTATATTTATACCTGAAGGAGAATGGCTGCTTCTTTTAATTTTTTATACCTTCGCTTCACTTGGCTCTACTGGGGCAAACATTTTCTATGACGCGTTTTTGGTGGATGTAACCAACGATAAACGAATGAATCATGTTTCTGCCCGTGGGTTTGGATTTGGGTATATTGGGAGCACCATTCCTTTTCTTATCAGTATTGTCATTATTTTGTTAGCACAAAAACAAATCATTCCGATATCAAGTGTAACAGCAAGCAGGATAGCATTCGCCATCACATGTTTGTGGTGGGCAACTTTTTCTATTCCAATCATTAAAAATGTTTCCCAAGTTCATTTTATCGAACCAGAACTTAATCCGATAAAAACAAGCTTCAAAAGACTTTTTCATACCGTACAAAACATGAAGCAATACAAGTACTTATCGATTTTCCTTATTGCTTACTTCTTTTATATTGATGGTGTTGGGACTATTATCTCCATGTCTTCTGCATATGGAGATGATGTTGGGCTTAGCTCTTCTACAATTTTAATCGTTCTATTTGCAACACAAATAGTTGCTGCTCCATTCTCCATTGTTTATGGTAAATTAGCGGATATATATTCAGCAAAAACGATGCTTTTTATAGGAATTATAGTCTATATTATAGTTTGTGTTTATGGATATTTTTTAGAGAGTGCTGTCGACTTTTGGATTATCGCTATGCTAGTAGCTTCTTCTCAAGGTGGTATCCAAGCACTTAGCAGATCTTATTTTGCCAAACTTATTCCTAAACAACAATCGAATGAATTCTTTGGCTTTTATAATATTTTTGGTAAATTCGCTTCCATTACAGGTCCACTCTTACTAGGTGCTACAGCTCAAATAACTGGCAGATCGAATGCTGGTATACTAAGTCTAATTTTGCTCTTCGTTATAGGTATGATCGTTTTATCCTTTGTTCCCTCTGACAAAAAATTAAATGAGTCCATGTAACATAAATCAAACTTTCTAATATTGGCATACTATAAATATTATAAGACTAATCATGACAAAGGAGCGAATGATGATTTATGTCTCAGTCATCGGAAAGAGCACAGCGATATATTGATCGAGTTTTTGAAACCGTGGAACAGCGAAATCCAAATGAAAAGGAATTTCACCAAGCAGTAAAAGAAATATTTCACTCGTTAATACCAATATTTGAAAAATATCCAATTTATATGGAACAAAATATTTTAGAAAGAATAGTAGAACCGGAGAGAATGATTTCTTTTCGTATTCCTTGGGTAGATGATGAAGAGAATATACGAGTAAACCGTGGATTCCGAGTCCAATTCAACAGTGCCATTGGCCCATATAAAGGAGGAACGCGTTTCCATTCTACTGTTAACGCAAGCATTATAAAATTTTTAGGGTTTGAACAAATTTTTAAAAATGCTTTAACAGGTCAGCCGATAGGTGGTGGTAAGGGGGGCTCAGACTTTGATCCGAAAGAAAAATCAAATGGGGAAATCATGCGTTTTTGCCAAAGCTTTATGAATGAATTAGCAAAGCATATTGGCCCAAACACGGACGTTCCAGCTGGAGACATCGGAGTGGGGGCTAGAGAGATTGGGTACTTATTCGGGCAATATAAAAGATTAAAAGGAAGCTATGAAGCAGGTGTTATAACAGGTAAAGGGATTCATTACGGCGGTAGTTTAGTTCGAAAGGAAGCAACTGGCTATGGCCTCATTTACTTTGTACAAGAAATGTTGAAAGATCAAGGAGAAAGTTTAGATGGAAAAACCGTTGTCGTATCTGGATCTGGAAATGTCTCTACCTATGCGATGGAAAAGGCTATTCAGCTTGGGGCTCATGTTGTGGGTTGTAGTGACTCCAGTGGATATATATATGATAAAAACGGAATCCAATTAGATACTGTTAAGAGGATTAAGGAAGTTGAACGAAAGAGAATTAAAGAATACGTGAAAGAACATACAAATGCTACTTACACCCCTGGATTTGAAGGAATTTGGAACATTCCATGTGATATAGCTCTTCCATGCTCGACTCAGAATGAATTGGATGAAAAATCAGCTAAGACACTCATTCACAATGGCGTTCAGCTGATTGGTGAAGGAGCAAATATGCCATCTACACTTCGAGCTATCACAACTTTTGTGGAGAACAACATCTTATTTGCACCAGCTAAAGCAGCCAATGCAGGTGGTGTGGCAGTATCCTCTCTTGAAATGGCACAAAATAGTTCCAAAATATCTTGGGAGTTTGATAAAGTGGAAGCTCAATTGCAAAGTATTATGCAAGGGATCTACCAAGATTGTATAGAAGCATCTGAGGAATATGGAAAAAGAGGAAACTTGATTATCGGGGCAAACATAGCCGGATTTTTAAAGGTTGCAGATGCCATGATATCTCAGGGTGTTATCTAGCTGTAGAACTGTTCAAAAATAGTATTGGGAAACAGGTGAACTTGCAGCACTAAAGAAGTGGCAGTATTTGAAAGAAAGAATAATAGATTACTACCCTCATCGAAACTTTTTATAAATGGATGCCACTTCCAAACTTTCTCCTCATCTAGCTGCTGGTGAAATTAGTCCATAAATAATATGGCATAAAGCACATGAAGCACTTGAGTTTCATAGTATAGATAACAACCAATTAAATAATCAAACATTGAAGAGAAAGAGCTCACCGCTTATAATCAAATGGGAAAACAAAATAATAGTTTGTGATTCTTGATGTTAATAAAATGTTAAGTTAATATATTTTTCTATCCTAGATGTTGACATTTCCATTTTATAGTTATACTATTATATTAAGTTCATAAGCGAGAGTTCTTATCCAGAGAGGTGGAGGGGGCAGGCCCGGTGAATCCTCGGCAACAGGTACTATTTCACTAGACACTGTGCCAATTCCTGCGGGATATCATATAATATATCCCGGAAGATAAGAAGTGGAAGATACAAGTACACCTTCTTATCAATTAGATAAGAAGTTTTTTTATTGACCTGACCAAGGAGGGGGAGTATGTCAGACCAAATCGTTACCTATAGCCATTTTACAGATACACAGTGGAAAGATTTTCAGCCAGATGACAACGATCCAACAAAAGGTGCTCACACTATATTAAAATGGGCATATGAAATGTACCAAGATTCCTTAGTCTATGCATGCAGCTTTGGTGCAGAGAGCATGGTATTAATTGACTTAATCGCTGATATTAAACCTGATGCAAAGCTTGCTTTTTTAGATACCGGTTTACATTTTCAAGAAACCTATGACTTAATTGACGAAGTAAAAAATAGATATCCTTCATTACAAATAACGATGAAGAAACCATCACTGACGGTGGATGAACAGGCTAAAAAACATGGATCAGCACTATGGAGCCGAGACCCTGATAAATGTTGTTACCTTCGTAAGATAAAGCCACTTGAAGAAGTTTTATCTGGTGCGACAGCATGGATTTCTGGTTTAAGACGGGAACAATCACCAAGTCGAGCCAATACAAACTTCATCAATAAGGATGAACGATTCAAGTCCGTAAAGGTTTGTCCACTGATTTATTGGTCTTGGGACGACGTTTGGGACTATATTGAGGAAAAGCAGTTGCCATATAATGAACTGCATGACCAAGGTTTCCCAAGTATCGGTTGTATCCCATGTACATCTCCAGTTTCTGATTCAGATGATGAACGCGCTGGAAGATGGGCATCTTTTAACAAAACTGAATGTGGATTACATGTCGCTGCAACCCAATCATCTGATTAGAAGGTTTATTTTTATACCCTTAACAAAGTAAACTTATCGGAATAATAAAGAAAAAGAACAGCGCCTATATTTCAAGGCGCTAAACCTTATTTTTAAATACAAAAGAGAGGTGATTCTATTGGCGTTACAAGTAATGAACAGCCCTTTTGATGAAAAACAAACAGAAATGTTAAACCAACTATTACCAACTCTGACAGACGCACAAAAGAATTGGTTATCGGGGTACTTAGCTGCCTCTCAGGCAAACAATGAAGGGACTGTTACTCAGCCAAAGAAAACAGAAAAAGAACCCGTAAAATTAAGGACTGTTACCATCCTTTATGGATCCGAAACAGGAAATAGCCAATCTGTGGCAGAACAATTAGCAGAAAAGGCAAAAGGACTAAACAGAGAAACAAATGTTTCCAGCATGGATGACTTTAAGCCAAAGAAATTAAAAGAAGTTGAAGACCTATTTATTGTGAGTGCTACACATGGTGAGGGAGATCCTCCAGATAACGCAATTCAATTTCATGAATTTCTTCACAGCCGAAAGGCGCCAAAACTTAATGATGTGAATTTCTCTGTACTCGCTTTGGGGGATGAATCTTATGAATTTTTCTGCCAAACGGGCAAAGATTTTGACAAAAGATTAGAAGAATTAGGAGCAAATCGCATCCACCCGAGAGTGGATTGTGATGTTGATTTTGATGAACCAGCAGAAGAATGGATCAACCAAGTGATTGATATCTTAGAGGAACAAGGAAGTGTAAGTAATTCAGCAGAAACCGGTGATGTAACACCTAGCCCTGCTGAACAACCAATCTTTTCAAGAACAAATCCATTTTCAGCAGAAGTTTTAGAAAATATTCAGCTGAGCGGTCGAGGATCTGCAAAGGAAACTAGACATATTGAAATCTCTTTAGAAGGCTCTAACCTTAGCTATGAACCAGGAGACTGCTTAGCTATTTATCCTAAAAACGAGCCAACTATTGTGACAAATATCATTAAAAAACTTTCATGGGACCCTGAACAGTCTATACCTATTAATAAGCAGGGGGAAATACGCTCGATAACGGAAGCACTCACTTCCATTTTTGAAATAACCGTTCTTACCAAAAGCTTATTAGAAAAAGCAAGCGAACACTTTGAGAATGAAGAGTTGAACAAACTGATTCAAGACACAGACAAGGTGAAAGAATATATCGATGGTCGTGACTTTTTAGACTTAATTACGGATTATCAACCAAAAGATTTAGATCCTACTAAGCTAGTTCAAATTTTACGCAAAATACCAGCTAGGCAATACTCTATCTCCAGCAGTTACCAAGCAAATCCTGATGAGGTCCACTTAACAATTGCAACAGTTCGATACCATACACACGGCCGTGATCGAACTGGAGTATGCTCAGGAGAAATTGCAGAACGAATTAAGCCTGGTGATCAATTAAATGTGTATGTGCATAAAAACCCGAATTTTAAATTCCCAACGGATGAGACACCAGTGATTATGATTGGTCCAGGTACAGGAGTTGCTCCATTCAGAGGATATTTAGAGGAACGCGAAGAACTTGAGTTAGAAGGGAAAACATGGTTATTCTTTGGTGATCAACACTTCCGAACAGACTTCTTATATCAAGTAGACTTCCAAAAGTGGCTAAAAGAAGGCGTATTAACTAAAATGGATGTGGCTTTCTCACGAGATAGTGAAGAGAAAGTATATGTACAACACCGTATGTTAGAAAAAGCCAAAGAACTATACAGTTGGATTGAACAAGGCGCTCATATCTATGTATGTGGTGATGAAAAAAGAATGGCGAAAGATGTTCATCAAACACTCTTAACTATTATAGAAACAGAAGGCAATATGACAAGTACGGAAGCAGAAGATTTTATCAATCGATTAAAAACAGAAAAACGTTATCAGCGTGATGTCTACTAAAGAGGGGGGAAACGGTTATGACAGATAAGAAGAAATTAGATCCAATGGAAGCCATAAAAGCAAATAGTGAATTCCTGAGAGGGACCATACAAGAAGGGTTGCAAGACCCAATAACTGCATCTATATCAGAAGAGGATACCAAGCTATTAAAGTTCCATGGTAGTTACCAACAAGATGACCGTGACATTCGAGATGAAAGACGTAAGCAAAAACTTGAGCCTGCTTATCAATTCATGTTACGTGTCGCTATTCCTGGTGGTGTTGCGACACCAAACCAATGGCTGGCAGTAGATGAACTTTCCCAAAAATACGGTGATGATACGATTAAATTAACGACTAGGCAAGCATTTCAATTACATGGCATTTTAAAATGGAATTTAAAAGATACGATTAAAACTATTAATGATCAATTAATGACTACCATTGCTGCGTGCGGTGACGTAAACCGTAACGTAATGTGTAATCCGAACCCTTATCAATCGGACGTCCACCAGGAGATTCAAGATTGGGCACAAAACATTAGTGATCACTTATCACCAAAAACAGGTGCGTATCATGAAATTTGGCTGGATAATGAAAAAATCGTGGATACAAAAGAAGAGGAACCAATATATGGGCCTACTTACTTACCGCGTAAATTTAAAATTGGAATTGCTGCACCGCCATCTAATGATGTAGATATCTTCTCACAAGATTTAGGTTTTATTGCCATTATCGAAGAAAATGAAGTGAAGGGCTTTAATGTTGTTGTTGGTGGTGGTATGGGTTCTACCCATGGAAATACAAACACGTACCCACAGCTAGGTCGTATAGCTGGTTATTGTGCGAAAGAAGATGTCATTGATGTTGCAGAAAAAGTAGTAACTATTCAGCGTGATTACGGAAACCGTTCTGATCGTAAGAATGCTCGTTTTAAATATACGATTGACCGCTACGGCCTTGATTGGTTCAAAGAAGAATTAAACAAACGCCTAGGATGGGAGCTAGAAGAAGAAAAAGATTACCATTTTGATCATAATGGTGATCGCTATGGATGGGTCAAAGGGAAAAATAGATGGCATTTTACATTATTCGTTCAAAATGGACGTGTTAAAGATACAGAGGATTATCAATTAATGACTGGTTTACGAGAAATCGCTAAAATTCATACAGGTGATTTTCGGTTAACGCCAAATCAAAACCTTATTATCGCAAATGTCAGTGCACAAAAGAAGAAAAAAGTACAAGCTATTATTGATGAATATGGCTTAACAGAAGGAAAGCATTATTCGGGACTACGTCGCAATTCAATGGCTTGTGTAGCAATGCCTACTTGTGCTCTTGCTATGGCAGAGTCAGAAAGATATTTACCGTCCTTAATCGACAAAATTGAGGATGCATTAGCGGAAGAAGGGTTGAGAGATCAAGAGATTGTTATCCGTATGACCGGTTGCCCAAATGGTTGTGCAAGACCAGCTCTAGCTGAAATTGGTTTTATTGGTAAAGCACCGGGTAAATATAATTTTTATTTAGGTGGCAGCTTTGTCGGTGACCGACTCAATCAGCTTTATCGTGAAAATATTGGAGAAGATGAGATCCTCAGTATTTTGAAAGATATTTTTAAACATTATGCAAAAGAACGTCAAGAAAATGAGTATTTTGGGGATTTTGTCGTTCGCAAAGGGTATGTAGATGCCGTATATTCTGGACTTGATTTTCATAAAGAACCAGGCAGCGTTACTAAATAATGAGTGTAATGATTTAATTGTGAAGCACCCGATCTATAAGAAACTGATCTATTATATAAAAATAATAAAAAATAGAGGCTCCCCTCAAAGTAGGCAGATTGAAAAATAAAAATCTGATACTTGAGGGGAGCATTTTTATGAATTGCATAAAACTGCGTAGTAGAACCAAACTGCGCAATACTGTAGGGTGAGAGTTTAAATGACGCTTCGGAAATATACTTCGCTTTCCGCGGGCAACGCTTCA
>NZ_WIXM01000012.1 GCF_010993965.1 Gracilibacillus sp. YIM 98692 | reverse complement strand
TATACAAAAAAACCCCCTATAAAGTAGTCCTTTTTTCAAAGTGTCTACTCTATAGGGTACATTTTATTATGGACAGTCCTTTTTTATTCATAGGTTATAATAAGAATATACGTTCCCTGGGAGGAGGTGAAATCATATTAGTGAATAAAGCGTATAAGTTTCAACTAATCTTTCGAGCATATTTTCCTCAAAAGTATAAAACAGAGTAGCTTTAACATCTGCTTTTCACTGGTATTTCAGAAATGAAAGCGAATCATACAAAAAAAGTACATTATAAAATCTAATCGAACATGATAGATGTCTAGTACACTTTTCCTCCTTGCTGAATTTACTAGTAATAAATGTTGTTGCAAGGAGGAGAAGAATGGCACGGGTACGTTTAATTCCATATAAAATTCAACAACAGCTTAACGACACGAGTGAAATTCCTGCTGGTATAGAAATGATTCAAGCACCCAAAAAGTGGGAAGAAGGTTATAAAGGCAGAGGAGTTGTGGTTGCTGTCATTGATACAGGGTGTGATCGAAACCATCCTGATTTAAGAAATCAAATTATTGATGGGAGAAATTTTACTACTGAAAAATATAGCAATCCTCGAAATTTTTCCGATCAAAACGGACATGGTACACATGTTGCTGGAACGATTGCGGCTGCACTTAATGACCGAGGAGTAGTGGGAGTAGCTCCTGAAGCAAAATTATTAATATTAAAAGCTTTTGATGCCAAGGGTTCTGGAGACTTTCATGGCATTATACAATCGATTCAACATGCTATAAAATGGCGTGGTAAAAATGGGGAAAAAGTTCGAGTTATTTCCATGTCCTGTGGTGCAAAATGGGATGTACCAGAACTTCGTCAAGCGATTCGAAAAGCCGTAGCCAATGACATTTTAGTTGTGTGTGCTGCTGGAAATGAAGGAGATGGAAACGTTCGAACAACAGAACGACTTTATCCCGGGTATTATAAAGAAGTAGTGCAAGTAGGTGCCGTAGATCATGAGGGCAATATGGCGGAATTTACGAATACAAATAATGAGGTTGATCTAGTGGCACCGGGTGTTGATGTGGTGTCCACCTATTTGAATGGGAAATATGCGAAACTGTCGGGAACGTCCATGGCAACCCCGCATGTTTCCGGAGCTGCTGCTATTCTGATTGAGCAAATGGAACAGGAATTGGGGAGAACATTAACAGAACAAGAATTGTATGCTCAACTGGTAAAATCGACGTCTCCATTACAATTAAGTAAAAGAGTAGAAGGTAATGGTCTGATTATGTTAAATAACGAACCTGTATATAAAGAGAATTCGGAGCATCCAAAAGAGGAAAAAATCTCGTCAAAAGCTAAAAGTGATAAAACAGCAGACATTGGTTTTGTCATTCCAGATGTAGAAGTATAGATCTAAGGAGCTGTCTCAAAGTTCATGGAAGCTGACTTTTGAGACAGCTCCTTCTTTATAGAGGGAGTATAAAATTTTAAATTTTAAAGTACAAAGTATAAGTAAAACTAAGAGTTTCATTAGAACTTGGCGATAAGCCGAGTTTTCTTTATTTTTCAGCAACAGTTGAATAATTACCAATATTTCGGAAAAAATATGGTGATGGAGAATTTCTTATAAAAGGAATGAGAATAATGATTATTCCAAAAGAAGCTGTAAAAAAAATAGATGACGTCTATAAAGATTTAGTTAAGACTGATCAAAAATATATGGATATTTGGTTTGAATATGTGTTTTTATCCTGGCAATGGTGGGGTTGTGTCATATTTTCGATCTTTCCCTGGATTTTATGGTGGAAATTTAGAAAAAAGGAGTCCACGCATCGTTTATTATATGGAGCATTTTTTATCATGCTCATTTCGATGTTCCTAGATGCTTTTGGAACAGAACTGGGCTATTGGGATTACCGATATGAACCACTTCCGTTCTTGCCATCTTTCGTACCCTGGGATTTAAGTCTTCTTCCTATTGCTTTTCTTGTTTTTGTGCAAATAAAACCCAATAGTTCTCCTATTTTAAAAGCATTTCTCTACTCATTTTTTTGCACATTTATAGGTGAAACTATTTTTGAATGGCTAGGATTTTATCATTTAATAAAATGGAACCACCTGTATTCATTTCCGATCCATTTTGTAATATTTTTAATGGGATATTTCCTTGTTACAAGCAAGAATTTTGAGGGATTAAAGCATAGGTAAGGCAAAGAATATTTTGTAAAAAACCACCTTAGCGACTGCTAAAATATGACTAATACTGCTTTTTAAGAGAGCGGAGTTATAGTCGTTCTTTTCAAAAGTTGGATAAGTAGGTTAATATATTCTACAGGACTTAAAGATCAAAGTGTTTAAAAGAGGGGGGATATGATCAAACAGTTAAAAGAAACGACGGCAAGGAAGATATTAACGGAAGCAAAAGGTTATTTAGATGTTGGGTTTACACACTCTTTAAATCCGTATAGTGGTTGTGGATTTTCTTGCCTGTACTGTTATGTTAGAGAAATGCCTATCCAAAGATTCAAAGATCTTCCTTGGGGAGAATGGGTGGATATTAAAACAAATGCAGCAGATAATTATAGGAACGAAATCAAGAAACTTCGCAATAAAACAAAAACCGTGAACATTTTTATGTCTTCTGCAACCGATCCCTACCAACCGATTGAACGTGAAGCAAACATTACACGGGGGCTATTAGAAGCAATGATCGAATATCCTCCTGATTTTCTCCAAATTCAAACAAGAGGTCCCCTGATCAAAAGGGATATTGATTTAATCGTTAAATTAAAAGAGAAATGTAAAGTTCTTGTATCCATGACAATCGAAACAGACAGAGAAGATATCAAGCGGTTATTTGCCCCGTACGCACCTGGGATTAAATTACGTTTAAAAGTTTTGAAAGAACTTCATGATGCTGGAATATCCACT
Organism: Gracilibacillus sp. YIM 98692; assembly: GCF_010993965.1. Classification (GTDB taxonomy): domain Bacteria; phylum Bacillota; class Bacilli; order Bacillales; family Amphibacillaceae; genus Gracilibacillus. The sequence goes on along the minus strand of NZ_WIXM01000012.1, from coordinate 91,927 downwards.
CAAGCTTCGATTTCTCCTGCCTTGCCATTTACCCGTGACTTTCCTAAAGCATTGGAAGGAATCGTGGATCATATCTGGATTGATACGTTGAATATAGGGGATGGTTCGATGGGGAAACGCTCAGAGAGATTAGGGATGCCCCAGTTATTTAGAGAAAATGGGTTAGAAAAATGGTATCAAAAAAATTTACACGTGAAAGTGGAAAAGTATTTTAAAAAACATTTCCCTAGTGAAATGGTAAGAGTTTCTAAGAATGAAGCCTTTCCAAAATGAAAAAGTGTTATCAATGAAGTATCTTTTGTAAATGTAAAAAGAGCCAAAATACGCCATTAGTTCATAAAAAAAGATCTCCATCAGTGGGAGGTCTCCATCCCCCACTGATGGTAACACTTTCCATAGATATTAGACATATTTTTTTGCCTCCTACAAAACATCCATTAACTCCGTATCTGAATAAATGGAAATTAACACCACTGCTTTTTCATCTCCAATGTTTTTTACAAAGTGAGGAACACTTGCATTCCAACTGAATGAATCGCCCGCTTCAACAAGTATAGAGTCTTCACCTTGTTCAGCTAGGATTTTGCCTTCTAATACTAGATGGCATTCTTCACCTTCATGGGCATGGGGCTCTCCTATCGTTGTACCAGGAGGGAATTCCACCATCATCATTCTTAATCCTCCCTTTGAAGTTAAATGTTCGATTTTTAAATCATTAAAAGTTGATTTTCTTCTGGAATCTTTGCGTACTACATGCATATGTTGCTTTTTTTCCAAAAGTAAATATGGTAATGGAACCCCTAGGAATGAAGCTATTGTATTTAATGTATTAATGGAAGGGGAAGTGTTATTGTTTTCAACATTGCTAATGAAACCTTTTGAAAGACCGGTTCCTTCAGACATTTGTGCTATCGTTATTTTTTTTCTGTTACGTATTGCACGAATTTTAGTGCCAATATCCAAATGAATCACCTCATAAGTTTGTTTACTAATAGAAAAGATATTTATATATTAGCAAAAAAAGAGTTGACAATCCATCACTTTTATTGTTATCTTATAAACAACAAATATTCATATTAAGAATCTAATAAACTTTAATATATTTTTTTACCCTTATGTTTCCTAATATGAATATTTTATTTTCATTCAAATAAGGTGGTTCCTTTTATAAAGTCATGAAGTGGAAGGGGGGAGTGGAAGAAATAAGTGAGGATAGTAGATGCATTTTGAATATATAACAATGTTTGGCAATTTTCATGATTTTTAAATAAAACATATTGGAGGAGAAGGAAATGATAAATAAATTTGAGATTGGTACCTTCATTTTAAGAGTAGTATTAGGTTTGATATTTTTTGTTCATGGATTAGATAAATTTCAAGGTGGAATTGAAAATACAGCCGGCTGGTTTGAAAGTATTGGCTTACCAGGATTTTTAGCTTATGGTGTGGCATTAGTAGAACTCATTGGTGGAATCGCATTAATCCTTGGTTTATTTAGCAGAGTTGTATCTGGATTATTAGCTATAATTATGGTTGGGGCTATCGTAAAAGTAAAACTGGCTGTTGGCTTTTTAGGGAATGGACAAATGGCAGGATATGAACTAGATTTAGCATTATTGGCAATGGCAGTATTTATTACAATCAATGGCTCAAAGGCATATGCTTTAGATCAAGTCATTTTTAACAGTAAAGAAACTGACAATGCAACTACTTTAAACTAATGAAGTTAAAAGGGCATTACTTCTTATCCAGAGGTAATGCTTTCTTTTACCGTATAGGAAAGTATAAATTGTCAGCAAGGAAGCAATCTCGACGTAGTGGACAATTCTAGGAATATAGATAAGAGCAACTAGGCTACCGCACTGCACCATAAGGCTTGGCGGATAGCCAAGTTTTTCTTTAGGAAAAGATAAAATGAGGATATAAATACCTAAGATCCCTTGAAGGTAGAAAATAATATCCACAATGTTTTTATGTTAGCTAGTAAATCAATTTTAATTATCCATTATTTCTTTAAATATAACACGAAGCTAACTTACAAACTAATGAAAAAAGGTGGACTAACAATGACACAAACAAAGTTAGAATCAAAGGTTCTTTCGCTACTTGAAGATAAAATACAATTAATAAAAACAGAGGAAGGTGCCATTTATTTAGTTGGGCCTATTCGGCTCCCAGTTAATTTATACGGTGAAACCGTTGAATTTAAGTGGTATTGCTGGTTGAATTGTGAAGAAGTAACGAAGAATTATGAAAGAATTATTGATAAATTGTCTTCCTTTAATTTAGCAGAATTTCAACAGTCAAGTGTTCTTGTATATGGGGATTTTGAATATGACGATGATGCGATTATTAGGTTCCATTCTATTTGTCATACAGGAGATATTTTAGGAAGTAAAAGGTGTGATTGCGGCTTCCAATTGAAACAATCTATGAGAAATATTGTGGAACACGGTACTGGTGCATTATTTTATTTAGCGAATCATGAAGGAAGAGGTATTGGTTTATTTAGTAAAGCAATGGCTTATATCCTCCAAGAAAATGATTATGACACCGTTGAAGCAAATGAAGCCCTTGGCTTTGTAGATGATTCTAGAAATTATAGTGATGCGATAGCAGTATTAAAAGTATTAAGAAATAAACCTGTTACTCTAATGACCAATAATCCTCGAAAATTAAAAGCTTTAAAAGAAGCGGGTTTACCTGTGTCCGGAAGAGAGGCATTATGGGGAGATCGTTCAGAGTATAATGAAAAATATTTAGAGACAAAAGTAAATCGTGCTGGTCATATCATAGAGTAAAAGACATGGAGAAAACTGGAGTCTAGTATCTTTTTGATCTAATAGAAATGCGGTTGATATTTGGGTAGCTGTCCCTCCCTCGAATTTTGTCAAATGGAATGTAAGGGGGGGATAGGTGCTTATTTTTTGTTTGATAAAAGGAGTGATGAAGGAAGTAGAAAAGCGAGGAATCGCGATTTCCCACCGTTTAAAAATAATGCGAGACACTGAACTATTTTTAACAAACGGGGTGGGGGACGAACAAGAGCCAAACCTGTGAAATGACTTGGTTTGACTCCTTGACTTTATGCTAACGCCAGCGCAATGCAATGGATAGCTTGCAACAATCTATATTGGCTACCTTTGATGTGAATTCTAACCGTAAGCTATCAGGATTGAAATGAATATCTACATCTGATGTAACTCCAATAGAATGAATTAACCGATTAACTTCCTCGATATCTGAGGCTTGTGCAGCATACATTAATTGAGCGTCAAATTCTTTTGACTCAGATAATTTATTAAGAACCATGCTAGCTTCATTCATAAGTTTTTTAGATTCATTTGCTGATTGATACAATAGATCAGGATTGACAGGTGGAAATTGACGGGTTGGCCAATAAGCAGCATGGTCAGGTTGATACCAATGATACATGGGCAGACTTCCCTCCTTGAAAATACATATAATAAACTATATGCACCATCGCTTGTTTTAGGGAATGGGAAAACTCGGATAGTAGAGTGGTCACCGCCACGTGCGGACATATGTTCCTTTATTTTTGGCAAAAAAGGTGTTTTTAGATGGCTTATGGACATTGGTTCCTTTATTCAGCGAAAAGGCATTCGTTTTGCCAAGGTTTTGATCATATAACGTACCTGATGTCCGAAACTTTCTTCAAAAATGCTGTTTGCTAGAAATAACGTACTCAGTGTCCGTCAATATCCTTGAAAACCGTCCAAACATATGCAATTATTTATTCATTAACGACATTATTCTTTTTTCACGTTAAGGAGGGAACAATATGGAAGTTTTTGCAGATTATTTAGCGAATATTGATAACCCGCAACATCGGGCCCGAACGGAAGAAGTTTTGGCTTGGGTGACGGAGAAATTCCCAAATTTAGTGCCAGCAATCAAGTGGAATCAGCCTATGTTTACCGATCATGGTACCTTTATTATTGGCTTTAGCATAGCCAAACATCATTTGGCTGCTGCTCCTGAAAGGGCTGGGATTATTCATTTTTCTGATGAAATTGTACAGGCTGGCTATGATCACAGCAAGATGTTGGTACGTTTCCCGTGGGATCGTCCGGTTGATTTCTCATTACTTGAAAAAATGATCGAGTTTAATATTTCGGATAAGGAAGACTGTTCCACTTTTTGGCGGAAATAAAAGATAGGATAAGCCTAAGTTTTCACTTCTTTTGAGAGGAAACGGACAATCTGTTGAAGCACTTGGTTACGTATATCAAGTTTTTCATTAAACAATTGATGTCTGCCGTTTTTTATCATACTCACATGTAATTTGGTGAATTTTTCCTCCACAAAATTTAGATTATATTTCCATTCTACCGTTTTATCTTTTGTTCCTTGAATCAACAGTGTTTCTTTATTAGATGTGGGATAGGTATGAATTTCTTTGTTCCAATGGATGAGTGAGCTTAACCATTCTGTTGGAATTGCTTTTGGTTGCAAAGGATCTTTTTCTATAAAGTTAAGAAATTTTTTATCTGAGGAATTATTCCGAAAATTTCGGTGAATATCCTCAATGAACGGGAATGGCTTCGTCAGATAAAAGCCTAATTTTGAAAAAAACCAAAAATTAGATCTTACCAAAGGAGCTGCCAATATAACTTTATCAAAATGTGTTTCTTTCTGTTTTAAAACATAATTTATCAAAATAGCCCCGCCTGTACTATGCCCGATCGCATAAAAAGGTGCAGATAATTCTTGCTTGGTTTTGTTCATCAATTTTTCAAGGGTTATGACATAATCTGAAAAGCTCTGGACAGAGGCTTCTTCTCCTTCCGACAGACCATGGCCTTGTAAATCATAACTGATGACCCGGTATTTGTGCTGGTTTAAATATTGAATGACATTTTTTAAAATACCTACATGATCCAAATAACCATGAAGTAATACAATAGTACCGATGCTTTCTTTTGGTGAAAACATTTGAACCATGATTTGTGTTCCATCAATATTTATCTTTCCAAAATGATAATTGATATCTTCTATATGAAAACCGTAATAATCAAGGTAGGATTGCAAATCAGATGTAAGGGTATTGGCTTTTTTGAAATCAATAGGTTGATTCGAGTTAGATAATCGCTTTAAGATCTTTTGTAAGTCTTTTTTTTCGTTCATAGCTATTATCCTTCCGTGAAATCTTTACGATTAGTATAGCTATTATGGAAGTGAACTATGCCCCAAAAAGGAATGTTCTCACGCTCCTAGCATATTTTAGATTAAAAGGAGAGTGAGAAAAATGAATAAAGAAGTTGCAGAGAATTTCCATGAAGTCGTGTTAAACAATGGCCGTTATGATGAAGCAAAAAGATATGTTTCAAATGAAGTTGTTTTTAGGTTAAATCAGAATGATCCACTATTAGGAATTAAAGAGTTTGAAAGTCACATGTCTCCTATTCAAATTGCTTTTCCCGATTTAACATATGTAACAGAAGATATCATAGAAGAGGGAGATACAATTGCTCTTTATTGGATTTCAACTGGTACGCATAAAGCAAGTCTTGGGGAAATATCTGCAACTGGTAGAAAAATAACACTGAAAGGATTATCACTTTTTCGATTGGAAGGAGGAAAAATTAAAGAAAATATTGTTTTTTTTAATGAATCAGAAATTCCAAAACAATTAGGTGTTCTATAGTTGAGGATGGACTGTCACTTCCCGTATTTTGCTGGATGAAGGGGAGGGGCAGTTTTTTGTTTTGGGAAAAAACTGCGAAATGGTGTGCACTCTGGGGCTGATTTAAATGTTTCTGCATGCTAGCCTATTTGGAAAAATAGATTGGGCTAGGAGTGGTATCAGGCACCATTAATCAACCTATCAAAGCAGGATAACATAAGAAAGAAACACATCTTTCATAAGGAAGGTGTGTTTTTTTATGTAGTCTTTTTGACACACATATTAGAAATTGTTAATATGTTAGTAACAAAACATATTAGGTGAATCTAATATGATGGAGGGTTGATAAATTGATACAAAAGGTTGATATGGATACAAAAGTTAAGTTTTTACATGGATTTGCACATAAAATAAGAATTCAAATTCTTGAGTGTATTAAAGAAGAAGAAAAAACGGTATCACAAATTGTGAAGGACTTAAATGGTAATCAATCGAGTATATCGCAGCATTTAGCGTGTTTAAAAGGCTGTGGGCTTATTAGAGGAAGACAAGAAGGCAAATACATGTATTACAGTTTACGTAATCAACAAGTACGTGATTTATTATCGATGTTTGATGCAGTTCTTGAAGATGTCGAAAATGATGTCGAATCCTGTGAAAATCATATAGATTAGGACGTGATATAAATGGCAGACAAATGTTGCCGTTCTAAAAAAAACATAAAGGTTCAAGATAATAGTAGTTGCTGTAGTAATTCCAATGAAAATGTGAAATCAACAAACGAAAAAGAAACGGATAGCTGTTGCAGTAGTCAAGCATCATCTAAAAGAGAAGAAGAAACAACAACATCTTGTTGCAGCAGCAATCATGATGAAGGAAATCAACCAATCACGAATGAAAAATCAAGTTGTTGTAGTAGTACAGTTGAACAGCCATCGAACAGTACCAATCCCATGCAGTCTGGTGAGAAGGTAGAATATCGAGTAGACGGGATGGATTGTCCTTCCTGTGCCTTAACTATAGAAAAGGGATTGAATAAACTAGATAACATACAAGAAGCAAAAGTGAATTATAACACTGCGAAATTACAAGTCATTGGCAACAATGCGCTTTCTCTTGAAAATGTAGAAAATGAAGTCCAAAAACTAGGGTTTCAAGTGGAACCGTTGAAACAAAACAAAAATGTTAAAACATATAACGTAGCGGGAATGGACTGTGGCAGCTGTGCCAAAAGTATCGAAAATCACCTGAATACTATTCCGTCCGTTCATAATGTGAGTGTAAGTTTTGCTACTGGAAAAATGAATGTGGAACACGAAAATAGTGTGGAAGATATCGTTTCAGAAGTATCTAAAATTGGTTATGATGCTTCATTGCTTACGAATAGCAATAAATCCAAAAAGCAGACAAAGAACAAAGAAGGGTATAGTTTAATCACCTTCACTGGCATTTTAATTGCCTTTGGTTTCTTGGGTTCCTACATGGGAATGCCCCCGTTGCTTTCCACCATCTTATATGCAGCGGCTATTGTTATAAGTGGTTATAAACCTGTGAAGAGCGCTTACTATGCTATCAAAAGTCGTTCATTAGATATGAATGTTTTAATGTCAGCTGCTGCAATTGGGGCAGCTTTGATTGGGGAATGGTTTGAAGGGGCAACCGTAGTTTGGTTATTTGCATTAGGAACGGCCCTTCAAAATAGGTCAATTGAGCAAACAAGGAAATCTATTCGTAATTTAATGGATTTAGCCCCTGCTGAGGCGTGGATGAAAGCTGGGTCAGAATTAGTCAAAAAGCCAGTAGAAGAAGTTTCAGTGGGAGAGACAGTTGTTATTAAGCCAGGTGATCGAATTCCGTTAGACGGGAAAATCATTCAAGGTGAAACCAGCGTGAATCAAGCGCCTATTACAGGAGAGTCCATTCCAGTTGATAAATTAATCGGAGATACCGTTTATGCAGGTACGATTAATGAAAGTGGTTCTCTTGAAGTGAAAGTCACTAAATTAGCAGAAGATACGACCATATCAAAAATTATTCATTTAGTGGAAGAGGCTCAGGAACAAAAAGCTCCTACTCAAGCATTTATAGATAAGTTTGCAAGTATTTATACACCTATCGTGTTTGTTTTGGCATTATTTGTAATAGTTCTGCCTCCATTATTCGGTTTTGGTACTTGGGGAGAATGGGTTTATAAAGGACTTGCGTTGTTAGTGGTTGCTTGTCCTTGTGCATTAGTCATATCTACTCCTGTTGCCATTGTTTCAGCTATTGGAAATGCCGCTAAAAATGGTGTTCTCATAAAAGGCGGTACATTCCTGGAAAAGGCAGGCGCTATGAATGCCATTGCGTTTGATAAAACAGGTACATTAACGGAAGGAAAACCTAAAGTCTCTGAAATCAAGGCATTATCCACGTCAGAAGACGAGTTATTATCCATCGCCTTAACATTAGAAGATTATTCCACACATCCAATAGCAAAAACCGTTGTTGAATATGCAAAAGATAAAGGTGTTAGCTTTAAAAATGGCGAGTTGTTTAAAAGTATAGTCGGAAAAGGTGTTCAAGCAACGATTGATGGTGATGTTTATTACGCTGGTAATTTAAAATTGTTTGAAGAAATGGATATGTCTTTAGGTAATGTGAGGACCCAAGTACAAGAGATTCAAAGTCAAGGAAAAACGGTAGTGATCATCGGTACAGAAACAGAAGTAATGGGTATTATCTCTGTTTCTGATACGATTCGCCCAACTACTGTTCAAGCACTAAATGGCTTGAAACAAGTCGGCATCAATCAAGTTGTCATGCTAACTGGTGATAATGAAGGTACCGCAAAAATGATTTCAAAAGAAGCAAATGTGAGCAGATATTTTGCTGAATTATTGCCAGAGGATAAAGTAAATGCCATTAAACAATTACAAAGTGAAGGTCATAAAGTAGCAATGGTAGGTGATGGCATAAATGATGCACCAGCACTTGCCACATCTCATTTAGGAATTGCTATGGGTGGTGCAGGAACGGATACGGCAATGGAGACTGCTGATATTGTCTTAATGGCAGATAATCTAGAAAAATTGCCGCATACAGTTAAATTAAGTAGAAAAGCATTAGCCATTATTAAACAAAACATTTGGTTTTCTTTAATCGTAAAATTTATAGCATTAGTTCTTATATTCCCAGGATGGCTGACACTTTGGTTAGCTGTATTAAGTGATACAGGTGCCGCTGTTATCGTTATTTTAAATGCTTTACGTCTTTTGAAGGTTAAAAGTTAAGATGAGAAAGGCATACAGAATGTACTCATTCTGTATGCCTTTTTTTTTGCGTGTTAGGAAAGCAGGAGTTTGAGTGCCTGTCATTTCCCTTATTAGAAAAAACGGGAGTGTTTTAAGGTGACCTCCAAAAGTTAGATTGTTTGGTCTAACTTTTGGGGGTCGGCACATTTTGTCCGGTTTTTATAAAGTTTTATGACATTTACTGAACTTCAATGTTATCGGTGATGTTAAATTATGTGACGATATTTAAATTAAATCTAACAAAAGACTTCATAATTATTAATTTCTTATAAAAACAATGTAAATTTATTGTGTTTTTATACTAAATACTTTTGAATTTTCAGATGCTACAATTTTTAATATAAAATTTATTGAACAAAAGAGGGATGGAAATGAATTATCAATTAATACGTTGTGACATGCAAGATCCAGGCGATGTGTCAGGGATGAGGAGGTTATTAGAAGACAAAGTGATTGAAGCATCAGAAATCAAAGCAATTATTGCTCAAACAGAAGGAGATGGATATGCAAGAGGTTATGCAACTCTTTCATTTCAAGTTTTACTATCAAAATACCTTAATATGAGTCATCAGGAAATTTTTGATCAAATACCAATGATGATGATTGGCAAAACAGGAGGGTTGATGACTCCTCATTATACATTATTTATTAAAAAAGAAACGGAGATACAAACGGATGAGAAGCGTTTTGCTTTTGGGATTGCTTCCACTCCTATTTTAAAAAAAGAACAAATTGGTACATTACAACAGGTTGATCTTGTGGCAAATGCAGTAAGGGAAGCTATTGCTGATGCTGGAATTGACTCATTGTCAGATGTCAAATGTGTGGAGGTGAAATGCCCATGGGGTGACGGTGGTGTAATGTCGAAGGCTGCATCAGCACTTGGATCAGCGGTAGCTTTGGAAGAAGTAAATCGTTCCATGATAAAGGAAGATTCGATCAATCAAAATCATAATTTATACTCAAAAAAAACATCAGTATCAGCAGGTCAGGAGCAAACATCGGCTCGAGTGATTGTGATGGGAAACACAAAAGCTTCCTCGAGTGACTTGTTAATTGGATCAGGTGTGATGGAGGATGCATTAGACTTAGAAGGGCTTTATCACGCATTTGAAGATATTGGCATAAATCAGAAAGGTTATTTAAAGAAAGAAGTACAAGATCAAGTGGTACAAGTATTTGTCAATGCTGGAGCAGACGCTATTTCTGCAATTCGTGAACGAAGACATACCATGCATTCAGATGCATTAGCTATGCACGCAGGAATTGTAGCTAAAGCAGTTGCTAATGCAGTGGTAGGTAGTTATATCGGAGAGACTCGAATATTATGCTCAGCGGGATCAGAACACCAAGGCCCACAAGGAGCAAATTTAGTTGCACCTGTAATTAGAATGACTAACAAAGGAGCGGTTTGATGCAAATATCAGGATGGATGAATTATCACACCCACATTGATAAAGGGTTTCTACCAGAGAATCAAAAATATAAAGATGCTGAAGCACCTGTAAGAGCAGCTTGGACAAGGGACATAAAGATGATGCGGTCGAAAGCAGAAATAAAGCAAGCGGCTGCTCAATCATTGGAAAAAATGTATCAGTATGGAACTTCTTATGTTCGAACAAATGTCGATGTCGACCCATTATTTGAATTACGAGGGTTAGAAGCCTTATTAGAACTGAAAGAAGAATGGAAGGAAAAAATAGTAATTGATATTGTGGCTTTTAACCAAGAAGGGTTTGATCGTTTTCCGGAAACAGAAGTGCTATTAAAGGAAGCGATAAAGTTAGGTGTCGATGGTATCGGTGGGCATACAAGCATGGATGAAGATGGTGAAGCACATATCGATAAAATAATGGATCTTGCAGAAAAAGCCAGTGTCGACTGGATTGAATTTCATACTGATGAAACGGGCAGGATAGATGATTTCCATTTACCTTATTTGGCGAAAGTGACAAAGGAGAGAGAATTAGGAGAGAAAATGACGGCCATCCACTGTTGTTCATTAGCGAATGTCAAGGATGATCTAGCTTCGAAAACGATTGAAGCTGTAGCGCAATCAGGAATGTCTGTCACTACATGTCCAACAGCAATTGCTACGCGATCCTTGACAAGAATTAAAGAGTTGTCATCAGCAGGTGTACCCATTCAAGTCGGATCGGATAACCTTCGTGATTTTTTTAATCCATTAGGAAGTGGAAATATGCTTCAATATGGCCAACTGTTAGCCTATGTGCAAAGATTTTATGAACCAGCGGAGGTTGAAAATATTTTGGAATGGTTACAAAAAGCACCTTCAAATTCACGAGTTCAAAGTGAATTAAAAAAATTAAAGCATACCTTTTTATATAAAATTGATGCTGAAAGGGAGTTGTTAGCCGAAGCACCTGCACCGATAAAAAAGGCAGCTGTTACTTTATGAGTAGAAATAAGGAGGTGAGGAAGTGGAAAGTAAAATGGAGATAGATAGGATTCGGCGTATACAAGGTGAAAAAAAGAGTCTCATTGTTATTCCAAAATCCGTTTGGGCGGCTTTAACTTTGGTCGGATTAGTTATCCTTTGGGAGATATTATCAAAGTTATTAGAAATCCCAGCCTATATTTTACCATCACCAATAGAGATTGTTAGCAGGTTAGTGAAGGAAATATCCATGCTTTGGGGTCATGCGATTGCGACATTAACAGAAGTGATATTAGGTTTTGGGCTTAGTTTGCTGATTGGTATACCGATGGCTATAACGATTGTGTATTCTCGATATCTCGCTAATTCCATCTATCCAATTATTATCGGAATTCAGTGTTTACCCATGGTGTCGATTGCTCCGATCTTGGTTATCTGGTTTGGTTATGGCTTAATAACCAAAGTAATCCTAGCTTGTTTAATTTCATTCTTTCCAGTAGTAATAAATGCTGTCAATGGCTTTCGATCATTGGATAAGGAAATGCATGATTTAGGGCGTTCGCTAGGAATATCAGAAGCGAAAATATTCATTTATTTTCGGCTTCCAAATGCGTTGCCACATCTTTTTGCAGGATTCAAAGTAGGTGTGACCTTGGCAGTAGTCGGGGCGATTGTTGGTGAGTTTGTTGCGTCAGAAAGAGGTTTAGGTTATCTGCAATTAACCGCGAATGCCAGGCTGGATACAGAGCTTGTTTTCGTTACAATTGTTGTTTTGGCGATCGTCGGGATCGTGTTATTCTTAATCGTCCATCTATTAGAAAGGTTGCTGATGCCATGGTATCACGCCAATAAAGCAGGGGGGGATCATTAGTGTCTAATTATTTACAACTATACGCTGTGGACAAGGTTTTTCATACAAAGACAGGAGATATCCAAGCATTATCAAATATACATTTAAACATTGAAAATGGAGAATTTTTGTCAGTAGTAGGTCCGAGCGGCTGTGGTAAAAGTACCATTATGAGAATTATTGCCGGATTGGACAAACCCTCTAATGGATCTGTAGAAGTCAATGAAAGTGAATTGAAAGGAATTGCAGATGGGGCAGCTATTGTCTTTCAAAAGGATGTCTTACTTGCTTGGAGATCTGTTTTGGATAATGTCACCCTCCCTTTAGAATTAAAAGGAATTACTTGGTTTGATCGCAGCAATCATCAAACCAATCGAGCGAAGGCCTTAGAATTATTAGAATCGGTAGGTCTAAAAGGATTTGAAAATAAATATCCACATGAATTATCAGGGGGCATGCGTCAACGAGTATCTATATGTCGAGCGTTAATCCAAGACCCCAAATTATTATTAATGGATGAGCCTTTTGGAGCTTTAGACGCTTTAACACGGGAACAGATGATGTATGATTTGTTGAAGCTGTCTAATAAATATAAATTTACAACGGTTTTTATTACGCACAGTATCGAAGAAGCTGTATTTTTATCTGATCGAGTAATTGTGATGTCAGAACGCCCAGGAACCATTTTAAAGGAATTACCGATTCAATTAACAAGACCTCGTGATAACCACACACGCTCAAATGATATATTTAGTGAAAATGTAAATGAAATTCGTGATATTTTCCAATCTCAAGGTATATTAGCAGAAAATTAGGAGGAGATACGATGAAAAAAATGAAATGGTTAGTATTAACTACTTTGTTGATGGCGTTAATGGTGCTAGTCGCTTGTCAGGAGGAGACATCCGGTGCAAAAGAGCCGGAAGAGCCACAAAATGAGAAGGAAGAAGTAAAGGATACAGGTAGTGAGGCAGATGTTGTTGAGGTAGAGAATAAAGATGAGATAGAAATAGGAGAACCTGAAGTCACTGATGTTACATTGCGTTTAAATTGGAGATTTAAAGGAGAATTTACTCCGTTTTTTGTCGCCAAGCAAAAAGGTATCTTTGAGAAATATGGCCTGGAAGTAGAAGTGTTGGAAGGCAATGGATCAACTAATACTATGCAAACCATATCACAAGGACAGGATGACTTCGGGATTACATCGACAGTAGAGCCTTCTCAAGGTATTGAACAAGATATGCCGATAAAAATGATTGCATCCTATATGAATCGTTCCCCTATAATGATTGCTTCACATCCTGATACACCAGTAGAAACACCCAAGGATTTAGAAGGTAAGCGAATAGCAATGTCTATTTCATCAACTTTTACAAACATTTTTCCGAACTTTCTAGACAGTCATGATGTAGATGCGTCGCAAGTAGACGCTGTGCAAGTAGAAACTTCGGCAAGGAATGGTGTTTTCTTAAACAAAGAAGTAGATGCGGTTGCTATCTTTGCGACAAATGAATATCCGATTTTTGAACAGGAATTAGGTGTTGACTTAACACCATTATATTTAGCGGATTTTGAGTATGATTTGTCAGGTTTAACGATGATAGGGAATACGGAGTTTCTTGATCAAAACCCGAATACGGTTAAGCGATTTTTAGCTGCTATTGATGAAGCATTCCATTATACTTTTGAAAATAAGGAAGAATCTATTTCGATTGTATTAGAATTATTCCCTGATGCAACTGATGAAAACACGGTCAGTAGTCAGTTGGATTTACTTGAAGAAATTTCAGTATTTGATAATGAAGCATATGGAACGATGACGGAGCAAAACATGAATAATACATTAGAAATTTTAGAAAGTAGTAATCTAATTAGCGAAAGGGCTGATTTAGAACGGTACTATACAAATGAATATTTACCACAATAAATTATTGAATAATTCATAGGGAGTTATCTTCCCTGTGAATTATTTTCCTATCATAAGGAGGAAAAAAAGATGTGCTATAATCCTAAGAAATTGTGCCTTGAGAAAAGGTCGGCCTTAATGATTATTGATATGCAAAATGATTTTGTGAATGAGCAAGGAGCATTTGCCAAATCAGGGGTAGATGTTAAACGCTACCAAGCATTAGAACCCACGATACTGTCTATGATTGAACTTGCTCGAAAAGAAGGAATCCCCATTATTTTCGTACAAATGGAACATAATGATGAAAACGACGGCGATGGGGCTTGGAAGGAAAGGAGGATAGCAAAAAAACATCCTAATACATGTCGTGAAGGAACATGGGGCGTAGAATTCTATAATCACATACAACCAATGAAAGAGGATATAGTGATTAAAAAACATCGATACACCGCATTTATTAATAAAGAATTACACCAAAAACTTCAATCGATGAAAATTGAGACTTTAATTTTTGCGGGGATTAACACGAATACTTGTGTAGAATCCACTGTTCGTGACGCTCACCATTTGGATTATCATGTTGTTGTGATAGAGGATGCGACAACAGCAGCGTTTGATGATGCCTATGAACCAAGTTTAAAAAATATTAGAAGGCATTATGGTGCTGTTATCGGTAATGAAACATGGCAACAATATTATGCTAACTAGAAGGATCGAGAGTTAACGTGTAAAATAAAGGTGACAGTAGCATTTGAATATGATCTTGTCGTTACTATATATTACAGGTTGGTGGAAAACATGACAGAAGCAAATAACCAACGAGGCTTAAAGATTCAAGATTTTTTAAAAATAGAACCGCTAGCTGGTGCAAAATTAGTTGCAGGAAAACAAAAGGAATACTCAATCATCAATAGAATAAATATTGTCGGATCTCCAGATGTAGATCATTTTGTTCGTCCGCATGAATTTATTATGACGACAGGGTATCCTTTTCGAGACAAACCAAAAGATCTTGTAACATTTATAGAGAAGCTTTATGAAAAAAAGGTTGCTGGAATTGGAATAAAAGTAAAGAGATTTTTAAAAACGATTCCTGAGGAAGTTTTAGAACGAGCGGATCAGCTTGGATTCCCTGTAGTTGCCATTCAACCAACCACTGTATTTTCTGATGTTGTCCGTGTGGCAATGGAAGAAATTTTTTATCAGGAATCAGAGCACTTAGTTACCATTTATAATCGATTAGAGCAATTTACTAATTCTCTTGTAGTAGGTAAAAAAATGGACGAAGTGATATCTCAGTTAGAGCAAACAATTGGGAACCCTTTAATTGTGAAAGATCTAGAAGGGGGGATTATAGCACCGCTATTATCTAAGGTGTTAGAACAAGTAGAATTAATTCAATTAGCCAATCTATTAGAGAGGAAAGTAGGAACAGGAACGACTGAAATCGATATTAGAGAAGAAAGTTTTACTGCATTTGGTCTCCCGTTAACTCAATATCGATCTTTGTCACATATACCATTTATTGCATGTCTAGAGACAAACTATAACTTAACAGAAATCGATTATTTAACAATTGAAAAAATTAGCACGCTGTTACATATGGAGTTAAAGCATATTCATGTAAAAACAAAAATGGAAGAGAAATATATGGATCAATTTGTAAAAAGCCTACTTCGTGGCGATGATGTAGTTTTTGATGAGGAGGCTGATCAAAAGAATACATTTGGTATTAACCTCCGTGATAAAAGTATTCAAGTTTTTCTATTAGATCTAGACGCATATTTACCTCAAGAAGAAGATTTAATGTTACTAAAAAATAATTTAGATAATTTAATAAAAAGTAATATTATGGCAACTTGTTATCAAGAAGAAATCGTTTTTATTATTGTGGACGATACTGAAGATAAAGTGGAGCAGGCAATCGCTATGATCGAGGAAGAAATTGATCGTTATTTCCATTATAAAAAAAATGAAGAGGAAGCATTTGTATTATGTATTGGTCCTGTTGTACATGCAGCCAGTGATATCCAAGAAAGTTATAAAAGAGCATTGCAAGTGAAAAATATATATCAACAATATCATTTTGCAAAAAGACGCCTTTATTTTGATGAGATGCATATATATCGGCTCTTATATTTGTTACCCAAATCAGAAGAAGTCGCTATTTATATTGATAGTTTATTAGGTCCAATTCTTAAAAATCGCCGAAGAGATATGTATTTGGAAACCTTAGAAGCTTATTTTGCAGAAGATAAAAATGCACGTGCGACAGCTGAGCGGTTATTTACACATTACAATACAATCCTGTATCGATTAGAGAGAATAAATGAGTTGCTTGAGGTTCATATTGATGATCCCGAAGCATCATTAGAAGTTCAGATTGCTTTAAAACTAACGAAATTATAAAAATATCAGGTGGATTCACCTGATATTTTTAATTTGTTGAAAAACTAACGCCATTTTAATACGAAGTAAATCGTTAATATTTTTCAAATCTATATTTAGAAGTGTGCTAACCTTTTCAAGACGATAAACTACTGTATTTCGATGTACGAATAATTTACTTGCGACTTCTTTTATATTACCATTACATTCAATGTACGTTTCTAGAGTTGTTAGCATGTCTTTTTCGTAAGTTGTATCTTGATTAAGAAAAGCTTCCAATGTATTTTGATAAAAACTGTCTGATAAATGACCTGGTATATGATGAAATAAACTGATAAAGTCAAGATTTTCACACATAATCACAGGATCTTCATAATCCATAACATCTGCGGTTTGTTTTGCTTGTAAACATTCTTTATAACTATCGTATAAAGCTTCAATCTTTTCTTTCTTTTTGCTTATAGTCATAGAGATCTGGTGTTTCATATTGGATGCTTGTAACACTTCTTGTAACGGGATAATAAATTGATTTGTTTTATGATAATGAGTCTTGTCTTGATTAGAATCAAACAACATAGTAATCATCTTTCCCTTAAAGATTACATGCTTTGTATCATAATTTTGTAAATAAGGATGATTTTCTATTTCCTTTTGAATATGCTGAAAATTCATTTGATTCATTTTAAGTTTATCACTTGTCATGATGACCCAATAAGGTAACGAGAGTAATGCCTTATTCTCTCCTTTTAATTGTTCGCGTAAGTAATCGGTTGTGATTTCATTATTTAGCAATCGCTGCATTAATACACTAAATGTCTGATCAAGTAGTTGCTTAGGATTTGATAGCTTTTTTTTAGCTAAATAATCAGTTAAAATATCACCAATTTGAAAGAAAAGTAATTCTTCTTCCTTCGTTATCGCTGATTGTGAATGAATCATAATAAACAGATAACCATATTTTTCCCTTTCGTTTTGTAATTCAATTTGATAATAGATATTGTCTTTCGATTTTACTTTTGTACTTCTTTCTAATCCATACCAATTTTGAATTAATTCAGTTTCGTTAGTGTTTGTTTGATTATATAGTACATCAGCTTGATTGGTAATGATTGCAAAAGGGTGATGAATAAATTTAGAAACAATATTTAAATATTGATCTAAGTTCTTTTCGTCGTGAGAGAAAGTTATTAATTCTTTTTGGTAAACTAGCTTTTCTTTTAACCAGTTTTCCTTCTGCAAATGTGCAGCATCATAGAGTGCCTTGATTTGATCAGAAAATGTATAAGAATACGGCAGTTTAAAGATAGGAAATTGCAATTTATTAGCAATATCTATGAGTTTGTCAGGAATTTCACTCCAATATCTTCCTAGTTTTATAGCAAGACCTGCACATTTTTTTTGGTGAAGTTGTGAAACCATTTCGACAGCATTGTTAATATTATCCTTTATTATAAATGCAGTGGTTAATAAAAGTTCGCCCTCTTTTACCCAGTTATGAATATCTGGTGCATCCATTATGTTTACTGCAGTAATCGAACGGTTTATACCGTTCCCTCCAGCTATAAGTTTCGCTTCAGAAAAAGGATAAACACCTAAAGCCTGTGGAATTGTTAAATTCATTCTATCTTCCCCCAGCGAATAATTAGTTCGTTAGTTTCTCTTATAGATTACTATACTAAAAGAATCGTAATACCGCTTAATCGTTGTAAGAAAATATAACAATAAATACGTTATTAAGAAATCGTTTTTTAAAATATATGATATAAATGGCTTAAATTAGCTTGAATAACGCGTGATTTTTGTTATTTTTCATAAAAATATTGGTGTTAGTTATGTTTAGCTACAATAAATGTAAACTTTATTGACGTCATGAAGAGCCAAGGTTTATAGTTATAGACATATTAAAAAGTTGGAGGTGCAAGAATGGAAGATCAGTGGCGGGCATTTATTGATCAAGATTGTATAATACCTAAAAAATATCAAGGACTTTTAAACTCTTATACTTTTGCAGTGAAAGATGTATTTGATATTAAAGGGAGCATCGCAAGTGCCGGTAATCCGTATTGGAGAAGGACACATTTGCCTGCACGTTCCAATGCCTCTGTAATAGAGAAGCTTTTGAATAATGGAGCTGAATTAGTCGGTAAAACTCATACAGATGAATTAATGTACAGTTTAAATGGAGAAAATCACTTTTTTGGAACCCCTGTTAACCCCAAGCAACCTAAAAGAATTCCGGGAGGATCATCTAGTGGTTCTGCTGTTGCTGTGGCAGCAGGATTAGTTGATTTTGCTTTAGGTACAGATACGGGAGGAAGTGTTCGTATACCATCTAGTTACTGTGGTATTTATGGTTATCGACCATCGCATAATGCTATTTCCATGAAAGGCGTTATTCCATTAGCCCAAAGTTTTGATACGGTAGGCGTTATGACGAAGGATGTGAATGTATTAGCAAATGTTGTAAAAACTTTGGTTCGGCAGATAAATCAACCAAGAGAGAGTTTTTCTACCATTATTTATCCTGAGGATGTATGGGAATTAATCGATTCTAACATCAAGTCTGAAATGGAGGAATCATTCGTAACAAATGAAAGGAGAAAAATGAGTTTAGCTAAAGGTGAGTTGAAATCGTGGATGGAAGCATTTCGCATCATCCAAGGCTATGAAATATGGGGAAATCATGGTGATTGGATTGAGAAAGTGAATCCGGTTTTTGGACCGGGCATTATGGAACGTTTTATGTGGACAAAAACGATTACAAGACAGCAACTTCAATGGGCAAAACAGAAACGTGAAGACATACAGTCAGCAACACAAGAGTTACTAAGAGAGGATACCATAATGGTTATGCCAACATCGCCTAATATTGCTCCGTTACTTGGTACAAGTGGAGAAGAATTACAAGTTCATCGAAATAAATTACTGATGATGACGAGTATAGCTGGATTAAATGGTTTACCTCAAGTAACCATTCCTTCGATAGAGGTAGATGGTGCTCCGGTGGGGCTATCGTTTATAGCTGGTCCAAATCAAGATGGCAAATTGATAGATTATGTAAAAGATTTTGTGCTTAAAAGAGATCAAGAAAAAGTGATGAAAGGTGTTTAAGGAGGTGATGAGTTGAAACTAGCTACTGTTAAGTATGATGGAGAGGAAAAAGCGGCTATTATCCATCATGACGTTATTTTTCTAATTGAAACGTTAAATGATATGGAAAATAAAAATTGGCCAAGTACATTATTTGAGCTAATCGCAGGAGAGCATTTAGAGAGTTTGGAAGATTGGTATGATTCAGTGGGAAAGAGTATGTTTGAACGATGTATTGCGCTTGAAAAGGATCAGATTGAATTTGCTCCATTATATCGGAAGCCGAGAAAGATTTGGGGAGTGGGAATGAATTATTTTGATCCTAGTCATCAATCATTAGAAGAGATATCTTATCAAGATCCAGTCAGTTTTATGAAACCTGACACAACCATTATTGGCCCAAAAGATACGATACAAATTCCTCATCAATCTACGAATACGACAGCAGAAGCTGAATTAGCAATTGTTATCGGGAAAGAATGTCGAAATATTAGTCAAGAGGAAGCGAAGAATGTAGTAGCAGGTTTTACTACTGCATTGGACATGACAGAGGCGAGTATTCATGCAGAGAATCAACGATATTTAACACGAGCGAAAAGCTTTGATACATTTTTTAGCTTTGGTCCAGAAATGGTGACAAATAAAGAAATTAAAGATGTAAGTGAATTAACTGTCAGAACTGTTCACAACGGGCAAATGGCACATCAAAATAAAGTGAAAAATATGCGTTATAACCCGTGGTTTATCGTTTCTTTTCACTCACAAGTTATGACTCTTTTACCTGGTGATATTATCTTGACAGGTACACCTGGTGCGGTCTCTATTCGTGATGAAAATACAGTAGAAGCACATATTGATGGGTTTTCCCCGCTTTTAAATCGGGTTAAACAATAAAACATTAGAAGAAAGGAAGTTATGTACATGAAAAAAATGTTGAAGTTATCTGTCTTTATCGGATTAATCTTATTGATTGTTGGTTGTGGAAACAATCAAACATCTGAGCAAAATGAGGCGTCTGCTTCGGAAGCGGAAGAAAAAGAAGTTTACGAAATGAAGTTACACCATGATTTAGCTGCAGATAGTCCACAACATATTGGTGCAGAGAAGTTTAAAGAAATAGTGGAAGAAGAGACAGATGGTCAAGTAGAAGTAAAACTGTTTCCATCAGGTCAATTGGGGGATGATGTGGAAGTAGCAGAGCTAATACAGAATGGCAGTGTAGAATCAGGTATTATTCCAACTGCAAAACTATCAACGTTTGATGCGAGAATGCAACTACCTGATTTACCATTCATTTTTCCATCTAGAGAGGCTGCGTATGAAGTGCTTGATGGTGAAGTAGGTAAAGAATTATTAGCTGGTTTAGAGGACATTGGATTAAAAGGTGCATCTTTTTGGGAAAGTGGGTTCAAGCAATTTACTAATAATGAAAGAATCGAGGAACCATCTGATTTTGAAGGGTTAAAAATAAGAACAATGGAAAGTCCAATAGTGATTAAACAGTTTGAAGCATTAGGTGCAAATCCTGTACCAATTTCTTTTGCTGAAACATATAACTCACTTCAGCAAAATGTAGTCATCGGACAAGAAAATCCGCTAGTTTCTATTGTGAAAATGAAATTCTATGAAGTACAAGATTATACGATTTTATCCAATCATGGATATTTAGCTTATGCATTTTTATTAAGTAAAGAATGGTTTGAGCAGTTACCGTCTGATATTCAAACAGTTATTTTAGATGCTTCTCAAGAAGCTGCAGAATTTGAACGTTCAGAAACGATGGCTCAGGAAGAAGATTTTATTAAAACAATTGAGGATTATGGTGTAGAAGTATACGAATTGACTCCAGAACAATCGGAAATGTTCCAAGAACAAACAAGAAGTGTTCATGATGAATTTGCCGATGAAATTGGTCAAGATCTGTTAGATAAAACGTATGAAATTGTCGAATCAATGAATGAGTAAATGGGAACAGGAGGTTAGTTAACATGCAAAAGGTAATTCTTTATTTTGACTGGATTGAAAAAGTAATTGTCGCATCAGGAATTTTCTTAACCTCCGTTATCATTTTTGTTAATGTTGTACTCCGTTACTTCTTTGATTCTGGAGTTGTTTGGGCAGAAGAAGCTGTACGTTATATTATTATATATATTGTTATGCTAGGTTCATCATTAGCCATTACAAAAAATGAACATATTGCTGTTTCTATATTTGAAACTTCTTCTGTTAAATGGTTTGCACATATGATTT
Organism: Gracilibacillus sp. YIM 98692; assembly: GCF_010993965.1. Lineage (GTDB taxonomy): Bacteria > Bacillota > Bacilli > Bacillales > Amphibacillaceae > Gracilibacillus. The sequence continues at coordinate 70,102 of NZ_WIXM01000012.1, read as the reverse complement.
ATGCCTTGCAAAATTTTGCGTCTTTAGCGTTTACTTTTATTGTAACTTATCTTGGATGGGGAATAGTGGAGTCGCTTCGTGCGACTTCACAAATATCACCAGCAATGCAAATTCCAATGTGGTGGGTTTACTTGATTTTTCCCCTAAGCACAGGGTTAATGTCGATTCGATTAATCATAAATATCTTTGAATGGATGAGAACGCATCACATACCAACGAAAGGAGGGGAAGCTGAATGATTTGGTTTTTTATTCTATTACTCATCTTAGTATTCACAGGAATGCCAATGTTTATTGCGATAGCCGGGTCGGTTCTGGTTATGTTAATGGGATTTAATGGTATACCTGCTGAGACGGTTGTGCAACGAATGTTTTCGGGCTTAAATCAATTTCCTCTTATGGCTATTCCCCTCTTTATATTAGCCGCAAATATTATGAGTCGAGGTGGTGTTTCGCAGCGAGTCATTGCACTAACAAATGCTTTAATTGGTAAAGTACCCGGCGGGATGTCTGTTTCAGTGGTGCTTGCGTGTTTATTCTTTGGTGCTATATCAGGGTCAAGCCCAGCAACTGTTGTAGCAATCGGCAGTATGATGCTGCCGGCAATGATTAAAAAAAATTATCCAGAATCATTTGCTACTGGTTTAATTGGTTCGACTTCATCTCTTGGAATTATCATACCACCTAGTATAACGATGATAGTGTATGGTGCAGTAACAGGTACATCAGTTGGTGAGTTGTTTATTGCTGGGCTTAGTGCTGGTTTAGTTTTTGCTGTTGTTTTTATCATTTATTGTATCCTTTACGGTAAAAAAAATCAGTTAGTCAGCAATGAGCCTTGGAGTTTACAAGAAATTATGTACAGAATAAAAGATGCATTCCTAGGTTTGGGAATTCCTATTATTATTATTGGTGGGATCTACGGTGGGTTATTTACTCCGACCGAATCAGCAGGAGTTGCTGTCATTTACGCATTTATTATTACGATGTTTGTGTATCGAGAAATGAAGTGGAAACATTTGTTTGAAGTGTTAGTGGACTCAGGTAAAACAACAGCAACAGTTATGATTATTTTAGCTTCTGCTTCTGTCTTATCCTGGTACCTTACTGTAGAGCAAATTACGCTAAGTGTAACAGAGTATATAACGGCTTTAACAGATAATAAGATTATGATTTTATTATTAATTAATATTATTATTTTAATAGCAGGAATGTTTCTAGATGGATCATCGCTAATTGTTATCTTAGCACCGTTATTTTATTCAATTGGTATTTCATACGGGATTGACCCCGTTCATTTAGGGGTTATTATGACGGTTAATTCAGCTATTGGAATGTTTACGCCACCTTTTGGATTAAATTTATTTGTTTTAATGGGGATATCAAGACAGAGTCTGCTTAAATTATCGAAAGGAATGATACCGTTTATTGCAATATCCTTAATTGTGTTAGCTATCATCACTTATATTCCAGAGGTTGCTTTATTCTTGCCAAATTTACTCTATGGGAAATAACGTGATATTTATAAAAGGGTGAAAAAAATGAAAGATGGACAAGTTAGCATAATGATAAAAAATGCGAATGTGTTTACGTTACATTATCAAAAACCTACTTTTGAAAAAAAGTCTTTCCTTATAGAGAATGGAAAGGTAAAAGCAATAAGTAAACCAGATGTGTTTGAGGAAAAAAATAGCTTTTTGGAAGATATACAGGTTTGGGATGCAAGTGATATGTACTTTATTCCTCCATTTTCCAATGGTCATAGTCATTCATATACAGGGATTTTGAAACGAACCGTAGAAGCCGTTCCGTTAGATTTATATATGCTTGAAGCAATAGCTTATGGGAAAAATCGCTCGACTGAGCTTATTTATGATTGCACCTTACTACATGGCTATGAACTTTTACGAAATGGTTATCAAATGACGGTAGATCATTTTTCGGAAAGACCTACTCTAACAGAAGAAGGAATAGATGCAGCTGTTCAAGCATATAGGGAACTCGGATTAAGAACGGTGCTTGCTCCAATGTTTTCAGATCGAAATTACTTAGATTCCTTGCCTTTTAACAAAGCTTATCCAAAAGAAAATGACTCTACTAGTGAGATCGACAACTATGAAAGCTTAATATGTAGGTTAATGAGATGTTATGAGCAAAATAAATTAATTACTATATCATTAGGGGTAGATGGTGTTCAGCGTTGTTCGAATGAATTATTAGAACGGACGAGTAAGATGAAAAATGAATTTGAGCTTGGTTGGCATTCACACTTACTCGAATCTCATACACAGTGGACGTATAGTAAGCAACAAGGGGAATCTCTGCTGCAACGTATAGATTCATATGGCTTATTAGATGAAAAAACGGTGTTTGCTCATGCCATTTGGACCACTGAAGAAGACCGGAAACTGATGAGTGATCGAGGTGTAAGTATAGTCCATTGTACGTGCAGTAATTTACACCTTGGATCAGGGATTTGCCCGATTCATCTTTATCAATCTCAGAGCGTGGATTGGCATCTAGGGACAGATGGCTTTAATTGTGGTACGTTAAATGCCTTTGAGTTAATGCGACAAGCAGCAAGAGTAAGCAGATTAGCAACTGACAATCATGAAAATTGGCTAACAGCAGAAGAGGTTTTTATAAGAATGATCACTCCAACAAGTTTATCGAAGAAAGATTGGGTTCATGATTTTTTATCGGAGAATCAACCTGCTAGCTTTTTAGCTTTTTCATATGAAGATCTCCTTCCCGAGCAATTTTTTTCAGAAGTGGTTTATTATGAAAATGGTGAAAATATGCGCGATATAATGATGGATGGTGCTTGGATGAAAAGAAATGGCGTAGATCAATTGTCATCACCAGAAATCAGTTTGGCTCGACGTCGTATTCAAGAAAATCAAATAGATTATCAGCAAGAAATAAATCAGGCGCGTTCACAATTTAGTACGGTGAATAAAAAAATAACTAAATCATGGGAATACGTACAAAAAAATTGGCCGGAAGCCATACCAAAAGTACGAACTTAAGAAAAGGGCATTATCATATTTGCCCTTTTTTTTATTACATTTACTTACGATTCGGAAGCTAAATAGCCTTTTTCTTGACATTTTGTATATTCCGTAGGATTCTATATGAAATAGGAAGTTTACGGAAGGATGTTGAATTTGAAGATTGATGAAAAGGATAAAAAAATATTAGAGCTATTAGCTAACGATGGGCGAATGTCTTATGTAGATATAGGAAAAGAACTCGGTTTATCTCGAGTAGCTGTAAGGGAGAGGGTGAATCAATTAATAGAGGAAGAAGTTATAGAGGGGTTTAGTGCAGTCATTAACTCGGAAAAAGTAGGAAAGCAAGTGTCTGCTTTCTTTGAAGTAGATTGTGAGCCTTCTTCATTAGTGGATGTTGCTGAGAGCTTAGCGGAGAATCCTAGTGTTGCTAGCTGTTATCAAATGACTGGTCCAAGTACACTACACATGCACGTGCTAGTAGAAGATTTCACCAAACTGGAATCTTTTATAAACAAAGAACTATATAGCCTAAAAGGGATTACTAGAGTGGAGAGTCATATATTATTACGTCGCTTTAAAAATAGAAAGGGGTTAAAACTTTAAAAAACAGACCCAGTCGAAGGTCTGTTGGCAATCTAAAAGCCTATGCTAAAAAAATGGCACCATATCCGAGTGCGCCTAGAATAACAAATGCAGGATGCACTTTCCATTTTGTAAGTAATAAATAACTAATCAAAATTAAGGATCCGGTTTGTAGCCATCCCTCTTTTTCATAGGATTGGAAAAAGAATTGGTATGTCATGACACCTAAAAGTATGGTAATGGTTGGTCGTATGTACATTGTCATTCTTTTTACTTTCGGTGAGTTTTTATATTTATATAAAATTCTTAGCAGAATTATCATTAAAAGGAGTGATGGAGCAACGGTTGCAAAAACACCTACTCCTGCACCTAGAATACCCGCTTGTTGATATCCGATGTATCCTGCCATTTTTGTAGCGATTGGTCCGGGTAAGGCGTTTCCAATAGCGAGCACTTCCCCGAATTCGGAAATGGTAAGCCAATCAAATCGGTTTACTACTTCATTTTGAACTAATGGAATACTTGCTGGTCCTCCGCCGTAGCCAATTATCCCAGGTATAAAAAACGCAATAAAAATCTCCCAATAAATCATATGTATCTATTCCTTTCCTGTTTCTTGATTTTTTTCCGCAGTGATAAACGCTAATAAAAGGGACACGACAATAATAATTGCTGGGTGGATTTGAAGGAATTGTAATAAAATAAGATTACCTATTGTAAGGATTATACTAAATTTCCAACCGAGATCTTTTTTTGATTTCATGAAAAAATCTTTTGTTAATATGAAGAGCATCACGCCCACAACAGGGATAATTGCATTCGTCATACCAGTTACAAAGGACAATTCACTAAATGTACTTAGCGAAACTAATAAGACAATCATTGCAATAATAGATGGAATAATAGTTGAAAGCACCGCGTTTAGAACACCTAACCACCCAGCAACTTTATAGCCGATATACCCAGCCATTTTAGTTGCAATTGGTCCAGGGAGTGTATTACCAATTGCTAGAATATCAGCGAATTCATCGTCATTCATCCATTTATAGTGGTCCACTACCTCTTTGTGAACAAGTGGAATAGAGGAAGGTCCTCCCCCATAACCTAATATTCCGACTTTGAAAAAAGTCCAGAAAAGTTGTATGTGTTGCATTTTGTCTGTCTCTCCTTTGATAAGAAAAATAAATGCCTTATTGTTATTCTAACATACATATGATACTATTGTTAATGAAAATATTTAAAATGATTAACAAAAGTATGTTTTTAATCTGTATAATTTAACAAAGTTAATTAATGAGTGGAGGTTAATTAGATGAAAGCTTATCGACCTACGACGATGGCACGGAAAGGGGCTGTTACTGCTCCGCATTATTTAGCGTCTCAGGCTGGCTTGAAAATATTACAAGAAGGTGGAAATGCGATTCATGCTGCAATCGCAATCGCATCTACACTAGGAGTGGTATACCCACATATGAATGGGATAGGTGGAGATAATTTTTGGCTGATATATAATGCGAAAAATCAGGAGCTTAAAGGTCTTAATGCAAGTGGAAAATCTGGAATTGCTGCCGATAGAGATTTCTATTTAAATAAAGGGTATCAATCAATACCTGAGCGAGGATATTTAGCGGTAAATACAGTACCTGGAGCTGTTTCAGGGTGGAGAGAAGCATATGAATATGCAGAGAAATCAATGGATCAACATATGGAATGGTCGAAATTATTAGAAGATGCCATAGACTATGCAGAAAATGGCTACCCCATTACAGATAGTCAAATAAGAATGGCTAAAGGTTTTATGAAGCAAAATGTTGAAAACACAGAAAATAATGACTTTACATCCATTTTTATTGATCCACTAAAAAAAGGAATACGTGATGGCACTTTATTTTATCAAAGAGATTTAGCTAATACTTTAAAAACAATTGCAGAAGATAAGGGGAAATCATTTTATCAAGGAGAGATTGCAGGTAAAATGACAGCTGAATCTGCTAAGGAAGGTGGAATGCTTCGAATAGAGGATTTTATGTCACATCGTGCAGATTGGGTGGAACCTATATCAGTTAATTATCGAGGGTACACTGCATTTAATTTACCTCCAAACACGCAAGGCATCGCTTCTTTATCCATCCTAAATATCTTAAATCAATTTGACTTAACACAAATAAAAAATACGGATCCATTGTACTATCACCTTATTGTTGAGGCGACGAAGTTATCTTTTCGCGACAGAGATAAGTGGGTAACCGATCAACAATTTTCTAATACGCCTATTAGAAAATTACTATCAAATGAATATGGGAAGATACAAGCCAGTAACATTCATTTGGATAATACAAGGGAATTATCTACTCAACTAGATCCGAAAGGGGATACCGTTTGGTTTGGCGTTGTGGACAAGTGGGGGAATGCAGTTTCTATGATTCAGAGTATATATCATGAATACGGCGCCGGAGTAGTTCCATCTGGTACTGGTGTACTTCTTCAGAACCGAGGTTGTTTTTTCTCGCTAGAAAAAGATCACGTTAATCGATTGGAACCTAGAAAGCGTACATTCCACACATTAAATCCTGCAATGCTTTTTGATAAGAATCGTCCATGCTTAATTTATGGGACAATGGGGGGAGAAGGGCAGCCTCAAACACAAGCTGCTCTTGTAACAAGAATTATAGATTATAATTATACTGTACAAGAAGCGATCGAAGCGCCTCGTTGGTTATATGGGAGAACTTGGGGGGTGTCATCTAATACGTTGAAAGTAGAAAATAGAATTCCTTCTAAAGTGAGAAAAGCATTGGAGATTAATGGGCATAAAGTAGAAACTGTTGAAGCTTTTAGCGATGTAATGGGCCATGCAGGAGCTATATTAATTAATAAAAATAATGTTAAATTTGCGGGGTCAGACCCTAGAAGTGATGGCTCAGCATTAGGTTATTAGATGAATTGTTTTGGGTGACTGTCACTCCCGTCAGGGATTCTAACGGTAGCGTTTATAAGCAGGGAATTTGGTGGATTTCTGACTTTTTCTTAAAAGGTGAGGATGTGGGTTAAAAAGGAAGTGGCAATATTAATTACCACTTCTTTATCACTTCTATTTCCGTATCAGAAAGTAATGGTCAGTAAGGAAGAATGCTCGACGTAGTAGACCATTTTAGGAAGATAGATAAGGGCAACTACGTCTCTGACTTCGCCAAAGGCTCGTCAATCGACGAGTTTTCTATTTAATTCGATCATTAATGGCTTTAATTTGTTTTAGGTCACATTTTGGTTTTCGGTCATACGTTAACAGACCATTTATTTCTTGTTCAACATCTGTTAGTTGGGTGTAACAAAAGCCGTGAATGACAGGGGATTCAGCTATTGCGTTGGTTACCTTCGCATATTCTTCGATTAATTGTTCGCCAGATTCTACAGCGGAATACCCCCAGCCGTCTGTGTTATCTACTTTATATGCGATACCGCCATACTCCGTTATTAAAATAGGCTCACCGTTATATTCAAAACCATTAGCATAAATAGAGCGATTGGCTGGTTCTGCTTGAATAGCAGTCTTCACATCTTTATATTGCTCTTGTATTTTGCTTGGGTCGTTATAGTTATGAATCGTACATAAATCAGATTTCGTATGCTCCCATCCATCATTTGAAATGACTGGTCTCGTTTGATCTAGGGATTTCGTTAAATAATACATGGCTAAGGAATGGTCTTGCTGCTGCTTGTCATGAGCCACTCTAGAAATGCCCCAGCTCTCATTTAATGGTACCCAGGCAACAACACTAGGATGGCTGTAATCGCGAGTTACGGCATCTGCCCATTCTTTGCTAATTCTCCTTACTGCATCCTCACTATACTCTGAGCAATTGGCCATCTCACCCCAAACTAAAAAGCCAAGTTTATCTGCCCAGTATAAAAAGCGAGGATCTTCGATTTTTTGATGTTTTCTGGCACCATTGAACCCCATTTCCTTTGATAAAAGAATGTCCTCTTTTAAAGCTTGATCGGAGGGAGCCGTTAATAATCCTTCTCGAAAGTATCCTTGATCTAATATTAACTTCTGATAATAGGCTTTATTATTTAGCATGAATTTCCCGTTTTCGATGGAGACTTTTCTCATGCCGAAATAGCTATGAACGATATCTTCCGATTGCCCATCATTCAAGAGTGTCAATTGTACATCAAATAGATTAGGATGTTCCGGACTCCAGTACCAACCCGGACCATGGATATTACTTCTATCTGTGAAACGGTTGCGAATATTGATGCTGCGTTTCAAGTAATCTTCCATGATTTCAAATGTATCCGAAACTATCTTTTTCTCATTAAAATAGATATCTACTTGTAATTGTGCTTGATTCACCAAAGATAGATTAGCTAGTTCTGCTTCTAAATCGACATTACCCTCATCAATATCAGGTGTCCAACGAATGGTTTTGATTCGAGTAGCAGGTACTGGTTCCAGCCATACTGTTTGCCATATACCTGTTGTTCTCGTATAAAAAATAGATGCAGATTTTTCATGCCAATACTGTTTACCTCTTGGAATGGTCACATCCTCAGATGGATCTTCTACTCTAATCACTAACTCATTGTCTGTGACTTCCACAAAATTTGTAATATCAACATAAAACGGTGTATGACCACCTTCATGCTGCTTAACCAACTGTCCATTGACATAAACGGCTGCATGATAATCAACCGCTCCAAAGTGTAATAGAATATGTTCCCCTTTCCAATCCGTATCGATATCAAATGAACGACGATACCAAACAGTATCATGAAAACTTGGGTCATGTATGCCGCTATTTTCTGTTTGATAGGCAAAGGGTACATTGATTTTCATCTTTTTTGGAAAGTCTTTATACCATTTTTCTTTTATTCCTATATTGTTATCATCGAATGCAAAATCCCATTCACCGTTTAGATTAACCCATCTATCTCGCTGAAATTGTGGTGTGGGGTATTCTGTTTTTAAGTTTGCCATAATCTATAAACCTCCAAATCTACTTAATTCCTGTTTGTGTAATACCTTTGATAAGTTGTTTTTGTCCGATTAGAAAAATAATTAAAATCGGAACAGTAGCAATCGTGGTTAGTGCCATTAATTTTCCGTAGGATGATACAAAACTACCTTGCTGCATAACAGCAATACCTGTTGTGATCGTTCTCATTTCTGGTGAGTTTGTCGCAACCAATGGCCATAAAAAATCATTATATATTTGCATAAACGAAAATATCGCTAACGTCCACATAATCGGTCTTGCTGATGGGATTACCACCCTTGTGAATATCTTCCATTTGTTCGCTCCATCTAATACTGCAGCTTCTTCCAACTCTTTCGGAAAACCTTTGAAGAATTGAAATAATAAAAATACTCCAAAAGCATTTGCGGTGTATGGAAAGATTAATGCTGCGTAAGTGTTTAATAATCCTAAATTACTGAATTGCATATATAAAGGTAAAAAAGTGATAACAAATGGTATCATTAAAGTACTAATAAAAATACTAAATAACGTCTTTTTAAAAGGAACATCTAGCCTCGCAAGGGCATAAGCTGCCATCGCATCAACGGTTACAATAATGACTGTGCCAGCGATACCAACAAAAATAGAATTAAACATCCATGTGAATATCGGGACATCGACACCTTGCGAAAATAAAGTATAGGTATAATTCTCCCATGTAAAATCCTTTGGGATCCAGTTAAGACCGCCAGCAATTGCTTCGAAGTCATTTTTAAATGAAGTCGAAATCATCCATAATAATGGAATTAAAAATATTGCGGCTATCACGGTGGCTAAAATAATTAGAAACGTCTTTTTCCCATATTGTTTCATCTTAATTGCCTCCTTGTTTCTTTGGACTAGAGATTTTAAATTGGATGATGGAGACAACAATCATAATAAGTGCCATTAAAATCGCCATAGCTGATGCTGATCCTAATTCTCTTTGGTTAAAGGCTTGATCAACAATACTCATTAATAAAACCTCAGTAGAGTCACCCGGTCCGCCTCTGGTCATTAAATAAGGTTGTCCATATACATTAAACGATGCAATAGTAGACGTTATCACAACAAACAACATAATCGGACGGATGGATGGTAATGTGATATGAATAAAATTACTCCAAGCACCCGCACCATCTATAGAAGATGCTTCATATAATTCTTCTGGAACTTCATTAAGCGCATTGATAAAAATAATCATATTAAAACCTATCGTCCACCAAATCGTAGCCCCTACAATGGAAATCCATGCATATGGCAGTTCTGTTAGCCATGCGATCGGCGATATGCCCAGTTTCATCAGAAAATTGTTAAGCAAACCTGAATTCGTATCTAATATCCATAGAAATAAAATAGATATAACGGAAACCGAAATCGCATAGGGGATAAAATAAATAGTTCGAAATAATCCTCTAATCTTACCTGGCAAGCTATTTAATAATAATGCCAACCCTAAACCAATAATAACTAGCAGCGGCACAGAGTAGATAACAAACTGAATGGTTTTCCATAAACCTTCAAAAAATAAATCGGATAGCGAAGACCCAAAAGAAAATATTTCCATATAGTTTTCAAGTCCGATAAACGGATTCTCTTGAGACAATAAGTTATAATCGTGAAAACTAATATAAATCCCATACAATAAAGGGAAAAATAGAAACGAAATAAATAAAAAGAGATAGGGTACTACAAATAAAAACGATGTAAATTTAGATTTTAATGTTGTTTTTTGATTGTACATACTTACAATCACCTCCGACAAAGCCTGTTTAATCTGGGGAAAAGCAGCAAAGTCGCTGCTTTTCTCCATCTAAATTTACTCTAATGAGTTGGAAGCTTTTTCTTGCGCCTCTTCTAACGCTTCTTCCACACTTGCTTGTCCTAACAGTGCAACATTGACAGCTTCCATTAACGGATCTGTTGCTAATCCCCAATTTTCAACTTTCGGGTTAAATACAGCATAATCAAATTGTTTGGCCACCTCTGGTGACTGCTTATTCACTTCTTGGAACTCATCACTTGTGTATACAGGTTTAGAAGCAGGTGCTTGTCCAGATTCTGCCCAAGCCATGCCATTATCACGTACATAACCTAAGAAATCTAAGATTCCTTCTGTTAATTCATCTGAAGTTTTCTCTGGAATCACAAAATTGTGTGAGTTACCAAAAACTGCATTTTGCTCTGTACCTAATTGCGGAACTGGTGCAACACCATAATTCATACCTGCATCTTCCCATTGCTGCATCATCCAAGGACCATTGAGCTGCATCGCACTTTTCCCTTGCAAGAATAAGGTTACTTCCCCATCCTGTTGCACATTTTTAGGAGACACTTCGTATTCTTCAATTAAAGCCTTTTCAAATTGTAATGCTTCTACTACAGCATCTGATGTGAAGTTGACTTGCCCATCTTCATATAAGGAGCCTCCATTTTGTGCCACAATCGTTGGGAAAATAAATTGTTGCGGCCATAGCGTCGGTACCGCAAAACCATATTGATTTTGCTCTGGATCTGTTAATTGTTGTGCATATTCAATAAATTCTTCACGATTTGTTGGCGGTGTTTCAGGATCTAAACCTGCAGCTTCAAATAGATCTTTATTCCAATAAAGCATTAATGGATGAATATCCAATGGTAATCCATATAGATTCCCATCAACTGTAGCACCCTCGATTGCTGTTTCATGATATTGATCAGTTGTTTCGTCGCCCAATAGATCATTTAAATTTTTAAGTACACCTTTTTCAGAATATGTGAAGATTTGATCCCCATGCATAATCATCGCATCCGGCATGTTCTCTTCCCCATTAAAAGCTAAATCAACATTTGTATAATAATCGGACTGTGGAACAATTTGAAAATCAACATTGTAATCGGCTTGAGATTCATTATATCCATCTACAATTTCTTTCATTTTAGGACCATCCGGACCTGAGAAAGGTGCCCAAAATGTGATATCTTGCGTTTCTGTATTTTGATTATCTTGCTCATCACTACCTTGATTGTCACTATCCGTATTTTCTCCTTCTGAACTACAAGCAACAATGGCTGCCATCAACAACATAAAGATTGATAATTTAAAAAATTTCACTTTGTTCACTCCTCTTTTTTTATTAAGCGCTTACTTATAAATAATATATAACTGGATCCAACAAACATAATGTAACATATTTAATTGTCATATATCAAGTTTTATTGTAATAAAAGTTTTTAAAAAAAGCTGAACCATTAATAAAATAATGGTTCAGCTAAGCTGTTTATTGTTCAGAAGTACTGTTATGACTTACCTTCATTAGTATTCCTTGTTCATAATTACCAAATTTTGAACCAAATAAATTTAGTCCACCTTTATTTTCGGCATCTTCCTTTATTCCAATTTTAAATGATATAAAAGGTTTCTCATGAACTTTTATATCATTTATGGTGATTTGGTCCGACATTTTTACGCCATCAAGAAATACTCCTTCTTCATTTAACCTCCAGTTTTTTAACAATCCATATTGAGTATGGTTGGACATCCACCAATCTGGAGTTAAAAATCCCCTTTCTCCACCAAAATCACCAGGTGAAGTCCATGTACCAATTTCGATATCATTTATCCAAAAGGTAATATCGGATGGCCAGTCCAGCTTATAGAGCGGGGCTTCCGAGCATAATTCTGTACTAAATTCAATTTGGGTTGCTCTGCTTCCAAATGGAACACGATTAGGGAAACGATATTCTAAAAATCCCATTCTGAAGAAAATTAATTCTGCTTCGGTTCGCTCCTTCTCATAAAAAGAACGAGGATCGTCTTGCATGCCTATATAATCATCAAGACCGACAATACCGCAGCTTGGCTCTACATGACAATCTAAGTAATCACCGATTGGCATTTCATAGGTAATCATGTTTTCGTTTGTTTGTTCTATAGGTCCAATACCAATCACAATTTGATCATAGTTTCGTGTATTAATTTTCTGTGTCCCCCTGCCTGGGACCATTTCAGTCTTAATTAAGTTAACTTCTTCTAGTTTTTTTACATTGACAGCAGTTGTGGAAAAAGGCAAGCCTAACTTTTCAGATAGTTCATTGACATTATGCGGCCGCTCACTTAATAATTTTAAGATTGCCATTCGATGTTTATTAGAGATAGCTTTACAAACTTCTAGAGCCTCTTCAAATGATAATTCTAAACTCCTCAATTCACTCACGCCTTTTATTATATAAAATATTGTAATAATATCATATCATGAATGGGATAGATATTTCATCTTTAATTCTTATTCTATAATAGGCGCTTGTTGTTCTGCTGTGTTTGGCTGGTTTCCTTCTACATAAGGCCAGCCATCTTCCCATTTAAAACGGTCAATAAATAAAGGTCTTCTTGTAGCGCCTGTCCATAAAGTCGGGTCTTCACGATGAATGCCATGATAGACGATCCAATCATCCCCATGGTCATCTGTGATGATGGCATTATGTCCAGGACCAACGATTGCCCCATCATTTTGCTTGGATAAAATAACCGTCCCACTACTATTTCTTAAGTCATTTCCTTCTTTGTCTACATACGGACCTTCTAACTGTTCCGCTCTTCCCACCGTCACTTGATATGTACTGTTTTCACCATCACAACAACTACCTGTTGAACCAAAAAAGTAATAATAGCCATCCCTTTTGATGATATAAGGTGCTTCAAACGCATTTCCTGCGATTTGAAATTTCTCACCATCGACGGCTAATCCGTCATCTGTTAATCTAACTCCATAAATCCCGTGAAAACTCCCCCAAAATAAATAAGAAGATTCATTCTCTGTTTGATAATAAAAAGGGTCAATGGAATTTTGGACACCAATTTCTTCACTTGTAAAAAGCTTACCCTTATCTTCAAAAGGACCAGTTGGTGATTCAGATGTAGCTACGCCAATACCCGGATTTGCATCTCCCCAAATGGATAGAGAATAGTATAAATAATAGGTATCTCCTACTTTCTGAATATCAGGCGCCCACAAACTTCCGGCTCCTTTCCAAGTCGGTTTTTCTTCAAAAGCAGGTCCAACATACTCCCAATCCACTAAATCTTTTGATCGTACGATTGGAATAAGAACTGGTTTACTGACATCGTCCCAAGCATCTTCTGTCCCATAGGCATAAAAATAGCCATCGTCTGCTCTTATGATGGATGGATCTGCAAGGACTGGTTCATACACTGGGTTTTGGAATGTTTCTTCTGTTGTTCGCTCTTGTTCACTACAACCTAACAAAAGGAAAAATGAACTGATAATAAACAAATTTATTATCCATGTACGCATTATAAGCCTCCTCTCCAGATAATTAATTTAAATTATAAAGAGGAGGTTTGAAATTTACAATGGTTTATTACATATTTTTTTGTTTTATTATAATTTTATATGTAATTAGGTTTTGCTGTCTGATTTTTGGGTACGAAAATAAGCAGGAGTTTGAGTGCTCCTGCTTATTCTGAGAAATGGGGATTTTTCGAATCCAATGGGGGGGATTAGATGAATGCTTGGTAATTCCTAATGATTAATTTCTTCCTCCTCGAGCATTTGATCTGCCTTTATTTCTTTTTTGTTCATTTGGCACTTTGTCGACACCGTTTCTTTTTTCCTTGTGCGCATGTGAATCCTTAACCATGTTTTCCCTCCACTATCCTCTAAGTATAGTAAGTCAGTACATATAATAACCGGAACGTGTAGTATTATTCACAGCTTGATATCTATATATGAAGGCAAGATTCGATAAGTAAGTCGAATAGGGATTTTAGTGATTGATTGTTTGGTGTGGGTGAATTTGTTGGAGGAGTTGTTGTTGTGTGGAGCATGCGGCTGGCTTTTTTTTAGCTGTATAAAAGGGTAATTTTGTATAACTGTCAATTATTAAATAATACTTGTGTTTTTTGCATGTACATGATATATTATTGACAGAACATGTGTTCCTTGATTGTTATGATACAGAAAGTAGATGATAACATTGAATGTTCAAAATCCGCATGATAAGTTTTTTAAAGAAACTTTTTCTAATTCGGAAGTAGTTAAAGATTTTATCCAACATTATTTCCCGCCAGTACTTTTGAATCTTGTCGATTTAAACTCCATTCAACCACAAAAAGACAGTTTCATTAACAAAGACCTTCAAGAACACTTTTCAGATATGCTATTCCGATTAAACATCAATGAACAACAAGGCTACTTGTATCTTCTGTTTGAACATAAAAGCTTTGTCAGTCAAAATATCTCCATTCAATTACTGAAATACATGATTGAAATTTGGCAGGCAAAAAAAACGAAAGAGCAGCAGTCTCATGTACCGATAATTATTCCATTAGTGATTTTTCATGGCAAAGATAAATGGAACACTCCCCGGTCATTAGGTGAGTTGATCGATGGATATATGAGTTTACCTAAAAAAGTAAAGAAATATGTTCCAGATTATGAATATATATTATATGATATTTCAAGCTATGAAGATGAAGAGATCAAAGGAGTTGCGCAGTTAAAGATTTTACTGACGATATTTCGCGATATCTTTACAGAAGAGCAAGATATACTACGCAACTCGATCCAACGTTCCACGGAATATTTGCTTGAGTTGGAAGATCAAACTACAGCCATTCAATATTTTGAAACCTTTTTTCGATATATTTTTCATACCGCTGGGGAACTTACAGATCAAGATTTTCGTGATATCATAGAACATGTAGAGAAAACTTATCCAGAAGGGAGCGAATTGGTAATGACGTTAGCGGAGAGATTCCAAGAAAAAGGGAGACAGCAAGGAATACATCAAGGTGAAACCAAGGCCCTTGCCAAAACAGCGATAAAATTGATCGCAAAATATATAGCTCCTGTACCTGAAAAAATGGCAGAACAAATAAAAAAACAAGACATTTCCACATTGGAGACGATTATCGAAAATGTTTATGAACACCAAAATTTAAAGGAGATAGAGCGATATTTAACGTAGTTCATCGAATTTTGTTGAATGAAGGTTGATCATAAGCTGGAGGTGGATACTGCTGTTTACTCGTTATATAATTTCTTATTGATCTCCATCGCTTCTTCATAACTGTTGGCGGGAGCTGAAATTCTTAAATCGGTACCAGTTTTTCTGCTTTCTCCTATTGGCTCTAGAACGACGATATTCAGCTCCTCAAAATCTTCTGAAATCCACATGGCACCGAATGATTCTAAGATAGGCTTTCCATCTTCCACTGTTGTATAGACTAATGATGC
The DNA here is from genome assembly GCF_010993965.1 of Gracilibacillus sp. YIM 98692. GTDB lineage: Bacteria > Bacillota > Bacilli > Bacillales > Amphibacillaceae > Gracilibacillus. The sequence continues at coordinate 54,269 of NZ_WIXM01000012.1, read as the reverse complement.
TATTCCGTTTCTTGTGTTTTGATGAAAGGTAAGTTCGATTAAGTTGTAATTTTTTGTAAATTCATAATTGTCGATCATGAATTCTCCCTTGAAGGTGCGATTGCGAAATAGCGGTCGTTGCAAAGTGCCATTTATTTTAACTGTCGTTTTCTCCGCACTATCTGGCTTTCCTACGCGATATTGGATTGCTGAAAATTCTTCGTTAATTTTTGTAGGAAATGGATAAAAATAAAGAAAGCAAGTCACAGCTGCTACTAGGATAGAAAACCAAATAGTGATCGTCTTTATTTTTGTTTTCACCCAATGCATATGTGCTTCATCACCTACCTTTTGTATGTATGATTTATTGAAAAGCAAATGAATCAATGGGTCCTTTACGAAAATTTTTCCTATGATATATTATACCATTTTATTAAAAGGTAATGGCTTTCAGTATTTTTTAGGAGAATGGGCGTTTGATATTCACCATATTTACGAAAAAATGCATACAGAAGTTTCATTCTGTATGCATTCCATCTATTATTTGATCCTCTTAAATGAGAATGGATTCTATTGTTGATCGCGTGCTTCGTCTTTTATTTCTGCTCTCATTCCCGAAATGGCTTCTTCTCTACGACGATTTTTTTCTTTAATTTTTTCTTTTTCTTCAGGTGAAGCAAATTCCATGGTGTCATGTGCCGCTTCAATATTTTCTATCGTATCTTGTACCTTATGTTGTAATTTTTCCACATTATCTGAGCGGTCATCTGGATTTGGCTGGTTATGATGCTTTGCCACTTTCATTCCTCCTTCAACTATAGTTATTTTTATTATGGGAAAGGACGAAAAAAATATGTATTTGTTCGTGTTCCTATTACTTTTCGTGGGTGGACAGGTTAATTCTTGGAATGAAAAGTGATAGCTTTCATGCTATGGTTAACAATAAAGTCATTTTACTTTATAATTTTGATAAACAGTATATTGGTTTAATAAGACGAGAGGATGTTGTACCTGCAGAGGAATGTTATGAAAGTTATTGTGCTATAGATCCAAGTTTATATTAGGGGATGATAAAATATGAATGACTCCTTAAAGCGATATGCTCAAATTCGTGGTGATGACCAGGTGCAAAGTTTGCAACTCGAAGGTAAAATTGCTGCACAAATTAAAACGGTACGACAGAGTTTGAAATTATCACAATAACAACTTGCTGATATCGCAGGTATTCCAAAGTCAACAATAGGAAGAATAGAAGCAGGCTTAACTAGTCCAAAAGTAAGAAACTTTATTACGACTATCAAAAGCATTAGATACTCCTTTTGTTATTGATGGAACTATGGAAGATAAAAATATGTATCTAAAAATTTAGTGTAGAGCGCCGGTTACTTCTGAAAAAAGGGGGATGGGTGCTTTTTTGTTTAATTATATGTGAAATGATGAGCAAGTAGCCGATATCAGAAAATAGGACTAAATACAGACAGCGCACATACCTGTTCGGTCGTATTGTTTTTGATGACGTTGAATTCTATTTGAAATAACCTAAGGATGCCGTCAAGACTAGTGTTGCTTTTACCATTTTACTTTAAGTCTCATATCTAGTGTATACTTTTCAAAATAATGAAGATAGAGAATGATTTTTCAAGAGAGGGGGTATGGAAGCGTTTTATTAGCAGTTTGTGAAGGGGAAGAAGCGAGGAACTACGGATAGAAGTGTTCTAACAGCAGTAAGAGAAGAGAAAGCAGGGAAAACTGCGAATAGAAGCATTCTAACGGCAGTAAGAGAAGAGAAAGCAGGGAAAAGTGCGGATAGAAGCATTCTAACGGCAGTAAGAGAAGAGAAAGCAGGGAAAACTGCGAATAGAAGCATTCTAACGGCAAGAAAGCAGGGAAAACTGCGGATAAAAGCATTCTAACGGCAGTAAGAGAAGAGAAAGCAGGGAAAAGTGCGGATAGAAGCATTCTAACGGCAGTAAGAGAAGAGAAAGCAGGGAAAACTGCGAATAGAAGCATTCTAACGGCAGTAAGAGAAGAGAAAGCAGGGAAAACTGCGGATAAAAGCATTCTAACGGCAGTAAGAGAAGAGAAAGCAGGGAAAAACTGCGAATAGAAGCATTCTAACGGCAGTAAGAGAAGAGAAAGCAGGGAAAACTGCGAATAGAAGCATTCTAACGGCAGTAAGAGAAGAGAAAGCAGGGAAAACTGCGAATAGAAGCGTTCTAACGGCAGTAAGAGAAGAGAAAGCAGGGAAAACTGCGAATAGAAGCATTCTAACGGCAGTAAGAGAAGAGAAAGCAGGGAAAAACTGCGAATAGAAGCATTCTAACAGCAGTAAGAGAAGAGGAAGCAGGGAAAACTGCGAATAAAAGCACTGTAATGCCAGGATGTGGTAGGGTATCAAGTATGGATTTTTGTGATTAATGGTATGATGTGGGCGGTTAGTCATTGCCATCATAATAGGAAGTATTTAGTGCACTATAAGAATACAAATGTAAAAGAGGTGGTAAACAGTGCAACTATCTGAATTATTGCTAAGAGTTTTTCTTGGGTTTATTGTTTTGTTTATTCTTGCAAGAACGATGGGTAGAAAAGAAATTAGTCAAATGACTTTTTTTAATTTTGTTTCAGCAATAGCCATCGGTACCATAACAGGAAGTCTTGTTATAAACCAAAATCTCAGTATTCGTAATGGTATTATTGCATTAGTTGGATGGACAATTATTACCCTTCTAATGGGTTATATCGATATAAAATTTAAAAAAGCAAGAAAGCTAACAACTGGTGAACCCATCATTGTTATAAAAGAAGGAAAGGTAATGGAAAATTCCCTAAGATCCACTCGTTTGGATATGGACGCTTTAAACGCTTTACTGCGTCAAAGTGGTGTGTTTTCTGTTCAAGATGTAGATTATGCCATTTTTGAAACTAGCGGGCAACTATCGGTACTAAAAAAACAAGAAAAGCTACCGGTGACGAAAAGTGATTTAAGTTTCCCAAATAAAGTTAAAGTCTATCCTACAGCTACTCAAGTTATAAGTGATGGTCAAGTTCATTTGACAAACCTTTCAAGACTGGATCTTGATGAAAATTGGCTGCAACAGCAATTACAGAACTCTGGGGTGAATTCCATTTCGGAAGTTTTTTATGCGGAAATTCAAACGGATGGAACGCTCTATATCGATTACAAAGACGATAATATGGTTCATTAATATTGTTACCATTATCCTGAGATGTCACTTACCCTAACGTAAATCGCATAAGGGTAAGTGATTTTATATGTGGGCAATGTTTTTGGCCAGGACTTCTGACGAAAGCAATCAAAAGCAGAGGATTTGGTATATTTCTGACTTTTTTTAAAAAGGTTTGGGATTTTATACTTCTAATCCTGCAATGCCGAAGCCTCCAGGTCCTGCGTGAGTGGAGATCACGGCGCCTGCTTGTATCCATCTTACGTGTTTGAAGCCGGAATCTTTTGCGATTTCATCCATCCGATGTTTGATCTTTTCGTCAAGTCCAAGTGAGTATATAAAATAAAGTTGTTCTCGATCGATATTATATTGCTTTAAATAATCATGCATCAGTTTTTCCGCCACGGAACTCCCTTTTCCACGATACTTTTTTGTTGAAACAAGCTGTCCTTCCACTAGGTCAATGCGTGGTTTTATTTTTAACAAAGATGCTCCGAGATAAGCCGCGTTACTTACACGTCCTCCAGCTTTTAAAAATTCTAACTTGCCGGGAACAAAGGACAGCCTTGCTTTGGGAACTTTGGATTTAATTTCTTCTGCTAATCGGGCAGGTTCAATGGTTGGTTCCTTTTCTAATAAGGTAACAGCATACATCACAATAGCAGCTAATCCACCTGTTACATTTAAAGTGTCAATGAGAGTAACATCATCAAATTCTTCTGCTGCAATAACGGCATTTTGAAAAGAAGAAGAAGCTTTTGACGTATAACCGATATGAATAATACTGCATCCAGGGAAGTCTGATTGAATGTTTTTGAAAAATTGTTCATATTCATGGATATTGGTGGCCGTTGTAGAGGGTATTTGTTTTGTACGATCATAGTAGTCATATATATCCTCAACCGGTAAGGAACCGTCTAAATAATCCTTGCCATCCATGATGATGTGCATCGGGACTACTTGCACCTCATGTTTTTCCACTAAATCTCTTGGTAAATCTGCTCCACTTTCCGTCGTTAAAATAATTTTTTTCAAAGTATACCCCTTTCTCCTACCATTCGCAATTGTACTTTCTTTTATTATAACTTACTTCTATCTGTTCTCGCTTTTTTACTATATGTTTTATAGGTACTGTTTATTTAAAAAAGAATCTGTTGAATCCAGTATAGTGCAACAAGGTATATAGTTCGTCCATCATGGAAATAACTTGTAAAAACAAAATTATAGTGGTGAACATAATGGAAAATTATACTAATGACAATACCGCTAGACGCTATAAAGCACATGTGAGTACTCTGGGAACTACTCAAATTCATTTAAGAAATCCATACATCATTGCTTGGTGGAGTGCTGCATTTCCTGGGTTTGGGCATTTACTTTTATCGAAATACTTGCGTGGTTTTGTTTTATTTATCTGGGAAGTAATCATTAATGTAAATGCAAATCTTAATTTAGCCATGATTTATTCCTTTCAAGGTGAGATTGAAATGGCCAAAGAAATATTAGATACTAGGTGGCTTTTAATATATATCCCTGTCTATTTCTTCGGAATTTGGGATAGTTACCGAACAACCATTGATATGAACAAAGTTTATCTATTAGCAGAACGTGAAGAACATTCATTTAACACTTTTAGTATTGGAGCACTTGAAATCAACTATTTAGATAAAAGAGATCCTGTAATGTCTGTCATATGGTCATTATTTGTTCCAGGTCTTGGGGAACTTTATATTCATAGAATTGTAACAGCTTTTTTTGTCATTATATGGGTAGTCTTATTTTCGTATTTTTCTCATGGTCTTGAAGCCATTTCTCTTTTGTTTTTAGGAAATGTCCAAGAAGCTACATCTGTCTTAAAACCTGAATGGTTTTTATTCTTCCCTTCGATATACGGATTTTCAGTTTTTGATTCATACATCAATACGGTAGAGAACAATAAGCTTTTTGAAAAAGAACAAAGAAAGTATTTGAAAGAAAACTATCAATCATCCACGTTTCAAATTTTAAAAGGACAAAAGGTGAAGTAAAAAATGCAAGTATTCTCCACATTTGAAAATAATGCCTTTGTAGAAATAGCTATTTCGATGCTAGAAAAAAAAGGGATAAAAAAAGAAAACATATTCGCCGTACCACTAGATAACCGCAAGGAAGTACGAAAGGTTTTTGATTCGCTTCATCGGTCTGATGGAACCTCACTTATTGATATTGGGATGGCACTTGCAACGGCATTTGCTGTTATTGGTGCCAGTATAGGCTTTAACTTAGCGTGGGGGCCTATATATTGGGGCTTAATCGGTGCGTTTGTTGGTTTTATGGTTGGGTTTGCCATTCGTCTTTTTACAGAAAAAGTATTGAAAAAGAAAAATAGGTTACTAAAGGGGAAACACTCAGAAATTATTTTAATTATTGACTGTGAGGAAGGATATGCAGAATTAGTTGAAAATATTTTGTGGAGTCACTATGCGTTAGGGGTAGCAAAAGTACAGTAAATGTTATTACATTTTTAATTGGATAAGGGCAAGTGTTGAACAAGGCGATCATCATTTGATTGATCGTCTTTTTCACTATCAGGATTTATAAATGGTTTAAGGTTGATAGTATAAGTAAAACTAAGGCTTTCGCCATTAGGATTTGGCGATAAGCCAAGTTTTTCTTTACCGTATCAGAAAATATAAATGGTCAGCAAGGAAGAATTCTCGACGTAGTAGACCATTTTAGGAAGATAGATAAGGGCAACTACGGCTTTGCTGTCACCTAAAGGCTCCGCAATCGCCGAGTTTTCTTTATCTATAAATAAAAGTTAATTGTTGGAATAATATGTTAACATGAGAAGAGATTGTATTTAATAGCTTGTTTCTATCTTGTTTGAAGGAGGAAGATATTTTTAATGAAAAAAAATCTACTGTTCATGTTAACTTTATTTATTATTATTATTGTTGCAGGTTGTTCTTCAGAAAAAGAACAAGCGATTGACAAATTAAAACCAAATATAAAGGATACATATAATGTTGTTATTTTTACAGAGAATATGCCATCCCAAGAGTTCCAAGATAGTGTTGGGGACATTGATGTGTTATGGGAAGTGGAAGAAGGTAAAGTTCAATCATTCTCTTATCAAATTTTGTATGAGGGAGAAGAAAGAGTGATTGATTATGAGGCTATTTTAGAAATAGAAACTTACCCTCAAATAGTTGTATTGGATCATAATGGCATCGCTCTGCAAACCAATAAACTTGATAAATTGCAATCATTCTTAGAAAACTTATAAGGGATGCAAGAGTTTTCATTTTCGGTCGTTCTTGGATGATAACATCATAGGGGTGAAATAACTTTGGCGGACATCCATTCCTTTATTTGTGACAAAAAAGGTGTATTTAGGTGACTGACGGACATTGGTTCCTTTATTCAGCGAAAAGACATTCGTATTCCAAAGGTTTTGAGCATATAACGTACCTGATGTCCACACCCGCTTCGAAAAAGACTATTTTTTAGAAATAAGGTACTCAGTGTCCGTTCTCTTATATGTATCTCTTTCTCAAAGTAAGATTGAAATTTATGTAGAATAGCAGAGGATTGCCCTATTCACATTGATGGTGGCGAGAAAATTGTGACAAAAGAAGAAGTCGTAATGGATAGAGGGAACTGGCAAAAGAGCAAAGCAATTATATGACCGAATGAAAGAATACTAGGCGGAATCATATATACAATTTGTGGAAAACCAATGGATCATGACTTATATAGATAAAGTTCAAGTTTTAGAAAGGGACAGGTATTCTGTCCCTTTAAATTTGCTTCGGAACAAGGAACCTGTCCCCACGTCCCTTTATTCTCTGCCTTTTGTGCGCTGATTTATTGCATCGGTATTATAAGGATAACTTACAAACAATTCACTCGCTTTATTTAAGCGTTCTAGTTGATCATTTGTTAAAGACCATCCAGCAGAACCTAAGTTAGCTTCAAGCTGTTCCATTGTACGTGCACCGATAATTGGGGCCGTAACACCGCGGCTGTTTAGAAGCCAGTTGATTGCTGCCTGAGCTGGAGTCTTACCCGCTTCTTCTGCAACACTATATAACGTATCTAACAAATTCCATGTAAAATCATTATTGTACTTATCCCATGTCTCACTATAACCTTTTTCTTCCGCAACAGATATACGAGAATTTTCTGGTGGCTTGACCATGTCACGGGTAAATTTTCCGCTTAACCATCCACCGCGAAGAGGACTCCATGGGATGACGCCTAATCCTTCATTTTCACAGACATCAATTAATTCGTATTCGGTAGCACGACATAGCAAATTGTATTGAGGTTGCAGGCAAACAAACTGTTCCCAACCTTTTTGTTTACTTAAGTCTATTGCTTTTTGAAGCTGCCAGCCTTTAAAGTTACTTGCTCCAATGTAACGTACAAGGCCCTCGCGAACAAGATCATTTAATGTGCTTAAGGTTTCTTCTAAAGGTGTTCGAGGATCCCATGCGTGAACCTGATAAAGATCGATGTAATCGGTTCCAAGGCGGCGTAAGCTTTCTTTAACACCGGAGATAATATGTTTTCTGCTTAGTCCAACATCATTTGGTCCTTCACCCATAGGGAAACGAACCTTTGTTGCAACAACATAGTCATCACGATTTTGGTTCTTTAACCACTTACCGACGATTTCTTCAGAAACACCACGAGTATAGACATCGGCAGTATCAATAAAATTTCCGCCTTCTTCAACATAACGGTCTAAAATGCTGAAGCTATCTTTTTCACTCGTTTCACGACCTAATGTCATCGTTCCAAGACAAAGCTCACTTACTCGTAAACCCGTTTTCCCTAGATAGCGATTTTCCATTGATTCATCACTCCTATAATAATATTTAATGTAAACCTGATAGTATTAAATGAAACCTTTTACAATGGTTTAATCCTTTTTCACTTCGATTCCTGCTAATTCTTCATAACATTTTATTACTGCGCTCATATCTTCGGCCCCATATCCTTTAGCTCTTGCCATTTGAAACATTTCTTTTACTAAGGATAAAACAGGGGTAGGCAGTTCAAGTTCTTTTGCAACATCAGCTGCTAATCCTAGATCTTTATAGATAAGATCAGTCATAAAATGAGGAGAGAAATCTCTATTTAATACTTTCGGACCTTTATTATCCGCCATCCCGCTTCGAGCACCACCGCCGCTGACGACTTTTATAAATAGCTCAGGATCAACCCCAGCTTTTGCTGCCATCGTTATGGCTTCTGAGAAGGATAATAGATTAATAGCACCCATCGTATTATTAGCTAATTTCGTATAGGAACCTGATCCATTTTCTCCCATGTAATAAGCTTGTTTCCCCATTACATAAAATAGAGGTTCACATTTTTCATAAATTTCTTTCTTTCCACCAACCATAAAAGTTAAAATACCTTCAATGGCTTGAGGTTCACTACCTGTAACTGGTGCATCTAACATTTCAATTCCCTCGTTTAAAAGGTTATCTGCTACTTTTTTACTTGTATTCGGTGAAATTGTACTGCTATCGACAACAATTAAGCCGGCATGTATTCCTTTAATAATGCCTTTTTCTCCTAAATAAACTTCTTCAACAGCCTGATCCGCAGTTAGCATAGTGAAAACAATGTCGCTTTTTTTAGCAACTTCTTCAGGTGAGGATGCGATGAATGCTCCTTGTTTTCCAAGGGAGTCGGCTTTATGTCTCGTGCGATTATACGCAATAACTTTATAGTCGTTTTTTAATAAATGTCCTGCCATTGGAAGGCCCATTGTACCTAATCCGATAAAGCCAATTTTATTCATTTCATTAGCCTCCTTACTTTATTTTGTGTTAACTGATTCTACTTGAACGTAGCTTCTCCATGAATGAACAGGTTGCCAGTTAAGTAGTTCTTTCGCTTTTTTATTGCTTAATAGGGTTTCAAAGCCATCAATTTGTCCACGAATATCTGTTACATTTGGGAATACCTTTGCCATTAATTCTTTACTTTTAATATCCATGCTCGTTTCATCAGCAGCAATGTTTAATGGAACTGCCCCTAATCCATCTGTTTCAACAGCTAAACGAAATGCACTGGCAGCGTCTCGCGTATCAATATAGCTCCATAGAATTCGCTTTCGTTGTTCTGGATCATGGATAAATCCAGGGAAGTTGTCGTACATTTCAGGCGAGATGACGTTTCCTAATCGCATGGAAACGACTTGCATTCCTGTTCTGTTATGTATCATTTCGGCAGTTTTTTCATTTGCAATCTTAGACAGTCCATAGCTGTCTTGTGGTAATTGAGGGTGTTCTTCATCCATTGGAACATATTGTGGTTCCAGCTCATTTATGGCAAAACAAATACCATAGGAGGATTCACTAGAAGAGATGACGGCCTTTTTTATTCCTAAATTGCCGGCAGCTTCAAGAATGTTATATGTAGACATCACATTATTTTGAAACGTTACCTCATTAGGATGGGAATAAGCTACTGGAATCGCAGCAGTGTGTACAACTGCATCAGCATCCGCTAATACCCCGTAAACTTCACCAAGGTTTGTTAAATCTGTGATTACGGTCTTACATAATGCTTCTTTTGGCTGTTTTATATCTGCATTTACTACTTCATAACCATGATCTAAAAACTCTTTAATCACCCATGGACCAAGACGGCCGCTTCCACCTGTTACAACAACTTTTTTCATTCATTATCCTCCTCATTCAGTCTATTGTTTATTAAATAAATTAATAATCTTGTATTTTTAGTATAAATAGTAAAAGCATTCATTTAAAGTACTGAATTATTTTTGATATAATAAAAAATAGGTTATCTAATATAAAATTTATAGTAACTATCATTAGGATGGGGGAGGAATTTAAGTGGAAAATGTAGTAGAACAAAAAGTTGAATGTTCCATTGAAAAAGCACTTAATATTATCGGGGGAAAATGGTCATTTCTCGTGTTGCGAGAATTATTTGAAGGGACGAAACGATTTGGAGAATTACAAAAAAAGATTCATAACATTAGTCCAAAAGCATTAACAGATACGTTGCGTCATTTGGAAAGGAATGAAATCGTTATCAGAAAGGCGTATCCAACCGTACCTGTAACGGTTGAATATTCATTAACTGAAAAAGGGCATGCTTTACATAAAATCATAAAAGAAATGAAGTTATGGGGAGCTCAATGGGCGTAATATAAAGGGGCTGTCCCAATTCCCTGAAACCAAAATTATATGTAAATAAGTGTGTGTCGTACCGTTATATATTTTAAAAAATAGGCATAATAGAAAATACCGGACAAGTCGTCGATTATAAACAAGCGCAACAAATGGCAGATAACGATGAGATTGAAAACGTCAATACCTTTAAAGTGCGGGATGGAGATAAGCATTTACGTAGCGATGCTGATGGTGACCCGAGCAATAACTTAGATAATTTGCCACCGTTTTAACATTTAAAAAGAGCCCCATTTGGGAGCTCTTTTTATCTATTACCTTCTCTTTATTCGAACTTATTTTTTTAGATGGAGACACTCTCGCTTAATCACTTTGGCGATTGAAAAAAATCCCTCTTTTTCGCTCTCTTTTTGCTATATTCACTTATCTCTCAACCAATTCTAGCTTCTCACCATTCGGTCCCTTGAAAAAGGCGATTTTAACTGTATCATTAAAAATGCTTCGAGGTTCTTCATCTACTAATTTAACGCCCGCTTCTTTAAAGCGTACGAGTTCAGCTTCAATGTTTTCAACAGTAAAGGCCAAATGGTTCACGATTCCTTCGTTTTCAACCGGGCCGCCGTAGACAAGTTCAACCTCTACACTTGGCTGCTCTGGGAAAAACAAAAAGGCAAGCTCAACAGTGTCATTTAACCACTCTCTTTTTCTTAATTCTAAACCGAGGATGTTTTGATAAAACGCTAAAGACTCGTCCATGTCATTGACCATGATCCCCACATGTTCCATTTTCATATTGCATTCCTCCTGACAGAAAATTTTATGTATCGTACTATCTTCTATTATAGTCTGTATTTGACTGTTCCGATAGCGAAAAATTTATTTTTATAGAATATTCAAAATTTTTTAAAATTACCAGAATTGATAATTTAGCAGGGAACATTATTAGTTTGTGAAATAGCTAAAGGGTGGCGAATACTTAACAAGTAGATCGGCAATCGTGGCGATAAGTGTCATTTTCATTATATTTCTTATTGATTTGGTATTTATTCAGCTGTTAAGTACCAAGTTTATTAGATCTAGTCTTGATTTTGGTACTTATCACCGTTATAAGTGTCATTTTTGGTTGTGTGGTGATTCATTTTGGTACTTAATGGTGGTTTAAGTACTATTTTGACAAAGTACTTTTTTATTTCCGTATAGGAAAGCATAAATTGTCAGCAAGGAAGCAATTTTGACGTAGTGGACAATTTTAGTAATATAGATAAGGGCAACTACGTCTCTGACTTCACCAAAGGCTCGTCAATCGACGAGTTTTCTTTATGGTACTTACCTTGTGATGGTCAGTCAATTGAAAACACATTAACAGGGAATTTAAGTCCCTTTTTTCAACACGAAGAATAAGTAACCTTCTTTATTGAATAAATGTAATTATGCTAAATAGCAGAATTATTGAATAAACTAATAAAATCATCTCAACTGTCCCATTATAAAGTTGAGGTGAATTATTTAGAATCAATTACAAATATGGTTGAAAGACCTTGGTATCGTGGTTTTGAAAAAATATTAAAAATTGATAACGATGAAAAGAACAATGTTTTTGTTGTAACTGTCCAAGTTCAAACTTACGAAGGTGCTCATAATCCGCCGTATGGTGAAGAAACGATAACTTTTCGAATAAAAGGTAGCGATATCGAGCTTGTTGATTATAAACATAGAGACATTCCTAAAGAGGAATTGAGAAAGCTGAAATTACGTTAGCTCTTACATTTTCTTTGAATGCCAATAAACACATAATAGGATAGCTGAAATTACAGAGGGCAATGAACAGAATTGATGAATATATTGACCAACTGGTAGACTTAGTAAAAAAAGCCATAAATAAAAGATAAGGTTTTCTGAAAATCGAACTCATAAACAAAAATAATGATAAAAATCAGATATGTATGTGTGGAAAATACCGCGGAACACTAATCAAAAAGGTTTTGGAGGGTTTATGATGAAACGGTTGTTATTACTATTGATTATGTGTTTTGCTTCAATGATTTTACTTGGGTTTGATTCAAATGACACTAACCTTAAATTAAAAGATGTAGAGGTTACCATTATTAAGTCTGAACGAGTGTTACGTTATGATTTTACAATAAAAAACCAAGGCAAAAGTAGAGTTGGTGGTAATCAAGATTATCCAGGACACCATCATTTAAGTTTAAACATTGCTGTAAGACCAAATTCCAGTTTAGCCGATCATATGGAAATGGAAAAAGACACTAAATACAAAAAGATGGTCTATAGGGGTGGTGGCGGAAGTGTAGTTTTAAAACCGGGAGAAGAAGGTCAATTCCATGCAGAATATCAAATGAAAATAAAAGAAAGTCAAGATACTGATTTTGAAAATGTTAAACAAAAGGCATTGGATGGAACTTTAATTATTATGGATGGTGTAAAGGTAATGGCAGAAATTCCTCTAAATAAGTAAAGTTTTTTTCTTAAAGACTGCAGCAAAAAGTAGCCTTTCTTTAATCCACTAAAGAGATGCAATTAAACAAGAGGATCGTCTATCGTGGCGATTCTCTCTTTTGATCTTTACGTTCTCGACAGGAAGCTAAATATTAACCTTAAAAACATACAAAATGGTAAAATAAGGGGAATCACATAAAAGTAGGTGGCATATTTGCAGAGTATTGGCAGTTTTTTTAACAAGTATGGAATTTTATTGATTGCACTTATTTTTTTTACAGGTATGGCGGGTACACGACCATTGGTGCCGTTACTATCTGATCAATTACAAGCGAATAAAGCAGAGATTGGTGTTATTGTCGCTCTCTTTGCGCTGCTTCCTTTTTTCTTTGCTATTAAGATGGGGCAGCTAGTTGATCGAATAGGTTATAAGAAACCACTAATAATCAGCGCATTCTTTACTGCAATTGCGTTAAGCTTACCTCTTTTTTTACCAAGTTTATTCTTTATTTACATATCTCAAATCATCGTTGGTATTTCTCATACCGTATTTGCTGTTTCTGCTCAAACATCTGTTAGTCACACAGGGAATAAAAATGAAGGTATTATGATTTTTAGTATTGGAGTTGCATTAGGAAGCTTTACAGGACCAATGTTGGGTGGAGTCATTGCAGATATTTGGAGCTATCCCGTTGCCTTTGGATTCTTATCCTGCTTTGGTCTACTTGCTAGCATTCTTTCTATATTTATCAAAGAAAAAGCCGCAACCAAAAGTTCCAAACAACATCCTAATTTACTTCACTCTCTCCGACTACTAAAAATTAAAAATTTGAGAGTCGCTTTTTTAGTTAGTGTCCTTATTTTGTTAGGAAAAGATATGTACACTGCCTATTTTCCATTATTAGCTCAGGAGTATGGACTATCTAGTTCAACGATAGGATTGATTGTTTCTCTAAATGCATTGGGTGGTATATTTATTCGTTTTTTTATGTCTAAGTTATCTGACAAATATAGTGTAAAGAAGATTATGCTAGCTTCTATATTTGCTTCAAGTGTTTTATTTATCCTATTACCGTTCTTTCATAGTGCCCTATTATTAGGAATGTTATCCTTCATTCTTGGACTTGGGTTAGGGATTGGGCAGCCATTGTCGATATCAACAACCGTTGAGGCCTTACCTGAGGAACGAGTGGGGGAAGGATTGGGATTAAGGTTAACAGGTAATCGCTTAACACAGCTTTCCGGACCAGTCCTTTTTGGAGGTATTGCACAAATAGCAAGCATAGCAAGTGTATTCTGGATATTAGGTGTTGTGGTGTTGTTAGGTGGTTTGAAGGTAAAACTATCTAGGTAAAAGTGATAATACTTAGGAATAGGGGGGGACGTGCTATTTTTATAACGAAATATTATAAAGGTTTACTTGTTGCACTTATTATCGTAGTTTTAGTTTTTATAGGCTATTCCCAATATAAAGATAAAAAAATGTACGAAGCATATATCTCAGTAAGTGTTAAAAATGATATGCAACAATTAGTTAATGCAATTGTTGATAGTCAAAAAATATATGAAAATATATTAGATGAAGAAGTCATAACTAAAGGAGATGCTTACTTTCTAGCAAACAATAGCGGTAGTGTGATGAAGCTTTATCAAAAATATGATGGTCTAGCGAAAAGGTTTGAACATTTAGAGCACGGAACTACACAAAATACAACCGCTGGAGTTGCTCAAGAAATAAGTGCTTTTTTTGGTGAAATGATTAGAGAGGAAAGTATAGATAGTAGTAACTTGGATGAGATAAAAATCGAACTTAATGATGATATGAAACAAAAAGTTATGAAGTTGAAAGAATTGAATTCATTATGGGTAAGTTCGGTAAAAAACAATGTATTCGGTGTAACGGATAAACAAGGTGATTTAGTCTTTAATAGACAGCAGTTTCGAAACCATTACGATGAATACAGTTTATCTGATGATTTTTGGGTAATTTAGTTGTTGATTTTGATAGTGATACACAAAAATACTTACACGATAACGGTTTGTTCGATATTGAAAATGTCTTATTCAATTAACAGGCGTCAAGAAGGGGATTATCAATCTGATCGTCTTTTTCAGGTATGAAAAATCAATTGTGGTTTTTGGGATATAGAAGTGTTGATATAATGCAGCAGGTAAGCAGGAAATAATATGCACGTGTTATAACTTAGGGGGGAGTTGTTGTGTTAATTATCTTAGTGTTTATTTTAGGAATGTGTTCCCTCTTCTTTTTTGTATTTTTCTACAAAATGGAGGTTAACAAACGAACTTTTTATAATCAGATATTTTTTTCCATCATTGTTCTTTCCATAATTAATGCTCTTTATCTTGATCCAATTTTAAACGAAGGTAAAAGGATGAAATACTTAGGGGTATTAACAATAAAGCATTCAGAAGTTGAATTCATTTTTTATATTTCCTTAATTCTCGCTTTAGTTTCATTAGCTGGGTATATATTTTCAAAACCAAAATGAAATTTACAAACAAAAATTTTTATGCTAAAAGGTGGCGTATCTGCAACAAGCAAATACGCTTTTTTTACTGAATGGCAATTTACGTGAAGAAATATTATTTGAGATGATTGTTATTGAACTTAAGAACGGGGGTATTATCAAATTAGAAATTGGTAAAGAGATTTATCACGAAAATGGTTTGGCTTGTAAAAGCTTGTTAATGAAATACGAATATGAGACTTGTTACCAAAATTAGCCATCTCTTATTGCAAAATAGGTGCGATTCTTCAATTAGAGGAATCGCTTAATTATTTAAAAAAGAAGAAAACTGTGTTAAAAAGAGTGTTATGTCAACTTGCGATTTAAGAAAATCACCCATAAAATCGGGGGCCTGGCATGAAAAATTTAAAATCTCCTTATAAATAAATTTTTGTAACAAATGATATAGGGGTAAGGAGGTATTATTATGCCAGGTTGGATACAGGCAATTATTTATTTTTCTGCGGCACTTATTTTGTTGAGATTTGGTGGGAAACGAACAATTTCTCAAGCGACACCCAGTGAAGTAGTTATTATGATTGGAATTGGTACCGTTTTAGTTCATCCGTTAAAATCAGAAGATCCCTGGATTAGCGTTTATCATGGCATGTTGATTGTTCTGGGTGTTATTTTGGTTTCCGTTCTGCAAATTTATATTCCAAAGGTTCAAAAATGGGTAATGGGTGAGCCGCTACTTGTTGTGCAGAATGGAGAAGTCTTACATAAAAATTTGAAGAAAGCTCGAATTACAGAAGATGAATTAAAGATGAAGTTAAGAGTAAAAAAAATAAACGATATAACGAAACTTAAATCAGTCACATTAGAAGTGAGTGGTGAAATAGGGTTGGAGTTATTAGATCAACCAGCTACACAGAAAGATATCGATGACATCAAAAGAGCAATTGAGATGATTGGGCAAAAAGTAGGTGCACCAGTTACTTTTAATTCGCGATCCAGCGATCTTAATCAAAATCTTTTTAACCAGGTGGAAGAAGTACAGGAAAAAGACCCGCTTCAATGAATGTTGCTGATGTTAGTGTTATACATTCTCTTAGTGAGTTGGGATTTCTTTTTTGCTGCGGTCGGCGGACATCTGTTCCTTTATTTGTATCAAAAAAGGTGTTTTTAGATGACTAATGGACATTGGTTCCTTTATTCAGAGAAAAGGCATTCGTTTTTCCATATGAGCATATAACGTACCTGATGTCCGAAACCTCCTTCGAAAATGTTATTTTTCTAGAAATAAGGTACTCAGTGTCCGTACTAACGCAGCAGGGCCAAATTATGCCAAACATTCATCAATATATTCCTTGTATTAGTGTCCAAGTTATGGAAATGCTAAAAATAAAAGGAGGCTTATTATGGAATATAGGGAGTATTGGGAACAGATTTATGGCAAGAGCGAAGAGTTAAATTCGTTAATATCATCTTATTGGAGTAATTACTCCAACTTAGGAACTTGGCAATTTTGGATGGTAGTTTCTTTATTAATATTTCCCTTGATCTTGCTCTACTTTACCGTAGATAGAAAAAGAATATTTGAGCTGTTCTTCTTTGGTTATACTGTTCATATGCTTTGGACATACATGGATATTGTACTCGAAAGGTACGGCTATTTCGTTCACACATATTTTCTTACACCAGTATTACCTATGGCACTAAATATGACTGCTTCAGCACTTCCGGTAGGCTTCTTACTTATATATCAATATTGTTCTAATAATAAGAAAAACTTCTATTTATATACTATAATATTAAGTGCAGGATTTGCATTTGGTTTTGCTACGATAGAAGTCCATTTAGGATTGCTGGAATTTAATAAAGGATTGAATAATTTCTACATTTTCCTCATCGATATAGTAATAGCGTTTATTTCTTTTTGGTTTACAAAATTTATTAGAAGAATCGTAAATAAATAGCTGTTCAAAAGGGACAAGAGCTAAAAAGACAGTCATCAAATGATCGTCATATTGATTGGAATACTAATATTGAACTGAAAAGATCTCATGTGCTGCGGAAGCAGGTTAATTTAACTACAAGAATGTTAAAGTGACGTTAATCTAAAAAAAACGTTCTTTAGTTCCTGATCAGAATTTATATCGTGTTACAGTTGAAGTAAATTCGTCGTAGATACCACGATTAGGAAGATAGATAAGCGCAACTACGTCTCTGACTTCGCCAAAGGCTCGTCAATCGACGAGTTTTCTTTACCGTATCAGAATGTATAAATGGTCAGCAAGGAAGAATACTCGACGTAGTAGACCATTTTAGGAAGATAGATAAGAGCAACTACGTCTCTGACTTCGCCAAAGGCTTGTCAATCGACGAGTTTTCTTTATAGACTTTTCTTTTTCTTTGTTCTTTTCATCGCTTTTAATAGATAGCCCCCTTTAAACCTACGTGGTTCATATGAAATGATAAATGCATGCGGCTCATATTCTTCGATCATGTGCAATACTTTTTCTTCCAAGCTTCTTTTTGTCAAAATCTGAAGCTGGTAACGTACACTATCTTTTCCCATTCCTTCAAATACGGTTACTCCGAAGCCATTGTTCCGAAGAGTTGAAACCAGGTCAGTATTCATATTCATTAAGTTAACAGTAAGAGTTGTATATCCTAAAGCCAATTTATTTTCAATGTAATTTCCTAAAAAGATTCCCGCTGCAAAACCCAAGGCATAAACAAGCATCTCTGGAATACTTTGCTCACCGCTTAGGACAATGGATAAACCAAATACATAAATTAAGGCTTCTAGAAATCCAAAAATAGAAGCAAATACGCTCATATTCTTAACAACAAAAATAATTCGAAGAGATAATGTTGGTACTAATATAATTTGTAATAAAAAAATTAAAAGGATGCTAGACATTTGTGAACCCTTTCTGAAAAGATATAGTTCTATATATGATTATCTTTATATTTACCAAAAATGAGAAATTAATGTACGGGCTCTTGTCTCAAAGATGGGAATAGTTAGATTGATTATGGAAATATCACTGATTAGACATGGAACTTCACCATTTACTAATGTCTCGTGATGTTCCCATATTAAATAAATCACCACTACATTTGGTAGTGGTGATGATATACTCATTTTTGTGAGGCAACTTTTTAGGGAAATCTTTATCGATTGGTTAAATCTCTCCATTCTCGATAGCTGTGATAAGTAATACCTTTAAAACCAATCGCCTTTAAATCTTTATAATAATCTCTTACTAAGGCGAGTTCTTTTTCCATTTCGAGATTCGTTTTGTCATCAAAGCTTACATAATCTAAATAATGTGGCTTTAGTTCAACCCCAATCTCTACTTTTGGCGAATTCGCATATAACACTTCATTTTCAGATAAAGAAGTGATGCTATTGGATCCTAACGCTGTATTTCGATAAGCCATCACCGTTACATAATCATTCATATCAATCATTTTTTGATAAAAGCCTGGATAATACGGCTCCACACTTGGTCCATCTGTCCAAAATGGCAAATCAGTACCTACAGTAAATCCAAACTCCTTCGCATACTGAATATATTCTTGTACGGAATTTGCCCATTGTTGTACAGCATCTGCACGATCCTGATCCCATTCATCCAGTACATGGGGTTCAATATCAAAATGAATCCCAATGAATTTTCCATCCGCTGGAGCATTTTCGTTATACTCTCTCACTAAATCCATTCGATGTTTCCCATCCGGAATATTAGCTTCAAGCCCCCATTGAGGAGCTCCCATTAAGGCATGGACTTTCATCCCATTTTCTGTCGCCTTTTGGATGAAATAAGGATAGCTTTCTTTAATTAGCGGATTAAAATGCAAGTAAAGATTATCAACGTGGTGTTGGACTAAAAAGTTAATGGTTTCATCAGGCGTTTCAGAGACGGCGGTACGATCCCAGATCCAGACATTCTTCTCTGTTTTATATTCATGGATAGCATCTTGTATGGATTTAGTGTAATCCTTGAACTTTTGCGTTTTGGCAGCTTCAGATAGTGATAAGAAAGAAGTTAGGTTACCGTCAGTAAAAAAAGCTTTGCCTTGTGCTTCTGTATAAGTAATAGAAACGTCTGTGGTAGAACTTTGATTGGTTCCATCTGAATCCATATTAACGGCAAAGCCATTCATTTCTAAATGTTTTTTTACAACATTTTTTAACTCTAAGTTGTTCCCGCTAAGGTACGTAGTTGGAGTACTTCCGCTTATGCCTTGTATAGTAACAAGGGTTGAAATGTCTTGACTCTTTTTTGTATCTGCTCCAATCTCAGTTGCAGAAGATGTAACATCTCGAACAGCATAGTGATTATAAATATCTTCACTTGAAGCTTCTGCGATCAGTGATGAAGTTGGAAGGAAGATTCCATCTTCTTTTCCGTTAATGAATACGTCTGATTGATAATCCATATATGATAACTCCCAACAACTTTCACATATAACTTCATTTTGCGTATATATGGCACTCTCCCCAAAAACTTTTGAACCCAAAAACAAACCGACGAAGAACAATATGATCAATAAAGCTATTGACCATTTTTTAATGGATGTCATCTTTGATGTAACTCCTTTATTTTTTATTTTTACATCTGGTATATCGAACGAATCAATCTATTTCTAAAGGTAAAATACAATAATCGTTCGATATACCTAAAACTGACGAGGTTATAAATTGTAGGTAAACGCTTTCAATGAAACCCTTAAAGATATTGTTAAACATAGTATGAAACCATACATATCAAATTTCATGATTAAACTTACAATGACTTAGGATATTTATAGTATGATTAATACTCTAGGAATGTTCGGCATTCTGATATTTTTGGAAAATTGGTGGAATATAATTAATCGATAATTATATATTGAAAAGGGGAATAAATTTATGACGGATTAAAATCAAAGTACGAACAATTTTAAGTGAAGTGCTTTTTATGAAAAAAGCAAAACGTTATTTTTAAAAATAGCTGTTATTTTTTTGGAGTTAACTAGTTGCCCTTATATATATGCCACGGTGAACAATCGTCCGTAAGACCCCCACTTTCAGACTTCGAATAATGAAAGAAGTATAAGTGGGGGAGAACGGACGCTAGCACCCTGATAAGTTTCGCTAACCGTCAAGGGGAAGTCTCTCTTCATCTTTAGTGGTTTTTAATCACGCATTGCTCCAGCCTCTCGTGAAGTCATTGCACCTTGTCCTTCCCTTACATCTCTTTGAATTTGTTGTTTTACTTTTTGTGCATCCGTTCCAAAAGCTTTTGGTTTCTTAGTACCTAAGTTTTCTTTAGCTTGTTGATCTTCACGCATACAAATCCTCCTCCATTTAATGTGAAACAATTATATTATTTACAACAAACACTTGGTATATCCCGATAATTAGGCAATTTTCTTTATGCAACAAACGAGTTTAAATTATGTGGTAAAATATCCCATGAAACGCATTAGGATTTCATTTCGTCTAATAGATAGGGCAACATTTAAGTTCAGTACTTGATTTAACTAAAGTGTAGGTGAGTAGATGGTGTTCATTACTTTGGCTGTTTTGTTAGTCGTATTCTTTGTTTTATTAATGGGTGTGGGTGGAAAGCAATTAAATAAGTTTAATGATGAGGAGGGGGAAGTTGTGATTAGGCAAGTGTATTATTATGCTGTGGCATTTATTACTTTGGTTATGGTTATTGGTGGTGGTGTGTTTGCTTTTATGGCAGTCGCAGACTATGTATCACCGAATACTTATATCGAAACATTTGAAGAGTATAAAAATATGAGAGAACATCAACCAAAAGTCGAAAATAGTGAAGATGAAACAGAAGATGTCAGTGAAGAAGAACTAAGAAGACAATATGATGCGATGGTGGAACAGCGAACGGAAAGTAACAAACAACGTGCTTTAAATAGCTTTGTTAAAAGTTTAGGATGGATTATTATTCCGCTTCCTATCTTTATATTCTTCCAACGCAGAATCAACCGGGAGAAAGGAAATAAATAAATGATATAAAAATAGAAGCAAAAACTGATTTCATTGTGAATAATTGTAACTTAAGTTAAAAGCAGGCTAATTAAAAAAATGGTAAAAAAACAAACCGATTCCAAAAATCGGTTTGTTTAACGTATTAACTGCAACAGATATTAATGGCGTCAACTTCTGTATCTTCTTTGGTGTAGAAAAATTCCCATTCATGTCCATCTGGGTCAGTAATCCAAAATTTATCTTGTCTCGCATAGCAGCACGTTGTATCATTCTCATCTCGTGAAAAGAATCCTAGCTTATCTAGTCTATCTTTTTGCTTTTTTAATTCTTCTGTGTTCGAAATTTGGAAACCAAAATGATTGATATGGTTCCCTTCCACACGTTCAACGGGGCGCAATGTGAAATTTAGACCTGGATCTTCCAATAGAAACTTCGCATAATCCGCTTTCACCTTTACAGGGTCTGCGCCAAATAACTTCGAATAAAAAGAAATAGATGACTCTAAGTTTGTGACATTTAAACCAATATGGATATTCATTATTCTGAATTCCTCCTAATGGATTATTTTATATCAAATTTTTTTGATGTATTCACCAAAAAAATTTGTTTAACAAGTAGGACGAAACAAACAACATAATTCAGGTGACAATAAGTGATTAACCTGCATTTGATTCAATTCATAATAATTCCATTTCCCTTTTTTTTCTTGTGTAATAAGATCCACATCTAATAAGATTTTTAGATGATACGAAAGTTTAGATTGGGTCATCTCCATAATCTCACAAAGATCGCATACGCAAACTTGACCACGAGAACATAATTCATTCAATAGTTTTAAACGTTTTGAGTCAGCCAATGCTTTAAAAGCATTCGCATAATGTTCAAATGTATATTCATTGACAGCTATAGTTTTCATATACCTCACCTTATGTACATCAAATATTTTAGATGTAATTAACTTTACACTAAACTGGAAAAAATTGCGAGTAATATATCGAAAAAAATTGATGCGTTAGGTGCTTTATTTAACGGAGAGCGCGACAAGTTCTGTCATAAGCGAATTCATCGAGAAAGCAAAAGGGTCAGCTGCTGTTGATTCGCTTTTCTTACCAATTGAAGCAGGATAATTTAATAGCTGTATGGATAGACTACCACTAAATTTTCCTAAATATTAAACAGGTGTGTATATAAAATGAAGAATTTAATATATCTACTTAGAGAAAATAACGTGTACTATTTAATCGCACTTATTATTGTATTTGTTTCATTAATCGGTTCGGCAATATGGACAAGTGTATCATTAATATGGGGGCAACGACTTTTAATAGTTTGTCTGAGTACCATGATTTATCTAATGGTGTTTCTTGGTGTTAATCCCATCATAAAAGGAATGAGTCTTACATTAATACCTAGTGCAATTATAATTATTTTGCCTGAATTGCTTAAATTAATTCCTACCGACATTTATGAACAATGGATTTCAATAGATACTGCAAGGGGAAGAGGCCCTGTTAGTTTATTTGTCTTTGTGGTACTTGGCATCGTAATAAAATTGTCAAAAATTAAACCTTATATAAAAAAACTTGCAGAACAGGAAGATGTAAAACATCGAAAAAAATAATTTTGTAAGTAGGTTGCTTGAATTGAAGAAAAGGAGTTTATGTAGAAAACATATGACCAAATAAAATAAAAAAAAGGTAAGTGAAAGTCTAAGAGGATGGCACGAATAATTATAGTTTTATGCTTTTTTCAGCCAGGATGATTTAATTGGAGGTGAATAAAGTGGATAGCCTTAAACTAATCATTTTCTTAATAAGTATAAGTTCCATTGTTTTAGCAGGAACATTGTCTGTTTATTGGTTTCAATTTACAGATGAAGGAAAGAAATTCTGGAGAACCAAAATAAAAAGGATAAATATGGAAGAACTTCAAGAAGAAGAAAAGGCAGTAACTTTTTCGGATTTACGTGGCTTAATAAAGGTTATAAAAAGCAGCTCTACATTATTAAAGTTATGGCTGTTTTTTTATGCTTTGTTTTTCTTATCGCTAGTGGCTATGGTTTTATTCGCGGCTCTTACTAAATAGTTAAAGAATAAGCAGCGGTCCTTTTTTACGATGAAGCAGGATTGTATAATTATTTACCTAAACAGCAGAGGAGAGGGCTATGTTTTGAAGAGAGCAATAGGAAGGTTTTTACTTTATTTTGTAGTATGGTTTTTCTTGATAATGCTTTTTGGGGTAATATTCAAACCTTCAGATATAGTGTTTGAAGGAATAGTTAGGGCATTAGTTATCTCTTCTGCTTCTGCTTTTGCAATGGTTTTTGTAGAAAGGTTAACTGCAAAAAAATAATTGCAGTAAAAACAAAGCTAAAAGTGTATAGGTTATCTATACACTTCAGGAAATTATGGGTGGATGGTGACTGGTGTTCCGATTGGAATAATACTCGCTAATTCCTCCACATCACTATTATACATCCGAATACAACCTTTAGACACAGCTTTACCGATTGAACTTGGGTCATTTGTTCCGTGGATTCCATAATGTTGTTTGGATAAGCTCATCCACATTGTACCATATGGACCTCCAGGGTTAGGAGCTTTGTTAATAATAATAAAATTTCCAATCGGTGTATCATTCAGCATTCTTCCAACAGCAATGGGATATTGTCTTTGCTGAACTCCATCCTTTAGTAATCTGAGCCATCGATTGTTAATAGAAACATCAATCTGGTATGGAATGGTACTAGGTGACGGGAAACCTGGAATAACAATAGATTGGCCGGGATATATCAGGTTGGGGTTAATAGATGGATTAGCACGGATGATTTCGTTTAGTGGTGTTCGATAATCTAATGATATCTGAGTTAGGGTTTCACCGGATTGAACTTTATGAATCATTTGAAACACCTCCATAGGGTATATAACTTAATACATTGTATGTAGAATATGAAAACTGTTAATCTGTCATTCTCTATGAATTGAATATGGCAAAAATTATTTCTATTTTTAGTTGGGAAAAGCATTTCTTTGTAATGAAGTGGCGCGAAAAAGCTAAATAGTGGCTCGAATCACCTGATTTTTGGCTCGAAACCGGAAGATTGTGGCTCGAAAAGCAAAAAAAGTGGCGCGAAAACACCAAATTGTGGCGCAAAAGTTTTACCACAGACACAAGTCGTCGCACACATCCGAGCTCTAACATAAAAAAAGACCAGAAAATGCCTACAGGCAGTTTCTGGTCTTTACCACTTTTCTTAAGGGATTATTTTGCTGAGACTTTCTGCCTGAGTAGCCAGAAAGCCTTGATAAAGATCCATAGGAAAAGTCTTTCGTTAATAGGGATTAGTCGATTAATCTTTTTTCTCCGACGCCGTAGTGGCGTTTCTTTAATGTATTATAATAAATATATAGTTAAAATCAATAATTATTTATTGATAATCGATAAATAATGTATTAAAATCAAATTACTAATAATTTTAGGAGAGGTGCTTGTTATGAAAAAAGGAACTACTTTGTTTTTAAAAATAACTGTTTTTCTAATAGGACTTCCAGTTCTTGCTTTAAGTTTATTTGGGTTATATTTTTTAGCTAATAACCCTGTGAATCCAGATTATGCCCATATACTATATCCAATTTTAATAGGTATGTATATATCAGTGATACCGTTTTTCGTTGCATTGTATCAGGCTTTTAAACTTTTAAGCTATATTGACAAGAACCAAGCTTTCTCTAAATTGTCTGTTAAAGCCCTAAAGAATATCAAATTCTGTGCAATGATAATCTGTGGTTTGTATGTGGTGATAATGCCATTTGTTTATCTCGTAGCAGAGCTAGATGATGCACCAGGTCTCATCATAATCGGAATGGTCCCTGCTTTTGCTTCGATGGTAATCGCGGTATTCGCCGCTGTTCTTCAAAAACTTTTACAAGAAGCGATTCATATAAAAGCAGAAAATGATTTAATAGTCTGAGGTGAATAAAATGGCGATTATAATCAATATTGATGTGATGTTGGCGAAAAGAAAAATGAGCGTTACGGAGCTATCAGAGAAGGTTGGAATCACGATGGCTAATCTTTCTGTTTTGAAAAATGGGAAGGCAAAAGCCATTCGATTTTCTACTTTAGAGGCGATTTGTAAGGCATTGGATTGCCAACCAGGGGATATTTTAGAGTACAAAAGTGACGAAGAAACTCAAGGATAATCAAAAACAAACTGGTTGTGAACTGTATCTACAGTCATGTTCCTTTCTTAATTCGTTTATAATGCGTTCACATCTTCTTCAACCACAGGAACATCTCCAAAATTAATCTTCGGTAGTTACTTCTCCAGCATCATTGACAAGGTGTAGTAAATGAGGGGGTTCTGTAGATGTTTATCAGGAGAAGTATGTGGAGAAAATGAATGATATGTATGATCTAAACATAGGAGAAGAAGATGGCTGTTAAAAATGGAAATTCAAAAAATAATTCAAATTATATGAATAGCTCTAAGTACAAAAGTCGTAATCTATGGTCGGGCTTTCTGTTTGGAATTGGTTTGGCTGCCTTTATAGATGAGACCATTTTTCATCAACTATTGCGTTGGCATCATTTTTATGACAAGTCTACAACCGATATTGGACTAATCTCTGATGGACTGTTTCACGCTTTTAGTTGGTTTGCGACCATTGGGGGATTGTTTATTTTAGCTGATCTCCGAAGACGAAATGCATTGTGGCTTAGAAGATGGTGGGGAGGATTGCTGCTCGGTGCAGGTGGATTTCAGTTATACGATGGTACAATCCAGCATAAACTGATGCGGATCCATCAGATTCGTTATGTAGAAAATGTATTTGTCTATGATCTCATATGGAATGTATTAGCTGTTTTGATGATCATAGTCGGTCTTAGCCTTATTTCTCGTACTCGTAGTAGACGACAACCGGGAAAGGCTGTCTCACATGAACGTTCATAATCACGTAATGGGGTTAATACCTCAGCTACTCTTTGCACTACTGATTTTGTTGGCTTTGGTTTTGTATTTTCTTGCTGTAGTGGTTTCTAATAGGCGTTACAAGTCATGGCCGATATACCGTACTGTTTGTTGGGTTTTTGGAGTTTTCTTCGCTACTATTGCAGTTGCAGGCCCCCTAGCTAATCGTGCCCATGTAGATTTTACAGCGCACATGTTTGGTCATTTGTTTTTAGGGATGCTTGCTCCATTGCTGATGGCACTGGCTGCGCCTATGACGCTTGTGCTCCGAACGTTAAGCGTTCCCTTAGCAAGACGGTTTTCGAGGGTTTTAAGGAGTTGGCCATCGCGAATGTTTACGCATCCAGTTGTGGCATCCTTCCTAAATATAGGTGGGCTTTGGTTATTGTATACTACCAACCTATACTTGCTTATGCAAGAAAATATCCTTTTGCATCTGATCGTACATTTCCACGTTTTCTTGGCTGGTTATTTATTTACAGTGTCTATAATCTATATTGATCCAATACCTCACCGGATTTCTTTCTTGTACCGTGCAATCGTATTAGTTGTTGCCTTAGCAGGACACGGTATCTTATCCAAGTACATATACGTTGAACCGCCTCCTGGCGTGCCTGCAGCACAAGCAGAAATAGGAGCAATGCTCATGTACTATGGTGGGGATATCATCGACATTGTTATTATCTTTATACTTTGCTTACAATGGTTTAGAGCAACCCGCCCTCGAATAGAAATATCTATTTAATGTTAAAATGGTTTCGAAGAGTTTTTTTATTAGGCATTTATAGGGTGTGGAATAAGTAATGAAAATATATTGATCTTCAACTAAAGGATTGCTTATTTTAAATAAGTAAGAGCAGCTGTTGATCCGGCTAAAGAAGCAAGTTAGTAGAAGACTGGATTTATAAACCGATTTTTAGAACTTTGTAACATAAATGGTTTTTATTCAGTTGTTAAGTACCAAGTTTATGAGATCTAGTCTTGATTTTGGCACTTATCATCGTTATAAGAGTCATTTTTGGTCGTGTAGTTATTCATTTTGGTACTTAACCTTGTGATATGATCAACAGCTTGGTCAGTTAATTGAAAACACATTAGCAGGGAATTTAAGTCCCTTTCTTCAACAAGAAGGATAAGTACCCTATACGTAAATATTTTATGCAACACTGAATATAAGGTATAATAAGAGTAGGATATTAACTGAGGAGGTATTCAACAAATGTCTAACTCAGAAAAAATCATTGAGGAAATTGACATGTTGAGTGAAAAGGAAAGACAAAAGGTACTCGATAAAATTAAAGAAAAATATATGGCTAAAGATGTCATTTTACTAAGTAAAAGTTTTGATTGGTGGGATAATGAGGAGGATGACATCTATAATGAGTAATAAGATGAAAGTGAAACAGGGCGATGTTTGTTTGGCAGATGTTGTCTTTAAGGGCACCCGCCAAACAAAGCAACGTCCTGTTATTATTGTCGGTAATGAATTAGCTTTGGATATTGATGTAATTATTGCACCTGTAACTAGTCAGCAACCAAGGAATAAATTTGATGTTGTTATTGAATATTGGAAAGAAGCTGGATTGTTAAAGCCTTCTGTTGCCCGAACTTCTAAGATTATTTCTGTACATGGTTCTGAATTGAAACGACATTTAGGTGTACTACATAATCATGACCTTGAAAGAGTATTACATATGTGCAGAAATTTATTTTAAGTAATGGAGCTATTCTTCAGAAGTTGGAGAATGGTTTTTTTGTTGATTAAGAACATAATGGTTAATTGAACTAAATAGCTAAGCTCATTGCTTGTTGTGTTAACAGGGGCTAAAGTGGAACAAGGAGTTGTCGTTGCGGAACTCCTGTTTTGCTTATGAAGCAGTTTAATTAAATAAAGGGAGTGGGAATTTGTTTAAGGCTAATGTAACCGAATTTCTATTTAAGTTTCCACTGGGAATTTAGGGAAGTATTTTAAGGAATACCTTCCAGAATCATATTGGAAGATGTACAAAGAAACTTATTCTAATTCTAATTCTAATTATAAAAATATGTGGGAATCAATATTTATTACTTGTGACTTGTTTAGAATCTTATCTCAAGATGTTGCTGAACATTTTAACTTCACGTATCCAATTGATGATGATAAAAACATGACTAAATACCTTAAAGATGTTATTCTAATGCAACGAGGATATATTAAGTGAATGATATAGCACCCTGCAAAAATAGTAGGGTGCTTGTTCAATTAACGGTGGCGATTGCTGAGTAAGGGCAGTCGCTTATTTTGTTATGGTCAGTATAGTTTTAAAAAGGATAAATCAAATTTTTATTGAATAGTATCTATATATCAATGTACAGGGAGAGTGGGTTTTGAATGTGTGGGATTTGTGAGTAAGCACAAAGAAAGAGATCTAGAATTACCCAAATACCGTAAAAAATTGTTAGATTCAATCGAGAAAGATTTTTTATATGATGATAATGTTCTAGCATTCTTTTACGGTGGATCCATTGGAAATGAAAATACAGATGATTATTCTGATATTGACCTTAGAGTAGTTGTTGTGCCTGAAAAAATAAAGGAATATATTTCAAACAAAAAAACGCGTCCCGGAAATTGGGGAAATGTTCTTTATTATGAAGATGTAAATCCTTTATCAATTTATACTGTTGCTCACTATGATTGTTTTGTTAAAGTAGACACCTTTTATTATGAGCCAGACGATATTCGACCATCTGTTTGGTTGAAAAATATAAAGGTTATAAAAGATACTGATGGAAAGATGGCAGAAATATTAGAAACATCAATGCTCCTTACTTATGAACCGTCACTGAAAGAATTTGAGTTGTGGAGATCTAAATTTTTTGCATATTTACACGAAGCGTATAGAAGAGTTATGAGAAAAGAGTATTATTATGCTTTAAGTTGTATAGATAACTTACGTTTATTAATGTCAACTGCATGGTATATGGATGCGGGAATTCAACCAAATACATTTGGTGATTGGGCTAAATATGAAGGCAAAAGAAGTCAGTTGGAAAGCTGGCAGCAGTCCCTTCTTAAAAGTTGGGAATGTGGAAGAAGCACAGTAGAAATTTTAAATATTATGAAAAGTATTGTGCATGAATTTAAAATAGTTCATAGATCGCTTTGTAATAAATTGGAGATTGAAGAGAACGCTGATTGGTTAAATAAAATTGTAAACATGGTGATATGAATTTAACACTATTGAGCGCATAAAGGAGAGTGTTTTAAAGAATGATAAATTCACAAAAATAATTCTAGCAGGTATTTTGTTATCACTGCTTATTATTGCTTTTAAACCCAGTCCTACTCCGAATTCCACACGTCCAATAAAATTTAACCCACCTTTGGAAGCAAGGGTGCATGCACAAAGGAAACCTATCAAACGTGCTGGTCGTAAAGAAGTGGAACTTGGTGATTTTACGGAGTTTACTGAAGACGAGATAATGGCCACTTTCCGCATGTTGCAGAATCGAATAAAAGAAATATATGTGACAAAGGTTGCGAGCCATGGTGTGGAAAGCCTGGCTCTTTTTTATTTTTAAGATACTCCCCACAATTAGCAAAAAACTCTTTCACCATTACAGCAAAAGAGTTTTTTGAAACTTAAAGTACAGAAACTGCAGGTAAGCAAGTAATAGCACAGAAACAGTTTAAATCAACTGTGATACAGATACCTGTACGTTCAAGGTCTTCTACTTTTCCTAGTTGCTGACAAGGGTCATGGCAAGGATCTGTTTCGTCATCAAAAATAAGCAATTCAAGTACTGCACAGCAATCATCTACTTTATTCACACGGAAAATAAAGCTTTCTACACATTCAAAAGTAGGTGAGCCATTTTGTTGTACTTCAACACCTACACCCTTAAATGGCTTACCTTTTTTATCAAATAAAATAAAAGGTACAGTATCCAAACCGTTACCAGCAACAGGTGAAACTAGGTTTTGAATCGATCGAGCACAGCTAATATCACAATGTTGATCTAACACGTCATCTTGAGCATCTGCGATTGCTTCAACCACATCGCATACACAATTATTATCACGAGCAGGACTTACTTCTTTATTTTTGGTTCTACCCATATTCGCTTCACTCCTAAAAGATTTTAACTACATTAAATAATCTATGTAAAGCAGAAAATGGTGTATAGACGAATGCTGTAGTTTTTTTGCAGAGTTTTTTGCTTGGTAATTATTTAACAATTTCATACTACTATATAGAATAAAATTTGATGGTAAGTTGTTTTCCATTGTTATACATTTTGTGGTAAAATCCAATTTAAGGGAGTACTCGTCCCTGATACGTCCTCACCAACGCTACATAATGGAGACCCTGCAAAGGTGTTGGTGGGGGTTATTGTATAGATATATCCACCACATCTTTAACGGGATGCTTGAGTTTAAAAGAGGGGATTGCTGCTGTGACCCCTTTCTTATTATATTAACGAGCACGTTATCTATAGTATTAGCAATAAAACATTGAAATGAAGCACCGTTTATCTTTGTGTACATAAGCTGAATAAAGACAACGAGTAACCACGCTTGCCATCTTTTTGATCTACTTGTGCCATGAAGTGAGCTACATAAAAATATTAGGTAAAAAAACTCGGCACCCTTGACTTTTTTTGCGGTCGTGGTAATGAGTCCTTTTGGCGGATGGCAAAAATTCAGCCTTTTTGGCTCCATCCGCACAGATAGCGTACCACGACCGATCACTTCTAAGCCTTCAGTGGTCGGGACCCTGCATCCAACCACCGAGAGCTAAGAAGTGGCACGTCAGTCAAGAGCAAGCAGCTATGCTGTGGCTTTATTAAGCAATAACAAACAAGTGGATCTAGCCATCCCCCCCCCTCCAAGTAAAGTCCTATCGTTACATACGTTGAAAACTATAATAACTTACTGCAGATAATACTTCTACAAAGATAGAAAACTAGTGTTTTTACTATCTTTACGAACGTTGAATACGGTGAAAAATCATACTGTAGATAAGGGTGGCAAGAGTGTAACAAGAAGTTGTCGATGCGGCAGCTCCTATTGCGTTAAAGGGCAGAATAGTGGAATAAGAACTTCCACAAAATACAGTTAAATATTTCAGTTTTGAGGAGTGTTAAAAATAAATGAAATGTTTCTGTGAACAAAAGGAAACTTATAATTTAAAAATTGAAGGTGATGTTGGTGCAGACCCAATTTGGTGTAATAAATGCGGTTGTAATTTAGACTTTGGAGAAATTCCAGTTTCAAATGAATTAAAAGATGAACTTATGAGATGGATAATGAAGTACGGGGAATGGATTGACTGGAGTAAAGATAAATTTGTTCCTCATGGGGTTGAACTTGAAGAAAAACACAATCAACTTGGAAGGGAATTAACAGAGAAGGTGAAGAAAGAACTTGGAGAAGATTATGAAGTTATATTTTCTTCTTCAACTATGGTAGAAAGTTATCCACGATAATATTTTTACTAACGGGATGCGATACTTCGATAATGTGTCACCGTTTTTCTTATTGAGGTATCGAGGTAGTAGAGTAGAATGAGAAATATTGCAGTTTGGAACAATAATATTGAAAACAACATTTATAGGAAGTGCATATGTACTATGCTTTATATCATAAATTCAATAATTGTACTTTTTTGGGCAATTTACATAATAAAAAAGGAAAAATATAATTGGCATGGCATTTTATGTACTTACTTTTTTACTTTACTAATAGTTGATGTTCTAGAAATTATTTTTAATCAATTATTATCTTTTTACAAATTTCCCACTTTCCTCTTATCTGATTTCACTAAAGATAATCAGTTAGGGGTGATATTTAGTGATGGTATAATACTACCTCTTACAGCTATAATTTTTTGTCATTACGCTACAAAAAAACAATACTATTGGAGTTTGGCATTTATTTTTACTTTTTTATGGCACTTCCCTTTGGAATGGGTATATCTAAAGTTGGGTTATTTAAAATATGAAAACTGGAGTATATGGTATTCAATGCTGATTTATTTGGCAAGTTTTCGCTTATTTGGACCATATGCTAAAAGGGTGCTGACATATAATCCGCCACTACCTTACTTCATTAGAATTGGGAGTTTTTCATATGGTATTACTGCTTGGATAGGTGCATTATTAGGTGGTACTTTATTTAACTTATATCAATGGCGACCTATGATTTTTAAAAAAGTTGGTGCTGACGATAGGTTTATGGACTTGGGTTTATCTTGGACTTTAGCCTTACTTCTCGCAATTATAATTCCAAAAGCCGTTCATAAATATAGACCTCTTTTGTTTATGGGGATAGCTACCTTAGTATTAGCTTTTGCTTATTTCTCATATTGGCAAAGCTGGCTTATTTACCACAACTGGAACCACTTTTATACTGCCCTACGGTGGTTTTTCCCGTTTATTATAATGGTATGGTATGACCGTTGGGAAACTAAACAAAATCACTTATTGAATTAACGGGTGGCAAGAGTTGAAGAACAAATTGAACCTTAGAAAAAAGTTTGGAAAGTAGGAGAATGGTTTGAAAGTATTTGGTTATCAAAAAGATAGTGAGAATTTAGTGGAATTACAAGAGGTTTCTTTTCAATCTGATATTTAAGAATTAGATAAAATAATCAAGTTTTGACAAAAGGTTAAAGAACAACATAGTATAGGAACTGGTGGAGAAGTAGAGTTAAGTCATTCGTATTTTCGTGATTGGGATGACGAATGGAAGGTTGGTTCAACAGATATTATTGTTGTAACAACAAAAAATAATGGATAGCTAAACAAGCTGTTTTTGTAAGGAATGATACTGAGCTAAAAGGGGCTTATCTTCAAGAAGGATAAGTTCCTTTTTTGTAAGCAACAGGCAGTTCAATTGGTGTGTATGGAGCTGCAAAAGGAGCCTTTACCGGTAAATCAGTCATGGGTACATAAGACGGCTCTGGTGACGGTGCAGATGGAAACGAAGATAGTCCAGATGTAAAGAAAGCGGTTGGGGCAAATACTGGAACGGATACTGGTACAACGACTCGTGCTGAACGTATGCTGAAACCTGGTGAAATGACGAATAGGATGGGGAAAGCTGTATATGGAGCAGCTGGTTCTATTGCTGGTTCATCAATGGGTTCAGGTGCTGCGATATTTATTCTTTATGACCTGGTACTGGTTGATATATTAAAATGTGTTCCAAATATTGTCTTAGCGTATATTTTCGTTAAAATGTTGTCTGTACCCCATAATTAAAAATAAAAAGGATGTTTGCTATGATACCAGCTCAATCAGCATTTAGTCTAAAAGGTATTGGTATGTTATTACGTCTAGTTGCCGTTGTATTCTCCAGTGTAGCAACGATTCTATCTACGCTCCTGCCGTTGATTTTCTATTATCAAATTTCGTGGTTAACCTTATTGGGAACCACTTCTGTGCTTTTGGTAGGTGCTATTTTGATTCATGGTGTATTAACGCATGTGTTAAATGATATAGCGGACCATCAATCGGGAACAGATCAATATAGTCCAGGCATACTTTCTGGTGGAAGTAGAGTGATCCAAACGAATACAATGACGGTAACCATGCTAAAGCAGCTTGGCACATTGATGAGTGTTTTCTTAATTTTAATGGCATTTCTTTTTACTGTATTCGGTTATCTAGAATTCGCCATTTTAACCTTAGTTGGTATATGGGGTGCAGTGTCGTATTCTTTGAAGCCATTTCAATTTGCTTATACTCCTTTTATAGGAGAATGGTTGAGCTTATTTCCTACCATGCTAGCGATAGCCATTGCCTTGCCATGGATAATGCTAGAATCTATACCAGATTGGGCATGGCAAAATGCGCTCGTTAATGCCGTTTGGTGCATGGCATGGGTCATGTTTCATCATATTCCTGACAGACATGCAGACCAAAAAGCAAAACCAATGAAACGAACGTCTGTCGTATGGGCAGTAGAACGTATGGGAACTAAAGGAGCTAAATTTCCTGTTTTACTTTACTTCATGATTGTAGGATTGCTATTGATCTGGATTGCTTGTACGCGTCCGGTTGCCGCAATAGGTGTTGGTATAATCTTAGTTTATGCAATCTGGATTGTCTTAAGAGTAAATGGAGAGAATGTAGAGGAATTAACAGCAGTTGAGAAGCGGCTGCTTTGCCTCGCTCTTGCTATCGCAATATGGTTAGGTATTTTTGTATAATAAAGTGAGACTTCCATCGGTGGGGGTTTAGGCCTGTTAAGTAAGTGATTAAAGGAGTAAGGTAGATGAATCAAAGGCAGTGGAAGAAGTGATTCCAGTTGCTCTTTTGATTGTTTATTATTCTCATCATATATATCCGACCTAATCTCTCTATTCATAGGACCATTAACATAATACTCACAGCGTGCGTTGAAGAAGACTGGGTTTCCAATCCAAAAAGGATCAGATTATAATCTGATCCTTTTGTTTTACTATTTGTATTGTTGATTCGCCCGCTAAAACCTATGTTAATTTATAAGTTATTTATCATGTGAAATTGTATTTTCTCCCTCTCAACCGAACACGTTAGGATTAAAACACCTTTGCGTAAAATGTCTACGGTAACATCTATTGGATTCATAAATTACTTATCCAACATAAATACTAGCAAGCACTTCTTTTATTTTGTTCGCTGCATCTGCTGCATTTTTAGCATCAATCGTAATCGTTTTATTTTCAGCGTACTCTTTTCGTGAATGATCATAAAGCGGGTCATAGTAATACTCTAATAATAGACGAATCGCATTCGAATAGTTTTCTGCAAGTAAATGTTCTTCAATTTTTTTTGCTATCGGTGTATGAATTCGTTTTTTAATAAGTCGAAAAGCCCGAATGCATTCTTCATGGTATTCCCATGGTTGATATTCATCTAAAATATTTAGGACACGTTCTTCGACTGGCATATTAACAAAGATTTGCACACCTTCTTCTTTCTTCTTTAATAGAAATTCCGGCAGCATCACTTTTCCTATTCGCTTGCTTTCGGCTTCGAATAATACGTATGGAGATTGGTTTACTTGCAATATATCTTCCATCAAGAGAGAGTCAAAGGTTGTTTGATTATTAGGTTCCAGTCCAATTTGACCGAAAATGGATCCACGATGATTTGCCAGTCCTTCTAATTCGAGAATTGGATATCCTTCTTGTTCCAGCTGTTTTAATAAAATGGTTTTCCCTGTTCCGGTATAACCGTTAAGCAAAAAAGCTTTTGGTTGAAAATTCAATCCTTCTAACGAATCGACGACCCACTGTCGATAGGATCGGATTCCACCTTCCAATCGATACACAGGAATCCCGATAAGGTCGACAACAGTTGCAGCTGTTTTACTACGCATCCCGCCGCGCCAACAATAGACAACTTTTGTTCCGGGAAGGTTCTTAAATGATTGGATAAATGCTGGTAATTTAGTGGACATAATTTCCAGTCCGCGTTCTTTGGCAGCCTCCACACTATCCTGTTTATATAAAGTTCCTACTTCTGACCGTTCTTCATCTGAGAATACTGGAATATTAATACTTCCTGGGATTGTAGAATGTTTATATTCTGATGGTGATCGTACGTCTATCAATGTTATTTTTTGTTTTTGTTGTAGCTCTCGTAATTGTTCTAGTTTAATGTCTTGAAACATATTTTCACCTCATTGCCTGTGAGAACTATTATCATTATTGACAAAAAAATTTTTATCTTAATATAAATTTGTGTGCAAAACTCCAATATCTTGCTGGGCAATGCATTTGAACATTGGGCATGTCCAGCATGTTGTATAACATAGGCTTGTACTTTAATAGAAAGCAACCACTCATACACAAAAAGGGCGATCATCCGCTAATTAGCCATTCCTTGAAAAGACAAGAATTCACTATTAGAGGAAGCGCTATCATTTAATAGGTGATTGATCATAAGTCCTTCATTAAATGCATATGTCTATCATATCATGATAAGCGTTCGGAGTGAAATTCCCCATCTTGAGGGTATGTGTCAAGTTTTTCTTGCACTATCAGAAAGTATAAAAATTTACGTTTCGCTGTCTAGCTCCAGCGCCTACCCCCTCGAGGTCTTAAGTCGAGCCTCATTGTGGCAAAAAAGCACCACATAGAGACTCGACTTATTACCCTAGGGTGACCAAGGCGCTTGCGCTTTTCTTGGTGAAACAGTATTTACGGATTCACTTGAAGAACCATTTAGTGGTGATTCAGGATGACTTTTCATCAAAGGAAGTGCCTGTTTTTTACAATGGCTGGACAATCATGGAGGCCAAGCTCCTTCTATTCTCATATGTTAGTAAAAAATGAGAAAGAAGGGATAAGGTGTTTGGTTATTCTATGGTTCAAATAGTGCGTACCTACTGGAATCAGTTAGAGCGACCGTTACGCGATGAATTAATCAGTCTGTATCGGCCGTTTAAAAATACGCCATGCTTTTTGCATCGCATATTGGAGAACCGGTTAAAGCGAACTACCAAACTTCCGGTGATTATTCAATTTCATCCGGAGGCTTACGATACAGGTTGCCATATAGTAGAAGCGATTACGAAAAAACATCGAAAAAATAAAGTGAACCAGTATTTTTCTCGCATTTCGTGTTGTTCCGCTGATATTACCCCGAACAGCTTGGAGGAGCTGTTAACCAACTGTCACCACATTAAAAAGGTATATAGGAATAAAACGGTTCAAGCCTTATTAGATGTTGGGGTGGAATCAGCGAATGCGAAACAAGTGGTTCGAAATAATACGATGTTAACAGGAAAAGGAACGAAAATAGCGATTATTGATACAGGAATTTATCCGCATCAGGATTTAGAAGGAAGAATTACTGATTTTGTTGATTTTATTAATAACCGAGAGGAAGCCTATGATGATAATGGTCATGGCACCCATTGTGCTGGGGATGCAGCTGGAGATGGATACGCGTCATCTACTAAGTATATGGGGCCGGCGCCGGAAGCAGATTTAGCAGGCGTAAAAGTATTAAATAGTACTGGATCAGGGACCTTAGATACGATTATGCAAGGGGTCGAATGGTGTATACGATATAATGAAAACGAACCGGATATGCCGATTGACATTATAAGTATGTCACTGGGAACTCCGCCTCAGGAATATGGAGAAGAAGATCAGGATCCGCTGGTGCAAATCGTGGAGGAAGCTTGGCGAAGCGGGATAACCGTTTGTGTAGCAGCAGGTAATAGCGGGCCAGACCGGCAGACGATTGCTAGCCCAGGTCTAAGCGATCGGGTGA
Source organism: Gracilibacillus sp. YIM 98692 (assembly GCF_010993965.1). Taxonomy (GTDB): domain Bacteria; phylum Bacillota; class Bacilli; order Bacillales; family Amphibacillaceae; genus Gracilibacillus. Next base: position 16,779 of record NZ_WIXM01000012.1, on the reverse strand, counting down.
TAACCATTGGTGCATTGGATGACCGTGATACAGCAAATAATCGGCTTGATGATGACGTGGCAACCTTCTCCAGCAGAGGGCCAACCATTTATGGTGAAGTGAAGCCGGACATTCTTGCGCCTGGTGTGGATATTGTATCGTTACGTTCGCCGTATTCTTATATAGATAAACTGCAAAAATCGAATCGTGTTGGCGAACATTATTTTACGATGTCGGGAACGTCCATGGCGACTCCGATTTGTGCAGGTGTGGTCAGTTTGATGAAACAATACAATCCAGATCTCACACCAGATGAAATCAAAGAGTTGCTGAAAAGCGGGGCTGATCTTTGGGAAGACGAAAATGGGAATATTTATGGTGCTGGTTATTTAAATGCAGAGAAGTCAATACCGCGATAAAAAAGTTTTTGGTCACTTCCCGGTTTAGCTGGGGAGTGATCTTTTTTTGTGTATGCAGTTTTGGATGGGAAAAGCAAAGAATGCCATTTCTGTCTCGAAGGGGCTAGGCCAGGATATCTAACGGTAATTTACAGAAGCAGGGAATTTGGGTGTATCTTCTGACTTTTTCTTCATACAGTAAACTCAACATTATTTTGTGCAACTTGGATTTCTTTATTCTCACTGGTTATTTGGAAAATGAATGGTTGTATAGAAAATCGGGTTTCATAAAAAGCTATGACTGTTCCTAAATTTTATGGAAAGGAATGTTGATAAATGGGTGTAATGAATAGGTTATTAGCGGCTGGAGCGGCTGGTGCAGCGGTTTATGGGATTACCAGAGGTGTGCAAAACGGGACTTTTCAGCGATTGCCGGAAACGATTAATAATGCATTAAACAATAATAATGGACAAATGCAACAGTTTACGCAGCCGATACGGAATATGATGAATCAAAATCAGGACCAAAATATCATTCAATCTACAGCCAATGCGGTTCAAAACACCGCACAAAATGCAGGTAATGCATTACAAAACACCGCGCAAGACGCAGGCAATGCGGTTCAAGACACCATGCAAAATGCAGGTAATGCAGTACAAAACACAGCGCAAAATGCAGGTAATACAGTTCAAAACACTGCAGATAGAGTTCAAGACACTGCACAGAATGCTTGGCAGTCGGTAAATGATGAAGATGATCTTATGTATGAGCAGTAATCTTCCTGTATGATGAAGCCCCCCTTATGGAATATTTCTGTAAGGGGGTTTTTAAAAAATCCCATTTGTTTAGAAATAAGGTACTCAGTGTCCATAAGTACAAAAACAGGCAGTAACCTTGAATAAAAAAGTAATGTTTAGAAATAATATGTTATTATGGAAAAATATATTCTTTGGGGACTATTATTATTAGGACTGGTATTACTCATATTAAGCTTTAAAAAATCACGAAATATTACACAATGGTTGCTTATTTTCTTTATGCAAGCTTATTTTTCAACATTTATTGGTGTAATCGTAGTGGAGAAAAAAATGGTAGAGTATCCAGTAAAGTTTTTGCCTCATTTTTTTGAAACAAGTATTTTATATGAATACCTCCTTTTTCCAGTTGTGAATATTTATTATTATCAGACAACATATCATTCCAAATTATTTGGTATTATCATTCAAACTTTATTCTATTCTGCAGGTTTAACCATATTAGAAGTTGGTGTATTTGAAAAATATACAGAGTTAGTTGAATATCATGCTTGGACATGGATTCATACGTTTAGCAGTATATTTCTTCTCATGTTGTTTATCCGGGGAATGATGAAATTAGTATGTAAAATATCAAATAAGGAGTAACCATTTTTTTTTAACAAGATAATATGATGAAAACGAAAAACGCTTGGACTTAAACCCAAGTGTTTTTACTGTGTCTTCTTTTTCTATTTTTATCCATAGTATCAAAACTACTTATAAAAAATGAAAGGTGCTAATAGCTAGCAATATTTTGTCATTTATTCTAAGATGTTTTATAAACCATGTTTTAGGAAGTGTTAGTTGATGATCAAAAGGAAAGCGATTTCAAATGATAGTGAGGTAACGTTTCGTACGCTTCTTTATTTTTTTATTCCGCTAGGCTTATCGGCGAGCTTAGTGACCATTTCACACGTTATTATTAACAGTACGCTGGCCCGGGCACCTGAACCGGCGATTGTCATTGCCAGTTATTCTGTAGCCATGAGTCTCTTTGGGTTACTGGAACGTTGTGCCGTTATATTACGGCAAACATGTTCCACCTTAGTGCGCGATAAGACTTCTTACCAATTAATGAAAAATGCTACTGTTTATGTGTTGTCCGCTATTTTTTTATTAAGTCTTACTCTAGCATACTCACCTTTAGGCAAAGCCTTTTTTTCCGTATTGCTTGGCGTTAGTGATCGAATGCTTCAACCAACGATCGATGCCTATCGCGTGCTGATGTTCGTGACGATTTTTTCAGGTATTCGTTGTTTGTACCAAGGTGTGATTATATCGAATTTGAAAACCAAATGGCTGACTATTGGGATGATTGTACGACTTTTATTTATGTCTTTTTTAGCCTGGCTTTTGCTTAAGAATGGTTGGGTGAATCATGGCTATATAGGGGCTTATATCTTTTTAGCTGGTATGGCGATTGAAGCACTTGTCAGTGTGCTGGAAGGAAGACTGATCGTGAAGGAATTACCGCAAAAAAAGGAAAGGCATAGCATTGTTCAACAATCACAGATCTTTCGTTTTTACAGCCCATTAATGGTGGCATCTTTAATTGCCGTTAGTGTCACACCAACAATTAATGCTGTCTTAGGTTGGAGTACGAAAGCAGAAGTGGCGATTGCTTCTTATGCTGTCGCTTTGTCTGTTGTGCATTTGCTGAATAGTATTGCTTCTTACATTCATCAAATTGTAATCAATTTTTATCAAAAAGACCAACGAGCTGTTGTGCGTTTTACGGTGCTCATGAGCTTGATTCCTAGCATAATGCTGACGGTTATTGCCTATTCGCCTGTTGGTGTATGGATATTTCAACATATTATTGGGGTTTCTGGAGAGCTGCTTGATCACAGTATTCTTGCATTACGCTTTTTCGTTCTATTTACTCTCTGCTTTCCATGGATTGATTTTTCCAATGGGATCCTCATGGTTAGAAGTAAAACAAAGGTCATGTCCTATTCACAAACCGGAAATGTTGTGGCGGCAGTGTCGGCATTATTTATTCTTATTTTTGTTTTTCCGAATGGAGGCGGATCGATTGGAGCGCTGGCGCAATCGATTGGCTTTTTAACAGAACTGATCATTTTGCTATTATTTTTAAATACGACATCTAAAAAGTCAAAGCAGAGAAAAGTTTTAAAAAGTGAGGAGGCATATACCAACTAGGATAAACGTGTTTTTTATCAGCATAAAATGCTATTCTAGTATTAATAGAATTTTAAAAAAACTGACATTGGTTCATGTTAACAACTAAAAATAAAGGAGTATGAGAATAGTGGAAAAGCAACGAAACTGGGCAGGGAATTACACATACAGTACGGTCAACTGGCATGCACCGGAAAGCGTGGAACAAATACAGCAACTGGTAAAGCGCTTTAATCATGTGAAAGTAGTTGGCACTCGACACTCGTTTAATAGTATTGCCGACTCATCAGATCAGATTATGACGCTTGAAAAACTGAACAAAGTGGTGTCTTTTAAACGCAGTGAACAAAAAATTACAGTAGAAGCAGGGATGAAGTACAGTGATTTGTGCCACTATCTCGAAGGAACTGGTTTAGCATTGCACAACTTGGCATCACTTCCACACATTTCGGTGGCAGGCGCTTGTGCTACGGCAACACATGGATCAGGGAACCAAAACGGCAACCTTGCTACCGTTGTAAGTGCAATGGAGTTCGTCAATGCTACTGGAGAAGTGATCTATGAGGAATCGGAAGAAAAACTGAACGCTCTAGTCGTTGGACTTGGTGGTTTCGGCATCGTCACAAAGCTTACGCTCGATTTGGTGCCAGAATATAAGATAAGACAAGACGTGTATGAAAACTTATCATTAGAGGAGTTTCAGAAAAATTTCCATACTATTTTCTCCAGTGCTTACAGTGTTAGTGTCTTTACAGATTGGAGCAGACCGGTTTTTAAACAGGTATGGCTGAAGCGTACTGTTTCAGATGAAGACATGATCGAAGCAGAATCGGAATTTTTTGGCGCAAAGCTTTCAACAAAGAACCTCCATCCTATATCTGATCATGGAGCTGAGCATTGTACCGAACAGTTAGGTGTTTCTGGTTCGTGGCATGATCGTATACCACATTTTCGCATGAATTTTACACCAAGCAGTGGGAAAGAACTGCAAAGTGAATATATTATCCCACGCGCCTATACTGCGGACGCCATTACGGCAATAGGAAAATTACGCGAACAAATTGCACCATTGTTGTTGATTTGTGAGATTCGATCGATTGCTGCAGATAATCTGTGGATGAGCATGAATTATAAACAAGATTCGATAGGTATCCATTTTACCTGGAAAGATGATTGGGAAGCAGTCAAGCAAGTTTTACCAAAAATAGAGGAACAACTTGCACCATTTAATGCTCGTCCACACTGGGGCAAGCTGTTTACGATGGCACCAGATCAAGTTCGGTCACTCTATGAAAAACTGCCAGATTTCCAACAACTGCTGCGAGAATATGATCCAGATGGAAAGTTCCGCAATTCATTTTTAAATCATTATATTTTTGGATAGTGGATAAACTGGGCTGAAGTGCTGTTAACACTTCAGCTCTTTATGTCTAACCCCTATTCTAACGTATTCAGTTCATCAAGTAATTGACGTGTTCTTTTGGCATTCCCTTCTGCAAAATTTTGAAGCCTTTCCTTTAAGGTATCATTATCGTGGATACGTTCAGCAGTTATCATATAACTTCTCATAAGTTCATTCTCCATCTCATAAGAATTTTTCAGAATACCCTTTAAACTCATGTCAGTTAGCTGGTCTTCACGATCATGATCTCTATCATAATCTTGATCATGATTCATACGTTTCACCTCTTTTATCAAACTAGTATGACTATTGTTTACTTTTCTAGTCAAAATATTCTATATTAGAATAGACTACTTTTTACGGACATCGGGTACGTTATTATAGGAAATACAGACAATATTATCTCTAAACGGACATCAGATCCCTTATTTGCTAAAGGAATCCCTCATTCTTCAAATATTTATGATAATAAGGAACTGTATGTCCGCATCACCACACAAAAGCGCTTTTTTAATAGAAATAGCGGAACATATGTCCGTCAGCTGATATTTAGAGATTTGTCACGGAATCAAGTACAAAAACTGAGCCACTACCTATTTATCGTAGTGGCTCACTTCTATCAATAGTGATTTGTAAAGGTGGGTCTATCTCATATCTTTTCCATTACATCCTCTATTTTTGGGAAAGAACTATGTCCCCCATCCTTGGTTACGGCAATAGCACTTACTTCTGTTGCAAATGCCATACTTTTTTGTATATCAAATTGATGATAAATGCCATATGCTATCGCACTCGTATAGGCATCACCTGCGCCAGTAGTATCAACGCTTTTTACCTTTTGGGCAGGTTGAAAATATTCTTGGTTACCGTCAAAAGCGATCGAACCATTTTTGCCCAAAGTAACGATGACTAAACTATTGAATAAATCGTGTAATGTACGGCCCGCTTTTTTGGCTTCCTCTATTGTATCTACTTTTTGTGAACAATAAAAGGATGCTTCGGATTCATTGACGATTAAACAATCAATATAATCATACATCTCTTGAGTGATTGTCTTTGCTGGAGCAGCGTTTAATACGACGTAACATCCATTTTCTTTTGCCTTGGCCATGGCATATTCGATGATGGGAATGGGATTCTCTAGTTGAAAAATCATGATTTTGCTCTGTTTGATCACATCTTCTGCTTCATCTACATCCTTTGTAGTAAGTTCAAAATTGGCACCTTTTAATATAGTACTGTAATACTCGCCATCTGGCATGACATGCACGAAGGACATACCAGATCGTGTATGTGCTTTTTGAAGATAAGACGTGTTTACATGGTTTTCTTTTAAACTATCAATCATGATCGTACCATATTGATCTTGGCCCACTTTCCCGATCATATAAGTGTTAAGACCTAATTTCCCACATTGGGCTGCCTGATTGGCTCCTTTTCCTCCGCTTAACTCTATTAATTCTTCTCCAGTATAGGTTTCCCCTTTTTCAGGCATTCTCTCTTGTTTGACCAAAAAATCATAGTTTAGACTTCCTAAAACCGTTATATTTTCTTTCATATATTTCCCCTCCTTATTTATTATCTTTATGGATTCGTTGATGTTTCACAGCAAGGTTGGTTCTTTCTAAGTTTTGCGTTGTTTGTTGGTAATTATTTAACACGACGGCATTGTATAAGGCATCCAAGATGTTTAAATGAACAATCCTCGTTACCGCATTTTCGCCGGTAATGGGGGAGTTATTGGCATAAGAAACCAGTTGAATATCTGCATTTTCTGTAATAGGACTCTTGACGTGATTGGTTATACAAATGGTGGTAGCTCCAGCTCTTCTAGCTGTTTGTAAGGCAGAGTTCACAGCGACTGTAGCACCAGAATGAGAGATCCCTATTGCAATATCTCCTTCATTTAATAAGGATGCAGCCATCAATTGCATATGCGTATCACGATAGGATTGCACTTCAATCCCTACTTTTAAGAATTTGTGTGCAATATCATCTGCTATACTGCCCGAACCGCCTAAACCTAGTAATAAAACCTTGTTGACATTTTTTAACGAATCGACTGCTTTTTTAAATTCGTTTTTATCAAATCCTGCCATGGTATCCTGCAGGGCAATGATAGAGTTACGAAAGACTTTCATGAAAATATCTTCCGGTTGATCGTTTACATCATATTCTTCTTGAAAATACTCATCTTGTTTATTTTGTACATAATCAGAAAGGATTTTTTTTAAAGATAGATAACCTTCACAATGCAGCTTTTTACTAAGTTTGACAATGGTTGCTTCGCTTACTTTCAATTTATCGGAAACTTCATTAATCGTCATTTTACTTAGGTCCACATGGTTTTCTAGTATAAATTCCGCTATTTTTTTTTCTTTATTACTAAGAGACGGATAAAGGCTGCGAGTGTAAATGATAATATCTCTTCCGTTCAATTGATGTTCGTCATCACCCATATAACATACCTCCTATTTTTATATAAATACATTATAAAACAAAAAAACGTTTACATCAATTCATAATATTTTTATTATTTTATTTTAAAAAGTAAAAAAATAATTCATTTAATATACAATTAACCGGTTTTAAATTATTTATTTTTTACTTATTGACATTCAAAAATAAATATTATATATTCTTACCAACAACAAATTTTATAAATAAAGTTTTTGTTGTAAAAAAGAGGAGGTAAATTATGCATAACCTAAAATTTTCATCTCGGTTAAACTCATTTTTTACAGAGCCTAATTATTTTTGGGACGAATCAAAAGAGAGTATTTCAACTTTGGATTTAATTGAAAGAATGTCGAAGGTCGAGGGGCTTACTCATGTGGAGCTCAATTATCCACAACATTTTGAAGGCGTTACCATTGATCAGATTAAAGAAAAACTTCAAGAACTTGATTTACAAGTAAGCGGTATCGCTTTGAGGTATGATCAAACTTTTTATAAGGGAGAATTCACCAATAGCGATGATTCCATCAGACAAAAAGCGATTACACTAACTGAAGAAGCAATCGATATATGTAATGAACTAGGGGGATCTGTTACGACCATTTGGATGGCGAATGATGGATTTGATTATTCTTTCCAATTAAACTATCAAGAAGCGTGGAACATGCAAGTGGAAGCGATTAGAGAAGTGGCACAAAAAAATCCGACGTCTCAAATCAGCATAGAATACAAACCATATCAACCTAGAGCTTTTACGCTTTTCAGTGATATCGGGACTACACTTTTAGGAATAGAGGATATCAATTGTGACAATGTAGGGATTACATTAGATTTATGCCACATGTTAATGAAGAAAGAAAATCCGGCCCTTTCGCTTGCGTTAGCTCAGTCGCGAGGTAAATTAATGGGGGTTCATTTAAATGATGGTTATCAAGATAACGATGATGGGATGATGCTAAGTTCTGTTCACTTTATGCAGACTTTAGAATTTATCTATTATCTCAAAAAATATAATTATGACGGACTTATTTATTTTGATACATTCCCAGTGCGAGAAGATCCTATCAAAGAATGTGAAACGAACATAAAGGTTTTCAAACAAATGAGTGAATTAATTGATAAGATCGGTGTAGAACATATTGCTCAAATGATCCAAAATAAGGACTCTATCGAAAGTCAAAATATGTTGTTGACTATCTTAAATACATTTACTGCGGATCAAGTGCAAATCAGTCAGTAATTTTTAAAATTACTGACTATGATTGATAAAAAATAATAGGAGGTATCATAATGTTATTCTCTTTTCGGAAAAGTTTTTTTGCAATATTTGTAATCGTTTTCTCTTTGGTTGTTCTAGTTGTGGGTTGTAGTTCAGAAACGGAAAATAATGCTGGAAATGCGGAAAATAACGAATCGGAAAGCAATGGCACTGATAACAATTCGGAAGATAATGTAAACTTAACATTTGCAACAGTAAGTGGGGAGAGTTTAGTTCGTTGGGAAGAAGAAATTGCAGCTTTTGAAGAAGAATATCCTAATGTCACGGTGGAAATGAGAGATTATGATGATGATTACTATAATCAAAATGCTGTAAGACTATTTAATTCCGATGATAAGCCAGACGTTGCTTGGTTTTGGGCGAATGGATTTTATCATGACATCGTAGATTCTGGTGCACTTTTACCCCTAGATGACATGTACGAAAGCGAAGGCTGGAACGGCGTGTTGACAGAACAAACATTAGAAACGTTTACTTCGGAGGATGGACATAAATATGCAGCTCCTGAATCTGTCGTATTAAATCCGATTATCTTTTATAACAAAAAAGCCTTTGAAGAAGCAGGGATTGAAGAACCTGAAACTTTCGAAGATTTTCTAACAATGGGAGAGCCGCTAAAGAATGCAGGGTATATTCCATGGACTTCCGGTATGGCGAATCCAAGTCAGGCAACAGCATTATTAGATATTGCGATCAAAAGAACGGTTAGTCCTGATCATTATCAAAGATTACTAGATAAGGAAGAGATGGATTATACACATCCAGATATTGTGGATGCATTTCGCTTAATGCAAGAAATGGGCAATAATCTAATGCCTGAAGGTGTAGCCGGGGTGCAAGCGGATGAAGCAAGAGCCATATTTGCACAAGAACAAGCGGCCATGTATAGTGATGCATCAGTAAATGCAGGACCTGGAATGTTAGGAAGTGAATTACCTGATGATTTTGAATTAGGCATGTTCTTCTATCCTGAATTCAGAGAAGATGCGGGCAGAACCATTGGATACTATGATGGGCAAGCGATTATGGCTGTTAAAGATACTGGAAAAGAAGAATGGGCTAAGAAATTTATTTCCTTCGTGTTAAGTGCTGATCGTCAAAAAGTGATGGGAGAAAATTCTTCTAACTTCCCTTCCAGAACAGATTTAACATCTGACGAAATCCTGGATGTTTATTCAGAGGTTGAGGCTGAAATGTATCAAGAAATGCAAGAAGAAGGAACTCACGTTATTTTTAACACCGTGATGCCTGGTGCTTATCGACCAGCAGCCGTTCCGTTAATTCAAGGGTTGATTATGGGTCAATACACACCAGAAGAATTTGCAGAAGAATTTAACGATATGGTACATGAAGTCCATGAATAAATAACCAATTAGTTTAGTGAACTCGCTATTATGGCGAGTTCACCCTCATTCACGATTAGAAAGGAAATAAGGAAAGGAGATTGTTCATGGATAAATCTAGTGAACTAGTAGTGAATACTCATAAAAAAAGTAAAGTATCCAGTTTGGTTGATACGTTCAAACAACACAAAATGAGCTATTTATTCATTTTACCTTCTATTTTACTCATATTACTTGCGATGGTCGTACCTTTAATCCATTCTTTTAGTCTTAGTTTTTTTAAATGGGATGGTTATAGTGAAGCTGAATTTGTTGGTTTACAGAATTATATAAAACTACTTACAGATAGTCTTTTTTGGAATGCTTTAACGAACAATTTAAAATATATTCTATTATTTGCAACTTTTACGGTAGTTTTAGGATTTCTATTTGCGGTTGCCATTGATCGAAGAATGGTAGGTTGGAGAATCTATAAGTTTGTCTTTTTCATTCCGGTTATGTTAATTACGGCAGTTATATCTGCTTTATTTGCTCAAGTTTTTGAACCGAATTTTGGTATTTTAAATACTTTACTAAAAACTGTAGGGTTAGGTGAATATACACAATTATGGTTAGGAAATCCTAATCTAACTGTATATTCTATTATTGCTGTAGCGATATGGCAAATTACTGGTTGGACAATGTTATTGTTTTTATCATCTGTAGAAGGAATACCAACGGAAATTCATGATGCGGCAACTCTTGATGGGGTATCGGAATGGCAAAGAATTTTATACATTACGATTCCGATGGTCAAAAGAATGGCCTATGTCATCATCATGCTTCAAATTATTAATTCTCTAAAAACGTTCGACTTGATTTGGGTAATGACGCAAGGCGGACCAAACTATGCTTCCGATGTATTGGGAACGATTTTATATCGTACAGCTTTCTCTCAGCAAAGTTTTGGATATGCTTCAGCTATATCCGTTACTATGACCGTTGTGGTAATGATCATTTGTGCATATTACATTAAAGTTTCTAAATTAGCAAAAATAGATGAGTAGGTGATATAAGTGTTCTTTAAAAATTTATCGAAACCAGTTGTGTATTTTTTACTAATCCTATGGACAGTTCTTGTAACGTATCCATTGATTTATATGTTTCTGACATCCGTGAAATCACACGGTGAAATATTACAAAATCCATTTGGTTTACCAGAAAATATTAAAATATCAAATTATCTTACGGCATTAACGGAATATGAAATGGGGGAAGCTTTAATCAATAGTATTCTAGTTACGGCTGGTTCATTAATTATTCTGATTTTAGTGGCTGCTTTAGCAGGCTATGCCGTAGCGAAAAAAGCTTTTCCTGGAAATAAGATATTCTTTATTACGATGGTTGCTTTTATTGCCATCCCGATTCACGCACTTGTTGTACCAGTCTATTATTTTATTGAAAATCTTGGTTTATCCAATAATTTAGTGGCAGTGATGATTATTTACGCAGCTTTTCATTTGCCTATTAGTATTCTTATTATGCGGTCATTTTTTGAAAATGTTCCAAATGCGGTGGAAGAAGCTGCAAGAATAGATGGATGCAGTGAATTCAGAACATTTTGGTATATCGCTTTGCCCATGACGAAAGTAGGGATGGCTACCGTTGCTATTATCAATGTCATCACCATATGGAGTGAATATTTATTTGCATCTGTATTATTAACTAGACCTGAATCCAGAACCTTGCCAGTAGCTGTAGGTGCCGTAAGTTCTGGTAATGCAGGGTTTGATCATGGTATATTCTTTGCATCTTTAGGCATTGCTACGATCCCCATGCTGATTATCTATTTTGTTTTCTCTAAACAAATTACAAAAGGAGTTGCTTCCGGAGCGGTAAAATGATATTTTCAGTGCCTGTCACTTCCCGAATATTTGCACATTTTTAAGAATGGTGGATTGGGGAAGTGGCAGATTTTATCGTTTTATGAGGTTATTAAACAGGCGCCAAAAAAACCACACTAGTCCAACCATCCCACCTAGAACAATTCCAAATAATAGTATAAAAGAAAGTAAATCTGTCATAAAATCCAACATATTTCCATCTCCTTATCAGTTATGAAAAGGTTACCCATCATCATTCCAGTCGTCATTTCTCTAGTGTATATTTTACTGAAATTCCCAAAATATCACCATTATAATTGTGTTGCATGGCATGCGGTTGTTTTTAAACAGAGGAAACAATTACTGTGTTGTGATAAAACAGATATAATAGTATCATAGATTTAATCATTTCTCTTTCACAATTGTTAATCGGATAAGGAGAGGTAGGATGAGATATGTCATTTATGGCATCGTTTACATGATGTTTGTATTAATAGGGTGTGATGCCGGAAATTTAAAGGAAGCCCAAGAGGCAGAACAACCTAAGGAGCTTGAATTCTTCTCATTTAAAACAGAGACAGAGCCGATTTTTAATGAACTCATTAACGAATTTGAATCCGACCATCCTGATATTAAAATAAAGCAAGTAATAGATCCTAACGGTGCTTCTGTTCTGAAATCGAGAATTGCAAAAGGCGATGTTCCGGATATTTTTATCACTTATCCGATGGAAGCTGATTATGTCATTCGGGCAAAGAAAAGATATCTTTTAGATTTAACAGAAGAGAAGTTTATTCATGATATAAATCCGATCATACAAAAACGTTACACAGTAGATGGTGATATTTATGGTGTTGCGTTAACGCAAAATGCGGTTGGTGTGTTATATAATAAAGAACACCTTTCAGATCTTGGATTGAGTGCCCCGCAAACATGGGATGAATTTTTGCAAAGTATGAACAAGTTAGAAGAATCAGGTTATAATCCTCTTATCATGCCAAATAAAGAAGCCATGCAAACGAGTATCTTTACATTAAATATTGTTGCGAATACATTTGGGGAAGAATATTGGCTGCAAGATCGTTTATCTATTAAAGATAGTAATGATTGGAAAAAGGCATCACAGAAAATATTAGATGTCTTGCAGTATGTCGATCCAGCTTCCTATGAAACCGGTTATTATGAAGCAAATAAAAAGTTTGCAGACGGGGAAGCCTCCTATTACATTATGGGAACATGGGCCTTGCCCTTAATAGAACAACATAATCCAAATTTAAATTATGGTATTTTCCCGTTTCCAGCAAATAATCAGACAACGCAACATCCTGTCCTAGGCGGGGTCGATATTGGCTTAGCCATAGATGCTGAAACGAAGTATCCAGATGCAGCCAAGAAATTTTTGGAGTTTTTAACCAGGAAGGAAAATGCTCGTCGTTTATCTCATTATGAAGGGTCTATCAGTGCAGTTAAGAATGTACAAAATACAAAAGAAGAAATACAACTTTTAGTGGAAATGATGGAACAAGGGAAAAGTATTAATTGGCCTAATCATTATTGGCCAGGCGGTACGGCGGCGGAATTAGACTTTCGAAATTATAGTTTAGAGTTTTTTTATGAACAAGATATAGACGATTATTTGAATAACTTAGATAACATGTTTCAAAAATATTATGAGTAATCTAGGATAAGGTGTTCATGATGATAACCTTTCAAAAAAAGATGTTACTTGGATTTTTATTATTTATTGTATTGCCCGTTATTTTAACAGGTTATGTATCGTATAAATACTTTTCTGATACATTGTCTAGAAATATTAGTGCACAAACCATTCAAACATTAAGCTCATTAAATCTAAATTTAAAAGAATCGGTAGAAAAAGTAAATATGTTTTCGGATTATGTTGTATCTTCTCCTGATATCCAGTCGTTTTTAAAGACGAACAATTACTCGTCAATCTATCAGTTTTATAATCAACAGCAATCAATCGCCAGTATGATGCAAGGTAATTCGGAGGTAGATGATTTTGTCATCTATAGTGAGTATGGGCATCACATTCAACTGAAAAACAATCCTATTCCTGAGTTGGATCAGTTTAAAAATAGCACTTACTACGAGAAACTGGTACAAGCTAAAGGAAAGCCGGTATGGTTAGCACCATCGGAATCTCAATGGTTTATTCATGATGAACCATTACTCATTCATTCTAGAGTTATTAAAGACATGAATACCTTAAATGATCTCGGTTATTTAGTATTAAGTGTCAATATGGCTCTTTTTGATGATATTTTCACCCAAATAGCAGGGGAATCCTCACAAGAGATGATCATCAACGAAAACGGAACGATATTATATTCCTTGAATCATGACTTAATAGGGGAAACCTTACAGATTGAAAATAGGAGTGATATTCAATCAGGTAATCAAGGTTATGTGGTAACAGATTGGAATGGTCAAAACAGTTTAATTACTTATATGCCGACCGATTTTCAAACAGGAAGATCCAATGAATTAATGTTAGTTTCGGTTCAAGATTGGGATGTGTTAGCGGAAGATATCCATTATATTCGGAATTTGAGCATATTTTTAATTCTATTTGCTGTAGCGATTGCGGGAGCTTTTCATCTATTGTATTTAAGACATGTATACCGTTTTGTGGGATCTCTCTTACAATCTATGAAACAAGTAGAGCACGGTGTGTTAGATTATAAATTAAAAACCTTTCATATTAAAGAATTAGATGTGATTACCCATAGTTTTAATAAGATGCTGGATACTTTTAAAAGGTTATTAAAAAATATAAAAGAAGAACAGGAGTATAAACGAAAAGCAGAATTTCAAGTACTCCAGCAACAGATGAACCCGCATTTTCTTTATAATACGTTAGAGTCGATTAATGCTTTAGCTTCTTTAAATGGACAGAGAGAGATAAGTAAAATGACGATCCATTTGGGTAAATTATTGCGTATAAGCATCAATGGCAGTTTTGAAGTGACGGTGGAAGAAGAAATACGTCATATGAAAAGTTATTTAGAAATTCAAAAAGTTCGCTACGATAATCGCTTCTCTTATCAGGTGAAGCTGGATGATTCTTTAAAAAATGCGTTTATACTGAAACTTGTTCTACAGCCTTTAGTGGAGAATATATTGCTTCATGGGTTACATGACGAACAGAAAACGATGATTACTATTCAAGGGGAGCAAAAGAATGGAATGGGTATTCTTTGGATTGAGGATAATGGAACAGGTATAGAACCTTCCAAGTTACATCGGTTAAATAAGAACATGGAAGAGCGGCTTTCCCCGAAAAATGGAGGGCACGGTATCCAGAATGTCCATCATCGATTACGTATGTTGTACGGTGATCATTATGGGTTAATTATTTGCTCAGAGCAACATAAAGGGACGTTGATAAAACTAACATTTCCGATTAAAGGGGATTAATATGTTATTACATGTATTGCTTGTAGACGATGAACCACTGATTTTAAAAAGTGTTGAGCATAGTGTCGATTGGGAGAAACTGGGGTGTAAGGTAGCGGCAAAAGCTAGTAATGGCAGGCAAGCAATGGAGTGTATGTCTGATTATGAGATTGATATTTTAATTACAGATATTTCAATGCCTAAATCTTCTGGAATTGATTTAATTAAAGAAACACAAAGGATGGAAGAAAAACCGCTATCCATCTTAATTAGCGGGTATGATGATTTTGAGTATGCTCGTGAAGGGTTGAAATATAATGCGTTTGATTATATTCTAAAACCAATTGATTATGATGAATTGGAGCAATGTGTGGAAAAAGCTGTCCAACAGTTAAGAGTTAAAAGGCAGGAATTGTATGATGTGAAAAAGAATATGATTTATGAAGCTTTTACGAATGGACATATCCATCATCCCTATAACACGTCATCTTCCGTTTATTTGCCAATGGAAATGCATGCAGATGATGAAATGAAAATGCTAGAAACATTGAATGATAGAATTGGTGATTTTTCAGCCAATACCTATCTTTTTAGCCAAAAAAATAACTATTATATCGTCATGATTGAGTGTGATTCTTTTGATACGGAGAGGTTAACTAAACTAAAAGAACAGGTCATGAATGGGTTGAAAGAAATGACGGATGATTATCAAACGATTGTTTTATATGATGAATTTGTTCGATTAGAGGAACTAAAAGATGCGGTGAAGCAAAATGCCAAGTTAATGGAAATGGAAAAATTCACTGATGAAAAGCTTATTACCAAGAGTTATATGGAAGAGTTTTATAAAAATAAACAGTCTATTGCTTATTTAATAGATCAAGCACTTGAGTTTATGGAAAACCATTTTGATCAAGATATTGGAAATGAAGAAGTGGCGGCAAAAATAGGATTAAGTGTTAGTTATTTCAGCTGTATTTTTAAAAAAGCGATGAACATGACTTTTTTAGAGTATTTAACCGATATACGTATCCAATATGCTTGTCAGTTTTTAATCGAGTCGGATTGGAAGACATATCAGATTGCAAACAAAGTAGGCTATGTAGATCAACGTTATTTCAGTCAAGTATTTAAGAAAAAAGTAGGGATGACCCCAACCGAATACCGTAAGAAGCATCAAAAATAGTTATCGCTAATTGGCGGTAACTATTTTTTTTCATGTTAAGAAAAAATAATAATAGAAAAGCCAATGCCATGTAAGAGAAGAAAGTATCAACCATCAAATTCGTTCGTAATATCCAAAAAATGCGATTTAGGTTTCCTACCATTCTTTTTGAAAATTAGTGTTGGAATACGCTCCGACAACATACTACGCTTTCCGCGGGCACGGCCTCAGCCTCCTCAGAAGCAAAGAACGCTTCTTCCGGGGTCTTCGGACACGTGCTGTTCCCGCAGGAGTCTACGTATGTTGTCTCCGCTAGTAGTGATGATCTGATTTTTGAAAGAAGAAAGGTTGTAATATCAGTGTTCCATGGAGTTTCTCTCGCTTGAACAGAAATACCACAATAAGCTGCGGAAAAATGCGACACTCCTGGGGGAATAGCGCGAGCTGAAGATCCCGCAGGCAGTGGTTTTCTGCCGAGGAAGCTGAAGCCGTGCCGCGTGCCTAGCAAGCCGTTCATTGCTAATTGGTGAAAGT
>NZ_WIXM01000011.1 GCF_010993965.1 Gracilibacillus sp. YIM 98692 | reverse complement strand
AGCAATGAACGGCTTGCTAGGCACGCGGCACGGCTTCAGCTTCCTCGGCAGCAAGCTGCCTGCGGGATCTTCAGCTCGCGCTGTTCACGCAGGAGTCTTCGTATATTTCTTCCGCTAGTGAGTAGTAAGAACTATGGTTTTTCTCACTTAAAACGAGCACTATGTCCAAGCTGTGAAAAAATGCGAGACTCCTGGGGGAAGAGCAGCTTCCGAAGACCCCACAGCGAACGGGTTTCGTGAGCGAGGAGGCTGAGGTGCTGCCCCCGGAAAGCGAGTATTTTTTCACAGCGTCGGATTAAGCACTCATCGTGAAACGAGTTTTCAAAAGTTATGTCGTAGTTTATGGATATTACGCATTATTTTTTATACTTTCTCTTTTTCTAAAAAAATTCCTTAGTATTATAGTTCTATTATTAATAAGAAAAAGCTGCTAACCCTTTATAGGGTTAGCAGCTTTGATGTGTACTATTCTTTGCTAAAACCGATGTCTTTTCGATAGAAAAAGTCGTCTGTTTGATCAAATCGTTTGAGATAGCGGTAAATTTCTTTTTGTGCTTTTTCTGGACTATCTTGAATAGAACCGACGAGAAGCACTCTACCACCTGTTGAATGAAATCCTCCGCCTTCCGAACTGCCTGTTCCAGCGTGGATCACATACACTTGATCATCTTCTTCAAGCGCTGGCAGCGGGACATTTTTTTGATAAGCGCCTGGATATCCTTGAGATGCGACTACAGTTCCAATCGCATAACCGTCCTTCCAGCTCAATTGTGGATCTTTTCCTGAGGTGACATCCTCTATTACCTGGATTAAATCATTCTCTAATAAAGGCAATACCACTTGCGTTTCTGGGTCGCCAAAACGTGCGTTAAATTCAATGACTTTTGGTCCTGCTTTCGTTTCAATTAGCCCGCCATACAGTACTCCTGTATAGGTACGACCTTCCTGTTTCATACCTTTTGCAGCGGGCTTTAAAATTTTTTCTACCGTGTATTCCACATGCTTCGGATCTAGACCTGGTACTGGGGAGAAGGCACCCATACCGCCAGTATTTGGACCTTCATCATTATCATATGCGCGTTTATGATCACGTGCAGGCACCATAGGATAAACATCTTCCCCATCGACAAATGCAAAAAGGGAGAATTCTCTTCCGTCCAAGAATTCTTCAATCACTACTCGGCTTCCAGCATCACCAAAACGGTTGCCTACTAGCATGCTTTCTACCGCTTCTTCTGCTTCTGCTTCAGTTTGAGCAACCACTACCCCTTTTCCTGCTGCTAAGCCATCAGCTTTAATGACAATTGGTGCACCTTCTTGCTTAATATAAGCTTTGGCTTGATCAATGTCTGTAAAGGTTTGGTATTTTGCCGTCGGGATGTCGTACTTGTGCATAAACTCTTTAGCAAAATCTTTACTTCCTTCAATAATCGCTGCTTCTTCTGTTGGCCCGAACACTTTTAAGCCTTCATTTTGGAATGCATTGACAACACCTTTAGTTAGTGGAACCTCAGGTCCTACAATGGTCCAGTCGATCTCTGCTTCTTTTGCAAATGCTACGAGCTCTTCGATCGCATCGTCCTTGATGTCCACACATGTTGCATCTGCTTCGATACCACCGTTTCCAGGTGCTGCGAAAATTTGCTCGACACGCTTACTATCTTTTAATTTTTGAACAATGATATGCTCACGCCCACCACTTCCAATAACTAAAACCTTCATGATTTCCTCCTTCATATGTAGGTAAGGGTATTTTTTCAACATAATATTTTAAATAGTAAAGGAGCTGTCCAAAAAGTTAGTTCCCTGTACAAGCAACGAAAATATACTCACTTTCCTTGGGCTCGTAAGCTCGTTTCCAAAAGAGTCTCGCATATTCCCGTTGCTGAATCAGTACTAAACTTATGAGACAGCCCTTCTTGCTTTATTAATGCTTAAAGTGGCGCATTTTAGTGAAGACCATTGCAATGCCGTGTTTATTACACTCATCAATTGAGTCTTGGTCACGTTTTGAGCCACCAGGCTGGATGATCGCTTTAATACCTGCTTTTGCGGCATTTTCTACCGTATCTGGCATTGGGAAGAAGGCATCTGATGCTAGTACCGCACCATTTGCATTATCTCCAGCTTGTTCAAATGCAATGCCGGCTGCACCAACACGGTTCATTTGTCCAGCACCTACACCCAACGTTTGATCACCTTTTGCTACCACAATCGCATTAGATTTTACATGCTTCACCACTTTCCAAGAGAAAAGCAATTCTTCGGTTTCCTTTGCATCTGGCTTGCGATCCGTTACTACTTCCAAGTCATTTGCAGTTACACTGCCATTGTCACGGTCTTGCACAAGTAAACCGCCAATAACACTTACCACTTTTTTTGTATCAGTTTCGTCTACTTCCATCGGAGTTTCTAATAGACGAATATTTGGTTTTACAGTTAGAATTTCTAATGCTTTTTCTGAGAAGCTAGGTGCAATCACGATCTCTAAGAAAATATCTTTTAATAAATTCGCCGTTGCTTCATCTACTTCACGATTTAAGGCTACAATACCACCGAAAATAGAAACAGGATCTGCTTCATACGCTTTTTGATAAGCATCCACAACGCTTTCGCCTATTCCAACACCACATGGGTTCATAAGCTTTACTGCAACTGCTGCTGGCTTTTCTGTAAATTCTAGTACGACTTCTAATGCTGCATTAGCATCTTGGATGTTGTTATAAGAAAGCTCTTTTCCGTGCAATTGTTTCGCATTTGCAATAGAAGCACCTTTGACATTTCCTTCTTTATAAAAAGCTGCTTTTTGATGAGGATTTTCTCCATAACGTAAGGATTGTACCTTTTCAAATGTTGGGGTAAACGTTTCTGGGTCTTCTTCCTCTGTAATGTTAACAAAATAGTCCGCAATCATTGCGTCATAGTTTGCTGTATGACGGAACACTTTTGCTGCTAGGTTTTTACGGAATTCAGCAGATCCACCATTATTGTCTAATTCTTCTAAAACTGAGTCATAGTCAGATGGGTCCACAACCACTGTCACATCACGGAAGTTTTTTGATGCAGCACGTAACATAGTTGGGCCGCCAATATCGATATTTTCAATCGCATCCGCTTCTGTCACATCTTCTTTTGCAATGGTTTCTTTAAATGGATAAAGATTGACCACTACAACATCGATTGGCGCAATATCACGCTCTTCTAACTGTGCAATATGTGATTCTTCATCACGTCTTGCTAAAAGTCCTGCATGAATATACGGATGGAGGGTCTTGACACGACCATCTAAAATTTCCTCAAAATTGGTAACAGCAGATACTGGTAATGCCGGAAGTCCTGCTTCTTTTAATTTTTTCAAGGTACCACCTGTAGAGATTAATTCATAACCTAGCTTGTCTAGTCCTTCAGCAAATGGCACTAAATTCGTTTTATCCGATACACTTAGCAACGCGCGTTTTTTCAACATTTATTCTCCTCTCGAAATAATTTGCTGAATTGTTTCAGGGTATAAGCGATGTTCCACTTTTTGAATCGCCTTTTGTAAATCTTCACGAGTCATATCATCTTCTACTTGAACCGCTTCTTGTGCAATAATTTTACCCGTATCCATTCCTTCATCGACATAATGAATGGTGACACCAGATACTTTCACTCCTGCATCAAAGGCTTGTCCTATCGCATCCAGTCCAGGAAAAGCTGGCAATAGAGATGGATGGATGTTGATAATACGTCCTTCGAATGGCTTTAACAATGTGTCGCCAATCAGACGCATATAGCCAGCCAAAATCACCCATTCTATTTCTTTTTCCTGAAGTTTTTCTACGATGTCTGCTTCAAATGCATCCTTGCCGTCATAATTTTTCGGATCAAAAATAAAAGTTGGTGTCTGGTTTTGTTTTGCTTTTTCTACTACCTTTGCATTCGGTTTATCTGAAACCAGCAATGCAACCTCTGCATCTAACACACCGCTTTTGGCTGCTTCGATGACGGCATCATAGTTACTGCCTGTTCCAGAAGCAAAGACAGCTATTTTCGTTTTACTCATTAGAAAATGTCACCCCTGCTTCTTCTGTCACCTCACCGATAATGCTAGCCTTTTCTCCGATATCCTCCAGCAATTGTATAGCCATATCCGCTTCATGAGCTTCTACTACTACCGCCATGCCGACACCCATGTTAAAAACGCCATACATTTCATCTTCTTCAAGACCTGCTTGCTTTTGTAAATAATTAAAAACAGCCGGGATTTCCCATGAGCCTTTTTGAATGTTAACACCAAGCTTTTCAGGGATTGCTCTCGGTAAGTTTTCGTAAAAACCGCCGCCTGTAATATGGCTAATCCCTTTAATCGTGAGATCAAGCTTTAATTGTTGAATCGCCTTTGTATAAATCTTAGTGGGCTCAAGTAATGCTTCTCCTAAAGTCTTTCCTAATTCATCCACTTTCGTATCATAAGAAAGATCTTGATCTTCAATGATTTTTCTCACTAGCGAAAAACCATTAGAATGCACACCGCTTGATGCAATACCAATGATTTTGTCTCCCGCCTGAATCGTTTCTCCAGTGATTAACTGCTGTTTATCCGCAATACCTACGACGAATCCTGCAAGGTCATATTCCTCATCGCCATACATACCAGGCATCTCTGCTGTTTCTCCACCTATTAAAGCAGCATTGCTTTGGACACAGCCTTCACTAATGCCTTTCACGATCTGTTCCATCTTTGCTGGTTCATTTTTACCACAAGCAATGTAATCTAAGAAGAATAAAGGATCAGCACCTTGAGCTACGATATCATTCACACACATTGCTACAAGATCGATACCTACTGTATCATGTTTATCCATCGTAAAGGCAAGTTTTAATTTCGTTCCAACTCCATCTGTTCCCGAAACAAGTACAGGTTCTTCATAAGAAAATTTACTTAAATCAAATAGTCCAGCAAATGCGCCAACGCCACCTATTACTTCTGGACGATTTGTTTTTTTAATATGCTTTTTCATTAAGTCTACTGCTTGGTAGCCTGCATGAACATCGACACCCGCTTTTTTATAAATATCACTCATCGAATTAACTCCTTTTCACGTGCTACGATTAAGAGGTTTTCTTTTATCAGAGTGAACAATCGTCCGTAAAATCCCCACTTCAAGACTTAGAATTATGGAGTGGGGAATAACGGACGCTAGCACCCAGATAAGTTTCTACTCTTTATCGGTCACTTCACCAAAATTAATCTTTATATGCTGGAATTTCTGTATCCGGATATATTTCTGTTGGATAATTTCCAGTAAAACATGCTCGGCAAATACCGTGCTCCTGCGTATCTCTATCACTTACAATCGACTTTTTCAAGCCATCTGGTGTTAAAAAGGCAAGCGTATCAGCACCAATAATTTCTTTCATATCTTCTATCGAATTATTAGATGCGATGAGCTCTGACTTTGTCGAAGTGTCAATTCCATAATAACAAGGATTTTGAATTGGTGGAGAGGCAATACGAACATGCACTTCTGTCGCACCTGCTTCTTTCAACAAACGTACAATTCTACGACTCGTTGTTCCTCGTACTATCGAATCATCCACCATCACGACACGCTTCCCATCTACAATACCGCGTACTGCAGAGAGTTTCATCTTTACCCCTTGCTCACGAAGCTCTTGCGAAGGCTGAATAAAAGTACGGCCTACATAACGGTTTTTAATTAAACCAAGCTCATAGGGTATACCTGTCGCTTCGGAAAACCCAATCGCAGCTGAGATACTGGAGTCTGGCACCCCTGTCACAACATCTGCTTCTACCGGTGATTCTTCCGCTAATTGTTTTCCCATCGTTTTACGACTAGCATGCACATTTAATTCATTTAAATCACTATCTGGTCTTGAGAAATACACATATTCCATAGAGCATAGAGTACGCTGTAATGGTGATGTGAATTGCTTCGTACGGAATCCATCTTCATCAATAACGATTAGTTCTCCAGGCTTCACTTCACGTTCATAAGTGGCCCCGATCAAATCAAATGCGCACGTTTCAGATGCCACAACATACGCATCTCCAAGACGACCTATAGATAATGGACGTAAGCCTCGAGGGTCTAAACCAATAAACAATTGATCCTCTGTTAAAATAGAAAAGGCATAAGCTCCTTTAATCATGCCAAGCGCTGAAGTGATCGCTTCTTCCATTGGCACATTACCGCTTCGTTTTACTAAGTGAGCAATAACCTCTGTATCTGATGTTGTTTGCAAAATACTTCCTTGAGCCTCTAGTTGATTTTTCAAAGCATGAGCGTTGACTAAATTACCATTGTGGGATAGTGCCATACTATTCTTCTGAGAACGGAAGACAAGTGGCTGGACATTTTCATATCCCCCACCACCTTGTGTTGCATAACGAACATGGCCGATTGCAGCGTGCCCCTTCAAACGAGAAACTTCCCCTTCTGAGAAAACATCATTAATAAGGCCTACTCCCTTGTGGACATTCAATTTATCTCCATCTGTTGTTACTATACCTGCGCCTTCTTGCCCGCGATGCTGCAGAGCGTGCAAGCCGTAGTACGTCATTTCGGCTGCTTTTTCATGCCCCCAGATCGCAAATACTCCACATTCTTCATTTATGCCTTTGATTTCAGCAAGCACGGGATAGCTCCTTTCCATAATTGTTGTAATGACTCGATGTCTTCATTAATCACTTGTTCTTGCTCACTATTAACAACTAACTTACTTGTGTTTGTAACAATACCAATTGCTTGAGCATCTTCTACTACTTTTTCAAATGCTTCACGCTTTGCTTCCGGTACAGATACTAAGAAACGAGATTGTGTTTCACTAAATAAAGCTGCTGTTACGTCTCCATTCACTTTAATATCTGCTCCTAAACCTTTGTTAGCAAATAAGCTTTCTGCTACGGCTACTCCTAGGCCACCTTCTGCAAGATCGTGCGCAGAAGAAACAAGACCATCGCGAATTGCTTGTAATAATTGTCCTTGACGGTTTACCTCAACATCTAAGTCCAGGACTGGTGCTTTTCCAAAATATTTGCCTTCTAATACATTTTGCAATTCACTTCCACCAAACTCTGGAGCTGTTTCTCCAATCACATAAATAGTGTCCCCTTCTTGCTGGAACTGTGATGGTGTAATGTGATCAAGAGATTCGTGTAAACCTACCATTCCAACTACAGGGGTTGGGTAAATCGCTTGACCATTGGATTCGTTATACAAAGATACATTTCCACTTATAACCGGTGTGTTTAGCTTTAAGCTGGCTGCACTCATACCTTCTACACTTTTTTCCATTTGCCAGAAGTTTTCTGGTTTGTCTGGATTACCAAAATTCAACCCGTCCGTTAAAGCAAGTGGCTTCGCACCAGAAGATATGATGTTACGCGCTGCTTCTGCTACTGCAATTTGCCCGCCCACTTCTGGGTCTAGATAAATATAACGAGAGTTACAATCGGTTGTCATCGCGATAGCTTTGTCATATCCTCGCACACGTACAACTGCTGCATCAGAACCTGGTGAGAATACAGTATTAGCTTGCACCATTGAATCATATTGATCATATACATATTCTTTACTTGCAATCGTTGGCTGCTGTAATAATTGTTTTAATGTTTCTGTATGGTTGTCTACATTTGGTACGTAATCTGCCATCTTTTGATACTCTTCATAATATGCTGGAACCTTTGATTCTTTATGGAAAATAGGTGCATCTTCCGCTAAGTTATCTACTGGAATATCTGCCACCACTTCTCCTTTATGCAATAAACGGAACATTTTATCTTCTGTTACTTGACCTACCGCTACCGCTTCTAAGTTGTACTTTTTGAAAATATCAATGATTTCTTGTTCTTCGCCTTTTTTCACACATAACAACATACGCTCTTGTGATTCAGAAAGCATCATTTCATATGCTGTCATATTCTGCTCACGCTGAGGAATCAAATCTAGATTCATTTCCATGCCCATTCCAGCTTTACTTGCCATCTCACTCGCTGATGAAGTAAGACCAGCTGCTCCCATGTCTTGAATCCCTACAAGAGCATCAGATTGGATGACTTCTAAACATGCTTCAATCAGCAGTTTTTCCATGAATGGGTCTCCGACTTGCACATTAGAACGTTTGCTTTCGGAGTCTTCAGACAGGTCTTCAGATGCGAAAGTTGCTCCATGGATACCGTCACGTCCTGTCTTAGAGCCAACATACATGATTGTGTTACCTTCACCTGCCGCAATCCCTTTTTGAATATCTTTCGTATCAATTAAACCAACACACATGGCATTGACAAGCGGGTTACCTTCATATGAATCATCAAACTGTACTTCACCGCCAACCGTTGGAACCCCAACACAGTTGCCGTAACCTGAAATACCATGTACAACTTCATCAAATAAATATTTCACACGACCTGTATTTAGGTTACCAAAACGAAGCGAATTTAATGATGCAATCGGACGAGCTCCCATAGAGAAAACGTCACGAATAATTCCACCAACACCAGTCGCAGCACCTTGATAAGGCTCTACCGCTGAAGGGTGATTATGACTTTCTACTTTAAACACGACACCTTGCCCGTCGCCAATATCTACAACTCCTGCCCCTTCACCAGGACCTTGTACAACTTGAGGTCCTTCAGTTGGGAACTTTTTTAGAAGTGGCTTAGACGTTTTGTAGCTACAGTGCTCTGACCACATCACCGAAAAAATACCAATTTCTGTAAAATTCGGGCGACGACCCATAATGTTTTTAATCATGTCATATTCTTTATCCGTTAAACCCATCTCTTGATAAACTTTATCTTTTTCTACCATTTCTGGGGTAATTTCAGGCGCCTGCAACATGTTTTTCCCTCCAGTTTACTAGCATTGATTGGAATAACTTCAACCCATCGTCACTACTTAATAGTGCTTCGACCGCTCGTTCAGGGTGTGGCATCATACCAAGTACATTTCCTTTTTCATTTATAATCCCTGCAATGTCACTTACAGAGCCATTCGGGTTCGTTTTATACGTAAACACAATTTGATTATTTTCCTCCAACTTAGCACGTGTTTCATCATCACAATAATAGTTACCTTCATTGTGAGCAATTGGAATCGACACAATCTCTTCTTGTTCATATTCTGATGTGAATATGGTTTGATTGTTCTCTACCACTAACTCTTCAAAATGGCACATAAATTTTAAGTTTTGATTGCGTAACATCGCACCAGGTAAAAGGCCAGATTCTAACAAAATTTGGAATCCATTACAAACTCCTAAGATTGGCACGCCTTTTTCTGCTTGTTGTTTTAATTGCGTTACAATATCAGAAGTAGAGGCAATCGCTCCAGAGCGCAAATAGTCTCCATAAGAGAATCCTCCGGGAATTAAAATAGCATCATAACCATCTAAATTGGCTTCTTTGTACCAGATTAAATCTGCTTCTTCCCCAAGTGCATCCTTCGCCGCATAGTACATATCACGGTCACAGTTTGAACCAGGGAACACCACTACAGCGAATTTCACTGGGTAACACCTTCCTCCACTGTGTATTCATAATTTTCGATAACTGGATTAGCAAGAAGTTGATTACACATTTCCTCTATTTGCTCTTCCACATTTGCATCATCTTCCATTGTCAGCTCCATAAATTTGCCAACACGTACTTCCTTCACCTTGTTATAACCTAGTGTGTTTAAAGATCCTTGTACAGCCTTTCCTTGT
Source organism: Gracilibacillus sp. YIM 98692 (assembly GCF_010993965.1). GTDB lineage: Bacteria > Bacillota > Bacilli > Bacillales > Amphibacillaceae > Gracilibacillus. Next base: position 94,848 of record NZ_WIXM01000011.1, on the reverse strand, counting down.
GGATCTAATACACCTTCTTTTAATGTAATATGCACCTTTACTAATTTCATTTTAATGCCTCCAGTCTAGTTAAAATATTTTCATACACAGTCATTAAATCGCCTAAATCTTCACGGAATACGTCTTTATCCATTTTCTCGCCTGTTTCGATATCCCATAAACGGCAAGTATCTGGACTAACTTCGTCAGACAGGACAATGTCACCTGACGCATTACGACCAAATTCGAGCTTAAAATCTACTAATTCAAGGTTTACTTCTTTGAATAAGTTTTGTAATACTTCATTTACTTTTAACGCCATTTCTTTGATTTGCACTAATTCTTCTTCCTTTGCATCTGTCAACAATAGAGCATGAGCATCATTGATTAATGGATCTCCCAGCTCATCCTTTTTGTAGAAAAACTCTACAAGAGATGGGGTGAAGTTTGTTTTTTCTTCTACACCGATTCTTCTAACAATACTTCCTGCTGCCACATTTCGCACTACTACTTCCAAAGGAATGATCGTCGTTTTTTCTACTAGCTGTTCTGTCTCATTTAACGCTTCTTTAAAATGGCTTTTCACACCATTTTGATGCAAGTATTCAAATACTTTTGCAGATATCAGGTTATTGTAACGACCTTTTCCTTTAAACTCTTCTTTCTTTTCGCCATTAAAAGCTGTTGCGTCATTCTTATAGGATAAAACAAGTAAGTTTTCCTCCCCTTCAACGGTGAAAACTTGCTTCGCTTTTCCTTCGTATAAAAGCTTGTCTTTCATCATGGTACCCCCTCTATTAAGATAAGCCGATCTTTTTGAAAATTTGATCCACATTTTTCAAGTGATACGTATAGTCAAAGCAATCATCTAGCTGTTCTTTTGATAAGGTGTTTGTGATGCGTTCTTCCTTCTCAATTAACTCACGGAATGGTGTTGCCGTCTCCCATGCCTTCATCGCATTTGGCTGTACCATATCGTATGCTTCCTCTCGGCTCATGCCTTGGTCAATCAATGATAATAACACTCGTTGTGAGAAAATTACGCCGTACGTACGGTTAATGTTGCGCTTCATGTTTTCAGGGAATACCGTCAAGTTTTTCACAATATTTCCGAAACGATTTAACATGTAATTCACTGCAATCGTCGCATCTGGCAGGATCACACGCTCTGCTGATGAGTGAGAAATATCGCGTTCATGCCATAATGCTACATTCTCATAAGATGTCATCATATATCCGCGAATCACACGTGCCATCCCGGTCATATTCTCAGAACCGATTGGATTACGTTTATGCGGCATCGCAGAAGAACCTTTTTGACCTTTTGCGAAGAATTCTTCTACTTCACGAGTTTCCGTTTTTTGCAATCCGCGAACTTCTGTCGCAAATTTTTCAATAGAGCTAGCAACCAACGCTAATGCAGACATGTACTGCGCATGGCGGTCACGTTGTAATGTTTGGGTTGATACCGGTGCTGGTGTTAAACCTAGCTTTTCACAAACATACTTTTCTACAAACGGATCAATGTTGGCATACGTTCCAACCGCTCCAGAAAGTTTTCCTGTTTCGATTACTTCTGCTGCTCTGTTAAAACGCTCGAGGTTTCGCTTCATTTCTTCATACCATAATGCCATTTTTAACCCAAACGTAGTTGGCTCAGCATGCACACCATGTGTACGGCCCATCATGACTGTGTTTTTATGCTCGATGGCCTTCTCTTTTAAAATTTCAATAAAGTTTTCAATATCACGACGAATTAAATCATTGGCCTGCTTCAATAGGTAAGATAAAGCTGTATCTACAACATCTGTTGAGGTTAAGCCATAGTGTACCCATTTACGCTCTTCGCCTACGGTTTCCGATACCGCTCTAGTAAAGGCAACGACATCATGACGTGTTTCCTGTTCGATTTCAAAGATTCGCTCTACATCAAAAGAAGCTTTTTCTCTTAACTTTTCCACATCTTCTTTTGGAATAATTCCTAATTCACTCCAGGCCTCACATGCTAGCAGTTCTACCTCCAGCCAAGCATCAAAGCGATTTTCATCTGTCCAAATCCTGCCCATCTCTTCTCTTGTATAACGTTCTATCATTTTGTACGTTGCCTCCCTATTTATTTATCTTCTTGTATTAAGTTTTTCTCCACTAAGTCTTGATATACCCTCCATGGGTCATTTTCAATATACGTAACATGTCCCATTTTTCGTAATGGCTTATTTTCTTTTTTGCCATACATGTGTAAGTGTCCTGCCACTACTCTGTAGTCTTCCATCTTCTCTACATATGGCTCGACATCCTTGCCTAGCAAGTTCACCATTACAGCACCGCCGTGAAAGTAAACAGGAGCAAGCGGAATGTTGCATATTGCTCGAATGTGCTGCTCAAATTGAGAAACGCTGCAAGCTTCGATCGTATAATGTCCCGAATTATGCGGTCTTGGAGCCAATTCATTAATTAGTATCTCATCACCGCATACGAACATTTCAATCGCGAATGTTCCAACAACACCGATTGTTTCTGCAATAGCCTTTGCTGCTTCTTTTGCTTTCTCAGCCACTCCATCAGATACTTTTGCTGGCGCTATGGTTGCATGCAAAATGTGTTCACGGTGCTTATTTTCTGCTACTGGAAAATAGGAAATGTTTCCATCTTTCGTTCGTGTAAAGATAATCGAAATTTCCTTATCGAAAGGCACCCATTTTTCCACAATGACACGACCTGCGTTTTCCAGCATTTCAACAGCTGGATCTAAATCATCTGCTGATGTAAGCTTTACTTGTCCTTTGCCGTCGTAACCGCCTCGACAAGTTTTGGCAACAGATGGATAACCTATCTCTTGCGCGGCCTCTTCTAATTCTGATTTTGATTTCACGATAGCAAAAGGAGCTACTGGCTGATCACTATCCACCATCGCCTTTTTCTCTAGCTCACGATCTTGCGTTACTCGTAAAGAATTTGCGCCTTGTGGTAACAGTTGTCGAGCTTCTAAATATTGTGCTGCTTCTAAATCAACGTTTTCAAACTCATAGGTGATGACATCACTTTGTTCCGCAAGCTTTTGTACAGCCTCCATATCATCATAAGCAGCTACAATTTGGTCATCTGCCACTTGCGCTGTAGGACAATTTGGTGTTGGATCTAACACGACTACCGAATAGCCCATATGCTTTGCTGCTGTTGTCATCATACGACCTAACTGTCCTCCGCCAATAATTCCAATTGTTGAGCCGAAAAGTAGTTTATTGTTTTGCAAGATCTTCCCTCATTTCTGTGACTTTTTCTCGCATTTGTTGTTGATAATTTGAAAGGCGCTCTGCGACCTCTTGGTCAAAGCTGCCAATCATCTGTGTTGCTAAAATACCTGCATTTTTTGCACCTGCTTTGCCAATCGCAACTGTTGCTACAGGTACACCACCTGGCATTTGCACAATGGAATAGAGTGAATCTAATCCATTTAACGTTCTCGTTTGTACAGGAACACCGATAACAGGCAATGTCGTTTTAGCTGCTACCATTCCTGGTAAGTGCGCTGCACCTCCTGCACCAGCAATAATGACTTTCAAGCCTCTATCTCTAGCATTTTCTGCATATTCAAACATATCTTCTGGTGTTCTGTGTGCAGAGATCACTTCCTTTTCATAAGCAATACCTAATTCATCTAAAACATCACAAGTATGCTTCATTGTCTCCCAATCAGAAATGCTTCCCATTATCACACCAACTTGTGCCATGAGATAACCCCTCTCTATATAAAATGAAAGTCAATCAGTAGGGCTTCTTTTTCCCCCCACTGATTTTTTAGTTGAACCAATCAGGGTGTTAGCGTCCGTAATCCCTACTTAAATTCTTTGCTTGAACTTTGAAGCGGGGGATAGCGGACGGTTATTTCACCGTGATAAAGAAAAAACTTGGCTTATCGCCAAGTACTGGCGAAAGCCTTAGTTTTCTTATACTATCAACAATAAATTTTTATACTATCTTATAGTATAAAATAAAAAACCTATTCTCTCCCTTGTACAAGAGAAGATGAATAGGTTTTGTCATCCTGTCTATTCACATGAACCTTTTTCATCTATTATTCCTCTTCTACAGGTTATGAGCAATTTCGCGAATCCGATATGTTTACGAACATTCTGCTTAAATCCTTCACCTCGGAATAACAGATTTAAAAGCCATGTAACATCTTCCCTCATAGTCCATCATTTACGGTGATGGGTAGAAACAACTGGGCCTTATTCCCAAAATTATATGAGGTCTTTGCTTTTCAATTGTTAGATTTATTCACTGCATATTTATGATAACAAGGAGCCTTCGCTTCTGTCAATAAAAATCGAACGTTAATATAATCGTCCATATTAACGTTCGTGTTTTGCTAAAACTGCATCAAAGACAATTGTACTCCCTACAGGTTCGACATCACCATTCTTTTCCTTGAAAACCGGCTTTTCTGTTCTTCTCATCGGTTGATATCCTTCTTTCTTGATGCGGTCTAAGCATGCTTCAATCGTTTCGTCATCTTGCAGTTCAAACTTCTTCTTTTTTGGCAGCTTGTTGTTGTTCTTGTTTTTTGACACTTCTTAAAATCTTCCCCCTTTTCACTTGTTTCACCCAGAACCCACCATATATTTGTTTCGGCTCATAGGCAACAATAAAGGCTTTAGGGTCAATCGACTTAATCGTCTCATATAAATGCACTTCATATTTTCTCGGCGTTAAAATTTGCATCGATAACCGGTCACCATCCATTCCATATGCATACCAACTGGTTACCCCATACCCTTTCTCACGCAGCTTTTTCGTAAAAGAAATCTCTGGGTCGGAAGAAATCACATTCACTGTAATATGTCCAAGGGCTAGCTTTTCTTCAATCATGGAACCAATCACTACACCTAGTCCATAACCTAAACCATATGCCACTAAATTCTGTATTTCTCCTAAATTATCTAATACAATCCCTAAACCAAGCGTATAAATGACAATCTCAAAAATACCGATTGCCCCTGCTATATACCTTCTCCCTTTCAACGTTAGGATCACCCTTAATGTGGAAAGCGATACATATATAATGTTAATAACCATTATGATTACAACCATAACCAACGCATTTTCCAGCATATGCGCACCTCCATTGTCACATTGTGATACATGACTAACATATACTATATCGTTATTAAATAACGACACCGTATTTTAGCGAGAATATTTTATCACATTCCATTCACAGTGCATAGGAAAAAAATGATCGATTTTTCTTTCATGTGAGATTGCCATCAGTGGGGGTTCTTCACCGCCCACTGATGGTGAGCACCGTGATAGAACAAGTGCTTTCGTAAGCTAACGTTAGAAGACCTACAGGAGGGATGAAGTTGGATCCATTTCAACATATGCATGATTGGAAAAACAACCTTGATCAATTTTTTGGAGGTGACTTTTGGAATGAATTCGAACATATGATAAAGCCTCCCATTCCTGCGATCAATTTGTATGAGCATGAAAATGAATTGATATGTTATATTAATTTGCCCGGAATTAAGAATAGTAAACAAGTAGAGCTTCTCGTAGATGGTTATTCTCTGGAAATTAAGGGAGAGTTATTTCCCATAAAGCCAGCTGGGAAAGCTGTCAAACAGGAGCTCTTACACGGTGAATTTTCCAGACAGATTGACCTACCATTCCCCGTTCGCTCTGATAAAATATCTGCCACCCTACAGCATGGACTAATGAAAGTACAATTGCACCGTAATATAGAGAAAAACAGAAGAAAAAAACGCATTGAAATAAAAGATGCCGAAGAATAAAGAAACAGGTATAACCCGCCCGGTTCTATCAGCTTTATCTTACATCAACGAACTTGCATCCGAACAAAAATACAACATAGTAAAAATATTAATCCTTAAAAAACGAGCTCTGAATACCGCTACAGAAATACACTTCGCTTTCCGCGGGCTCGCACTGAGCCTTCTCGCTCGTTCCTCACTGCGGGGTCTCAGCGTCTTCGCTGTTCCCGCAGGAGTCTACGTATATTTCTTCCGCTTGTGAGTAGTAAGAAAATGTAATTTTTCTCACTAAAAACGAGTACCCATTCAAGCTGCGGAAAAATACGAGACTCCTGTGGGAAAGGAACAGTCTGAAGACCCCGCAGCGAGCGCTTTTTGCTCGTGAGGAGGCTGAAGCGTTCCCCACGGAAAGCGAGTGTTTTTCCGCAGCGACGATTAAGTACTCATCGTGAAACGAGTTTTCAAAGTTACGTCTTAGTTTATGGATTTTGTGCACTATTTTTATACTTATGGTGTAAAAAAAAGAGCTTTGACATGTGTCAAAGCTCTTTTGATTATTGTAAGAACGCTAGAAAGAGAACAAAGATAACGAACAAGAACCACATGATTGGGTGGATTTCTTTGAAGCGTCCTTTTGCAAGCATGGTGATTGGGTAGAAGATAAATCCTACTGCAATCCCTGTTGCAATACTAAATGATAACGGCATAATAATCACAGTTAAAAATGCTGGGACTGCTATTTCAAATTGATCCCAAGGAATCTCTTTTAAAGAAGAAGCCATTAGCACTCCAACAATAATCAGCGCGGGAGCTGTCACAGATGCCGTTACTACTCCTAATAAAGGTGAAAAGAACAGTGCGAGAATAAATAATCCTGCTGTCACAACAGAAGCAAAACCGGAACGACCACCTGCTCCAACACCTGTAGCTGACTCTACATAAGAAGTAGTAGTAGAAGTACCTAACGTAGCGCCGACCACTGTTGCCGCAGAATCAGAGAATAATGCCTTTCCTGCTTTCGGCAATTTATTATCTTTCAAAAGGCCTGCTTTATTTGCTACGGCTACTAATGTACCTGCTGTATCAAAGAAGTCAACAAATAAGAATGTGAGAATAACAACCAACATCTGTAAAGTGAATACTTCGCCTAAATGCGCAAATGCTGCACCAAAAGTTGGAGCTACACTAGGAACTGGTGAAACTATTTCTGTCGGAACTGGCACTAATTGAAAAATCATGCCGACAATTGCTGTAATCACCATTCCATAAAACACGCCGCCTTTAAATCCAATAGCAATTAAAATAATTGTAACAAATACTCCAAATATCGCCAATAGAGTTGGCCCTGCTGTCAGGTCCCCAAGTGCCACGACGGTTCCTTCTGGATCCGCAACAATAATATCTACATTTTGAAAACCGATAAATGCAATAAACAGCCCAATACCAGCACCTACCGCCATCTTTAAAGACGCAGGAATCGCATTAATCACCATTTGACGAATGCCTGTTAATGTTAAGATAATAAAGATAATACCTGAAACTAGAACTCCCGCTAACGCTGTTTCCCAAGGAATTCCATATCCGAGAACTACTGTGTAAGTAAAAAATGCGTTAAGCCCCATCCCAGGTGCTAAAGCGATCGGATATTTTGCTAAAAGACCCATAATTAATGTACCAATCGCAGCCGATAATGCTGTAGCAACAAATACTGCATCCCTGTCCATCCCAGTACCTTCTGTTGCTAACATAGTTGGGTTAACGAATAGAATGTAAGCCATTGCCAAAAATGTTGTAAGCCCAGCCATTGATTCCGTACGATAATTTGTTCCTAACTGGTCAAACTCAAAAAATTTCTTCAATGTTTTTCCTCCTTATTACTGTGCATAGTTGACATACCGAAACAAACTTAGCTTATCACTAAATTTTTATTGCATTCATGCAAGCAAGATCATGTGATGAACTCTTCGGTGTAGGGATCCTTTCTCGCCAACAAAAAACACCTCTGGCCCAGGCCAAAGGTGTTCTCATACAATTCGGATTCTTCACTATACAAAGCTAGCTACTTACATCCGCATCGTAGTCAAAGCATTTAATGGTGCTTTGGTAGAAACTCTTGGGCCATATTCCCAACATTATACGATCGATGATTTCTATTACGTAGATATCATACTAGTAATTTCTTTGTGAGTCAAGATAAAACCGAATGATAATTGTATCAAATTATTTAACGTTCGTTTTTTATTCCCACTCAATGGTTGCAGGTGGCTTGCTGGTTACATCATAAAGCACACGATTAATGTGGTCTACTTCATTCACCATTCTTGTAGATATTTTTTCCAGTATATCCCATGGAATACGAGCCCAATCAGATGTCATTCCATCAATAGATGTTACAGCACGAATGCCAATCGCATAATCATAGGTTCTCGCATCTCCCATTACCCCAACACTGCGTATGTCTGGTAATACAGTAAAGTATTGCCATATGTCGCGGTCTAAGCCAGCTTTCTTAATTTCTTCACGCAAAATGGCATCTGATTCACGAACAATCTCTACTTTTTCCGGTGTAATTTCGCCAAGTACACGGATTCCAAGGCCTGGACCCGGGAATGGTTGACGCCATACAATCTCATCAGGTACACCTAGCTCTGTACCTAATGCACGTACTTCATCCTTAAACAACGTGTTTAAAGGTTCAATTAATTGAAATTCCATATCTTCTGGTAATCCGCCAACATTATGGTGAGATTTAATCGTCTGTGCTGTTTCCGTACCGCTTTCCACAATATCTGTATAAAGGGTTCCCTGTGCTAAAAAGTCCATGTTTTCTAACTTAGCCGCTTCATCGTCAAACACATAAATGAACTCATTACCAATGATTTTACGTTTTTGCTCAGGATCGGAAACTCCTTTCAGTTTGCTTAGGAACCTTTCTTGAGCATCAACTTTGATAATATTCATTTGAAATTCATCACGGAAAGTGCGCATTACCGCTTCGCCTTCATCTTTACGAAGTAAGCCATGGTCAACGAAAATACAAGTTAATTGATCACCAATCGCTTTATGAATTAGAGCTGCCACAACAGAAGAATCTACCCCGCCGCTTAAGGCACATAATACATTACGATCTCCCACTTGTTCTCTGATTTTATCCACTTCCATATCAATAAAGTTCGCCATTGTCCAATCACCAGAGCACTGACAAACATCGAACACAAACGTTTTTAACAAATCATTTCCGTAAACCGTATTACGTACTTCTGGGTGGAATTGCACGCCATAAAATTGCTTCTCTGGATGACTCATCGCTGCAACTGGTGTTGATTCACTTGTTGCTTCTACGTGAAAGTCTGCAGGTGCTTCTATAATTTTGTCGCTATGACTCATCCAAACGGATTGTTCACTTGGTGTTCCTTTAAAAAGAACAGCACCATCCTTCACATTTATATCTGCTTTTCCATATTCGCGTTGATTGGCTCTTTCTACTTTCCCGTCAAAATGATGAGTCATTAATTGCATACCATAACAAATACCTAAAACAGGAATATCTAAATCAAAAATACGCTCATCACAACGGAAGCTTTCTTCACCATAAACACTATGTGGACCGCCAGAAAGAATAATACCTTTTGGATTAATTTCTTTAATTTCTTCCACTGTTAAACGATGGGAATGCAGCTCACTGTAAACACCGAATTCACGAATTCGTCGGGTAATCAATTGATTATATTGACTTCCAAAGTCCAAAACTAGAACTAATTCATTATTCATTTCCAAATTGTCCCACTCCTTCTTTATGTTCACGACCTTCCTGTTTTTGTCCGATCATGCTTTGCCTTTTGTTTCCATAAAAACACTTGGAAAAAGAAAAGCTGCCTTTCTATCAGGCAGTACTTAGAAAGGCAGAAATCACGGAACAGACCCCCACCTTCATAGTCTGAACATTTATCACGGTGAACAACCGTCCGTAAGCCCCCAATTCAAGACTTAATATAACGGGGATAACGGACGCTAGCACCCTGATAAGCTTCGCTAACCATCAGTAAGGGATGAAGAACCCCCCACTGATGGAAGTCTCACTTTATGGTGTTCAGGTAGAAACATTTGAGCCGTATTCTCAAACATATATGAAGGTCGTTTCTCTTAATTTTATCTCATTCTATCAATCGATGATAGGCTGGTCAAGCAAATATTTGTTTCATTAACTTTTCAAATAATTCACGCAATTCCGTGTCTTGCTTATTTATTTCCCCTTTTCGATAAACATATTCTTCATATAACTTAGTCAATTCAATCATGTCATCATTGGCTAGTTTTTCATCTACTACTTTGGCGTACTGCCTCAATGTTTGACCTTTTTTGCGACCAATCATCCTCTTATCTAATAGCTGCAGTACAAATAAATAAGCTTGCTCGAATTGCATTGGTTGAGAAATTTTTTTCCATTTTTGTAACAAGTACCAATCTTTTATTGTTTGGCGTTTGTAATAAATAACTCCTAGCAATACTAACAGAAGCAGTATAACACCGATAGTCATTAATATAAAAGTATAACTGTACTTGGGTTCTTCATTATCAAAATCAATGCTAGCAAAGGCTTCTTCGTCGTCTCTTTCTTCCAACTCTATCTCTTCTGTTTCATTCTCTACTGTTTCTTCCTCTGTTTCTTCTGGCTCCACCGGATTCGAATCGGTTTGGCTGGTTGTTTCCTGATAAAACTCTGTTTGATTGGTGAAGCCGCTTGTTGGCTCAAATGGGATCCATCCTGTTTCAGGAAAATAAACTTCCACCCATGAATGAGCATTATTATTGGTTATTTCATAAACAAAATAACCATCAGGTATATTCTCTGGTTGGTTTTCTTTTATATCCCCGCCAGTAAAACCTTTCACCCACCTAGCAGGTATGTCTAACGAACGAAGCAAAACAACCATCGAGGTAGAAAAATTATCACAATAACCTACCCTTGTTTCAAATAAAAATTGATCCACATAATCTTCGTTGCCGTCAGGTATTGATACATCTTCAATCTGATAGCTATAACCATTTAAACTAAAATATTGTTCGACTGCTTTTACCTGATCATACCTTGTCTCTTCACCTTCTGTAATTTCTTCAGCTAATTGTGACACACGATCTGGTAAATCTTCCGGCAACTGCAGATAATTTGCTTGAATGTGATCCGGATCTCGCTGACTAATGTTTTGAAGATTATCAATCGAATATGAAGGGGACTCATAAGTAATCGTATATCCATCTATTTGCTGTTGCTGCTCCGAAAGCTCATATTCCATCATACCTGATTGATTATCTTGGAAGAAATGGATTCCATCACGACTACGAATTTCTCTGGCACCATACGGATAGGCAACTTTAGATAATTGACTATTCTCTGAACGCTGTATAAACGTATTTTCAGAAGTGGTTTCCACTGAATCCGAGAACGAACGCCATGAAATATTATGATTGTTGATTGGCTCATATTCCAACTCCGCAGATCGCTCCCAGCCTTTACCTGTATACACATCCTTTGATTCAATTCGCCAATACAAACGATCATTCGCTAGCGCCTCAAACACTGGGCTATCATCCTGTACAAAAGAGCCACCAAGTCGAGAATCGTTTTCCCCATAACCTACCTTTTTTTGAAATTGACTTTCATCCACAAACCCTACATGACCAGCTGTACTTTGAATGAATGGTACAGGATCCGGCCATTGTGGATTTAATTTAGGTGAATAAATCCCCACAATCGTGGCAATACAAACAATGACTATAACAGGGGTCAACCACCTTAGTAAGTTTTCCCACTTTTTATCATTATCCGACATCTGACCTTCTGTGCGTTGTAGGAAATGGCTAATGCCAAGCGCTATAAATGCAATCGCAAACGTGCGAACAATCGCTGTCTTTGCATCATAAACGGTAAAAGTGTCCAATACAGCTAAATAAATGACCGTTAAAGCAATAAATAGAAAATATTTCTGAGCGACAACAAACCAATAATGTAAAAGATAGCTCATCAGCCATAACAAAATTAAAAACAAAAAGCTGCGAAAAAATGGCGTCATTAAATACCATTCATTGCTTAAGATGGTATTCATGTTGAATGCAACTTCACGATATATTTGTTGCATCCATGGTGTTGATAGAAAAGTACTTGTTAAAAATAAGTAATCTAAGATGATAACTAATGAAGTACCTTTCAACAAAAAGCGAATCCAACCATTTGGAACTAAATAAGATAAACCAAAACATAATGCAGTAAAAAGAACAAACAAATAGACGTTTCCTGTATCTGTAATTGCCTCTAAAGGACGTAACCACTCCCAAAACAGGAAAAATCCAGCGATTAATATAAGAGCAGATGTGACAGTAGTATCTTTCCATTTCTGCTGCATGACGGTCTACTTCACCTCCCATTCCTCTCTTTGCAAATCTTCTTCCGTTATAAGTTGAACAGGAATACCTTTCATTTTAAGGTTTTCTATATGGTTTCTATCCCCATTTCTAATTTCTTCTTTAGGACTTATCAAACAAACCTTTACCAATACATTCCGACTATAAAGCTCTATCAAACTATGAATCAATGATTGGTTAAGGGAACAGATGATTAATATAACGACAGACCCTCTTGGAATAAACCCATTAGCAGAAGAAAGTTTACTAGATAGCGGAATAGCTGGCTTCTCTTGACTAATGTTAGCTAAGTAGCTTTGAATTACTGGATATTGAAATTGAATTTGTTGAGGGGAAAAAGAACGCTCGGTCTTTCCCATAGTCTGAAAGGTCAACTGTTGCTTTGTTTTACGTGCCCCATCAATTATCCCCATCGTCCACTCCACAGCTGCTTCAAACACAAGTGGTTGGTTTACATGTTGTTCCTCTACATCGAGCAAAATATACAGCTGTGAATCTTTTTCCTGTTCAAACTCCTTCGTCATTACCGTATTTTTCCTTGCCGTAGTCTTCCAATCTATCCATGAAAAACGGTCACCAGGAGTATATTCACGAACCCCTGAAACCATATTCGTCAACCTCTCATCATGCACCAAAGATGGTAACGTGCCTGCCTCTATACTATAAGCATTTTGCGTCCAACGCATACCTTGAATTGCCGGATATACATATAAAGGGTCATCTCTTAAAAATCTTTCTTCCTTTTCTACAAATCCAAATGGATCACCGATTTTAATAGAAATAGTAGAAAAAGTATGTTTTCCACGTGGTAATTGAGATAATGGAACCGTCACATCTAGTGCTCTGCGAAATCCAAGAAATAACACTTTTTTAAACCTTCGTTTTTGCAAATGGGTGGTTGTGTGTGTTAGATTTCGGAATTTTTGCTTTCCTACATCCTTTTTATGAAGCGTTGCAGGGCAAATTTCTTCAATCTCCACATACAATAATGGAAAGAAGTTCCGTCTTCTTAGTAAAATAGTTAATTCCACCGAACCGCTAGCATAGACATAGGTTTGGGAAAGTTTTCGATCTACATGCCAATGGTGTAAGGGGTAAAATGGAATGAAGATCATGTAAAGAAGAATAGGAGTAATGCTATAAAACAGAAACCAGCTGACAAATCCCCCTTGAAACATAGCAAAAATGAAAAGACCTGCGATAAGTAAGATGAGTTGAAGCATCTTCCATAATTTTATCACAAGTGATTTCATCTATTTAATTCCCTTCGAACAGGTATATCTACTTGTTCTAAGATATCAGCTAATAAGGTTTCCTGGTTCATTCCACTGTACCTTGCCTCTGGCTTTAAAATCATTCGATGTGCTAAGACATACGGAGCTAAAAAGATTACATCATCGGGGATTACGTAATCTCTATCTTGAATAAATGCATATGCCTTTGCCGCCTTCATTAATGCAATCGATCCTCTTGGGCTAACTCCTAGTTGCACATGATCATTTTTGCGAGTTGCCGCTACTAATTGTACAATGTAACGCTTTACAGTTTCATCCATATATATCTGTTGAATCGTCTCTTGCATTTCAATCAATTGATGTCTTTGAATAACTGGCTTAATGTCTTCTATTGGATGCTGTCGATCTGTTCGATTTAACATCTCTAACTCATCCGCTTCACTTGGGTACCCCATACTTAGCTTAATGAGAAAGCGGTCTAATTGTGCTTCCGGTAAAGGATATGTCCCTTCATACTCTACAGGATTTTGTGTAGCCATAACGAAAAATGGTTTCTTTAATGATTTAGTGACTCCATCAACTGTGACATTCATTTCCTCCATCGCCTCTAACAATGCTGATTGCGTCTTTGGTGATGTTCGGTTAATCTCATCTGCTAAAATAACATCGCCAAATATCGGCCCGTCTCTAAATTCAAAAAACATCTCTTTCGGATTATATATCGAAACACCTGTTACATCGGATGGAAGTAAATCAGGTGTAAATTGTATACGTTTAAAAGCACAATCCAATGATTGTGACAATGCACGAACAAGCATTGTTTTTCCTACCCCTGGTACATCTTCTAATAGTACATGTCCATCTGCTAATAGTGCGACTAGACTGAGTGTAGCTTCTTTGTCTTTCCCAATCATCACTTTCTTGACATTGTCTAAAATCTCGGCAACTTGTTTATGATATTCCATAAGCCATTTCCGCCTCCGTCCGTACTGAACTACTTCAACTACAACTATACTATATTCCTGCCCTTTTCGCATACTGATTGATTTTGGTATTTAGTAAAGAAAAGCGCAAGCGTCTTGGTCACCCTAGGGCAATAAGTCGAGCCTCTATGTGGTGCTTTTTTGCCACAAAGAGGCTCGACTTAAGACCTCGAGGGGGTAGGCGCTGGAGCTAGACAGCGAAGCGTAAATTTTTATACTTTCTTAACTTGTAAAGAAAAACTTGGCTTATCTCCAAGTCCTAATGGCGAAAGCCTTAGTTTTACTTATACTTTGTACTTAAAAATTTTTGCTACGTCGAGTAGCTTTGCTGCTAAATTTTATACTTTCTGATAGTGTAAAGAAAAAAGGAGCTGTCTAAAGTTCAGTTCCCTGTTCTCACAACTGGAATCGAAAACTGTGAACTTTATTATAAGACAGCCCTTATCCGATAATTACTCGCTCTGTTGGATAGTGATATTTATCTTTAGATGCGTCTCCTCTAATTAAGAATAAAAACGAGAAAATTCCGATTCGACCAATAAACATTAAACACATAATAAGGGATTTACCAAAAGTAGATAACTCCGGTGTAATCCCCATCGATAACCCCGTCGTACCGAATGCGGATGATACTTCAAAGACAATTTCAATTAAAGAAAAGCTCTCTGTTTTGGCTAACACAATTATGGAGCCTACACAAAGCATAAGACCTGTAGTGATGACAATAAATGAACGCATCATATCTTCGTGATCTATTTCTCTGCCAAATACTTTTACACTAGAATTCCCTTTTGCATAATTAAAAATCGTTAGCAGCATAATAGCAAACGTTGTTGTACGAATCCCGCCCCCTACACTACTTGGGGAAGCACCGATAAACATTAAACCGCTCATCAAAAAAAGTGTAGGTAATGTAAATTCAGAAACATCCATCGTTGATAATCCACCACTTCTTGACGTAACGGATTGGAACAAACTATAAAAAAATGATTCATGCCAGCTTTTATCGGCGAAAAAGGCATTCTTTTCCAGAAAAAATATGAGCACCCAACCTACCATAACTAGCCAAAAGAAAGTCACTGTCGTTATTTTAGTAAATAAGGAAAATTTATGACGGTCATTTATAACACCATACACTCTTCCCCTAAGCACTTCTTGTACTTCAATTAATACAGGAAAACCTATTGCTCCTAAAATGATTAATATCATATTAATAAATTGAACAAAATAATCATTGGCAAATGGTTGTAAAGATGCGCCAGTAATGTCTAAACCACCATTCGTGGTGGCACTAATAGCTCCAAACAACCCGTGTAAAAAAGCCTCACGAAAAGTGTCATAATAACTTAAAAAATGGATCGATAAAACCAATGTTCCTACCATTTCAATAAGTAAAATTAATTTAAATATTTCTAACATTAATCTAACGAGTCCTGCCAATGTTTTACTATTTTGATCCACCATAATTAATTTACGACTTCGAATACCGATTTTTTTTCCTAACATTACCCATATAAATGTACCCATTGTCATAATCCCAATACCACCAAGGTGAAGGATAATGGCAATAGCGATCTGTCCAGCTGGGTTAAAAGTATCTGCTACTGATATAACCGTTAAACCAGTTACACTAATCGAAGTAACGGCAGTAAACATCGCATCAATAAAGGACAGTTCCACTCCCGGATTATGAAAAAGTGGAATACTTACTATGATAGTCGAAAAAATTACCGCTAATAGATAATACGTAACGATATGATGTATAGCGGACCACTGCTTCAGCATTTTTTTCATTATTAATACTATTGCCATATTGAAACTCCTTAGCATAATTTAAGCTAAACGATAGTTTACCACAGATTATTCCAATAATCATCTGCTCATTTATTACGGTGACCAATCGTCTATAAGCCCCCACTTCAAGACTTAAAATAATGAAAGATGGATAAGTGGGGAATGGAGCCCCACTGATGGAGGTCTCTTATTATCATCCAATCATTAATATTTAATTTCCTTCAAACATAAGCCATCCTCATCATAACAAATGTTATTATAGCAGATAAATCTATTTACAAAAGACTATTTCAACAAAATATATTAATAATTTACGGTTGCTGCCGACCATGATAAAATACGATATGTAACTGAAGCAAAAGGAGAAAAGACATGACTTCCAATCAACGTTTACGAAGAGCGATAATGGATCCTAAGTTCACTAGATTTATTACCACTTTAATTATCATAAATGCTATTTTAATCGGACTTGAAACATTTCCATCGATTTATGAACCTTACCATATGGTATTCACTATTATTGACTTTGTTATTCTAGGAATCTTCACATTAGAAGTGATTCTAAAGATTATTGTTCACAAAACTAGCTACTTCCATAATAATTGGAACATTTTTGATTTTGTGATTGTGGCAGGAAGTATTATATTATATAGTACTCCATACGTGAGTGTACTGCGTATTTTCCGTGTACTTCGTATATTCCGAACCATCACAACTGTCCCTACTTTAAGACGGATCGTTTCCGCTTTATTTATGGCGATCCCCACTATTAGCAGTGTTCTATTAATTATGACCATCATCTTTTATGTCTATGCGATATTGGGTACATCCTTTTATGGCGATATTGCCCCAGAGTATTTTGGCAATATTTATTTGAGCTTAATTACCCTTTTTCAAATTTTCACGCTAGAGTCATGGGCAAGCGGCATATTCCGACCTGTCTTTGCAGAGGCAACATGGTCATGGTTGTATTTCATATCCTTTATTGTCATCGCTACTTTTATCATGATTAACCTTATCGTTGGGGAAATCGTAAATAATGCACAAAAAATTAGTGATGAAATAGATGAGGATACAGACGAGATCAAAGAGGACACAAGTGAAATTCACGAGCTAAGAAAAGAGATCCGAGAAATTAAACAAATGTTGCAAGAAAAAAACTCATAATGAAGGAAAAAGACACTCCAACAACACGATAAGTTTAGGAGTGTCTTTCTTCTAAGTAACTTGGTATTTCCCAGTCTACAGGGGATACACCCACTTTTTCCAATAAGTTATTTGCTTTAGAAAATGGCTTACTGCCAAAAAATCCTCTATGTGCAGATAATGGGCTTGGATGCGTGGAACGAATAATAAAATGTTTCGATTGATCAATCAGTGCTTGCTTTTTTTGTGCTGCTGAACCCCATAATATATAGACTACAGGGTCTTGTTTCTGGTTTATGATTTCAATGATATGATCTGTGAACTGCTCCCATCCCTTGCCCCTATGGGAATGCGCTTGTCCCTGTCTCACCGTCAATACATTATTTAACAACAGCACACCTTGTTCTGCCCATTTTACTAGATAACCATGGTCCGGTATGGGACATCCGAGGTCATGATGTAATTCTTTAAATATATTTTTCAAAGACGGCGGCGGGGTTATACCAGGCTTTACAGAAAAACTTAAACCGTGTGCTTGATTAGGTCCATGATAAGGATCTTGTCCAAGAATCACTACCTTCACATTTTGAAAAGACGTATAGTGCAGGGCATTAAAAATATCATACATATTAGGATAAATAGTAAATTGTTGATATTCTTGCTTTAAAAATTCTCTTAATGTTAGATAATAGTCTTTTTCAAACTCTTGTTCCAATAAGTCTCCCCAATCATTGGTTAGAATTTGTTTCGTCATACTCTCACAACCTTTTCCTCATCTCTTAAACTCTTTCTACTATCACAAAACATTATAAATCCTATTCTAACATATATAAAATAAAGAAAACTTGGGCTTAGCCAAGCCTTATGGCGCAGTGCGGTAGCCTAGTTGCCCTTATCTATCTTCCTACAATGGTCTACTACGTCAAGAATTCTTCCCTGCTGTACCATTTATACTTTCTGATACGGTAAAAGAAAAAAATGCGAAGTGAGTCACTTCGCATTCAACGTTTAGCTGTATCTTCATGCGGGAAAATCAATAATAATGGCTAAACAATAGACTCATTCTCTTTGTCTACCCAGCCTTCTGCCCATTCTTGAATACTTATTAAAACTGGTTCTAATGCACGACCTTTATCTGTAAGGACATACTCAATTCTTACAGGAGTTTCATTATATACATGTCGCTTCACAATCCCCTGTTTCTCAAGATCCTTTAGTCTTTCCGAAAGGACACGTCCACTAATACCAATGGCAGATTCTATAGATGAGAACCGTTGGGCACCTTCTAACAACTGAAAAATAATTAAACCGGTCCAACGTTTATTTAATATATTTAACGCTGATTCAAATTTAGGACATATCGTTTTATCAGCCATATACTTTCACCTCTTTGTTCCTAGTATATCAAAAAAATTAACAGAATAAAAACACAAAATTTACTTGACGTAATTAATTATCATTTGTATACTTACTTACATAAAGTAAGTTATTAAAATTTTTGGGAGGAATTTTTCATGGTAAACGTTAAATTAGATAAAGTACACAGTGCTGTCAATTTTGAAGTAAAACATATGATGGTATCCAAAGCAAAAGGGGAATTTCAAGATTTCGATGTAGATTTTAATGGAGATTTCGATAATTTAGAAAATGCGAATGTGAAAGTAACGGTAGACGTTGGATCGATTGAAACAAATAACGAAGACCGTAATGGTCACTTGAAATCTGACGACTTTTTTGATGTAGAAACATATCCAAATATTACGTTCCAAAGTAAATCAGTTAAAAAAGTAAGTGAATCTGAATATGAAGTGACTGGTGATTTAACAATCAAAGGATCAACGAATGAAGAAACGTTTAAAGTAGAATATAACGGTAAAGCAAAAGATCCTATGGCAGGCCACATGGTAGCTGGAGTTGATTTAGAAGGAAAAGTAAACCGTGAAGATTATGGCCTTACATGGAATGCACCACTAGAAACCGGCGGTGTTCTAATCGGCAAAGAAGTAAAACTGACAGCAGGATTTGAATTTATTATTGAAGAATAAAATAATGAGTAGGAGCCTACCTAACCTGGTTGGCTTCTACTCATTAGAATATACTGGTTTTTTGGCAAGTAAAGCCGCCACAACACCTATAATAGGAAAAGATAAAGAAATCAATAAAACTGGCGTATAGCTTTCGAAAAAATCATACCCTACCCCAAAGGGTAATGGACCAAAGGCAGAAGCAACTACCATGACAGTCGTACCTACCCCGTTAATACTTCCAATATATTTACGGCCAAAATAATCTGGCCAAATCACGCTTGTCGCAATTCGGTTAATTCCATTTGTCAGTCCCCATAACACCCCTATCATCATAGCAATTATTACATTAGTTAAGGCAGTCATTAATAATAATAGCGATATTTCCGTGATAAAAATAATCACAAATAAGTAATTTGTTTTTATTTTTTCCGTAATAAAACCAGAAATAAGTGACATTGGGATACCGACTAC
Organism: Gracilibacillus sp. YIM 98692; assembly: GCF_010993965.1. Lineage (GTDB taxonomy): Bacteria > Bacillota > Bacilli > Bacillales > Amphibacillaceae > Gracilibacillus. The sequence continues at coordinate 75,016 of NZ_WIXM01000011.1, read as the reverse complement.
TGCCGTTAAACTCAATACAGTTGCTGCAATGCTTGGGCTCAAATCATGAAAAGCGAAGATTGAAATAATATGAAAAGTAACTCCTGTATTGACTAAAGCTGGGATGGCCGCACAAATAATGATCATCCAAAAGGCTCTCGTTTTTACTGCTTCTTTTAGCTTCCAATTTACTTCAGCTACCTTTTTCTTTCTATTATTTGTTTTTGCTTCATCCTTGCTTGTATCTGTTAAACCATCTGGTTGCAATCCCATATCTTCTGGTCGATTGCGCACACCAAAAAAAGCAATCGGGACAAAGATGACTAATAAGGCAATCCCCCAAAAACGCCAAGCAAATTGCCAATCCCATGTTTGAATTAACCAGGTATTAATGATTGGTAACGACATCGCACTAGCAAAACTTCCAATAGAAACTAAGCTAACCGCTCTCCCCCTTTTTTCAATAAACCATTGTGCCACCAAAGTGTTTGGTATAAGGACCATGCTCCCTTGACCCAGTAGTCGGATCAAGAAAAAACCTACAACAAACATCCACATCGAAGAAACCATACTATTAAAAAAGCAGGAAAGCGCCAACAAAATACCCACTATTACCAACATCGTACGTTGGCCAAACCGATCAATAAACCGACCAACTAGAATCATTATAAATCCTGCTATTAATGTTGCAGCTGAATATAAACCAGATACCTCGGACCTTGACCAGCCAAAACTAGCAATATACTCATCCACAAAAATTGAATTGGAATAAGTTTGACCAGGCCCTGAGAAAAATACCCCCAATGCTGCTATAAAAACAATAAACCAACCATAATAAAATCTTTGAAAAAACCCTCTCACAAAATGACACCACCTTGTTGTCTCTCTCTTTTTTAAAGCATGAACGACGTTTAGTATTCGGAAACACCACGCCATTTGCTAGCAGCTTGCTTCGTAAGTGCTGCTTTAGTTTACACTGTTTCTCTTTCCACTAATGTAATATCTAACTCTTTATGTTTTATTGGAGATTCTTTTTTTACTTGCGAAAACAGTTTTCGCCCCATCTCCACGATAGGAATTTCAAACGTTGTAATTTTCATCATCTTTGCAATCGGCTGATTGTCAAAACCTACAATCGCTAAGTTTTCTGGGACATGTATACCCTTATCCTGACAAGCTGTTAATATACCTGCAGCCACCACATCACTGGTCACAAGTAATGAAGTTGGAGGTAAGTCCAAATAAGATAATTGATTGACAACCTTTTGTCCGTCTTCCAAATAATAATTTTCATAGAAAACAAATGATTCGTCAAAAGGCAGCTGCTTCTCATGTAAAAAATCTTGATAAGCTTTCGCTCGAAAATAACTATTTGACCCTGATTGACGACCAATACAATACCCTATTCGTTGATGCCCTTTTTCATACAAATATTGAAGCGCCTGATAAAAACCTTCATAATGATCTACATAAACCGATTGCACCTTTTTCCTATCACTTGCATTCTCACATACGATAATATCCCCAAACGACGCATATTCCTCTACCACTTTCCATGCAGAGATTCGAGAGCATATGATCAAGGCATCAATCTGTTTATACTTTAACATTTCTAAAGCCTCTTGTTCTTTCTTTTCATCGTAATTAGTTTGAATAAGCACAAGATGATAATCGTGCTCGATCGCTTCATTTGCTATCCCTTCTAATAACAAGCCAAAATAAGGATGTTTTGCAAATGGTACAACCACTCCAACTAAATTAGACTTTCCTCGACTTAAATGAACAGCATGAATATTTTGTTGATAATTTTGCTCCTTTATCACTTGTAAGACAGCTTCTCTTTTTTCTTCACTGACATAAGGATGATTATTTAGTACCCGAGACACTGTAGTCACTGATACATTTGCCATTTTAGCTATATCCCGAATATTTGCCATGTTCTTCACCCTTTTATTTTGAAATGCACTTGCACTGGAACGCGTTTCTCAACCAACAATAACATGAATCTTGTCTAGTTATGCCTGTGCAGCAGCATCCTTATTTTAGCATTTAGGGGTTTAGATCTGGTAGAAAATGATTCGGAAAAGAATGAAAGGATATAAGGTGAGGATACATTCGATATGTAGAAGAAATATACAGTCAAAATATCACTAGTCAGAATAAATAAAGAAGGACATATTAGCATGCCTCTTATCTAGCAGGCATACTACATTTTTTTATAAAGAGAGACTTCCATCAGTGGGGGTTCTTCCCCACTGATGAATAGTGAAACTTATCAGGGTGTTAGCGCCCATTATCCCCCACTTATACTTCTTTCATTATTCTAAGTCTTCTTGAAGTGGAAGCCTTACGGACGATTGGTCAACGTGATACATTTTTTTCTTGGCGTGTTTTAGCATGGCGACAATTAAGAAACTAACGATCACCAATAGAAGCCATGAGCTAATCTTACTAAAATGAACTATTTGCCATTGCTCAGATTGATTCGGATATTGCCAAGCCCCAAAATAGGTTGCAATATTTTCTGCTATCCAGATAAAAAATCCGATCAAAATAAATGATAGAGATAAAGGCATTCGATAAGTCTGACCATTAACCATGTAATAGACCACCGTTTGACAGAATAATAGAATGGTTGCCACCTTCAATACCCATCGAAAGTCATACATATAATGATGAGTAAAAAAGTTGAAATAAATGGCTGCACTAAGAAAAAACACTAGCCAAGTTGCCGGCCAATGGACTAATTTAATATCCAACCTTCTCCAAGCTTGACACAAATAACTGGCAACACTCGCGTACATAAAACCACTATATAATGGAACGCCAAATATTTTACTCCACGCTTCCTCAGGATAGCTCCACGAACCCATATGTACCTTATATATTTCAAGTGCTAACCCAATGAAATGAAAAACACCAATTACTTTTACTTCATCCCATGTTTCTATTTTTGCATATACCATCAAAAACTGTGTTAGTAAACAAATACATAAAATCAGGTCATAGCGTGAGATAAATGGAACGTCTATTACTTGTGTTAAAGCTAAAGAGGAGAAGATCACCACTGCAAATAAACATGATTTTGCTTGGACGAAACCAAAATAAATTAATTGTTTCATTGGACATGCCCTTGTCTATTCGTCAACAAAAAGCGCATGCTCTATTGTACCTCCAACACATAGCTAATAATTTCTTTTATCTTTCCATCTTTATGCTTATTTAACTTGTATATATCACAAAAGCTGTAATGTTTTTGTTCACCGTCTTTCTTGGTAGCGTGAATCATTCCATTCACAGCTGCTTCTTTTCCATGTGTGATCAAATGTTCTATTTCTAGGTCAAAGTGATCCGTACTATTCATTTCACCTAATGCTTGTTCCAGATTTTCTTTGCCTTTAATGGTATCGATGCCAACCATGCGCCAGACAATATCATCTGTTACACTTTCTAAAATGGTTTCATTATCCTGATACACAAAAGCTTCATTAAAAGCCCGGAAAAAAGCCTGAATATTAGTTTCCATACTTCTCACCCCTCCTTTCCATATTATAACATACATTGGGGTTAGAAACTTTTTCACCCAAGGGTACAAGTGCGACATCTACTCAAGCTTTCTATGGTCGCTTTCGTAGTGTCTTCTTCACTATTCCCCTACGTTCATTTAATGAACATGTTCATAAGTTTATGCGAAAAAATAAATTTATTTTTCAATCTTTTCATAGGACACTTTAATTTCATCTCGCTTCTCTGGTCTTACTACTTGTATGACACTTTTATAAACATAATACAACGTCATTTGCATGGCTTCTTCTTTTGTATAATTCCTACGTTTGTTAAGAATGGTATTCATCATGCCTTTCCAAATTAACAACGTCATATCGGAAATCATTTCAATATCTTCTTCCTCTATGAACTTTTCTTCTACTGCTGGTTGTATAAAAAGGGCACTTCTCTTTGCAAAGCTATGCTCCATAATGATATCTTTCACTTTGTCCGGCAAACCAATTAGATCATTCTGGTAGATATGGTAATAATCTTCTAATAATTCTTCAGGAATCGATCCTAAGTTATCCATAAAAATACTGGAATATATTTTTGGTTGTGCAAAAGAATATTTACAGAAGCACTCCCAGCTATACAACCATTTTTCCACTGTGTTTGTTCCTTTTTCTAAGTAGGATGGAAGTTCCTCTAAGTAATCAGACATGAAGCGCATCGCTGCGAAAAATTTTAAATGGGATAAATCTTTAAAATAATTATAAGCTGTGGAACTAGTAAAACCGGCCTTCTTTGCGATTTTACGAATGGTAACATGATCGATACCATCTTCTTCAATCACTTCTGTCGCTGCATCTAAGAAATATCTCCACATACGTGCTCGTTGAATTTCTTTCCTGCTTTCGCCCATTTATCCACTTCCTCTACTGACTTATTTTATATATAGAATGCCCATGAACCCGTTCTTTTTATGAACGCGTTCATAATATCATGCACTCATGAAAAGCAAACCATCATTCGACAAAAAATGATAGATACAAATGATGAACCTCCTTTAATAAGGTAGTACAAAAAAATCATCGAGCAATCACGTAAGGTGTTACTCGATGATTTTTATATATTATTATGAAAACCAGTTTTTAATTACTTGTAATACTTTGCCCAAAAAATTTGGTTGATTTTCTTCTATTGTATCCGTACCTTCTCTTTTGTCATCCTCTTCTTCATTTACGTCTGTACTAGTTGTCTCCATCTCAAGCGTTGTAACTGGCTTTCCTTCCACTATTTCAATTTGCTCTTCTCCAAATTGGTCATACAACGTTTGCGCATTTTCTTCAGTATATGGGTCTATTCCAATTTCCACTATTGTATTCTTAATATCTACACCCGTATGTGTAATAGTAAAGGCCTCATACTCAAACCCGTTTGAATCTATTTTCTTTTGTTTATCCCGCAACTCTTCTTCTGTATAAGCTACTTCTTTAAACTCTATTTCGGCAGGTCCTTGAATCAACCCTTGCATCTCTTGGGTATGGTGTTCCGCTACTGGCTCAGTAAATAAAAATACCATTACTCCTAAATCTCTCTGTTCTCTATCAATGTACATTCCTGCATACGTTTCACTTAAATGTTCAGAAATATAATCTAAAACACTGTCTCTAGCTTCATGATGGTTTGGGTCGATCCCTTCTTCTTCCCAATCCCTGATCTGTTTCGTTAATCCGTCTGAGTTTGCTTCTGCACTGACACCATGTTCCAAAATAATAAAAATGAGCATCATAAACATAATGAGAAACCCTTTTGACAAATTTTTAATCATACCATTCGCTCCCTCCTACTATAATCTAACCAATTAGACGTCGTCTATCTCAATGAGTTACAAAAGAAAAATCGACAGGGAATAGCTTCCTTGTGATTGTCACGCGATATTCGAGTGTAGTATTCCATCCTTGCTTTAGGAAAGTAATTTTCGATATATCCAGCTAATTAATGTATCTTCCATTTCTTTCGGTTCTTCCTTAGTGAAGGAATGAAGTACAATACACTTAAAACCCTTACTCCCTCACTGTTTGATTATTTCTATCTAGTATTTAGTTCTATTTAGTAGCAACATGAATACAAATAGTACAAGCCATAACGAACGGTGAGGAGTGAAAAGGTTGGGTATATTTTTTAGTTATATGTTCCTTGGATTATCACTAGCAGCACCACTGGGGCCTATCAATGCAGCACAAATCAATCATGGAATCAAGAATGGTTTTTGGCATTCATGGTTAATTGGATTAGGATCTATTTTAGCAGAGTTATTCTTTATATTAGCAGTGTTCTTTGGGGTTGTTCATTTCCTTGAGACACCCTTCATGAAAACATTTCTTTGGTCATTCGGGGCATTTGTTTTGTTATATACTGGTGTGGAAAGCATTGCAAACTCTCAAAAACTCACCATCACAAATGAAAGGCAAAAGGATTCCTTGGTAAAGACATTTACGACAGGTTTTCTTATCACCATAAGTAATCCTCTTTCCATCTTGTTTTGGTTAGGGATTTATGGCTCTGTACTAGCCAATACTATACATAAGTATGATAACGTTCACTTACTTTTGTACGGTGGTGCGATTTTAATCGGGGTGATGGCATGGGACATCAGTATGGCTTGTGTCTCCAGTAGTTTTCGTCATTTTCTTACCGAAAAAACATTGAAAAGAATCTCCGTATTCACAGGCCTGTCCTTAATTGGCTTTGCGATATATTTTGGTTATCAAGCAATTCAATTATTATTTTTTGCTTAAAGATCACATGCAAAAGCTGTTTCTGATAAGAGACAGCTTTTTTATTTTCTACTATCAATAAAACAAGCTGGATTGGACAAATTAAAGGATGATGACATAACACAAAGGGGATTTATTTTCTATGAGTAATACTTCCACATCATCCACTTCTAACAACGCTACCTTAAAATGGTGGCAGCTATCTTTAACAGGTGTTGGATGTACGATCGGTACTGGTTATTTCCTTGCTTCAAGTATAGGAATCGGATTAACAGGGCCTTCGATCGTATTTTCCTTCCTTTTAGCAGCGATTGGTACATACATTGTCTTTCACTTGTTGGCAAAAATGACAGCTGAAGACCCTCAAGAAGGTTCATTTTGTTACTATGCGGAGAAGGCTTATGGTCGTTGGGCAGGATTTAGCTGTGGATGGAACTATTGGTGCTCCAGCATTTTAATTATGGGGAGTCAGTTAATTGCATTAGCGATTTTAACACAGTTATGGTTTCCAAATATCCCTTTGTGGGTATTTGCTTCCATTTATGCCGTTCTTTCCATTTTGGTTGTTCTATTAGGTACGGAAGGATTTGATAAAGTAGAAGACTTTTTGGCGGTTATTAAAACTGCTGCCATTATCATTTTTATTATCTTAGCTATTGCTGCATTATTAGGATGGATTTCAGGAGGCCCTGCCGAAAGTCCAGGCATTCCGACTTCAACGTCACAGCTTTTTGCAGAAGGGTTTACAGGATTTTGGGCATCGTTAATTTATGCCTTTTATGCATTTGGTGGAATTGAAGTAATTGGTTTGATGGCGATTAGACTAAAAAAACGGGAAGAGGCACCAAAAGCAGGGAGAATCATGCTACTGTTATTATCGATTCTTTATGTCGTATCGCTTGGATTAGCCGTAACCATGGTTTCTGTCGATGCATTTAATCCGGATGAAAGTCCGTTTGTGACAGCTTTATCAGATTATCACTTACCGCTTTTTTCACACTTGTTTAATGGCGCAATCATTATAGCTGGCTTTTCCACCATGACCGCTGCACTATATGGTGTAACAATACTGCTTGTTACGTTAGCGAAGGATGGAGATGCTCCTAAAGTATTCAAAAAAAAGATTAAAAAATGGAAAGAGCTCCCTCTTCCGTCTGTATTACTTGCAATAGTCGGGTTAATAGCATCGATTATTACAGCTTTACTCTTACCAGAAAAAATTTACGAATACATTACGACAGCGGCAGGCATTTTACTTTTGTATAATTGGTCATTTATTATCGTTTCTGCTTTATCTGTATTAAAAGAGAAAAGATTATCGGAAAAAATATTTGCGATTCTGGGGTTACTCTTTATCATCGCAGCGATTACAGGGACTTTAATGGAAAAAAGTATTAGGCCTGGCTTTTTTATTAGTATTTTATTTGTCGCTATCATTGGCGGGGTTACCTTATACATGAGGAAAAAATGGCAGCAATTAGATTAAAAAAAAGAGGGGAAGCTTAATCTTTCCCCTCTTTTATGCTCTATTCCCAAGGTTTATCCATATCCAGGAAACTTGCTAGCTCTTGACTCGCTTTCTTTCGTTGCTTTCTCGTCTTCACACGATCCTCAGCTGTCCGATTTAGATACTTTTCTTCCTCTGTATCTGGAATAACATTCGGAACACGGGCAGGTTTTCCATCATCATCTAAAGCAACAAATGTTAGAAAAGCAGTGGCAGCGATAGTTCGCTTTCCTGTAAATAAATTTTCCGCTAAAACTTTTACAAAAACCTCCATGGAACTAGTACCTGTCCATGTCACAAATGATTCTAAACATACGGACTCTTCCTTTTTTATAGGGGCTAAGAAATCAACAGAGTCTGTTGATGCTGTCACAACAGGGCTTCTCGATAACCGCATCGCAGAAATGGATGCAACATCATCAATGTAACTCATTAGCTTTCCACCAAAAAGTGTCCCGTGATTGTTGGTATCTGGTGGAAATACATGGCTGGTTTTAACAGTTAACGTTTCTTTTATCGCAATTTCCTTCATTAAAATCACCTTTTAGTTATTTTATATTTTAGGTTTTACCAAAAAACGAGACTTATCCACTTTTATGTCTTTCCATTATGAGCACCTCTTTTTTTCCTAAAGGAAAGAAGAACTAAACCTAGAAAAATACAAACAACCCCTATTGATGACTGCCATGTCAGTGTTTCTCTTACTACTAAAACACCTAGAACAGATGCTGTGAGTGGTTCGGCTAGAGATAAAGTAACTGCCGTTGCTGCTGATGTTCCAATCAAACCGTTGGAGTAAAATATATAGGCAAGAGCAGTAGCAATCAATCCAAGATGTAATGAAACAACAAGACCGTCAACTTGTAAAAACCATGTGAAATCATAAACGAAATACAGTGGTGATAAAAGAAGAGCCGCTAATGTAAAAACAACAGCAACAGCTTCCTCTGGGGAATGATGCTTCAATATATACTTGTTAGATATCGTAAACATGGCAAATGCTAAACCTGCTCCAAGTGCCATGAATATTCCCTTTGGAGAAATGATGACCTCTTGACTATTCAGAGTCAATAAAAGGCACCCTATAATAGCTAAAATGGTCGCTATCCACCAGGTTTTATGGGGAAACGAACGATTCACAATCCATTCAAGCAAACCAGCTAAGATAGGAGCACTGCCGATTGCTACGACAGTACCTATAGCAACACCTGTTAAAGAGACAGCTGAAAAGAATAACGGATGATAAGCAGCCATAGAGATGATTGCGATAAAAGTGGAAATACGAATCCAATTGTTAAAATGTATCTTACCTTGTATCAACATGATGATCAATAATACGATCCCGCCAATAGCCAGTCGAATTGCTCCAAGGGCAACAGGATGTGCAGTATCAGGAGCAAATGTTTGAGCCGTTCCAGTCGTTCCCCATAATACTGATGCAATGAGTATCAATGCAATAGCTTTGCGACTAGTCATGATCGGCTAACCCCTTTGTCATTAAAAGATAAATACCCATTTTCACTCTATAACAATATGCCAGTTTATAAAACTTTATATAATAGTCAAAAACAAAAAATTACATCATAGTTATTAGGAAGTAATCTATACCATTTCAAAAATGCATTTGAATGGATTCCTTAATATATTGCATTTTTTTGACCTTTTAATTTTATAGTACATAAGCTTGTGAACAGACCAGCAAATAGAATCGTTATAGTTGATAAAAGTAAAGTTTTAGGTGATATGATTATTCCGCCCATCAGTATAATAAAAGCATCCATAATCAAAATAATAATACCAACGTTAATCTTCACCAGGTTGGAGAGAAGCTGTGCTAACAAATCTGTTCCACCAGTACTTGTACCATATCGAAGCATAAGGCCAATTCCTAACCCTATAATGATCCCACCTATAATAGAGCTGATAACAGATGGTAAGTGGAAATTTGCTATAAAAGAATAATGTAATGGTGATAGATAATCAATAGTAAAAGATGAAAACAGCATTCCGTGCAAACTGCTAAAAAAATAGTCCCTTCTATAGACCCAAGCGAGTAAGAAAATTGGTGAACTTAAGATGATTATGACTAAGCCGGGTTGCATACCAGTTATATATTTAATGATTAATCCCAATCCAATCATACCACCGTCTAAAAGCTTAAAAGGAACTAAGAAAAAATTAACACCGATGGATAACAATATACTTCCAACAATGATCGTTATTATTTTTTTATAAAGATACACATCTCTCATCTCCAAAAATTTAGATGGACATGTTTCATTTATATGATACAAAATTTTAATCATGTGCAAAAAAAATAAGACTGACCTCAATGGTCGTCTTACATATTTTGAACGATTCTCAATATATTCTTTGCATGATATGAATTAGATGTAGCTAATTTTTCCTTAAGTATTTCTTTGGTGGATTCATCACATTTTTCTAATATTAGAAATGCTTTGAATTCATTAGAAGTAACCACTTTTCTATAAAGCTTAGAGATACTTCTCTCTTTTATACCCATACTAGGATTTTTAGCCTCCTTTGTTAAGGTATCATTATATACTATTCAGTTAATTTCAAAAGTTGATTCTTTTTTTATCCAACGCAACAAGGGGAAGCCATTCCCTTGTTGCGTTTTTCATTACTCCCTCCACCGATGGAAGTCTTTCTTTAATTAAGATTGTCTACGGCTGCTCTTTCAATGGTGAGACCTTTCTTGTAACGTTCCATGAATTCCTCAAAGCCTTCCACATCTTTCGGATCAGGAGACATAGTCTGAACTGATTGATCTGCAAAGACTTTCTCGTTTAAATACACATCTAAGGATTCGTTATCCTCTTTGTTAATCATATAGGATCCAAGCAACGCAATCCCCCATGCTCCGCCTTCTCCTGCCGTTTCCATAACAGAAACTGGAGCATTAAAAGCAGCAGCCAACATGTTTTGTCCTACACCTTCTGTCTTAAATATACCGCCATGTCCTAGAATTTCATCCAGCTTGACTCCTTCTTCTTTAAGAAGAATGTCCATACCGATTTTCATCGCACCAAACGCTGTAAATAAATGAGTACGCATGAAGTTAGCCAGGTTGAAATTGCTGTCTGATGTACGCACAAACAATGGACGACCTTCTTCAAAGTGAGTCATGTGTTCACCGGAAAGATAGCCGTAAGATAATAGTCCGCCTCCATCTGGATCTCCTTGGACAGCTTGCTTAAATAAAGTTTCAAATAGCTTATTCTTATCAACTTCCACACCAAGGGCTTTTGAAAATTCTTCAAATAACCCTACCCATGCATTCAAGTCTGAAGAACAGTTGTTAGAGTGAGCCATCGCTACCAAATTACCTGTAGGTGTGGTTACAAGGTCTATTTCAGGGTATACCTTGGATAAATCTTTTTCCAGAACAACCATGGCAAATGCAGAAGTACCTGCAGAAACGTTACCTGTACGTTTTGCTACACTGTTGGTTGCGACCATACCTGTTCCTGCATCACCTTCTGGCGGACAAAGTGGAATACCTGCACTCAATTCACCACTAACGTCCAGAAGCTTTGCCCCTTCTTCTGTCAGCGTACCAGCATTTTCACCAGCAACTAATACTTCAGGCAAGATATCTTCCAGTTTCCATGGTAAATTTTTAGACCCAATTAATTCATTAAACTTATCGATCATTTTTTGATTATACTTCTTCGTATTCAAGTCTATCGGAAATACCCCAGATGCCTCACCAACCCCGAGGACCTTTTGCCCTGTCAGTTTCCAATGAACATATCCAGCTAACGTTGTCTGAAAGTTAATATCGGCAATGTGCTCTTCCTGATTCAAAATTGCTTGATACAAGTGAGCAATGCTCCATCTCTGAGGAATATTATAATGAAATAGTTCTGTCAATTCTGTAGAAGCTTGTTCTGTAATATTGTTTCGCCACGTACGGAAAGGAACAAGAAGCTCTTCATCTTTGCCAAAAGCCATATAGCCGTGCATCATAGCACTAAAACCGATTGCTCCTATCGATTGTAAAGTCACTCCATATTGTTGTTTCACATCACCAGCCATCTTTTGATAGCTGTCTTGTATCCCCTTCCAAATTTCTTCAACACTATAAGTCCAAATATTGTTCACATAACTATTTTCCCAATCATGACTGCCAGATGCTATCGGTTCATTATTTTCACCGATAAGAACAGCTTTAATTCTAGTTGATCCAAGTTCAATACCAAGAACTGTATTACCATTCTTAATGGCATTTTTCACATCAAGACTCATGTTATTTGCCTCCAATATTAAGATAATAATTTTAAACTATTTTATATGAAAATAAATAAAGTAAATGGGCTCTTTATATAAGTTAATCCTATTATAAAAGATATATAAAAGGATTACAATAAAAAATGTACGTACAACCTTTATTTTATTTGGTTCTACCAGTTAACAGTAACGTACAAATGATGTATTTTATAAAAATTAAAAGGATTGTACATCGAATATAGTTAATATACCCTTCACTTAACATATAAATAACAACATGGTATGACAGATGAACTATTACATTTGGTTTATTTTTCTATATTAATACATTCTTTACCATTAATTAATATTAATTTAATAATAAGTTGTTAGTTTGAAGCTAGAAAACATCGAAGATATTCTATCAAATCTATTTAAGGAGGTACCATTTGATGAATTCACAAAATAAGAAGAATTTCAATCGTCGAGATTTTCTAAAAGTAGGTGGGATGAGCACAGCGGCAATTACATTGGGGGCAACAGGACTTCTTTCGGTTGGTTCTGCTCAACAAGTATTAGCTAAGTCAGGAAACGGTGGGAATTCAAAGGCAATGTTTAATGGCTATGGACCGTTAGTCAAAGATCCAAACGGGATAATGGATCTTCCAAAAGGGTTTCAGTATCGAATTATTTCAAATGAGGGGGACAAGCTTTCGAGTGGTGGAAGTATACCTGCCAATTTTGATGGAATGGCCTCATTTTCTGGGAAACATCATTCTACCATTCTCGTACGAAACCATGAGTTAGGAGCAAATTCCGTTCATCCAGTAGAAGGGAAAAATCCATACCGAAAAGATGTATGCGGGGGTACAACAGCACTCGTAGTCGGTGCCAATAACGAAGTATTGGATGAGTATGTTACTTCTTCAGGTACGATTCGAAATTGTGCAGGAGGTGGAACTCCATGGGGAACTTGGTTAACTTGTGAAGAAACCCTTGAAGTCGGCCATGGTTATGTATTTGAGGTTGATCCACATAATCCAGAAAATAAGCTTTCGAAAACACCCATAAAAGAAATGGGAGCTTTTTCTCACGAAGCATGTGATGTGGATCCATCTACAGGGATTGTCTATTTGACAGAAGACCAGTGGGGGCAAAGTTTCTTTTATCGTTATATTCCAAATGATCCTCAACCTAAACCAGGTGCATTACAAAAAGGGGGTAAACTGCAAGCCGCAGCCATCGAAGAAAAACCCCATGCAGATATAGATGGATTTAATCCCGGACAAACCTTTGGTCTTGTATGGAAGGATGTGGATCCTGAAAAGGCTAATTTAGACGCTGATGCTAAGGGATGCCTTAAATTTTTCCGACTAGAAGGATCCTACTTTAAAGGTGGCGCATTTTGGTTCAGTGATACTGGAGCTGGTGAAAAAGGTCTTGGGCAAATTTACCGTTATATTCCAGCAACCAATACGTTGGAGTTATTTTATGAAGGTAGAAGCGCTTCTAAAATGCAAAGTCCAGATAATATCTGTATCACTCCATGGGGCGATCTTTGGTTTGTGGAAGATGGAAGTGGACATGACCGAATTGTTGGTATTACACCTGATGGTGAAGTTTATGTGTTCGGAGAAAATGTATTTAACTCGTCTGAGCTTGCTGGACCATGTTTTTCTGCTGATGGCAACACATTTTTCGTTAATGTCCAGAGTCCTGGTATGACATTTGCCATTTGGGGACCATTTGCACGCCGAAATTCAGGTCGCCAACGCCATATGGCACATGCGAGTCCTCCGCAACAGCTTGCTCCTCAAGTTTCTGATAAACTGATGGCATTTGCCGAACGTGAAGGAATTTCCCAGCTTGAAGCAGCTGCCTTACATCGTCACGGTATGCCGATTTTATAAATCAATTTTAATTTCTGTTAACAAGGGGGGTGAAAAAACTTGTTGCAAAATATCGGAATACCGGGCCTGATTCTTGTTCTTGTAATTGCATTGGTCATCTTTGGTCCTTCTAAACTGCCTGAGATTGGCCGTGCGTTTGGTAATACGTTAAAAGAATTCAAAAAATCAACCAATGACCTAATGTCTAGTGATGAAGATAACCAAAACCATGAATCATATAACATTCCTTCACTAGAAAAGAAACAAAACAAGACAGGAAGTTAAAGAAAACTCATCGATTAACGAGCCCTTAGCGAAGTTAGAGGCGTAATTGCTCTTATCTATCTTCCTCATCATGGTGGCTACGTTGAATTTACTTCATCTCTAACAGGTATAAATGCTAATACGGATACGGCAAATCTAGGTGTAAGCTACTACTCTTCAACAGCTTACACCTTTCATTTCAAAAAGGAGTACTTTTCATGGATTATAAAGAAATGCATGTGTTAGAACATTTAGAAGAATTACGTAAACGAATTATTTTGATCCTAATTGGTTTCATCCTATCTTTTTTCCTTTCTTTCCTTTTTATAGATAAAGTCTATCAATATTTAACGAAAGACTTAAACGATAGATTAGCATTACTAGGACCAAGTGATATCCTATGGGTTTACATGATGATGGCTGGAATTGTTGCTCTTGCCACTACGATTCCTATAGCCGCTTATCAATTGTGGAAGTTTGTCCAACCAGCTCTCACAAAAGAAGAACAAAAAGTTACCTTAGCCTTTATCCCTGGTTTATTTTTACTATTCATTGCAGGAATAGCTTTTGGTTATTATATTTTATTTCCCATGGTTCTTTCTTTTGTGCATTCTCTCTCTGGCACGCAGTTCGAAACTTTCTATACGGTGAATAAATATTTTCAATTTATGATAAATATCAGTTTACCTTTTGGTTTCTTGTTTGAAATGCCAGCTGTTGTGATGTATTTAACTAGATTAGGATTGATCAACCCACTTAAATTGATAAAGTTTCGAAAATATTCCTATTTTGTCCTGGTAGTCATTTCTGTCCTGATCACACCACCCGATTTCATCTCAGATATTCTTGTAATCATTCCATTATTCGTTTTATATGAAATGAGCATCTTGTTGAGCAAAGTGATATATAGAAAAAAGGTAAAGGAGCAGACTCACGCTGCTTAATGGGTCTGTCCTTTACTACTTTAAATCCCTTCCTATCCACTTCTCTATAAAGTTCTTTACCAGAAAGGATAATATCGGAAAATAGAAATTTATTATTCTTTTGAAGAAAGTTTATCTCGGTCAACCGCTGTTGGCGGTTGTTCCATCCACCCATGTTCAATCATGATATTAGCACCGTCTTCTACATATAGAGAAACATCCATTAGACATCTTCCATATAATGCCCCAATATCCTTTCTGCCATTAAGAGATGATCCATTTGCATATTCCCTTATTTTCATGGAGAACATGTCCAACTTATGAAGAATCATCAGTTTATCAGAGAATGGTGGAATAATAGATGAAGTAACTAAATGATCTACAAGTGATGGAGACGGTAAATGCTCCTCATTTAGTTTTCTCGAAAACATTTCTATATGCTTTTTATTGATTTTTTTACCCCGTTCTAAGAAATTCCTTACTTTTTTATGTTGTGCTACTTGACTAAATCCAATAATGAGTGCTTTGCTTGTGATGTCGTTGTTAATGTTACCGAATAAATGTGCAATCTCTAATCCGTGAAGTGATCTGACATCGCCTAAATAACCATTCAAGAAGCTTTGTTTGTTAACAAAATCAACTTGCTTTGGATTTGGAATTGCTGGTGCATTCGTTAACATTCCCTTTGATTTTAAAATGTCATTGGTATAGGTTATCAATTTAACAGTTTCACTAAGAGCTTTCACATAAAAATCCCTTATATCTTTTCTAGTTACTAGCGGAATGGCAGCACTATAAATGCTCATTCCTGCTTTCCCTACGTATTGTAAATAATAAAGGTAAAATTCATCCTTGAATAGTCTTGGTGCGTCTAAATTTACATCTTCATTTGTTAATCCTATTGGTATAGGAAAGTTTGCTTGATTAAAAATCTCTGTTATCTCATCTATATAAGTTTTACTCAATCCTAATGCATACTCTAAAACTTCTTGTATATCCGCATCTTCTACATGTCTCAAATAATAACTTAACACACATTTTGCCATGGTATTCCCATTATATGTAACCCAAAGCTTTCCCATTTCTGCTGATGTTAAGCTTGATATATCCGTATCCATTATTAACACATCTCCATTTGTCACATTTTTTATTAGTTTGCTTTAATTTCTATAAAAAATACGTTACCCAAATATTTTAATAAAGTGAAGCTTCCATCAGTTGGGGGTTCTTCATATCCACTGATGGTTAGCGAAAAATAAAAAATAAATCTTCTATTTTGCTTGTTTTGAATTACGGACAAATAGAAACGTCAAAGTCAAGTTTATAATTCGCCTTATTATTTGAGAATAACCGGGCTCTTCTTTATAAAATCAACAAAATGATTCAAACCAACTTTAGTAAAGCGTGTCTTTTTCTTTACCAAATATAAGTCCCTTGTAAGGTAAAAGTCCTTA
The DNA here is from genome assembly GCF_010993965.1 of Gracilibacillus sp. YIM 98692. GTDB lineage: Bacteria > Bacillota > Bacilli > Bacillales > Amphibacillaceae > Gracilibacillus. The sequence goes on along the minus strand of NZ_WIXM01000011.1, from coordinate 58,498 downwards.
ATTTTCACTTCCCTTAATAAGCTATATTTTAATTCGTTTTTTATCGTTAGTTTGGGCAAAACGCTGATACCTAGCCCAGCTTCTACTGAAGAGAAAGAAGCGAAGATCAATAAGTGTGAACTACAAGTAGCCAGGTACATTTTTACTCGCAGGAGTTTATGTAGGATTATTAGAAGATATTATCGAAGGCAGACTCTTACTAAGAATTCACAGCTAAAAGTATTGAAATATACATCCATGTAACCATGAAGATGAGAAAAAAAGACTTCCCAAAAGTTTTAATCAACTAATGAGAAGCCTATAAATATTCTACACTATGTTAGCATTTTGTTAGCAAAATTCCCAAATATCCTTATATATCAAGGGGTTCGGGGGCTATTACATCATGCCGCCCATCTTTTTTTAGGTTTTTCGGTGTTTTCTCAACTTTTCTTTTTCTGCAAAATCAACAAAATATCATGAAGTAAATATCATTCAAAAGGTGCTATTTTGTTTTTTATTTTCTCTTTCCGTGACATTTCTTGTGACAATTCAAAATGTCACATGGATTAATGATTTACAATTAAGTAAAAATGGTTGTGGTCGTCAAACATTACATTTTGGATTTTTAGCAGGAGATTTCTTTTGTTTGATAGGGATGGTCTTTTGCTCGTTTTTCTTAGAAATCTTCCTGCTTATTTCTTCAGTGTATCCGAATAAACGGAATGAAATACCATCATTTACTTTTTTACAAAACCATGCAATTTGTGCCCAATGAACAAACCAGTTAGACTAGCTACATTTACTAATAAATAAATCACTTTTTCACACATTTTTTTCAAGAAATAGTCATAATTATGGAATACGCATAAGCTGTAGTGTAGCGTAACTCAGACTGCCCGTTATGATTACATAAAAAAGCACCTACAATTTAGTAGGTGCTTACGTATTTAATCTAAATTTTCAACTGCATAATCTGCTTGTTCTTGTGTGAATTGATCTCCATAGTCTGAAGATAATTGATCTCTAATTGCTTCAAGCGACATATCCATAGTTTCTTGGTAATTCCTTGCTGATTTTAAGGCGTTCTCATTCCAATCTGCTTCTATATTATCTATAGCGTATTGCGCCTCTTCATCTGTGAATTGTTCTCCTTGTTCCGAAGTTAATTGATCGTATATACTTGCTTTAGACATATGCATAGTCTCACTGTAATTTTCTGCTGATTTCAATGCATTTTCGTTCCAATCAGCCTCCATATTATCAATTGCATACTGAGCCGCGTCTTCAGGAAATTGATCACCATATTCGGAAGTCAACTGGTCAAAAATCCCTGCTTTTGACATATGCATCGTATCGGAATAGTTTTCTGCTGAATTTAACGCAGATGTGTACTCAGTAGGAACATCGTCTTCAGTATTTGTTTCTTCTTCCTCTTCTTTTGGTTGCTCATCTTCTTGTGGTTGTTCCTCTTCTTTTGGCTTTTCTTGTTCTTCCTCTTCTACTTCTTCGGTTAATGGCTCTTGATCGTTATCACCAGCAAGTTCTTCATCTGTTGTATCCTCTTCACTAAAAACTGCTATAAGAAATATAATACCGGCAACTACACTAGCTATCGAACGTAATACAACCCCATGATGTTTATACTTCCACATTAAAAATATACCTACTGGAGCCAATAAAATTAATGTTACCCATGCAAACCATGCGCTTTGATAAAACTTTTTCTTTTCCTCCATCTAATTTACCCCCTACTTTAAAATCGTATGGTAACAATTTACCAGATTACACCGTTTGTTACAAACACTTAACCTTCTTTTGCCCCACTAAAATTAGCGACCTTCCCCTGCGGTTGATCTTTTTTAACTACATCACCGAGTACATGCTGATGCACAATCGATAATTCATGGATCACACTTGCTAATTCATCCTTTCTCTCCTGGTTATCTAAATCATCTGTCACTTTAATTAACTGATCCATACACTTACTTATTTTCTCTGCGTTTTTGAACATAATAATTCACTCCCCTTTTCAGTTTATTAATCGGCTATTCCTTTTTCCTTTAGATAGTCAATCTCTGCATCTAACACAATTTGAATTACATTAACAGATACATTTGTTTTTTGTTTAATATATTTAATCAAATCTTTTTCATTAACTTCCACATAATTTCCTCCTTAATATATTTGAAATTTAAGCCCATGCTTCACACAAGCATCATGAAGCTTTTTCTTTCTTGTTTCAGATAATGAGTACCAAATCAATGTGGGAGTATAGTGATATTCCTTTTTTATGATTCGGGATAACTCTTTATATTTTTTGATCTTTTCATAATTAGTTTTCATTGTTTGAACATTATCAATCTCCACAAAATAATATCGTCCTGCTCTTTTAAACCTAGCATCAGATATTAACGTATCATCATTAAAGTTGATTGGTCTTTCTTTTTCCCAATCTTTAGGCATACCAAGTTTTATATACAAATCATTGCGCATTAGAGTGTGTTTGATCTTATCACGTTTTAATTTGCTTTGATTGGATCCCACACGCTCTTTACCTCGATTGCTCAAATAATAAATTTTCTTTTCATATCTCACTGTAGATATGAGTTTATCTTTTTCCATTCGATGCAAGATTCGCTGTGCATTCCGATCACCGCCTAGCTTTTCAATAATTTGCAGCTGCTCTCTTGTAGCAAAATTTAATTCATTCAAACGTAACAGTATCTTTTCTTCTCTCTTGATCCTTTTCTCTTGTTGGATCACTTTCCTCAAACCTCCTTAAGCGTTCCCACATTTCTTTATTGTTTATAAAAGGAGTTTGAACAATCTGTTCTTCTGCTGTTTTATAAATCGCACGACCAGGATATTCTAGGCTTTCTGCACCTATTTGATCCAACGCCACTTCCGATTGTTTTATAGTGCTTAATCGAAAAGATACTTTAGCTAATGAATTAGCTTTTATTTGACGATCTAAAATATCGGATGTTGGGTATTGTGTTGAAAATAATAAAGAATACCCAAGCTGACCAGCAACTCTTGCTATATAACTCAAAATTTCTTGGCATTTTTTTGCATGTTCTTTATCCTTATCACTCATGCTTTTATGCGGTACTAATTCTCCAGCTTCGTCAATAATGATGAATTTACGTGTTTTTGCACCTGCCTCTTTTGCATTTTCTGCATTTATTTCTTTAAAATAATTTAAGTCTCTTTTGATATCTGCTTTAACCATGCTTAAAGCATTTTTGGAATCACTAAGATCACCAGCTACTATATTTACTTGTTTTAAATTTCTGTATCGGTGAAAAGCTAAACCACCTTTTAAATCAAGAATGTAAAACTCTACACCATCAGGATTATTTTCAATTAGATGCGTCATTAACATTTTCATAAAAACCGTTTTCCCCCATGTGGTTGCACCAGCAATAGTCATGTGCGGTACTGAAGAAAAATCATGAGTAATCAATCCGTCTAATCCGTAACCTATAGGAACATTCCATTTCGGTAATTCAACAAAAGAATAGTCATACTTTTTTCTTAATGGCTCTTTATAAACTTTAATTTTTAACTTAGTATCCATTTTAAAAACAACAGGTTTATTTAATGTTTTTTCTAATATGAATTCTAGCTTTGGGTTATCAGTTAATCCATACGGTAAGTTATATGCATATACAGTGTAACCCTTTTTTTTATGGGTATAGCAATGCATGGGTAATTTATCTTTTACTCTGAATCCAGTATTCTCAAATGTTTTTTCAATTTTCTTTTTATCAGAAACTGGACCAAATAAAGAACGGTGCAGTAAATAAGAGATTCCAGACCAAACACCTAATTCGAGCAACATCTATATAACCTCCTGTTCCGCAAGGTAACTGTCCAAATATTCTTTTTCTTCAAACATATTACCGTTGATAATGAAAGCTATATTTTGAAAATCATATTCATAAACAATTTTCTTTTCTTTTAATTCTTCTTTAATCCTATCCAACATTCTTCTATTCATTTCATCAAATCTCATTTTAAATTCCTCCTAAATGGAACAACATTGTCTGTATTCGTTGTAACCTCTACCACTTCTTCTTTTTCCTCTTCCTGTTGTTGTGGTTTAATACGATCATGGTAAAAGTCCATTGCGATAAATCCAAAAACCATGCAGACCGCACCGTAAATAGTTATCATTATCTTAACCTCCTCATGTTGTACACGATATCATCTACAGTGATCCACCCTTCTTCTATATCATCCTTTGTTTCTTCATACGATAAACCACGGAAAGCATCACAATCTACATAATCCAAGAAACAATCAATCATGTTTTCTTCTGTCGCTTCTGCATCAAAGTATCCTGCATTATCTAAAGCCTTTCTAATATTCATGGAATTTCACTCTCCTTCCTCAAATTTCATTCTTCATCATCCCATTCATGGATTCCAAATCTAAATGTCGTCCCACAATCACTACAATCGACCGTTTCATTAAATAAATTCATTTCAGCGAATTCTTCAACACTTTCGGGGTCGTTAAAATTAACATTCATCATATGTGAACCACAATTGCTACAAACAATTTCAAAATCAGGATCAAAAGGATCTCCGCATTTTACACACTTTGGTAAATCACTCATTTTATATCTCATCAACACCCCGCCTATTTAGAAAAATCATCCCACAGATCTCTGGATAAATCGTAATAACCAGTTAACTCTTCATCATCGTGAACATCAAAATCAACCATATGGCGGTAAATACTAGCTTTCTGATCTTTATTAGCACTTTTTGATAATTCTCTCAATTCTTCAGATGAATATAAAAACGGTGTATCTTCTAATCTTTCGTATTGAGAATCCTCTCGCTGCTCGCGCTTCGCATTGTTAATTCCACTAAAAACGGATTCCAGAAACCTCATTCCCGGCCCTCCTTTCGTTTCGCATATACAAACGAATATACACACGAATATTCTAGATACGAATCACAAAACGAATATTCCGATGTTGTTATATCAGTATTTAATAAGTAATAAACAAGCTGTAATTTCTTGTGCATATGAAAGAACAAAAATACGATAGCAAATGAAGTGATTGAATTTACTAAATTGTATGGGCGAATAACATAAATGATGCCTGTCTATTAAAGAAAACTTTAATAAAAATACATAAATGATTTATTTTTTAAAAAAGAGGAATTTTAAAGAATGAAATTGAATATTAATAATAAGTTATTTTGAAAAGGAGTTTATGTAGTGAATTGGAATCCGAGAATAGGGGATATAAGAAGAGAGAAAGGACAGAGGCAAAATTACATAGCAAATAAAATTCATGTATCTACTCAATCACTTAGCGCTTGGGAAAGGGGAGAAGCATACCCAAAGGCTAATTATTTGTTTGATTTAGCTGAAGTTTTGGAGTGCAAAGTAGATGATCTTTATGAAAGAGGAGAAAATGAAGAGAAATAAAAAAAGAGCAAAGGTTTTAGACTTTGCTCTAATCACACCTTTCAAAAATACACACCTAATCAATCGCTCCAAATTGATTAAAATGATCTACTTCATGGATCCCTTTTTTAATATCCTCCCAGTGAGATTCTATGTAGTGTTTTAAATCTGACATTTTTTCAGGTATGTTCTTGATCTCATTTTCGTAATAAACAAACGAACGGCCATGTAAATGATCGTATACTTTCACTACAATTCTTCTTGACTCCTTATCTTTCATTGATACTAGACTAAATCGTTTATCAAACTCTCGATTTCTCATCATACACCTCCCTCTTTTTGACTTCGATAATTTTATTCGACATTTACTAATTATTTCCTTGTTAAGATTTCTTTACGTACTTGCGGTTGTTATTTTATCCTCATTTGCATATAATAAGAACAAACGTTCTGTACAGGAGGTTAAAAATGATGAAAGCTAACAAACTTACACATGGATCTAATTTGTTGTGGGAATCGAGTCGGATGATGTTACCTGAGCATAAGGAAGTTATTAATCAACATTTGGAAGCGAAAAAGGATGTAAAGAAACCTATACTGTCTGAGGATCAGCTAGAAGAAATGGAACGAACGATGCAAGAAGCTATGGAGTTTGATAAGAAAGTAGATGTTGTTTTTCATCACAACAAAAGAATGCATACTGTGGAAGGCTTTATTTTGAAAGCTGTAGAAGGTCGAATAGAAGTGGATGCGTCAGATGGGATTGACTTTATTAAGATTAAAAATGTTGTAGATATATCTATACAATAATCCTTACCAACACTTTGCAGGGTCTCCAATATGTAGTGTTGGTAAGGAAATATCAGGGAGGGGCACTCCCTTTCAAAATATTATAGCACATTTGTTATTTAATGGAAAACCCACCACTAATTAGTGATGGGTTTTTCCTAAAAATATTACAACGTACTATGATGCCTCAGTTTTTTCCTCAACCTCAAAATGTTCTTTGATTGTCAAACCAATACAAATACATTTCATATTATCAAAGTTAGAGTTTATTACATTACCTTCTCTAATTTTAATATGTTGAATCTTCTCATGATCTTCAAAGCGTTTTTTTATCTCTTTTAGAAATCCAGTTTTTCTCTCATAACCTAACAAATAAATACTTTTATAACCATTGTTGATACCTTCATTAATTCTAAATATGTATGGATCAATACCTTTGCCATGAAGAGTTTCCATTTTTCCAACTAATATGACTCTCAACTTAAAAAGGTTTGAATCTAAGTTCAATTTAGCAATCTGATCATATTTTTTAGTCGCAATTGCATGTAAAAATTTAATAAGCTTTTCAATTTCATCTTCAACTATTGCCTTTTTTATATTGTTTGGATAAATTCTTTTTCCCATTTTCCATAATTCTGGAATTAAAATCTGTAAAAACATAGCGTTATTATCCAGATCGGTTAGTTCATTATATAATTCTTCAATCTCTGGTTTATCTTTGAATACTTCTTTTAGTATGTCAGTGACAAAAAATTCTAATGAATCTTCATTTTTATCAGTAATAATTCTTCTAGTTACCAAAAGGCTACAACTCTCCATTATTTCTTCAGGAATATATCTTCTAGCAACCGGTAACAAACTTTTATTGACATAGCTTGATGTAGCTAAAGCAAATGTTCTATTTCTATCATCATGATAGTCTAATTTAACCACCACTTTTCCCTCATTCACAAATGCTTCTCTAGTTGTATTTTTTACCCATTTGATTTTTGGATTTGTTGGCAAAATTTCTTCCCCAATTTCTTTGTTTAATTCAGTTGTAACATTAGAAATTTTAAATTCAAATGATCTTGAGACATTTGCTTTTCGAGCCCATTTATAAAAAGTAAATAAAGCAACAAATACTAAACTTATTCTTTTTCCCCAGTCGGGTTTTATAATGAATAACACTACAATAGCACAGAGAATTATATAGAATACTCCCTTGTCTTCTAAGAAATTTAAGAGATTAATCAACTCCTGCATTTTACTTTTCTACCTTTCTATTAAAGGCATCATTACACTTTGATTTATTGCAACAGATTTGAACATCATCATCCATAGGAAATACCGTTTGGATATCACTAACATCCACAATACTATTACAAAAATAACATTTCTTTTCACCATTTTTGATTTCTTCGAGTACGCCTAAAGAATCCAGGAATTCTTCTAACTCTTCACTATATACGGCATTAATTTCTGCTGTTTTCATAGAATAAGCCTCCCTACCTATTCTCAAAGTATCAGATAATAGTTCTTTAATAACTTTTACCATAATTTTTCATCCTTTGTCAACTAATCCTTAACATTATAATCAAATAAAACTAAACTTATTCAAACAAAAAAAGAGCCATGGCTTTCCACACCATGGCCCGAACCTTTGTCGCTTATAGATAAATCGATCGTTTGCATTCACTGAAATTTCACATAACTTTATACCACCAATTGTTTTCGTCTAACCATTTGCAAAACTTCTCGTAATCACCTCCTTTAATCTTAGCGAGTACATGAGGGTTCTTCCCTTCTCCTACAAATTGTACACTTGCTTCTAAGTTATTTTTTCTAAAATAGTTTTCCATTTCATCCACGTTAGATGAAGTTAAACCGCCTGTGCGTATCGTTTGTGGTATTTCTACCGCATATTTTTTAGAGAAGAAGAGACCGCCACCTGCAGCCCATACTCCATTTTCTCCTTCTCCGTATACTTTTAATTTGGTTCCTTCTCTTAACATTTTGCTGTATTTGGAGAGGTTGGGGTGTTCATAAGCATTCACATCTTCTGTAATCTTCACTAAACGTGGATACTTAGAGAATGATCTTACTTTTGGTAAGTTTTTTACGTTGTGTGAAGCTATTTCTTTTTCAGGAATGTACGTCTTATCAAATACATTCTCGATATAGTATCTAGCTACAGCTTCCGCATACTTTTTCCAATCATTGATGATTTTATCGGTGTCTTCTTTGTTATCAGCAAAACCGTATTCCACAATGATTGTTTTAACATGGCCTGTCATTCGGTGCATGAAGTAATAGTCTTTTCCGCTCTTTCCACTTTTAGAAAAGAACCTTCTGTATGATGCACCCTCATTTACTAACGTTTTTAAGATTCCTTCTGCGAGCTTACCGTTTGTAGCAATTGAGTGGATAGTTTCAGCACCATTTGCTTTACCATTAAAAGCGTTAATGTGGTTTGATATGCAATAATTTGCTTGGCTTCTTTTTACACGTAAAGTACGTTCATAAGAATCTAAATACTCATCATTACTACGTGTTAACACCACAGTGATACCATTTCTCTCAAAATGCTTCTTTTGCTCTTTGGATATTTGAAGTACCATCTCTTTTTCTTTAAATTGATCGTTGGAGCCACCGCCATGATCTTTTCCGCCATGTCCAGGGTCAATGCAAATGATTTCTTCTATACTCATCATTTACCACCCTTTTCATAAGATTCATCTTTGAAAATTTCAATCGCACGTTTCAATGGAGTTGGAATTGGCATGCCTATTCTTCCTAGATTCTCGCTAATGCTAATAAATTCATTGACTAAATAATAAAGAATGGTTGCGCTCATTACGCTTAGCTCCCATTCTCCAATAACCAATGACTCGCCAAATTGTTCAAGATAAACTTTATCCAGCATTCCAGCAATAGCCACAATACCAAAGATTAAGACTTTTTTTGTAATTCCGTACAGCCCAACTTTACTTTTAACTTTTCCCTCACGTCCGGCTGCAACCAACCCTGTTATATAGTCAAATGTAATAAAGATAAGCAACGCTATCAGCAATTGTGACCAACCCCCGAACAAATAAGAAAAAATAAAAGCAACTACTGCTGTAGCTGCCTTCGCTTGGTTAATAACCATCTCCATGCATTAGCCTCCTTAATTTTTAGCATAAAAAATAACACCTGGTTAGGTGTCTAAGCGCTCCAATACTTCTTCTAATAAATCTGCAATATCTCGATTGGTTGGATTGTCCTTGCCTTTAACCGCTTCTAGCCTCTTCTTCCTTTCCGACTTCTCCACTTTAAATCCTTTTTTATTACCGTTATTCAGTCTGTTTACGATTGGCCTTTCTTTACGTGGCATGGATCACAACCTCCCCGTTACACATTTGAGGTACATTTGTCTTAATTGTAAAATCTCCTGGCTCTTCACTAGAAAAGGTGATCTCCGCTTGACCGTTCGTTGTGGAGACGGTTTGTTCTTGACCTTCTACTTCGAATATAATATCGCCTTCCCATTCCGTTTGCGGTTCATCTAGGTAATTGTAAATCTCTGCCGTTATTGTTGCTTCGGTTTGCCCGTCGGCTGGAATAGATGTTTGATTGGTTGAGACTTTTGTGTAGTATTCGGGTGTCGCCGCTTTAACAACTGTGCCGTTTTTGGTTATGCGGATTTTGTAAAGTATTCCGTTTTCTTTTTGATATTCAAACATTAAACAATCCCCCCTGCTATTCGATAGTAGAACCTCCTGCTAGTTGTAGAATCAGTTTGTACTTCGAGTTTTATAGAAGATTTAAAAAATATTTCTCTCGGTAATACAACCGCACTCGAATTGGATGGGTCTGTTTCGATAAAAGGATAACTATATTCATTGGCTCTTATTGAGTGTATAGTTCTATTAGTAGGTTGCCTAACATAGCTATAACTGTTGCTGTCCCCTCCATGTATTTCATTTTGATTTATCAACCCAAAAGTATAGTTAATATTGGAAAGAGATGTTTCATAAACAACCTCACCATCTATGGTTATTCGTGCCAAGTTTTCGTTATCGCTTGTATCATTCCATAGCGAAATAGTAGTGATATAACCCTCCCCATTTACCTCGAACACATTTTCATAGGTTAGGGTGTCGTTTACCTCATAAGTATCTTCATGTACAAGCGTCTCGTATTTTCTCCAACCCGTACCACCACTTTTCGGAAAAACGTCAAAACTCATTATTCAATCACCCCGCTTATAGTTACCGTCAGTGCTCCACTTGTTCCTTGTAAACCGCTGAGGAAATCGCTAGCTTCTAATACTTGATTAAATGTTAAATTCGCAACACTGTTTCCAGCTACTTCAACACCCTTCGCAATTCGGTTTGTATCTCCTGCTGAACCTCCGTTAGGCACAATAGATAAATCGAAGGTTGCATCCGTATTGGTTACATTTGCTACCGTCACTTGAAACTTATGAACCTTTGAATGAGTGTTATTTGTTCCGACGGTATACAACGTTTCTTCTGTTGTTCCGGGTTGACCTTGATATAACCGTTCATTAGTAGCCATGTGTTATAACCCTCCCCACATTGAAAATATCTCTAAGTCCGTAGTTATACTGTCCACTTCACTTTTGGTGTACGCTCCTGCTTGCGATGCGGTCACGTTATGTGGGTTCGTATCATCGGACTTATGTGCATCAAATTCATTTTTGTGATCATCAAAATCATCCTGTGTGACAAAACCAGTGTTAGAGATATCTGCTGTGATGCTATCGGCATTTCCTATGACAACCATCGTATCAAACTGATTGTTTACAACTGTCGCTCCACCCTCTGGTGGTAAATAGTCCGTTACGACGGCTGTAGAAAAGGCGTAAAGAATTTCACCAATATCAGGATCTTGAGCAAAGATACCCACTTCCTTTACATAGAATCCTTCATTTACACCCTCATTGGTCATGTTGGAACGAATCAGACACGTACCATCCTCTTCAGCTTGGACAACAGAAATGTTTAAATCTAGTAAAGGGTTAACGAGATCGTTTCGAGTTTCATAGCTATCTCCATCCACTAATTCTCCATCCCCAATTTTCACTTTATTAAAGGTAAGAGTTTCACCAGCTTCGGCTTTAGCTTGTAGACCCCGACCATTGTCCGTTAATTTCATTCCAGTATAATCAGCCAAAATGATTCACCTTCTTTCTATAAAAAATAGCACTCAATAGAGTGCTAAAAATACTTTTTATATAATTCTCTTCTTCTTTCACCGCTTAATGCAGCATATATGCGTGTGGTTTCAATTTTTTGATGGCCTGCCAATGAACTTATGACTTCCATTGGAGCTCCACGATCCATCAAGTGAGTACAGAACGAATGTCTAAATCGATGCGGATAAATGCTAACATCAATGTTTGCTCGTTTTGCGATTCTTTTTACAATATATCTTAGTTGCGCTTTAGATAAACGACGAGGTTTACCGTCGTTTTCTTTAAAAGTGTGATCAGTTGGGAATAAGCATTCCAGATCATCATTACGCTGACCTAAATATTCTTTTAACCAAATATAAGTTTTATTATCAAAAGGGGCTTCCCTTTCTTTATTCCCTTTTCCAATCACTGTTATATATCGCTGTTCAAAGTTGATATCCTTAATATTCATTCCCTGTATCTCACCGATACGACAACCACTGGAATAAAGTAAATTGATTAGCAGCTTTTCTTTAGCACCTTTTGCTGATTCTCTTAATCTCTCGATGTCTTCATCCTTGATGAATTTAGGTACTCTCATTCCCTGCTTTGGTTCTTTTAATTTGGCAGATTCATTTGTTTTTGTAATACCTTCATCATGTGCCCATTTGAAAACGGATCGTATAAACCTTACTCTACAGCCTAACGTTGACTTTTTAAGTCTTTCGGCATGTCTGTTAATGTACTGCTTCAAATGAATGTAATAGATTTCTTGAATATGCCTATCTCCTAAGTCTCTAATCAACAAATTCATTTGTAGCTTGTACGATTTCATAGTATACGGCGAAAATTCCAATTTCTTTTCTTCTTGAAACAGTGACCAAACCTCGGATAGTAACATATTGATCATCCCCTAATATTATTTCGTTACGTTTAACGTTACATTAAATTTATCATGTTACGTTTATCGTGTCAATATGTTATAGTAAAACAAAAAGGAGATGATCACTATTAAAGTTTCAATTAAGTTAAACAAATTACTTTCCGAAAAAAACATTTCACATCGTGAATTTGCTCGCATGACAGGTGTCAGACATCCATCAATAAGTGAGATGTGCAACAATGAAACAAAAAGATTACCTTTAGATAATCTCGCTAAGATTTGTGAAGTGCTGGAGTGTGATATTACAGATGTTCTTCAATTAGAAAAAGACCCTTCTGAATAAAATCAGATTGGGTCTTTTTTTGTGTGATCTGTGGGTAAATAATGATTATATCGCAGCAATAATCTGAAAAACAAATCCTGTTATTATTATAACAAGACCAGTTATAGTTATTTTTCGTTCTTTTTTTCTCAATTCTGGATAACCATTAACCTCATCCCATTCCTGCTCCAAACGTTTTTTGCTTACATCAAGATAAGTAGCAGATAAGATAACCACCCCAACTATATCTAATATAAGACCAAGTACTTGTAGGTCTAAATATGTCATAATGTCACTCTCCGATCCTTGAATTTCTATTAGATTAATATTTTGCAGGATTAGAGATATTTTTGCAACTAGGGACATCTTCTATTTAGTTCCTTGCGATAGAAGCATTTGCCCACATCATGGATTCTTCTAACTTTGTTAAAGCTAGTGATTTTTCTCTACTATCAGGGCAACGTCTGTCTATTATTTGCGCCATATGCTTAAAGTGCTCCCTTAAACCATTATAAACTTTGACTTTCTCTTCACTTGGAGCATGATACTTAAAGTTGTTTTCAATTTGTTGGTTCATTATATTACCGCCCTTTTTAATTATTAACGACATAAAACATACAGGAGTAGAACTCATTAATAAACTTTGTAATTACCTTGAGATCACGCCAGGTGATTTACTTAAACATGAAAAAGAGCAAGCAGATTAATACCTGTTTGCTCTTCAACTCTTTATTCAAATATAAACAATATAACTTGGCTAACTAAAAGTACAGCACCACAAATTATCACTGGAACCCATAATTCCTGATTCACAGAATAACCGATTCCTATAGTCGATATAATATTTAATGAAGCTGAAACGATTTTGGCCCCTATATACTTTTTTCTGGCTGGCTTCGTTTTATTATGATGATTAATATGGTCATTTAACAATTTTTCAACGTCATGATCTATTTGATCTCGTACAACGTCTAAAAGTTGTTCTTTTTCTTCCTCAGTTGCAGTATGATACCTATCTCCAAGCGCTTTTAATAAAATTTTATCCTTTTGTACTTTTATTAGAACCTCTTTTAATTGAGTCATACATATTATAACTCCATTTTTTCTTTGATTTGGTTAACGTACTCGTCTGCTTTTTCATCCATTCTTTCCATTAAGAATTCACTAAGTTCTCTAGCATGTTTGATCGATGAATCCTTATGGCCATTTTCTTGAAGATAAGTTTGTATCTCTTTATCCAGATGTATTTTTGATGTTTGTACTTCTACACTACCCATGTATTTAGCATCTTGTTTTTCATACGGATAGTTAGCCTCACTAGTTAACTCACTTAATGATAGTTGGCAAAACTTTAACCCAGATACTAATTGAATTGGTGTCTTGGATTGATTTGTCATTAAAAATGTTAATCTGCCTTCATACCCAGGATTCATATAACTACTAGGGCTTACAACTAGACCTAGTAATTTTATACTGTACCTCTCAAAAACAATACCCGCAAAATTGTTCGGGATTTTTAAATACTCATATGATTGTACTAGTACTGACTCATTCGGCTGTAAATAAAATGCCTCTTTGCTAATATCAACCTTTTCTAAATTGTCTTGAGAGTATTTTTCACCCATTCGATAGTGGCCTTCTTCTTTAAACTTTTTGATTTGAACATCGAGAGTTAAATCAATTGTTGCCCCTTCGCAATTTTCAGGTACAAACGGATCTACAATTTCATTTTTGTCCATCAATTTTCTGATATCCCTATCACTTAAAAACATTCCCTGATTCCTCCCTATATTTACAATAAGTATAATCTAGTTTGATTTAACTCTCAATATATTCTGTTAAAATTTTTCGGTGTAGACCTCCGTTATTTCCCGTGGTCACTAATCCCTATAAATGTTGATATATAAGGGTTTATACTTACTTTGTATGAGTTCCTTCTACACCACGTTTCTCTCTACCCATTGTACGTTTGCGTAGCCATAATAAAGCCTCTTCTAACTTGGTAATAGCCATTGAATTCTCTCTACAACGAAACTCTGATTGATTAAAATGTTCTAATCTTGAAATAACCATTGCAATTAAATCTTCATTTGCTACACCATTAACGCCATATTCTTTGATTGGACCTTCTTGGAAATGCACCTTTTGCAATAATTCTACATGCTCGCCCACACCATCTTCATCAGGGAATGTTTCTTTAGTTAATACTGAAAAAGTATGTGGTGCATTAAATTTAAAATCTTTTCCATGCCATACCTCGGTATATTTATCTGTTAATAAATCATGCTCTAATTTCTTCATTGTTTTATTCCTCCAATTAAAAAAGCACCCTTATTCAGAGCGCTTCTTTCTAAATTCTTCAATCATTTTTTCTTCTTCAATGAACTCTTTCATTTTGACATTTACCCATGTTGAGAACTTAATTCCTTTTTTGTTTGCGAATTTAAAGAATTCATCCATAACCTGTTCTTCTACCGTAATATTTACTCTTTTTGTTGCCAACAACATCACTCCTTTGGTAATTATTGTCGGCTATTTACTTGTAAATATCAATACACATTTATATACATAAATACTTACTGTAGACATCCGTTAGCTTTAAATTAAATCATAAAATCCTTTTCCGTCATCATTATTTTTAATTGCTTGAATTACATCATCATTATTATCTAAAGCATTTTGAATATCAACATCAAAAAAATCAACAAAATTGTCTACCGGAGTAAAAATTCCATTTCCCCAATCAATGGCATCTTCATTATTAACTACTAAATTAGTTTCTATCCATTCACGACTTGTCATTATCTAACCCCCGCAACATATTTAACAATACTTCTTGATACAGTATCATCATTATTAAAAATAACTAGTACTCTTTCGCCAATAGCGTCATTTCTGAACGAGCCTCTAAAATTCGTTTCATTCATAAGTGATATGTCATCCATTTTAGAACCAGCGCTGGTTCTAGGTTCAACTCTAACCCTCAAAGGAAATGATTCGTTATTTTCTTCTCTAAATCCAATCTCAACTTGTCTATAATCATACGCAGGTTCGATACTTACCGAAGTATAGCTCCCTGCAGGAATAGAGACAGCAGTATTGCCATCATTCACTATCTCAACTTTACTCCCCGTTACTTCAACTTTGTTTGCCTCATCATTATATCTTCCTCGTATGGCATCGAAGAAATTTTTAAGTGAAATATTCGCCATTTTCTACACCTCCAAATCGTAATAACCCTCTGTTGAGGTTGTATCGAAAAGATAATTAATTAAAACATCAGCCCGTGAATAATCCTCCCAGGATGTCGTATCATCTAATTCATACAGTTCGTCTTGTGATGTGGTTTCGTCCCAGTACACGATTATTAAAGGCTTGATGTTTATTCTTTTATATTGGTTATAAAAACCACCGTAATATATTTTTCCATCAAGATCACGCTTGATCATGACTTCTTCAAGCCAAGAACGTTCATTTTTCGTTGTATTAATCAGTCTCACTAATCGATTAAGGTCCGTATCCGTTGTGAAAGTTTCCTCAGTTTGCACTTTGAAATAATATGGATTTCCTCCATATTCAAACCACTCCGTAACTGTCGCGTTATCAAAAATGACAGAAACAATATCCTCCACAGCCCACTTTGTTCCCTTACGCATATGCCACATAACTGACTGATTAACCAAGTTTCTTTTTTCTTGAAGGGGTAAGTCAGACTCATAAAAATCGACATGCAAAAAGTAGGCCAGGTGATCCAATACATCTTCATCAAGTTCATTCACTCTCGGTAGGATTTCAATGTTTTCAACTTCATCAACGAGTGCCAAGAAACCCACGTCAATCGATTCGGCAGCAGCTATAATATCAGAACTATGTCGTAAATTCTCAGGAAGTAAATCTAAAAGTTTCACTTCTTGTATAGTTCGATTACTCATCTTCTAAGCCTCCGTACGTGACTGTCTTCGTATCCACTATGGCCACATCATTTTCTCCAACTGTAGTGAAGGATGGAAGTGTAACTTCTATACGTTTAGCTCCGGCTTGAATCGCTCGAGAATATATCTCTGAAGGGTTCACATCTCGACCGATCTTGTTGCGTTGCCAAATTATATATTCATCAATGGCTGCTTCGATTTCAGTTTTTAATTCGCTCTCTTTATCAGAATTGTCTGAGCGAATATAGTAAGTGACATCAAGATCGTAAGTAATTGTGGTTGGTGCAGTTACTTGTACATCATCGGTCAAAGGACGTTTTTCTTTATCATTAAGATGATCTTTCAATCCGTCTAAAAACGTTTGATCTGGTAGTTCTCCGTCTGTTAACAAAACTCTAATGTCCACCACACCTGCTGATGGAGAAGATATTTTCACGTCTTCCACTTGAGTGCTATACTCCCGTGTAAAATGTTCATAAGCACCTGACGGACCTGCTACTGATAGACCTTCCGGTGCAAGGTGTATACGTTCTCTGAGACTGTCATCATCTTCTTTATCTGCCCCGCCACTACTCGTATTTGTATTTTCAACACTATCAATCCAAGGTAATGGGTCAACAAGAATATTAATTTGACCAGGAGTGAAGCCATTACCAATCACACCTTCTGTAGAACATTCCGTATTAACTTCTGCTTCCATTTCACCGGCCTGTATTACAGTATCTTCTATTACAACAAAATAAAGATCGTTACCAGGACTAACTCTTGTTCCTGATGGAATAGTTTCATCTGTTGACTTCGCATCACTTAGAAAGAATTTAACTTTCGCTTTTGCTTTTGTTGCTTGGAACCTTTTCGTTTTGCTAAAAGCACCTAAATTATCTAAATGTTCATTTCTAGCATATTTTAATAAGTTTTGTTTAGCAGCATCATTCATCAAAACTCGTAACTGGAATTCTCTAAGAGCTTGTGTATATAGAAAAATACGAATCGGATCACCAGGGTACAGTTTCTTACGCTCACCTGTAGATTCAAAATAAGCATTTTCATAATCCCGTATCATATTGTTTAGTATGTTTTCAGCATTGGCTTCTATAAAAGTAACATCAGGTAAATCATTCAAGGTCAATCGCAATCACCACCTTTGGTTGTAAATGACCTGTTTGTTCATCTTGATCAAATAAGACCTCTTGTACCACAGCGCGAGGTTCAAATCTTTTTGTTTTCTCTGTGTATTCAACGATTAATCGACCTTGCGCTATCTGCGTTGGCTGGTCCAAGAATGCCATATTAATTCCAAATTCTCTATCAAATGGTATAGAGCCTTCTGGTGTTGTATATAATATTCTTAAATTTTCATAGATTTCTTGAGCTCCTATAGCGCTAAAATTGATGTTTTGAATCGTTACCTCTTGATAATCAATCATGAGCGCAACACCTCTACATATTCTTCTAATTCGATATCTACGCTTCCGCTCAGTACCTCACCTTTGTTCATGACTACATTCCACATTTGAGAAACAGAACTAATGCGCCATTTATCTATTCCTAGTGCTGCATTACCGATCACTAACGTTTCAACTTCTCCAGAACGTTCTTTTCGTAACCACCTATTCATTTCTTCTCTTGGCCTCACCCCGTGTTGCCCGTTTAAATGAACAGTGAACGATATAGTGTCTAATCCTGGACCGATAAATTCAGATGCAGGCTTTCTGCCAATCACATCGTGCGATGACCAACGAGAAGAGGAATTCCTTTCAAAATCAGAAAACGTTCTAATACGCTCATCGCTGGTTTCAAAAATAATATCTCCAAAAAAGCCTATCATTCCACCTTCACCTTCTCGCTTACTGATGGACTAGGAGAGTTAGGTTTAGAGGTTTGATCATTACCTGCAGCATCGGTCCAACTATAATCATGCGTGTGATTATCCAACCATTGCTTTAATTGATTACCTAAAGGTACACCTTCACTTGCATTTGTACCTAATAAAACTTCATCCGCATTAATGGTTACTCTCCCATTCCGTACTTGTATGTCTACTTGTTCCACATTTACTTTTAATACCTTTTGTTGCTTGTTATATTCTAAATAGGTATCGTCATCTAGTTGTTTTCGATAGATGTTTTTGTCATTTACTGGTGTAGGTGTTACTTCTGAATAAAAGCTACCTAAACAAAAACCTTGTTCCATGCCATTACCTAAAAACAAACACAGTACTGGTTCTTCAACGTTTGGCATATGGTATTCGTGATTTAAAAGGGGTATTTTGGTTGCTACCTCATCTTTATCTGCGAACAAAACATCAATTTTTCCATCGCTAGGATATACATTGTTAACTTGTCCGACACGGATCATATTTTTAGCTAAATTCATTAATACCCCTCCAATACTTTTCGTATTTCAATATCTGTAGTGTAACCATTGCCAATTGAATGTGTTGCTTTTTCTACAAAATACTTACCGTCAAATGCGCCAAATCCTTCTAAATTAATGCAAGTGGCTCCTAATAATTCGATATTGCCGATTACAGTAAGTTCACCCGTTGTTTCTTTCCTGTTTAAACGTCTAAGTGTTTTTTGTGCTAACCTTCTAGCTTCTTGGCCAGTTTTAACACGCTTATTCACTTTATAAATCTTATCTCCATCACTGATACTGTGAAGAAACTCGATCACTTTTCCTTTTTCAGGGTCATAATATTTAACTTCCACCCCATCATAGCTAGTGTTTGTCAAAGAAGTCTTGAAAGAATAAGAACGGACTACATCTCCCCACTCATGATAAGTAGCAATAGATTCACGCTCTTCAAAATCTTTCTCATCGAAAATAACTATTTTTTTATCTGTTACTTTCATCGCTAGACCTTCTTCATTACACAATTCCGATAAGAAAGAAGAGTCATCTGTCTCTGATTGTTCTTTTTTATCATATAAAGGGTTTGATTCACTTAAAAATTGCAATTGAAGGTCAGCTTTATTAGCAATGTCGCTAGCAATCTGCTGTAAAGTTATGTTCTCCCACATTTTACTTCTGCCGACATCAGAAAAATTGCTATTCAACGGAGACGATATAGCATCGAGTGTAAATGATCCTGGTCTACCGTCATAGGAAGGTTCATCAACAAAAAAACGACCACAATTTAAATGTTGTTGATCGTCATTTCTCCGCCAGTTTCTTGTTTTTATCATTGGTAAAACTACATCGCCTTTTTCAGGGAACCAATGTTTTAACCATATCTTTTTTTCATCTTTCATAGATAATCGAACGCTGTCACTATCACCACTTGCATTATCTGTATACTCAAAGTCCAATAGATCTTTTTGTACATCATCTGTTATATCTACACCCTGATACTCTACTTCTACAAAAGATTTTCTAGATTGCAATTAAATCACCGCTTCCAAGGTGGTAGATTGGCGATTGGTGTTGTATCAATTTCAGGAATGGTTAATTCAATTCCTGCATCAAACACTAAAACATCTGCGTATTCTATGTTCGCTTCTATAATTTCCATGGCTAATTTTTCATCATTAAAGTGATCGTATGCGATGGAATCAAATGTATCACCTAAAACCGTTCTGTACGTCATATATCTACCACCTCCCCTAACTCAAAGAAAGTCTTTTTCTTTTCCCGATATATTGTTTTATTATTCTTTCAATTTCTTTTCTGTCATTTCGTAATGCCCTATCAATGGTTTTTTTATCTGCATTGCCTTCTATAATAACGGTAGGATTATAATGAATCGTCATATCTTGATCATCATAATTGGTGTGATTTGTTGTACTGTCTCCGTAATCTGGATCGTCTAACAATCCTTGTAATTTAGACAGTGGTAAGATTGCTTCTTGTTCTGCTCCCTCACCAATCATTGCTAAGGTTGATCCAGTAGTAATACCACCTTCTGCTAGCATTGGTATAGTTGGAATGTTATAGCCAATAGAAGTTATCCCGTTTGGAACACCTGGTATCTTGGAAACCCAATCAGGTACATCTATTTGAAAGCTGTTCACTCCTCGGATCATGGCATTTACAGCCATAATAATGGAGTTTATGACCCCTTTTGTTTTGGATTGAACGCCATCCCATATACCACCGATAAATGACCCTATTTGACCAAACACACTTTTGATACTTGACCATAAATCGCCTGCCTTTTCTTTTACGGTATCCCAGTTTTTATAAAGCAAAACACCTGTAGCGATTAAACCGACAATCAGTGCAACAATCCAAGTGATTGGATTTGCTAACATGGCTCCATTTAAACCTAACATAGATAATCGCGCTGCTGCTGTAGCTACTCGAAATGCCTTCATAAATCCTGTGACAGTTTGTACCACTGACATAGCTATCATCGCAACTTTTAAGCTACCTAATACAATAACAATACCTAATAGAAGTGGTTTGATGGTAGACCAGTTATTTTTGATTAAATTATAAAAATCCATTCCCTTTTCAATAATATTAGCAATAGCATCCACTGCTAATGGAATCCCTACATCTTTCACCCAATTAATATAAGGCTTTGCATTATCGAAAGCAGTCTGAAGCATATTACCGCCATTAGATGCTAATGTTTGGAATCGCTCTATTGTTGGTTGGTTGTCGTCTATTGCATCTTTTATGTTTTGAAAAACATCTGTTCCTGTGTTACCAATCCAACTAAGGATGTCCCCCGCCTTTGATACTGCTCCTGATATTTTTTCTTGTAAAACAGGCATGTTATCTATCCCATAATCTAAGAACTTTTGCAGAATTGGCAGGGCCTTAGATGCTACTGAATTAAACAGACCACCCATCATCTTTTGAGCTTTGTCCATTGTGTCAGCCCATAATACACCAGCATCAACACTATCTTTTCCTATTACATGTCCTAATTCATGGGCTTCATCCCGTAAATCACCAATTGCATCGCCACCGGCTTTAATAGCAGGCATTAATTCTCGTGCAGTTCTAGTACCGAAAATTTCTTCTGCTTTTGCTGCTTGTTGTGTTGCATCATCCATTTCATGTAATGCCTGTACGGTTTCCATAAACACTTCATCTGCATCACGTGTTTTACCGCTAGTATCTTCAGTAGCGATACCTAAATTCTCGATAGCAGCACGATATTTTTCATTCTTTTCGGTATCTCCTAAACGTTGGTTCAACCTTCCTAAACCTTTTTCTAACGTTTCTTGCCTAACTCCAACTTGCCCCATTGCATATTCTAATTCTTGAAAAGCATCAGTGGTAACACCTAGTTTCATCGACGTTTTATCAATTCTGTCTGCGGTGTCAGCAAATTTATTTGCCATTGCTACAGCTGCTCCACCAACAACAGCTCCTGCTGCGGTAAATCCTGCTGCTAATTTAGCACCTGTTTTAATTGTGTTCGTTACGCTTTTACGCATTTTACCCATCTGTTTTTGTGCATTTCCAAATGCTTTTTTTACAGATGGATCCATTTCAGCTCCAAGTTGAAAGGCGATTTCAAAGCTTTTTTTGGCCATTTTTGCTCATCGCCCCTTTCACTTCCTCAGCAACTTCTCCTAATTCAAACAGGTCTAATTCTAAAAAGTGATCTATGCTAGTATAAGTGGATAAAGAAAGACGAACGCATGATTTTCGTAACATGCGTCCGCCTAATTCTTTTCGTATTATATTGCCTTCATATCGAATTAAACCTATGCGTTTAAAAAACCCATCACACGATTTTTGACTTTTAATCCTTCACCTGCAGGTAATTGTTCGAAAAATTCAACAGGATGTCCAGATGCCTTGGAAGCAATGATTAATGAATAACCAGTAGTCATTTCATTCATAATAGCCATTTGTCCAGAAGTGTTAAATTGCTTATCCGCTTCGACTAAATCACGAGTTGATAAGTTTTCTATTCCTGATAAATCCACCTTCTTATATTCTTCCCCTTCAAATTTGTAAGGCTTTTTGAAAGTAATGATTAAATCACTCATGTATTTTTCTCCCTTCTTATATCATGTTTCGGATATTTCCTAAAATATCTTCTCCATCTATAATGTAAACAAAATTTAACTTGTCATATTCTAGTAACGTACGACCATCTAATTCGATTTTCACATACAATATCTCCAAAGAATTAGTGGTTTCTGTCATACCACCTACCGACATGGTTCCAAGGTTTACTCCTTTTGGTTGTCCTCTCAGTGTAATTTTTAACGGCCTTGATTGAGTGCGACCTTCGGACATATCATAACTTTGTTGCGCTGCTCTTAATACTAATGATCTTCCTCTATTTTTTAACAAGGAAAATGACTGATCCGTTATTGTTTTAAAGGGTATTTCTATTGTTTGTGATGCAAAATGACCTGGTGTTGCTGATTCGTATTCTCCAGCAATGCCAGCGCCACTCATCGTTTCCGTCATAGCCTCAAAGTTTGGTAAAGTGACCTCTGAAGTAATACCTACTAATTTATCTGTATCGTCATAGACATTATAATTAATTACTTTTTCAGGAATAGGGTTGGTCATTATTCATCACCTCCAAATGAAATGGTAGGGTCAAATTCTAATACATTTTCAATTTCCTTCGCTGGTGTTAAAAATCCTATTTTTTGAATAAATTGTATTTTCCCATCCATGATTTGACTTGTAGGATTGTCTTGCTCTCTAAATTCAATATGAGCACCAGCAATTTGCCCTCTAGCTTGAAATCCATTTGCACGGATATTCTCGGAATCAACGACACTTTCAATTAATCGATAGCTTGTAGGATCATCCACACGATCAAAATAGTTTAAGATGAAACTGTTACCCCACCAATTAAACATACGACGAATAGCAATGAAGCGATCTTTTGGATCCGGAATAGAATCCATTTCATCATCATACATGGCCGTATTATTTCCCCATACTCTCCAACCTCTCATGCTGACAGCTGTGACAATACCTTTTCCGTTCAAACGATTCCCTTGTACTTGATCTAAAAAGATTTCTTGGTCATTGTCATTAACCATAGCTTCAACAGGTATGCGTTTGTTGGATGGTGATTGATAAGGTACATTTTCATTTTCTGCATCTGTTCGTGAAAGGACAGCAGCCACTACAGAACTATAGTGATATGTTTTTCCGTTAATTTTAGCTTTTGGCCAACATAGAATAGAAGATTTGTCATCATATTGTTTTGTACTTTTATCAGCTATCGCATCATCAATCGTGGACCCTTCCAAGTCCAACACATTTTCTGTTTTAAAACTTCCGTTAATAGATTCAGATTTAGCAACAAGTACTGAACCTACATCTGAATACTGCGAAAATCCAGGAGCAAATAAGATGGTAGGAACTACATCCAATTTAGGGAAAATAGTGATTACTATTTCTATTCCTTTATACGTATTGGTGGATTCATCATAACCTCCAATGACATCTTCATTTGTTACCTGAGATGGGTCAAGTTGATCATAATCTACTTGCAAACTGGATACACTGGATCCAATTGAACCATCGTCTAAAATTGAGATGACCACATAACCGTCATTATCAAAACCTGCTAGATAATCTAAATCTTCCTCATATGTTGTTGCCCCATCAGAACTTTTTACAACAAGAGAATTTAATAATATTCCTTCTTTTTCAACTTTTGCTTCTTGATTGTTAACCTGTACTTCTTCTGCTGTTATATTTTGTATATGGGTGCTTGGGTCTAATACATTAACGAATACAACAGGACCAACTTTAATTTGCTTAAACGATGCATCCATCACTTCGCAAAGTGTATAATCACTCCAATTTTCACTGTAACCTAATTTAGCTTTTGCTTCTTCAAAGTTTCTTGCTAAAACTGGTTCGTTTACTGCTGCATCTATATCTTCTGCAAGATTAATAGGAGCTGTGCCAAATACCACTTGCTGAGAAGCCAATGACTTTATAGGTTGTTCAAAAGTGGTTGGGTTTTCCGTCACATAAATTCCATGTTTGTATGGCATTTATCAATTGCCTCCCTTCGTAATTTCAATCGCTTTTTTGTAAATTTGATTCTCTTTGGATCCTTCAACCTTTACTTGTCGTCTAAATTTCGAAAAATTAGATACTGGAATAAATAAGGCTTTTAAAATGTTATTTTCTTGATAGTTTTTGATATAAGTAGGTAGTTCTCCAGTGAAGACTGAATACTGTTTTAAATCTTTTAAACTTGGACCTGCATAAATTACTGTAGTGCTTTTTTTCTTTTTTCTTGTCATATAAAGCGTTCCACATCCTCTCTTAAGTTTTGTGGATTTGTCCAATATGTCTCCAAACCTGCGAAAAAATAAGGTTCAACATCTTCATCGTGATAACTCCAAGTCATGGAAGAGTCGACCTCAAATTTTTCGTTAATAATAGGATTTCTTCTTAAATCCTCTATGATGCGATTAATAATATTTAATACATCATGATAACCTTGATTGTTATTATCTCGATCGATAACGCCTGCAATAAACTGTACAGTAGTTCTTTGCCCTTCGTCTTCGTTAGGGTTTTCACCATTAGACAAACGAATAATAATACATGGGTAAGGATCATCGTTTCCAGGATTCAAATTCGGATTTTTATTAGGTAAATGTTGCTCGAACACATTTACAGGAACACGTTCATTTTTCATATTTTTAAATCGCATTCCGTCAAATAATTTTTCGAGTTTTTGTCGCAGCGCATCTTGTAACTCGAGAGGAATCATATACTATGCCCTCCCTTTTTCTAAAATTCGTTCTATCTCATGGTCTAATCGTTTATCAAACGTTTCTTGACCTAATTGATTGACTTCCTCTTGGATTCCCTCATCTTCTAACATTTGTGGTACAGAGGGTCCGAATAAACGTTGGATAGGAAGTCTTGAACCTGATGTTCTTTTAAAGGCTTTTATTCCGTTAATGTCGGCAATGAATGCACCCATTGCTTTTTTTACTCCATCTTTTTTAACAGCAATTTTAATGGGGCTTTTACGATTCGGATTTACTGTTTTAGGAGACACTTTAAATTTATCAATTCCAATAGGTCTACCTTTGGAATTAACTTCTGCATATAAATTATTTTTTGTTGCTCTTGCTGGTTTGCTTAAAGTAGAAGCAATATCTCTCGATTTGATGTGATATTCTTTTCTGATTTCTTTTTTTATATTTGAATTAACGTTGGTCATAGCACGATTTAGTGCTTTTGCTATAGCATTTGGAGCCTTCTTGTGAAACTCGCCTAAACGTTTTTGAACATCGGCAACTAATTTTCTATCGATATCAACGCTCACGTTATTCATGAACGATGCACTCCTAATGTGATCGTATAAAGTCCTTCATCCTCTTGGACATTTGTTACATAATAGAGTTCATTATTAAAAACTAGGTTCTGTCTAGGGAATGGAGTAAATGCTAGTTTGTTTTTCTCTACATGAAAAAGGAGCTCGCTATTAGCAAGCCCCTCTGCATCATTAGATAACTTTTTCTTTTCTAAAGTATCACTATCCATGACTACTTCGATTTTATTACCTTCTATATCCACTTCTTCAGCAAATTCATCTGTATTAACAAATGTTTGAAAATCGGATTCCAGGAAATCACGTAACTTCGCCATTATTCTTCATCCTCAGTAAGATCAAGAATCTCTTTGACCTTTTCTTCTTCGATGATCAGATCGATTAAATTCTTTTTGGAAATGTTACCAGCAAAATCAAGTCCCACTTCTTTTGCCACTGTTTTTAAATCGACGTACTCAATAAGATGTAATTCTTCTTCTGCGTTTACTGAATATTCTTCCCCTAAGTTTTCCTCTTGGTTCTCGGTAATCTCTTCTTTTTCAGACACAAAAAAAGCGACTCCTAAATCAATGAGACGTTTGGCATCCTTCTCGGAAATTTC
This sequence comes from Gracilibacillus sp. YIM 98692, assembly GCF_010993965.1. Taxonomy (GTDB): domain Bacteria; phylum Bacillota; class Bacilli; order Bacillales; family Amphibacillaceae; genus Gracilibacillus. Next base: position 32,154 of record NZ_WIXM01000011.1, on the reverse strand, counting down.
TTCAATTGTTTTTCCAGGTTCAAAGACTATTCCATTATGCCTTACCCGTTCTTTAGTTTGTAAGCTCATATTCTATCCATCTCCCCTTATAGTACTTTGGCTACATACCAGCTATCGACTTCATGAGGGACAGGCAGTGGACGGCTATGAACCTGTAAGAAACGGGCCGCTGGATCTTTTTGAATCCAAGAATCAGGAATACGACTTCCCTCATACGTTGTAAAGTTATTCGTCCTGCTATTTGTCAAAGTAACAGCCCCGTACAACATAGAAGAACGGGCACGAGATGAGCCGACAAACACATTACCAGATGGAACCATTGATTTTTCCGTATCTTCCTCTTCATCATAATACCACTCATCATAACTATAAATATCCAACCCTAAAGCAGTAAGGGTTCCGATGAATGTAACCCCGTTTGGTAAGGTACGAGGGTCAATTTGCCCCATCTGAATACGACGGTTATCTAATAGATTTTGCATAGCCGTGTTGTTCACAAACTCATCGACAACATCAGATGCCATAATCACTGTATCTGGAGTTAGACCAGACTTTTGAATGACTGATAGCCTCCAATTTTTTAAATTCTTATATGGGTCACTATCAGGATCACTCCACAAGTCCGTGCCACTCAATGTTTCACTGTTCGTAAAGTCGAAATCTAACGTGGCATTTACACCTTCACCAACCATATCGACTTTCCCTGTAAATAGGATTTGTGCTGCCATCCACTCTTCTCGACGTGTAATGGACTCATCAAGTTCTGATAAATCTTTTGCAAGCATTTCTGCAGCTCTCTCGTCTGGGCTTTTTGGAGAGTAAATGTGTTCACCGATAGAACGTTTATTAATATCATCACCAGTGATGATTCTTTGCGGCTTTACGGACGCAGGTTTAAATGTTTTCGTAGTAAATCCTTGACGATCCATTACTTTTCCTTCAATACGCGGTGAAACAAATGGCGCCATTTTACGACGGCCTTTATAGTAATCAATGTCCACATGTTCGCTTGTGAATGTATTGACATTTGAGAAAAAAGTATCCTTTAGAAATGTACGAACCGGCATCATCGATTCGATAGCAGGTAACATAATTCGAGTATCATAAGTGTTAATAGCCATCAATTATTCCTCCTTAAGCTTCTTGATTAGTTTTTAAGAAAATACCTATTTCACGTAATGCTGTTTTGTGATCATCAGCAGTATCGGAACCACCAAAAGTTAATGCATCTTCATTGAATTCCCCTGTCAGATATATAGCTCCAGGTGTTGCGGCATCGGTCGCATCTACATCTTCAGAAAGAATAGCAAAGGGTTTTTCTGATCCATCTGTTTGTGCAGAATCAACAGCAACCGCCTCACCACTTGCAGATACAATCCCTAATACAGTTCCACGTGTTAAATTTTCCCCGGATGCTACAGTTACTGAATCTGTCACTACAGGTTGCACACCACCGGCAAAGAGATTATCACGATCAAAAGTATCTAATGTTGGCATTACTTATTACCTCCTCGTTTTTTATTGATAAAGTTTGCGATGGAACTCGCTTTTTCTTCTATTTCTTGTTCCTCTGGCTTTTTATTTTCGGGTGCTTCTGATCCCTGAATATCATCCAACTCTTTTGCTTCTTGTTTGGTTTGATTAAAAATATTTTGTCCTTGTGTTTTTTGCGCTTTTATAATATCCATGGCCACTTTTTCAGCAGTAGCATTCGTTTCAAACTTAGCTTTGTTAATTAGCTCTTCGCTACCTGGAATATCTAAATCTTCAATGGCTTTAATTCGATTATTTTCATCCTTCGTTCCATTTTGATAGCCTTCGTTCTTTACTTGCTCGTAAAGATCTGGATAATCGTTTTTTAATTTTTCTAAATCCATCGGTGCTGATTCCTCCTCATTTGCATAATTTGTGAATTTTTTATGATCTAAAAATTCATTGCGCAGTTTGTCAATCACCGCTTGTGGAAGCATTTGATTAGTGTCTTCGCTTGCTACAAACTTCATCTCGTTATCAAACATAATTTCATCAATGAAGCCTTGTTCTTTTGCTTGTTGTGGTGTGAGCCAAGTTTCTTCATCCATCATCTCTAATAATTCTTTTTCTTCCATACCAGTTTTGATGCGATATGCGCTAGAGATGGTTTGATTCACATTCTTTAAAACTTTTGATTCATGATCCATATCTCTATAGTCGCCCATCGCAATGGAAGATGCGTTATGAATCATCATCTGCGCTGTTGGTGCCATTGCTACTTTATTACCAGCCATAGCTATAACAGATGCTGCACTTGCTGCAATTCCTAAAACTTTAATCTTTACGTTACCTTGATAAGATTTTAATGCAGTATAAATTTCAGACCCTTCAAACACATAACCGCCACCACTATTAATTTCCACCTCAATCTCTTCGTTGTTAGTGGCTTGCTCTAGTTCTTGATTAACTTTCTTGGGGCTAGTAGCTTCCATGTCTAGCCAATCATAAATCCATTGTTGGTTACTCGAGATGATAGGACCTCGAATACTGATTTTTTTCAATTCTCCCACCCCCTTTCAATTAATTTCTTCTTTGTTCTTCATCGTCTTCTTGATCTGGATTATCTGGAACATCCCCTATTTCATTGGATGCAAGTCCGTCTCTTCTACGCATTCTTTCTTCTACCACACGAAGACTATGGTTTCTAAAGTAATCCCCATTACCCATTTCCGTGGTTTCTCGTGTTCTTGTACTAAATCCTTCTTCTACACGTTTTGCCGCAGCATTTACTTCTTTGAGTGGATCCAATTGACCTTGTGAAGGACCATTCCATTCAGCCCTTGTATAAGCTTTTTTGATTAATGGATCATTAAAGAAACCCGGCGCTTCTATGCGACCTTTTGCAACAGCTTCGGATAACCATTCCTCATATATAGGCTGACAAAAGTCATTTGACATCCATGTTCTGCGCATCTTAAACATTTTCCATGCTTCTAATAACGCAGCTCGGCTTGCTGAATAAGATGATGTGAAATGCTTTAATAACAATTCGTACGGTACTTCGATAGCAGAACCGATTTGACGACATACTGATGTAACAAATCCATCAAATGCTTGATTTGGCCGTCCTGGATTCGCCTCTTTAACATCTTCCCCCTCTCCTAATTGGACCATGGCTCCATTTCCAAGTTCGTAGGAGGTTTCGTCATATGAATCCACTTGCTCATCATCCGCATACATTTCACCAAATTGATCTTCGCTTTTATCGTCTGTTTTGATAAAGACCGTGTACATCCCACTTACAACAGCAGCCATTAATTCAGCTTCTGAGTATCTACTCAATTGTTTTAATGATTCAATAACTGGTGCAAGGATTGGTACACCTCGTCTTTGTTCTGGTCTCTCCGATTCCATTAAATGAATAACATTTTGTCTTCCAGTTTGAGCACCAAATTTCCTTACTCTCTTCCATTCATTAGTCGAATAGGAAATGCTGTTAGGATGATGTTGCGCAATGTGATAAGCAACTACTTCACCGCGCTTGTTAATCTCTACACCGTTTACGATTTTATTGTCTTTATCTAAAGTTGGAACCTTACTTGGATTGCAAACACGATCAGATTCAATTATTTGCACGCGTAAATCATATGGCATATTAGGTCGTTCAAAGTAAGGGAGTAACGCAAAAGAATCACCAGACATGAGCCAAGACAAAAAGGCCAATTGTTGCAATTCATAAAAGTTATTCATTCGTTGCGCGTCACAATGTAATGATTCTGCCCAAAGGTTAAATTCACGCTCCACCTTCGTTTCCCAATCGTCTGCTTCTTCTAATGTCATTCCTAGATATTCATAGTCGATTTGTGAATTTAGTTTCAAACCACTACCAATCACATTGGTTCTTATAGTTTTTAATGCACCAGTTGCAAGTGGGGCTCCCATGTATAAATCACGTGAACGCTCACGAAGTTTAGGTATGTTGTACTCCACATCTTCAATCACGGATCCCTGTCTAGTGAGCCATCCCATCATGCTTTTTTTCTGGGTGCTAGCTCCGTGACTTCCATATCCAGCGCCATGACCAATTAAATTCATTTTTTGTTTTGCGTGCATTCGTTTTAACCCACGTTCTGGTGATACCCATGCAATCGCCCGATCTACCCAGTTCAAATCTTACCACCCCCTTACCAGTCTCTTGGTATAGCTCGTCGTACTTTGCGCGCCCCTTTACCTTTTAACCTTGAAACTTCACTTTTCCAGTAACTTATTTGTTTTCGAATTTCGCTTAAATTTGCTCTAGTCAATTGTCTTGTTCCAATTCGATATGATTGACCAGTTGATACCGCTAATTCTGCATCTAACCAAGCTTCCAAATGTTTTTGAGCTCTTTCTAATGTCACCATTCAAAATCACCTCATTAAAAAACATCCACTTTTATAATGGATGTCTATTTCACACCTTTAGACAAGACACGTTTCCGCCTTCTTTTTCTAGCTGGTGCTTTCGTTTTTTCGATTGTATAATCTTTTTCTAAATTTGGATTTAATATTTCTAATGCTGCAGTATTATATACTCGTAAATCTAATGGCTCATTTCTTTCTCTAGTTTTCTTCCAAACTCTATAAGCAACACCTTGTCGATATCTTGTTTCCAATTTTTCTGCGGTTAATCCATCAAAATATTGTTGGTTGTACCCTCTATCCCTAGGGAAATGGCAAAAGTTTGGCCCGGGTTCTTCCACTTGCAAATTGGACATCACTTTAGCTTTACCATCCGAAACTCCGACAGTAATTAATAATGCTTTGCTTGGCTTTACTCTTGAATATCCACTGATTAATGGTACATATTCACCATTGTTTTCACCTTTACCTTTAATGGCATAAATTCTTCGCACTTCTCTTGGTTTAGTAAAATGGTAAACTTCTTGAGTATAGTGTCCACCTGAGTCAACACAAGCACAAGCGATTCCATAATGCGAACCATCTTCTTTGGTCCATGTTCTACTTAAATATTCATCTAGTTCATTCCATATCTTAGGTTGGTTTAAATTGCCGTAAATTACATGATAATCAATCCCCCAAGATTCTTTACCTTCTCCCCAACCTACTACTTCAATTTCAAACCGATCATCTTGTGTGTCAACTGCAGCTGTTAATATTTTTACACCATTCGGTACATCCGCATTATATTTTTCTAATCGTTCATGCAGAGCATCACTTTCAATTTGGTCTCCATCTTCTTCCCATGTTTCACCTAAAGAAGTGTTTGTCCAAACTTTCAAAGCTTCTTTTCCTTTTTTCTTAGATTCTAAAAAGTCACTCACAATTTCTTTCCATTTGCGCCAAGGACTAACAAACTCACTCAAATGAAATCCTCTATATAACCCTTTGTCGTTAGTTGCTATCCACTTTCCTTTTTTGCCTTTCCATTCATACTCGTTGTGCATTGCACCACAATGAATACAAGCATGGGTTACGTCATCTAAATTATCTTTGTTAAATACAATTTGAGCCCATTTTAAAGGTTGATATTCATTACAGGATGGACATGGTAGATTCCACTGTTCTTTTGTGCTTGAATCATATTCTGATTCGATTCGGCTCGCACCTTTAATTGTTGGAGTGGAAACCATTATCTTTTTGCGATTATAGAAATTATTAGTACGTTTTTCTGCAAGAGAAAGTGGATCACCTTCTGTTCCAGCGCTAACCGGAAAGCGATCCACTTCATCTGCTAATAGTATTCGAATTGGTCTTGATGCTAAACCAGAAGGGGCATTTGCACCAACTAACGCAATATAACCACCGGCAAATGTTTTTTGCAATGTGGTGTTACCTCCATCACGTGTTTTTTCATCAGAAACTTTTTTCCTTAAAACAGGAGTATCTCTAATCATTGGCGCTAATCGTTCTTTTGAAAAACTTTTTGCTAATGCTTCAGTTGGTTGCATCAATAAAATTGGTGCTGGGTCAAAATCGATATGATAACCAACAGTATTTAAAATTAATTCTGTTTTTCCTACCTGGGCACTGGCCATAACTACTATTTTTTCAGACTCAGGTTCCAGAACCGCATCTAAGATATCACGTTGATATGGTGCGCGATCCGTACGCCATTGTCCTGGTTCTGCTGATGATTCACTTGATAATTTTCGATAGGCATCAGCCCATTCTGATACTGTTAGATCAGGAGGAGGTGCGAGTATATCTTTTGTAAGATTTTGAAAAAGTGAAAGTGTATCACTTTTTCTTTTTGCTGCCATTATTATTGATCTCCTCTTCCTTGATCTTCTCCATCTCTAACAGTTCTTCCTCACCCTCATCCAAATACATCTTATCTTTACTTTTTTCGTAAAACACGTGTGGATCGTAATCAGATAATTCTTCTAATGCTTCAAACACTGCATCTTTTAAAACATTTTTTATTGCTGGAATTTCACTTTTCCCTAGTATCTGAGGAGCTGTTTTAGATGGCAACCCTAATAGCCTAGCACGAAATGCACCTAGCATATCATTCATAACGAGTTTTACATCTTCAGAACGATGCAATTCGCCACGCATTATTTGTAGTTCTAATTCCGTTTTCTTTCTTCTTGCCCTGGTCCAAAGCGCTTCCTCTTCTGTTTTATCTAAATCACCTTCCGGCTTTTCACGATCAACTACATATTCGATATATGAATTAATCGAAGCTGGAAGATCATATTTTCCATGACCTATACGAACCAATGCATTTTCATTAGCTAATTGCCGAATTCTACGGTCGCCTAAATTAAGGATTTCCGAAATTTCTTTTGTTGTTACAATTTTTATATTTTTGCTAGATTCCTTGCTACTCAAAGGGTTTCACCACCTTTCAAAATTATTTCCCAAGAATTTGAAAGCTGAAACGGAAATGAACTTTTTCGGCAAAAAACTGGAGCTTTTTCGGGCTCGCAAGCACCCGTAAGAATTTTATATTCTCAGAAGGACCCATTTATTTTTAAAAACGTCAAATCCCTTGTGGCTCAAGGGGTGTGACGTTTGTTATATTATGCAAAAAGAGCGCAATACCCATAAAAATGAGTGTTGCGCTCTTAACTAAGGGGGATTATTTATTTTTCCTTATTACCATAATAACACATTAAATTCCCTATGCTTTGCCGTAATTCTGCCTTTTGTCTGCCATTTTTACTAATTCACCTTATCTTATATTGTGTTGAATTCATTTAAAGGCTGAAAGCCTTGATATTACTGCTCTTAATTCAAATACTTTAAATGAGTTACACACTATCTTATTGTGTTGAATTGATAAGTATATGTAATAAAAAAAGCCTATCCTGATATATCGGATAAGCTTAAATCTTAAAGCCTTTCATTGCATTGTCCATTCCATCTTGATTAATACCAATATACTTCTTTGTGATGTTTTGGCTAGAATGATTAAATATTTCTTGCAGCATGGCGATGTCTTTTGTTTGTTTATAAAAATGATAACCAAATGTTTTTCTTAATGTATGTGTACCTATTTCATCCAAACTTACATAATCTGCAGCCTCTCTTAATATTTTGTAAGCCATGCTCCTGCCGATAGGCTTATTAACTCCTTCTCTGCTTTTAAATAAATATTCATAATCTTCTTTTCCTTGGATATATCCTTTTAACTCCCTTCGTAGAGAAGGAGTTATATTAATTCTTTTTTGTTTCTTAGTTTTGGTTTCTCTAATGCTAAAATAAGGCTTTTTTGCATCTGCGACTCTTAAAGGCAAAATATCTGATATCCGTAACCCGCTATTAATACCTACCAGAAACAATATATAGTTTCGTTCATTTTTCCCTTTTAAATAATGTTTAATAGCTCTTATTACTTCTGGATCCCTGATTGGTTGCACAAAATTCATGATGGTCTCACCTCGCTCTTATAAACTTCTACTCTCATAATAAAAGCGAGTTTATAGAACGCTCTAGATTTTATTCGATAATACTTTCTTTCGCTGTATCCCAATTCCTTATATATCTCATAATCATAAATATCATCATCACTTAAATAACGTTTGATGATTACAGCTCGTTCTTGCTCTGATAAACGGTTCACGCAACGTTGCACCCATTTTAAAAACTTATGTCTTTCATTCTCTTGATCTATCCTTTTAACTGCTATATCTTCTGTCTGAGAGTTATTCTGGTTGTTGAAGGTGGGTGGAACAATCGAAAAGGAACTAGTGATGTTCGGTTGCAAATCTATAGGTTCCATTAATAAATACAATTTATATTGATCAAGTAGTGATTCTACTTTATGTTTTGTGGAGTATCGATCAATCTCTGGTAATTTGAAAGTAGTTTGCATAAGAACAACTCCTTTTTTTATTCATTACTTTTGTCTAATTGCTCCGCCTTTAGCTCGTTTATAAGTTGGTCTATTTACGCCCATCAATTCTTTTAATTCTGATTGAGATAATTTTTCCTGCTTCTTATTCCTCTTTTGTTTCGGTTGTTTGCTTTTTTTCACGCTTCAACCTCCTATAAATAAAAAAGGACACTAACAAGAAGCGCCCTAATGCTCTTGTTAATGTCCTCCGTTTCTCGGTCAGACTAGGTATTAAATTAGAATTTCTTAAAGATATCATCATTAAAACTTTTGTTAATTTGTTTAGATGTTTTTTTGAAGATTAATCCGAAGAATCCGAACCATATCGCATAAATTGAAACAGCGATCACTGCAGGTAGGAATACTATCCACCAACTCCAATCAATCATTCCGAAAGCCTTCAATACAACAAATACAATTGTTAATAATTCTAAAAATCCTATCACTCATTCTCCTCCTTTATCGTTTATTCGTATAACTAACCCGATCAGCCGTAATCTTTCCATCTACCCATGTAATCGTGTGCTCTCCATAACCACTAGCAGGCTTGTCTAATACAATCGGTCTACCTTGCTTGATAATGACTACTTTATCCTTTAAATCGGTAACTGGTATCTGTATGTTCTTATCTGCCATGATTAACCTCCTAGTACGCTTTATTACCGTGTCTGTATGATCTTCCTTTATTGCGTTCCATTTTCGTTAATACAGCATCCTCTAAATCAATGTTCCTGGACCCACATAAATCAAAGATTCTAATAAGTATGTCTGCTAATTCTTCCTCAAAATTCTCTTGATCTTTCTTTCTATCTGCTTCTAAAGCTTCTGAAACTTCACTATGAATTAAAGCTAAAATCGTACCTGTTTCCCTTGGCTTATCATGCCATCCTTTTGATTTTGCTATTTGATAAGCTTCATTGCATAATTGATTAATAGATTTTTCCATTATTCCGATTCCTCCAATTCTTTAGTTAATGCGTGTTTTGCAATATACTTAGCATCGCACATTACATCGTCACAACTTTCTCCAGATATCTTGATTAAGGCATTTTGATATCGATTGTTTTGTTGTTCTAAAAAAGATTTTTCAACTTTTAAATTTCTGACTTTCTCATAACGTTTTTCTAATCTTCTTTTAAGTTGTTTTCTTGATTGTTCCAATTCCTCCACACGCTCTGCTTGTTGGATTAATCGTTCATAATCTTCTTTACTCTTAAAACCTACATAATGTCTACCTTTTGGAGTGGTATGTTCGTACTCTTCCAACCTACTCACTCGATCACTCCTTTCCCTTAATTCCCTTTCAACACCTTATAAGCCATCCCTAAAGCGTCACCCATTGCGTATTTCTCTGGTATTTTATATTTGTAATCCGTTAGATTTTCATATTTAGCAAAATGAAATGATCTCCAAATATCAATACTTCCTGTTAGATGCTGTCCCATTAAGTTTTTTGAATAATCCTTTTGAAATGCTTTGTAATCCGGATTTCTAAACATTCCCCATATCTTCAAAATATGGTTTCTGTGTTTCCATGCTGTATACGTTTCGATGACAAGCATTGCTAAAGCATGGTTTTCTTTCATAGATTCATATAATTCCTTTTTAAAATCACTTCTAATTTTGCGATATTTGCGTTTTATGATTTTACTCATACAATCACCCCTCCTTCACTCTTTCAGCGCTCAACAGCATGGTTTCAATCATCTTCAAATCAGGTACATATATCGGCTTGGGAGATGCGTTAATATATTCGTTTTGTACTTTGATTAAGTAAAGTGTGTCCATGTTGGTCACTCCTTTGTTTTTACTCGAAATAAAAACTAATTAGTCTCTTTTATGTTTTCCACAAAAACTTATATACGGTGAATGAGAAGGGCAGTTTTCATCGTTTGGTAAAACTTTAAATTCACTATTTTCGTTATAGTGATCCTCTAAATCTTCACTAACGCATTGCATTGACCTTTCATTGTTAAACATTTCGTGATTCGGACTCCACATATTCCAATAGCACTCTTTTACATTACATTGCATCCATTTCACTCCTTCGCTTTTTACTCGGAATGTGAATTAAATTTCTTGTTTCTCCTTCAACCAATTCTCCAAATCTTCTTGTTTAAATGATCCTGTATAGTAATTTTGTTTTCCGCAGTTAGGACACGTTCTTTGAAGGAACTTTGCAAAATTACCACAACCAGAACATTTATACTCATATTGGACCATCTTTAATTGTTTGATTTCCTCTAGAAGCCATTCGACTTGTTCCAGTTCTAAATTATCCAATGGGTTATCTAAGTTTTCTTTTCCCCATTCTAGCTGGTCTTTGATTGTGCCTATATCCATTTTTAAATCCTCCTTTCACTTAGCATTTTCTGTCTAACCCTCAAAACCACTTGTTACTCGCACACTGAATATCAACACGTAACGCTCGATCTTTGTCGGATAAATAATCATCAATGGTCATCATGATGTATAATCTTTTGCCACATGAATTGCAAGTTGCTTTCTTTTGCTCTTCGAATACATTTTCCGTTCTGCAGCTAGAACATTGATAATGCGTGATCATGTCATCACTTCCTTTTTCCGCTGGAGACGATTTTGCACTGCTTGGCTTGTCCTGCCTTCTAATTCACTTGCTATCTGCTTGTATGTCTTTCCTAATCGCCTTCCTGCTTCTATAATCTGATCCTCTTCTTCTGTCCATCTTCTTTTGTAAAATAAATGGGTGCGTAATTCTAAGGTGTGGTGTTTCTCGGTGAATAGATGATCTGCACATGAAGGACAGTTTGCTTTGCTTTTCATTTTGCAAGGAACAAGAAAGTCTATATCACAATCTTTGCAGTAATACTGGTGGAACTTTTGTCTAGGTATCGTCATCATCCTCTATAAAAATGCCGTAAAGTGCGTTCTCTCTTTCTTCTAATCTTTTTCGTACACTTGGATAACATAGCCATTTCACTTGTTTTACGCTTTTTCCTAGTTTTTCTGCTACTTCTTCTTGCGTCCCCCATATGAAAAATTCATCACCAATGTACATGGCAATATCATTTTGTTTATTCTTGTTTTTGTTTTTGTTTTTCTTGATGTGTTTACTTTTCGGATTCATTGCTGCTTCTTCTAAGGTGTAACCTCTTTTTATCCTCGCTCGAAAAGTGAAATCTTTAATACCGTTCTGTCTCGCTATCTCCTTCCACTTTTCATAATCCATATACACCACCCCTACACAAACACAATGCACTTGTATTTATTTGGCTTTGAGTAGTAAGTCACTATTCGTGTTAAGCACTCACCATCGCTGTTCTTATATTTTTCTTCGACCAGGTATAACTTTGTCATATAATCACCCCAGCTGAATATAATCTAATAATAGATCATGTTTCTTTTGAACCTTTGCTAATGGCTCGCTATTCACTTGCTCTTGCTCCTTTTCTTCTAACTTACGCATGAGTTCTTTTCGTTCTTTAAGTAATTCTTGTACTGTGGCATGAAGTTCATCAGCATGATTTTCAGCTATTTCTTTCTCCTTTTTTAATCTTTGAATGACGGATTGTTCGCTAACCTCTTTCTTAACATTCGTTTTCGGTTTATCTGATTTATCTATGGTGTTGCTACTTCTAATTTTCTTAGCATGGTAATAAACAGTGGATTCATTGACTCCTGTACGCTTAGCAATCTCTGGGCAACTTAAATCATTTTCCTTTAACAAGGTTTTTGCTCGCTCGACATCTCCTTTTGCTTTTGACACAGTTTCCCTCTCCTTTCTTACTCGTTCTATCCCGTGGTTTTCTAAGTACTCCACAAAGTTCGTAAGATTCATTCTCATGGCTTTTGCAATTTTAGTCCTAGTTATTTCTTGATCTAATAGCCAATGAATTTCAGAAAAAGTTAAATCCTCACCTTTTGCTAATAATCGGTTGATACGATCATCTTTGGTTCCGGTTAGTTTACCTCTTAGTTGCTGCAGCTGGGTATCTAGTTCTTTTTTATTGGCTGTTTTATCGTAAATGTCTAATATCGCATCGATCTTTCGGATGATCTCAACTCGATGCAAGTCATCACCCCATGTAATAACCGCGCTTTTTTGTTTGTTCCCAATCTTTTTTCTCAACGATATGCGTTTTCTTGTTAATACTTCCTAGGCATTCAGTAGTTATAACAACTTTCACAAATTCTTTTTCTTCGCCCCAATCAAATGGTTCTTCGCTATGAATCTCTTCAATATAGATTTCTGTTTCATCCAATTGTCCTTCTGACCAAAAAGCACATGGTGGCAACACTCTGCCTTTACACGCTTGATCAAATAAAGCTAAAAAGATTTCTTGCCATACTCTTCTTTCTCGCTTAGCTATCCACTTCATACTTGCACCTTGTTTGTACTGTTCTACGATGCGCTTTAATGTATCTTCCTCAAATGCTGGTTCGTAGTTTTCCAAGCAATACACCCAATTATGTTTTGGATTCAAATGCAACGGTTGGCCTGTTGTTCTCATGTTACGTACTCCTTTAAGTATTCTTCTAGCAATCTATCTGATTCAGCAGCTATCTTTTCTTTTTCTGCTTGGCTTCTTTTTGGTTGCCCTAATTTTCTAGCTTGCTTATGTTCCTCATACCAATCCGGTATGATGTTTGGAGAAGGTCGGGATTCAAATTTAAGCTGTTCTATCTCGCTGTGGTCCATTAATACCACTCCTTGGCCAATTCCCATTGTTCTTTTGTTATCTCCAAATTTACTGGTTCATATTGTTCTAGCCACTGTTCAACATCAAAGTTTATCACCGCATCTGTTCCGTATTGATCTAACATAAAATTTTTATGCGCTTTCGACTCTTCTTTAAGTGCTTCGACATCTTTGTCAGTTGGTTTCGTGAGATCTCCTCTCCAAATCATAAAAGCATTTTCAATTTCGCTAACTGATACATCCAAATCATCATCTGACCAATCCCCGGCATCTGGTCCATTTGATAAAAACCTGTCTTTCTTTGCTTTATTTTTAAATGCTATTACTGGTATTGTGTTCATTCCGTTACCTCCTAAAATCATTCTTCAACATGTTCCATAACCACTTTTAAATAATCCTTGTAATCTAACGGCTCTACTTCATCACCAACTACTTGCGACTTATCTTTAACGCTCCAAAACCATCTATCTCCTAGCCATTGGCTTGCTTTCATATTGTTAGTACCAAATACATCATGTGCTTTGAATGGTGAATACTTATCCTCGAATCCTTCAAGCATTTCCTTGAAAATCTTGTGATATTTCGAACGTTTCTTAAATGTATGAATTCCGTTCTTATCAGGATTTTTAGTCAATTCATCTTTATATGTTTCATAATCCTTTGAATGACCGTAAATACCGAAATGTCCTTCGTGATAAAATGCAAAACCATTGTCAGTCAAATATTTTTCGCTTAGTTCTTTGAAAAACTCCTTACGTTTTTGGTTTCTGAAAACTGTATCTTTATGCCATTGAGAATCTTGTTTAACTTCGAATACTGGTGAATCTAATGTTTCCATCCAACCCCTCCTAAAAACCTTTCCTGCGGTAACTTTCTCCTTCTAGGCGTATTGCTTGAGCATTATCTAGCAACCTATCAACGATTCGATCCCCATTGATCCCTAGCTTCTCTTTTAGAGAGGATTCACTGTAATTAGTCGTAGTGATTAATCCTTTACCTAATCGCATATCAATAACTCGAAATAAAATATCTGATGCCCAAGTTTCTTGTCCGTTTTCGCTTGGTTTTACGTATTCAGAACCTAAATCATCCAGAGCTAGTAAATCTAATTCATCGATAAGTTTCATAATACGTTCTTCCGTTAAATTTGATTGATAGTTGTACGTTCCTTTGATTTTCATTAATAAGTCCGTTGTTTTAATAAACATGGCTTTGTACGGCTTTTCCTTTTGTGTTTTTTTATCAAAATATCGTTTGCTCCGAACGCCTTTCACCATTGCATAAGCTAAGTGGCTTTTTCCTAGCCCTGGTTCTCCACTAAATGCAAGTGTTTTTGTTCCATCAAATTCTTTTACGTACTTTGCAGCTGTCTGTTTTGCCCTTAACTGCGATTCATGTTTTGGTTGATATCCATTAACGGTTACGTTTTTTAAATCGTCTGTAACACGTTCAAAACTTAAAATAAAATTCAATTCTTTAGCTTCTTTGTACTCTTTTGATGTTGGTAAATTAAAGTCTTTGAACACTTGCCTGTCAGAGCAAGGTTTACAGCTCCCTTTTACGCCTACTGGGGTTTGATACAATTTGTAAACATGACCGCATTCCGTGCATTCTTCTTTCCCCACTTCTTCGAACATGCCTAATACTGATTTAATTACCTGCATAGCTTCCCTCCTAAAAAGCATCTTTTTTCGGGTCAAACTGATTAATGTTTAATTTATTTCTAGAATCGAATGTACGTTTCAAATAATTATTCAGTGGATCAGCCTCATCTAAAAATTTACGAATATCTTTATCTCTCATTAGATCAGCTAATGGATACTTGTGAGAAAACCAATGATTATTGCTATTTAAGATATAAGCATAGTTGTCTATCGCCTTTTTTAATTCTTTGAAGCTATAATCTTTTAATCTCCTTTTGATTGCTGTACGCATAGGAGAAGTTAATTTGCGGTGCTTCACGATATTTTTAGAAACATAGTGATCGAACAGATCACGTATAATGTCTTTATTATTATCTTTTTCTTTATCTAATTCTCTTTCTAATTCTTCTTCTGTTTCGTTACTTAACGTTTCAGTAACGTTACTATGATTTTTTTGCTCTATTTTCTTTCGTTCACGATGCTTGGCAACGCGTTTTCTGGTTTGTTCTCTTATCTTGTCTAACCCTTCAATATTTTGATGTTTTTCCCAATTAGTGATAGAAATAAATTGATTTTCATCAATTTCAATCATTCCAAATTGTTGAAAAGTTTTTAGAGCCATTCTGACGGTACCAATCGGCCGATCAAATAAAGTGGACAACATTTCATCTGTATATGGAATATTTTCGGATAGAAAAATGTAACCACTAGCATTAACTTTCCCAGCTTGCGCCAGAAGCTTTACCCAAATAATTAATATCGTATCTGCTTCGGGCATTTTTTCGATAAGTCTTATTTTTTCATCTTCAAACATTTGAGTGCTTAATTTAATCCATTTAACATTACTCATTCGCACCGCCCTCCTTAGCGCTGAAACGTTATTCTTTCTTCTTGATGATTGCTGTCTTGCCTGTTTTCAATCCTCACTAACTCATAACCACGATAATTATTGCTTATATAGCCTGCCACGTAACTTTTGAATAGTTCCCTACTCCCCTCTGCCCAGTGTTGGTAGACATAGGGGATCGGTTCTTTTCTTTCACGAATCAAGATCATCACCGTCTGGAGGATAATAATGCAGTTCGCCTAGACCTGGCATTTTCACCCCTAATTTTTGATCATCTTCATTACGTTTTGCATGCTCTTGCATCATGTATTGAAAAACTGCTGCCACAGCTTCATCTGTCACATCCCCTACCTTCTTGATTTGGTTAGGGTTTTCTTCATTGGTAAAACCAATGTAAATACGGTTCGTTTCTTCGGTTACTCGGATATCTAATTTCATTCCATCACTCCTAAAAATTGAAAGATAATACTTGTCCATCCATAGGCTAACCCTGCTAAGAATAAGGTGAGTAATAAAATGTAGATGTTTTCTTTCCACTTACTCAATATGATCAACCTCCAAAGTAGTGGATATATCGCATTGGAAATCCGTAACATACAGCAGCAATAAATAATATCAGGGCTAAAATGTGGCCATATTCTTTCAAAAAACTCATTTTAATTATTCACCACCTAAAATTTGTGATATAATACCTTCACACAACAAAATCAAAGATGTGGAACCTTAAATTGTGTTCCATTCGATTACTGATTTCCTTTGCGATTTCGTTGCATTCACTGACGCTATCAGCTGTAACGAGAAATGATTTGACGCATCGGAAATCGTTTTTTACTTTCTTGAAAAATACGATTTCATAAATCATATACACCACCTTTATGTAATTTTGATGCAGCTGCATCCTAATGACCACAAACGAGAAAGGAAGGAAGTCATTATGAGTTGGTAATTTTTTAAAATCGCTTGTGACCATTAGGACAAAGCTAGCAATCTAGCTTCATCCGTGATATAATAGAGTCAAATACAATCAATCTCTATCCTGAAGAGCGCCTGGTGCAACAGGTGCTTTTTATATGCTAAAAATACTGATAAGCAAGAATAAGTAAGTTAAAATGCCTGATACAGAAATGAATATTTTAAACGCTCGATCTTGTTTCAATTTGTCTCTTCCTTTCTTTTGCAATCATTTCATCATAGTAAGACTTGGGCTGTGGTGTATAAGTAAATGAACGAGAATATGCACCCAATTGTTTTAATGATCGAAATGCGTTATTCAAGTAACATTCCGCTTTATCCGTTTGACCTTTACTTGCTAATCTCTTCGCTTCCTCAAAACAGTGATTCATACACAACACTTCTTCTTCTACCTTAGTTAATAAAGCTTTTGGGTAATGATCTTCTAACATTGTTTGATTTCCTCCTATTAAGCTATAAATGGTAATGCTAGACTTACGACAGTTGGTAAACTTGTAATCGAATCGCCTATTACATCTGCATTAGCGATAAAGCTAAGTAATAAATCTTGATTGGATGTTTTCTGTGACCAGATCATCGCATCTCTAAGTGTGACGGTGATCTTTCCATTCTCCATTCTTGATATGGTTGAACGGTTCAAACACATCCTTTCAGCCATTTGATCTTGCGTAAAACCTCTTTTCAACCTCATTTTTCTAAGAAGATTCCCCTCAATGTTTTCCAATGCCTACCCTCCTTCCCGTTCCTAATCTGCACGTGCGATACGTGCAAGTTATCTATCTATTTATGTTTTAGATTGTTATACTTAATGTGCGCCCTAATTAAGAAGTGTATGGATAAGGAAAGTCGATCATATTGCGGTTCTCGATATCCTTTTCCAACCATTCGAATAGCTTAGCCGTTACTACTCGTGGATGCCCTAATTCACGAGTTACTGGAAAATCAGATCGGTTAAACAATTCATTACACTTCTTATCTTTGATGTTGGCTACCTCCATGAATTGCTTTCTTGTCATCAATGGAGGTAGCTTATCTATCATTTCTAACTCTTTTCGGATTTCTGGAATGAGTTGCTTTTTGAGTTCAGATACCATTAATTGAATTTCGGTTTGTTCGAATTGGATGGTTGGCATTAAACTGTCACCCCATACTCTTGTATCAACTTTTCTGACAGTTTCACTTGACCTTTACCAGTTATTAAAGTTGTCACACTTTCTACATCACCATGCGTACGAGAAATCATTGTTACGGTAGTGGTGAATAAACCTTGTTCAATGTACTGTTGCTTAGGTTGATTTTTCTCACGGCCAGTTTTAATTAAATATCCATTATCACGTAACCACTTGAACATTTTATTTCGGCCTAATTTGATACCGTGATCGTCATACATCATTTTGGAGAATGAACCAATATTTATAGATGCATTGGAATTAGAAACGGCTTTTCCAAAATTTGTGTATGGTAGTTCTTCTTTTCGTTGTTGTTCAAGTAGTTCATATTCTTTTCGTTCGATAATCCAACGTTCAGCACGTTTGATCGGATCGTCAATCATATAAGATGGCTTTTCTAATTCGTAATATCCATTTTTTCTAATAGAAGGGATTACTTCATGAGTTACCCAACGTTTAAATTGTTTTGCTTCTGGTTTACGGCTACTAAGAACTAAGTTGTATAAACCGAATTCATTAACTGTTCCAATTTTTTGGTATCCGCCATGGGTGTCAATTGAACTTACACCCTTTTCATCACCATCTAATCGGCTTAATGCCATTCTTGAATTTTTAATTTCCAAAATGTCGCACACATCTTTAGCAACAAACTCTGTTTCATCACCATTGTTAATAATTCGCAATTGATGACCATTAAAGATTTTTGTTAATTGATTCATGAGATCAACTCCTTATCTATTTGTTCCTTTTGGGAACTTTTATTTTCAAAAAAAATCACCCAGTCAAACTTAAGAGTCTTAGCGATAGATTTAGCTACTTCGACCGATGGTGTTTTATTTCCTTTTTCTATATGGGTGTAATGACTTCTAGAAATACCGGATAATGTAGCTACCTCAAAATGTGTCAACCTTCTTTGGTTGCGCATTTCTTTTAACCAATTTCTCATGTTGCACCCCCTTTTTGTTCCTTTTAGGAACTTCATCTTGTTTTTAATTATATGTTCTCTAAAGGAACATGTCAACATATAATTTTAAAAAAAACGTACTTTTAAGAACATTTACTGACGTTACTTAAAGAAACATTTATAATGGAAAGGGGAAAAGGAGAGTGTATGAAATGGAAATCTTTCCGGAAAGATTGAAAAGCCTTAGGGAAAACAGGAAAGATGTCGATAAGAAATGGACGCAAAAATATGTTGCGAATAAAATTGGCGTTGCTAGAGAAACGTATACAGGTTATGAAAGAGGTACCAAGTCACCGCCGATGGAAACTGCTAATAGGTTAGCTGATCTTTTTGATGTAACAACAGATTATCTTACGGGAAGAAGTGATGATCCCAATCCTCAAACAGAATCTGATAATCCTAACAGAGCTTTTCACAACTTCGAAGATATTACAGAACAAGAAAAAGAATACTTAGAAGAACAACTTAGAATATTCCGCAAACTAAAAAAAGATAAATAAGAAGCCTTTAAGGCTCTTTTTTATAACTATATAACAAACATACATTCGATTATTGGGGGTCTTCTATGTTTGATTCGTATCAAAAAACTGAACTAGAAATTTGGTTGGAAAATCTATACCTAAAACATGACATTATTTCTCCATCAGATTTAGCAATCGATAATGTGGCAAAAAAGTTAAATATGAACATCGCATATATGGAAGGCGCTAGAGAGGTCGCTTTATGGGATGAAGAGGATGCTATTATCTTTCTGAACCCAAATAAGCCCACGGAAACTATGAGAAAAATTTTTTTCCACGAGCTGTGCCATCCTCTAAGACATCATGGAGATCAAGAAAGATTTGTTGATAGTTTCATTACTCTTCAAGAACGTCAAGCAAACCAATTTGTGTTATATGCAGCTATGCCGTTTTACATGATAAAACAACTAGACTTACCTCAATCCGAACATCATTTAAGTTCATTATTAGCATTCACTTTTCATGTACCATTACGTCTAGCCCAAAAAAGAGTAGATCAGATCAAAAGAAGGATACAACAGGCAAATTTGGATCATGAATTTATAAAGCAACATTCTAATTATAAAAAAAGTTATGACCCATCCAATTGGTCTCATGAAACAAAAGCAATAATGGATCAACTCTATAAACAATTAAAGGGGGCTCAATGATGAATGATATGACTTTATACTATGACTACATAGATAACATGAAAGTTCCTATGTGGTTAGTAGTTGAGAATTTTGAATGGGAAGGTCGCACATTATATTTGCCTATAACCTCTAATTTCAGTACAGGTGATATGGATAACTTTGAAGGAGATGAACTTAGTGTTTCTGTGCTCATTAGTGATTTAATATTAAATTCGACATTAGACGATCATTTTGGAATCAATTTAGAAAACGTTGAGAGTCGAATCAATAATCAGGGATATTCCCAGGAAGACATAACAAAACTCGTTGTTAGAGTTGAAGATGTAAAAGAGGTGTTTTATATGGATAGAGTCAACCTATCTTAAATAATAAAAAGAATAAAGTGCACAGAGTGGTGCGCTTTTTTAGTAGGAGGGATTAAAAATGTATGTTCGAAAAGTAGAAACAAAAAAGGGGAAAGCATGGGAAGCTGTAGGAGAAGGCCCTGCTGATCCCGTAACAGGAAGAAGGAAACAGATTAAGCGAAGAGGTAAAACACAAAAAGAAGCTAAAAAAAGAGTAGAACAAGCCATTCGTTCATTGTCGGAGGATAAGATCGATGAAAGCATAGCCAATCGAGTAACATTTGAAATGGCAGCAAAACATTGGTTAGACGTTTACACCTTAACAGGAGTGAAAAGAAGTACGATTCGAATCCGTGAAAAAGAAGTGAGAATTTTAAATAATCACATGGCTAAAGTTCCAATTGGAAAAATAACACATTCTAGGTATCAACGCTTTATAAATGAGATTTCTCCGGATTATGCAAGAACAACAGTGCAAGGTGTTAATACGACAGCTAGAATGGTATTCAAACAAGCGATAAAAGATAGAGTTATCAAAGAAGATCCTACTATGGATGTTGTTGTACCGAAACGGAGAAAGACTGTTGAAGAAATAGAAAACGATAAGATTGAAAAGAAATACCTAGATCGTGAAGAATTAGAACAGTTTTTAGATGCGGTCAAAGAACATGGTTTAAAATTGGACAAGGAAAGATTCTATTTATTAGCTTTTTCAGGAATGCGATCTGGTGAATTACTTGCTTTGAAGTGGTCTGATATTAATTTTAAGACGAGGGAAATTAGAATCACCAAAACTCTTTACAATGAGAATGGAAAAATGAGCGAATACGAATTAACCCCTCCTAAAACAGAAGGTAGCATAAGAACAATTGTGATGGAACAAGAGATTATGGATATGTTAAAAGCGCATCAAAAGCAACAGGTGAAAAATAAGATGAAATACAGACATGAAATAGAAGAATATCACGATGGTAATTTTGTCTTTTGTCATCCGAATGGTTACCCATTCATTCATAAGAATTTAAATACAAGAATGGAAAGGCTGTTACAATACACCAGTATTACTAAGAACGCTACACCGCACATTTTTAGACATTCGCATATAAGCATGATGACAGAAGCCGGAATTGACATTTCAAGCATTATGAAAAGGGTTGGCCATGAAGATATAAAAACAACAATGAAAATCTATACACACGTCACAGAAAAAATGAAAAAGGACGCTTCCGCAAAAGTAAGAAACATTTACGAAAACGCCCTTTCAGACTTAAATTAAAATTTTTCGTGACATAAATGTGACATTTTCGCTCAATTTCAAGTGATTTTATCACATAAACCCTGTTATACCAGTGTTTCGGGCAGTTCCTTACATCATGCCGCCCATTCCTGGCATGCCGCCCATTGCCCCTGGGTCTGGTGCACCGCCGCCATTTTCTTCTGGAAGGTCAGCTACTACAGCTTCAGTAGTTAGGAACATTGCTGCTACTGATGCTGCGTTTTGAAGTGCAGAACGAGTAACTTTTGTTGGGTCCACAATACCTGCTTCTACCATGTTTACCCATTCGCCTGTTGCAGCATTAAAGCCGACACCTACTTTTTCACCTTTTAAACGTTCTACAATGATAGAACCTTCAAGACCAGCGTTCGTCGCGATTTGACGTACTGGTTCTTCAAGCGCACGAAGTACAATGTTTACACCAGTAGCTTCGTCATCATCTAAGCCTAATTCTTTTACTTTATTGTATACGTTAAGTAGTGCAGTACCACCACCAGATACAATACCTTCTTGAACAGCAGCACGAGTAGAGTTTAATGCGTCTTCGATACGCAGCTTACGTTCTTTCAATTCCGTTTCTGTTGCCGCACCAACTTTTACTACTGCTACACCGCCAGCAAGTTTAGCAAGACGTTCTTGTAATTTTTCTTTATCAAATTCAGAAGTCGTTTCTTCAATTTGACTACGGATTTGTGCCACACGAGCTGAAATTTTTTCAGGGTCACCAGAACCTTCTACAACCGTAGTGTTTTCTTTTGTTACTACTACTTTAGAAGCGCGACCTAGTTGTTCAATGCTAGTGTTTTTAAGATCTAATCCAAGATCTTCTGTAATGACTTCGGCACCAGTAAGTACAGCAATATCTTCTAGCATTGCTTTACGGCGGTCACCAAATCCAGGGGCTTTTACTGCTACTGCATTAAATGTACCGCGCAGCTTGTTTACTACTAATGTAGCAAGTGCTTCCCCTTCTACATCTTCAGAAATAAGTAGAAGTGGTTTACCTTGTTGCACAACTTCTTCAAGTACAGGTAGAACTTCTTGGATGTTATTAATTTTCTTATCAGTAACTAAAATATATGGATCTTCAAGCTCTGCTTCCATCTTATCTTGGTCTGTTACCATATAAGGTGAAGCATAGCCGCGATCGAAT
The DNA here is from genome assembly GCF_010993965.1 of Gracilibacillus sp. YIM 98692. Lineage (GTDB taxonomy): Bacteria > Bacillota > Bacilli > Bacillales > Amphibacillaceae > Gracilibacillus. The sequence goes on along the minus strand of NZ_WIXM01000011.1, from coordinate 9,639 downwards.
TGCATACCTTCTACAACTTCTAATTCTGTATTGAAACCTTTAGATTCTTCGATCGTGATGACACCATCATTACCCACGCGTTCCATTGCTTCTGCGATAAGTTGTCCAACTTCATTATCACCAGAAGAGATGGAAGCTACTTGAGCGATAGAGTCTTTGCTTTCAATTGGTTCAGATACTTTGCGCAGCTCTTCTGTGGCAAGTTCTACAGCTTTTTCAATACCACGGCGTACCCCTACTGGGTTTGCACCAGATGCTACGTTTTTTAAACCTTCTTGAATCATAGCTTGTGCTAATACTGTTGCAGTAGTAGTACCATCACCTGCTACATCGTTCGTTTGAGATGCTACCTCTGAAACTAGTTGAGCACCCATATTTTCAAATTTATCTTCTAATTCAATTTCTTTTGCAATCGTTACCCCATCATTAGTAATAAGTGGAGAGCCGTATTTTTTATCTAATACAACGTTACGACCTTTTGGCCCTAAAGTTACTTTAACAGCGTTGGCTAGAGTATCCACGCCTTGCATCATGGATTGACGAGCTTCTTCACTAAATTTAAGTTCTTTTGCCATCTTCGAAAAACCTCCCTATTTTTGTTTACCGTATGATATTTATCCAAAAGTGTCTTCGAATGACTATTAGCCAATAACAGCTAAGATATCATTTTCACGAAGAATTAAGTATTCTTTACCATCGTAAGTTACTTCTGTACCAGCAAATTTAGAGAAAATAATGTTATTTCCTTCTTTTACTTCAAGTGCTACTTTCTCACCATTGTCTGTTACACGACCTGATCCAACAGCTACAACTTTTCCTTCTTGCGGCTTTTCTTTCGCAGAATCTGGAAGAACAATTCCACTTGCTGTTTTTTCTTCTTGCTCAACAAGTTCAATAATGACACGGTCACCTAATGGTTTTAGCATCTTTTAATAACCTCCTTGGTATCTATCCATCTTTTTCATCTATTTGTTAGCACTCAATCGAAAGGAGTGCTAACACAATTATTATAATAATGAAAACTTATTTTTTTTGCAAGTAATATGTAGTAGATTTTCCAAAAAAATTTTTTGCCTATAGCACACATGATAATATAGACGAACTATTTCAATTTTATTCTAAAGTTGTGTTAAAATACGTATCATGATGAAAAAAGATTAAGGGAGTCGTTGTACTTTGCCGAAAAAATATATTTATCTTATTGTCACCTATTGTTTCATGCAGCTATCAGGTGTCATTGTGGCACCCCTTGTATATTTTACAGAAATTAATGAATTAACAGCACTTGTAGGGTGGACGATTTTTAGTTTTGCCGTTGCCTTAATAGTCTCACTTTATTTACTTCGAGAAGAATGGAAAAGCTTTTTTTCTTTACGAGAAAAGAAGATTGGATCTATTATTTTATGGTCTGTTCTCGGATTTATCTTAGTGTTTATAGGTCAAATTATATCTAGTGTTATTGAGACATTTGTTTTTAATATACCACCAGGTTCAGAAAACACATTGATGCTGACAAAGGTAGCAAGACAAGCCCCAATTTTTATTATTATTATTTCCGTACTAGGTCCCATCTTAGAAGAACTAGTTTTTCGCAAAGCCATTTTCGGTACATTATATAAGAGAATGAATTTCTTTTTTGCAGCCATTATTTCTGGGGTTATGTTTGCTCTCATTCATATGGACTTTAACCATATATTAACCTACACTGTTGTAGGAATGGTTTTTGCTTTCCTATATGTAGAAACGAAACGTATCATTGTACCGATCATCGCACACATGGCCATTAACACATATGCTGTGATTGGGCAGCTTTCTATCGATCCAGAAGAAATTGATAAGATGCTAGATCAATTAGAAAACTTACAGTTAATCATTATTGGGGGCATTTAAGAACATGAAAATTTCACCACTTAGTCATGCATTTTTATACCTCGGATTAGGCATATTATTTACGTATATTGCCATACAATCTGCGGAAGAGACTGTCTTTAATTTCATTACGATGTTGTTAGCTTTTTTCGCAACCATAGATTTCGTTGTAGCTACTCGTTTGTTTAACTTACATTTTCGAATAAAAAAAGCAAACCGAAAAAAGGATAAATAAAGTGCTGTCATCAGAACAGCACTTTACTTATCCTTCGTCATCTAACGGGTAATGCTTCATAAAATAAACAAGCGATTGTAATTCTACTGCTAAATCTATATGATGCACTCTTACATGCTCAGGTACCGTAATCCTTGCAGGTGTAAAATTTAGTATACCGGTTACGCCGCATTCCACTAAACGGTCTGTTATTCCCTGCGCCTCTGTTACGGGTACCGTTAAGATAGCCACAGAGATATTTTCCATCATCTCCTCTAGTTCATCTATATGATGCACTGGAATATTGCCTATAATCTCTCCTACCTTCGCATGATCCGCATCAAACGCCATTTCAATTTTCGTATTATTATTTTTCGTAAAATTATAGTTTAAAAAAGCGGTTCCTAAATTACCAACTCCGATAAGGATAACAGGTGTATTCTCATCTTGATCCAGTGTTTTTCGAAAAAAACCGAGCAAATATTCTACATTATATCCGTAACCCTTTTTCCCTAATGCACCAAAATAGGAGAAGTCACGTCGAATAGTTGCAGAATCAATCTTCATCGCGTCACTTAGCTGCTTTGAAGACACTCGTGCTTTCCCTTGTATATGTAAATTGTTTAAAAAACGATAATAAAGAGGTAACCGCTTAGCTGTTGCTTGAGGTATTTTATGTTGATTTCCCATTACTCATTCCCCTTACTGATATCGTATCATCTATATGTAGCACCTTTCTTTACATTCTAACAGACTTTGTCTAAAATGTCGTGAAATTATTCACTAATTCGATACAGTGATACACTACTTGCAGTTTGTTCCCCATTTAAGATACACTTAAATCATTGAGGTGAACGTACATGATCTATTTACAAGTAAATGATTTAACCAAACGATTTGGTGCTGAATTAATACTTTCTAATATAAAACTAGAAATAAAAGAAAATGATAGAATCGCAATAGTTGGCCGAAACGGTGCTGGTAAATCCACTCTTCTTAATATTATTTCTGGGCAGTTAAGTTATGATGAGGGGGAAATCCATAAGCCAAAGGATGTATCACTTGGCTATTTAGCACAACATACAGGGCTCGATTCCAATGAAACGATTTGGGACGAAATGGAGCATATTTTTACTGACTTACTAAAAGAAGAACAAGCGCTTCGGAAAATGGAAGAGCAAATGGGGGATCCCGACCTGTTAGCCAATCATGATCGATATCAACAACTTCTATCTAGTTATGATCAAAGGCAGGAAGCTTTTAAACAAGCGGGTGGTTATCAATATGAAGCGGATATAAAAGCCGTGTTAACGGGGTTAGATTTTCCCGAAGATACATGGTCTACTTCTATTACAAACTTGAGCGGCGGACAGAAAACTCGATTAGCTTTAGGGAAACTTCTATTAACTAAACCTGATATCCTAATTCTAGACGAGCCAACCAACCACTTAGATATTCAAACATTAACTTGGCTTGAAAATTATCTAAATAACTATCAAGGCGCAGTCGTTATCGTTTCACACGACAGGTATTTCTTAGATAAGACCGTTCATATCGTTTATGAAATCTCCAGACATTCCTCAACGAAATACCATGGTAACTATAGCAAGTATCTAGAGCAAAAAAGCGCGAACTATGAGCGAGACCTTAAGCTTTATGAAAAACAACAGGCTGAAATAAAGCAAATGGAAGATTTTATTCAAAAAAATATTGCCCGTGCATCCACAACCAAGAGAGCTCAAAGCAGAAGAAAACAACTAGAAAAAATGGAAGTAATGGACAGGCCTGTAGGAGAGGAAGGCTCTGCTAAGTTTTCTTTTCAAGTAGAACGACGAAGTGGTAATGATGTGTTAAAAATAAACGGTTTATCTTTTCGCTATCAAACGACAGATCCTCATATTTTTTCAAATGTCCATTTATGGGTACAACGAGGGGACAGCATTGCTTTGGTTGGGCCAAATGGTGTTGGAAAGTCGACATTGCTGAAAACGATCATCGGCCAACTTGACCAGGAAGATGGAACCATTCACTTAGGCGCAAATGTACAAATAGGATACTATGACCAAGAACAAGCACAGTTAAATAGTAAAAAAACCGTGCTAAATGAATTATGGGATGACTACCCTTCTATGAATGAAAAAGATATTCGTACGATCCTAGGGAATTTCCTTTTTAGTGGAGAAGATGTACTTCGCTCTGTATCTGCTTTAAGTGGTGGAGAAAAAGCCAGACTCGCTTTAGCTAAATTAATGATGGAAAAAGCAAACTTCTTGCTTTTAGATGAGCCGACCAACCACTTAGATCTTGATAGTAAAGAGGTATTGGAAAGTGCACTGATTGATTATCCTGGTACGATTCTATTTGTATCACACGACCGTTATTTTATTAACAAACTTGCTACACAAGTGTTAGAGATGCAACCAAATCATACGACCCTTTACTTGGGAGACTATGATTATTATTTGGAGAAAAAACAAGAAGAACGTGAGCTAGCGGAGCTCCAACAAGCAGAAAAAGAGAAGAAACAGCCAATTACTTCGACTAAAACCGACTTTGAGAAGGAAAAAGAACTAAAAAAACAGAATCGTAAAAAGGAACGAAGAATTCAACAAATAGAAGAAGAGATTGAACAATTAGAAGCTAGCATTGAAGAGATTGAAGAAAAGCTATGTGAACCGGAAGTTTTCCAAGATCATGAAAAATCATTAGAATTAACAACAGAAAATAATGAATTGAAAGAACGTTCTGAACAACTTATGGAAGAATGGACAGAACTGCATGAATCATAGATCATTTACGCATTATCTTGTGATAATGCGTTTTTTTGATATTTAGATAAAAATGAATTATTCACAGACTTATCCACTTATAAACGTGCTATTTTATCGGTTTTTTCCCAACTTATACACATTATCCACAATTATACCATTAGTTATCCCCATTTTTGTCATTTATACACATACTGATACATCAATCCCGAACATGAATATCCACAATTTATGTGTGTGTATGTTGATAACTTGTGCATTAGTGGATAAAGAAAAACTTGGCATTTCGCATGTCCTTATGGCGAAAGCCTTAGTTTTACTTATACTTTGTACTTAATAATTCTTGCTACATCGAGTAACTTCCCTGCATTTCCTAAAGTGTAAATAAAGAGCTGACCCAAAGTCAGTCAGCTCCTTTGATAAATATAAAATTTTATTTTCCTCTTGTTGCATACCGTTCTAAACTTAAGCTAGGATTGGCATTTAAATCCCAGTCTGCTCGGTGTCCTTGATGATAAGCTACACTTCCTGCAGCTGCAACCATTGCTGCATTATCTGTACATAACTTTAAAGGGGGAAACATTAATTCCAACTCTTCTTCTTCAAATTTTTCATTCATGGCAACTCTTAGCCCCCGATTGGCAGCCACACCTCCTGCTACAATTACTTGCTTTACCCCATACTTTTTAGCAGCTCTATAAGTTTTCTCCACTAGTACATCGACAACACTTGCTTGGAAGCTAGCTGCTATATCTTTTTCTTTTAAGTTTTCGCCACGTTGTTTTGCATTATGCAATGTGTTGATAACAGAGGATTTCAACCCACTAAAACTAAAATCAAAAGAACCTTCTTCTAGCCATGCTCTCGGAAAGTCTATAGATTCTGTCCCTTCTGCAGATAATTGGTCGATTTTTGGACCTCCTGGATAAGGAAGTTTTAATGTTCTAGCAATTTTATCATAAGCTTCTCCTGCTGCATCATCACGTGTCTCGCCAATGATTTCAAAATTTCCATGCTCTTTCATTAAAATAAGTTCTGTATGGCCTCCAGATACAACCAATGCGAGCACAGGGAAATCAAATTCTTTTACTAAACGATTCGCATAAATATGCCCAGCAATGTGGTGAACACCAATCAATGGTTTACCGTGTGCAAAAGCCAATGCCTTTGCCGTATTAACGCCGACTAACAATGCACCAACAAGTCCTGGGCCTTCTGTTACCGTAACAGCTGCCATTTCTTTCATTGTCAAACCAGCTTGGGCAAATGTCTCTTCTAATACTAAAGTTATATGCTCGACATGATGCCTTGATGCTACTTCGGGCACTACTCCCCCAAACCGCTTATGACTTTCTATTTGAGAGGCAACAACATTTGATACTATTTCTTTACCATCTTTTACTATAGCTGCTGCGGTTTCATCACAGCTTGTTTCAATTCCTAATATATACTCACTCATAAATTCACCCACAATACTAAAGCATCTTCTTGATTATCTGTGTAATAATTTTTCCTAACGCCACCTGGTTGTAAGCCAAATTTTTTGTACATACGCTGAGCGACCAAATTAGACATCCTAACCTCTAAGGATAAATGCTTCACATCATGTGCAACAGCATAGTTTATGACATACTGAAATAGTCCTTCTCCTAAACCTCTCCCCCGATACGCAGGGTGAATGGCAATATTGGTTACTTGTGCTTCATCTAGCACCATCCATGTACCACAAAACCCTACTACTTCTTCATTAACTGTGGTAACAAAGTATTTAGCATATTGGTTTAAGTTCATTTCTTCATAATAAATTTGTTTTGGCCATGGTTTCGGAAAAGATTTTTCATCAATTTGAGACACAGCCTCAATATCATTTTCTGTCATTTTTCGAAAAACTATTTTATCCATTTTGCTTTCTTTCCTGCTCCTTTAACCAATTGGCCTCTGCCTCCACCAATCGAATATAGTTAGGGGTTAAGGCGTGAGTATCTGCTATTTCATAAAAGGTAGCTAAATAAGCAAGTACGCCTGGTCTAGGTATATGTAAAGCCGGACTAGGAAAAATAGCTTGATCTCCCATTGTACGAACAATTGTATCACGATGGTAAGACATGTCTTGGCTTAAAAACATTACAGGTTGTTCTTTTTCTCTCACCTGTTCTAACCAAGTAGAAAGCAATATATTTTGCTCCTTTTCTACTAAGCTAATATGGCCTTCCTTAGCTTGGTACAACCCTGTATAAACTAATCCACGTCTTGCATCAAAAAAAGGACATATGAAATGTGGTTGATGGGAAACATTATGTGCTAAAAGCTCTAAGCTTGATACAGACACAATAGGGATCTGTAAAGTCCACGCCATCGTTTTAGCAGTAGCTAAACCAATCCGAACACCTGTATAGGAACCTGGTCCTTTGGCAACTGCAATACGGTCTAATTCACTTGGCATTATGTTCGTTTCACGCATAATATGATCAATAGATGGCATTAGGCCAACGGAATGATTTCTCTTCATATTAGCAGTGTATTCAGCCTTTAATTCCCCATCTTTCCAGACAGCTACTCCCATTACTTGATTAGATGTATCAATAGCTAAAATATTCATCGGTAAAGCTCCTTACAAATAGATTCAAAATAATCCCCTTTTGGATGAAGATAAATGGTCCTTGAAGCCTCACCCTCCCGCTTTATGACAATATCGAGGCGTTTGCCAGGAAGATATTCTTCAATAAACGAGGCCCACTCTATGACAGTGATACCGTCTCCGTGAAAGTACTCATCGAACCCTATATCTTCCTCACTTCCTTCTAAACGGTATACATCCATATGATATAATGGGATTTCTCCCATATATTCTTTAACAATGGTAAATGTAGGACTATTAATAGTTCTTGTTACACCTAACCCCGCACCTAAGCCTTTTGTAAAAGTCGTTTTACCCGCACCTAAATCGCCTTCTAATGTGATAACATCTCCGGGACGCAATAATAAAGATAACTTCTCAGCAAGCCTTTTGGTTTTATCTTCTGTTTGTGTATAAAATACGTATTCACTCATTCTTTTCACCTCTTAGATGCGTGTAGCCTGACTTTTCTAATGTTGCTATCCGGCTCTTTTTCTCTAACAAAACCATTCCATTTTGCTTTGGTTTATTAAGTACTGTACCAATAGCAGTAAGCATTGTGTCAGTTTGATTGGCTATCTTTTTCAATTGTCCCCACTCATTAGGAGAAACCGTCCCAATCAATTCAAAATCTTCTCCACCGGAAAGAGCCCATTCCATTACTTGATTCTCTTCAAATTGCCTTAAATAAGCATGTACAGGGATATCATTATAGTTTAACTGAAGTGTAAGTTGAGATGCTTCTGCAATTTCATTTGCTTCATTAGCTATCCCATCACTGACATCATTGAACACAATTCGATTAAGTGATTGACAAGCCTTGGCAAAAGAAACACGTGGCACAGGCATTCGATGACGTTCTATAAAATATTGATCCTCTTGAGATATATCCTTTACCCCTTTTAATAACATATGTAAACCACATGCAGAATCTCCTAACGTACCCGTAACAAATACGATATCACCTTCTCGTGCTTGACTACGGTATCGAGCTTTTCCTTTTGGAACATATCCTATCACAGTAATGGTTACCGTTAATTGTTCCCCTGATACAGTATCTCCGCCAATGACATCCATTTGATATTGTTTCGCTAAGCCATCCATTCCTGCATAAATAGCCTGTAACGATTCTTGAGACCAATGATTGGGAATAGTCATGGATACTAGGTAGGAAGATGGAATCCCTCCCATTGCCGCAATATCACTAATATTTGCAGCTAATGCTCGAAAACCAATATGATAAGGTTCTGTAGTTTCTGTGGAAAAATGAATAGACTCGACCATTGTATCTACAGTCGTAATAATATCCTGATATGGTTGTCTAATAATAGCAGCATCATCACCAATGCCTTTTACTACACTAGGTTGTTTATAATAAGCTTGTTTGATTGATTGTATAAAAGCAAATTCATCCATATGTATACCTCATTTTATGGGATTCTTTATTGTACATTTATCATAGCAGATCATCTATAAAATAGAAATAATTAGTGACGTTTTTTAGACATAGAAAAAACCTTAAGTAATATTACTTAAGGTTAACATTTGTTAGTCATAAATGGCGGTCCGGACGGGACTCGAACCCGCGACCTCCTGCGTGACAGGCAGGCATTCTAACCAACTGAACTACCGGACCTTGGTTGCACTCTTTCGAGTACTACGATTATTTTCTAGCATTGAAGTCTATTCGACGTAGTGAGAAAATGTTGGTTGCGGGGGCAAGATTTGAACTTGCGACCTTCGGGTTATGAGCCCGACGAGCTACCAGACTGCTCCACCCCGCGCCGATAAAAATATATTATTATAATAAGTTACACGCTTCACACTACGTATAAAATCCTTAACTCAATGATATTAGATATACTGATAAGCCTGGCAACGTCCTACTCTTGCGGGGGCAAAGCCCCAACTACCATGGGCGCTGGAGAGCTTAACTGCTGTGTTCGGCATGGGAACAGGTGTGACCTCTCCGCTATCGTTACCAGGCTTACAAATGTAAGTCGATCTGTGTTGTTCACAGGACGTGAACGGGCTTAACAGATCTTCCTTTTTATTTAGGATATACCCTAAAAACTAGATAAGAAGAATAGACATCGAAAACGAACGGTTTAAAGCGTTCATCATTATAGTTAAGTCCTCGATCGATTAGTATTCGTCAGCTCCACATGTCA
>NZ_WIXM01000010.1 GCF_010993965.1 Gracilibacillus sp. YIM 98692 | reverse complement strand
TAGGAATCATCTTCTCAATGTAGCATAGTCTTTTTTTTAAAATGTCCTTTACAAAGGGTACACTTTATAAAGTCTGTTTCTTAGACTTTATGTGACAGTCCTTTTTTTATTCGAATATCTCTTTTTCTCCATAAACCCCATCAGCAATAACCGTTTCTTGTATGTTTTCCTTGGTTACACTTATAGGATCTAATAGAATAGAAGGAACATCTTTATTTCCATTTTTTATGCTCGTGTCAGTCGTAATCGTTTCATTATTTCCGACATCTATTGCTAATTTTGCAGCTTCCTTAGCTATTAATGAAATGGATTTATATACGGTCATTGTCTGTGTCCCAGCAACAATACGTTGAAGTGCTGCTAATTCTGCGTCTTGACCGGATATTGGAATAGTTCCTGCTTGATCACCAAAAGCTTCGATCACTCCCCCTGCTGTTCCATCATTTGCAGCTATAACGGCATCGAGACCTTGGTCAGTCTCTTCCATAAATTGTATTATGTTTTCTTTGGCTACATCCGGTGACCAGTTATCTGTGAATTCATTGTAAACAAGTTCGATTTCACCATTGTCTATAAGTCGCTGTAAAACCTGTAAACTCCCCTCACGAAGAAGTTTCGAGTTATTGTCCGATTCAGCTCCACCAACGTATGCAAAGTTTCCACTACTTACCTTTTCCAATATGGCTTCTGCCTGCAATTTTCCTACTTTTTCATTATCGAACGATAAATAATAATCTACATCAGCATCTAAAATAAGACGATCATAGGAGATCACTTTTACATCAGCATCGTGTGCCATATGAACAATTTCACTAGCATCACTTGCATCAGTAGGGACAACAACTAAAACATCAACCCCTTCATTAATTAATAGTTTAGCTTGTTCCACTTGGACATTTTGATCGCCATTAGCAGCTAATGTTTTCACATTTCCTCCTAAACTCTTGATTTCCTCCTCAAATATTTCCTTATCTCGATACCATCTTTCCTCACGAAGTGTATCGATAACAAAGCCTACATATAATTCATTTTGATTGTTTATTAATTTTTGAGTTGCTTCCACTTCATTTACGGTCGAATCGGAAGAGTTACAAGCAACTAATACAAAGATTATTGTGAAGCTTAATATATGTAATATTTTCATCTTATTCCCACCTTTTATATTTCAAAGCGTTTGATTAATCTATTCATTTTTTCCACTAATTGTTGTAACTCATTAGTCCCATCTGAAACTTGTTGGATTGCTTCTTTTTGCTGAATAGCAGATGAAGCGATTTGTTCAGAACCTGCAGCAGATTCTTCTGAGATAGAGGCAATATGCTCTACTGAACTATTTATCTCATCACTAGATTGTTGAAAATAAGAGATCGTGGATGATATATCATGAATTCTTTCAGACATATGAGAAACTTTTTCCTTGATATCAAAAAAGTATTGGCCTGATGTTTCAATTTGCTCTTTTCCTTTGTTTACTTCAGAAAAACCTTTGTTTAGCCCCTCTACCATAATTTGAATTTCTTCCTTCACTCCGTCAACAATTTCTGTAATACTCTCTGATGATTCACTAACTTCTTCTGCTAACTTACGTACTTCCTCCGCTACAACCGCAAAACCTTTGCCTGATTCGCCTGCACGTGCAGCTTCAATAGATGCATTAAGAGCTAATAAATTGGTTTGATCTGCGATAGAACGAATAGTATTAACAAACTCAGATATAGAGGTAGCTTGTTTTTCAAGGCCATTTACTTTTGTGACAGAATCTTGCACAGTTTCTGTAATGGTCATCATCTGTGTTAAGGACTGTCTCATTTGTTTATCACCTTGAACTGATACAGATAGAACCTCCTCTGAAGTTTGCACCAATTGTTCTCCATTCTGTTTAGCAGTGTTTGTTCTTTCGCTAAAATGACTTGTCTTTTCCGATATGTTACTGGATTCATCTGCTTGGTTGGTAGCACCATGTGCCAATTCTTCAATGGTTACAGCAACTTGTTCACTGCCTTCTTTAATTTCATTAGACGTATTCGCGAATTTTTGCACCTGAGTATCGACTGTACTTGCTAATGTAGAGATTTGGACAATCATATCTTTTAAACTTTCTTGCATTCGATTGATGGATTTTGACAGATGTCCTATTTCATTATGACTAGTATCATCTAACTTTTCGACATTTAAATTACCATTAGCAATGGCATCGCTAGTTTTCACCACTTGTTGTAAGCTTTTTCGTATAGAACGACTAATAAAGAACATTAATGCAATGGAGATAACGAAAGAAATAGCGATGGAGGAAATTAAAGTGAGAATAGCCCCCCATATCCCCTGTTCTGCTTTATTTATAGCAGCGAGATTAGATGCTATTGCTTCTTCGGTTAATGTATTTCCTAACTCCATCGTTTCTTCCTTTAAAAGATTTGCTTCTGACTGTAATTTAGTGAAAGTTTCCGTATTAATTTGCTGTACATTAGGAACGATGTTACTAAAGTAATACTCATCAAGTTCATGGTTGTTTGTAATAATTTGGTTTAAGATAACTTGTTCTTCGTCAGTTACAATATTTGCTTGTAATGATTTCGCTGTATGAACAAATTCGTTGCTAAGTTCAAGGTAGCCGAGTAGTCTTTCGTCATCTTCATCAATTATGTATTCAGGAATATATAGGTATTTTTCTTGATATAGTGACATGAGCTCCGACACTGCTGTCACAATTTGGTTTTCACTACGTGTTTCCTTGATATATTGATTAACATTAGAAAGCAGCCAATAGGTTATACATACAGATAATATAAAAAACACCATCACCACAGAAAACACAAGACCATATTTTCCTCCAATCGATCGATCACGCCATAATTTGTTCATTTTCATAGTTGTCTTTTCCCTTCCTCTTATACAAATTCCCTATATATATTTAGGGTTGCAATTAGTAATATCGACATATACCGCTATAATGTTTAGTAGTTAAGATTTATATTAAGAGGTCAGTTGTGGTTTCAGTTAACACAAGGAGCTGTCTCAAAATTCAGCTCAGTGAACTTTAAGACAGCTCCTTAGATCTATACTTCTACATTTGGAATGACAAAACCAACTTCTGCTGTTTATCACTTTTCGCTTTTGACAAGGTTTGTTGCCCTTTTGGATGCTTCGAATTCCCTTGTTCATTAGTTCAAAGAAGGCATTATAAGCCTTTGCATATACATTAATACACTACCTCTTCCTCACCTGTTCTCACATTAACAAACACTTGTCTCTCATGTCCTTGATCATTTTCTCCTTCAAAAACAAATACCTTTTCATATTGATTCGTTAATACCGATGGAACATACTGCATTGCGGTATACGTAAACGAAAACCCCGAATAGTTTTCTTCCAAATGGACTAGCGCCTGCTCCTTGTTTACTTGAGCATCGTCCGGAGAGAACTTTAACTCCGCATAAAAAGGACGATCCAACGAAATGAGGCTGGCAAGTTTACCTGTTCGGGCGTCAACCGTTAATCGATAAGCAGCGTTCGTATCGATGCCGTTATGCATGGGAATAATCCGATAGGTGTATAACTGATGATCGACATTGCTCTCGTAATTATAATTTAATCCTTTCACTTCAAATCGAAATTCCTCTGTATCTAGTATTCGTGGAACATAAGCTTGTAATTTTTCTTGAACGGTTTCTTCCGGTAAAAGATCGCCGTTTTTTGATAATTGACTATTATTAAAGCTGAGCAGTCTTCCTGTATACACATTCCATTCTGCATAATAATTGCCTTGTTCACCCTGAATCATCGTGTTGTACGAACCAAAACCTTCTAGTACTTCTTGCGGAATCTCAGGCGTAATGGTTACTTCTGCGTCCGGCATTTGAAATACTTCTTTGGCAAGTGCCTTCTGTTCCTTTTTAGTTAGTATCTTCCGTTCCTCTGGAAACTCTTGAAAATGACTGTATGTGTACGCAAGTCGATCAATGTTATAATGGATGGTCATAAGCTGTTCCATTGGGAAGGGCTTAACTAGTGATACTGGTCGGTAGTCTCGAACATGATTGAGTCTCAAACGCTGTTCTTCCAATAATTTCTCATATTCTTCAAAATAACCATTCATCATGGTTAGTGCTTTTTCATCCCGTGTTGACCATGCATCCTGCTTGTATCGCTCATGTAACACATGTAAAAATTCCCCCAAGTTAAAGCTCAATGTTATTTGATACGGATGATTATTTTCTTGTCTCCTTTCAAACAAGTTCAACTGTCGTTTCATTCTTGGAGTTTTCTCATTGACCTCATCAATTAAACCAATTGTGTTAAAATTGGCATCCCCTTCCCACTTCACGCGATCTAATTCAAAGTATATGTCACGTACAGTTTGTTCTAAGCTTGAAACTTCATAAAGTAGATTTTTACGCTTGTCAACGTATTGAAAGAAGCTGAATATAAGAATGACCACTACTAAAAATAAAAGAAGGAAACGCATCTTCCGTAATTTGAGCTTTAGCTTAATTTCTTGATCCAGCTTATTGGATGGCTTGATCGGTTCATCTGCTTGTTTGATATTCTTCCTTTTAATAAAGTTATCTCCCGATTCATACACCTTTGTGCAATGTGTGCAGCTTCCTAAATGCTCATCTATCGCTTGTTTAACACTGTGGTGTAATTCATCTTCTTGATAAAGCACATACATATCTTGAACTGCTTCACATGTCAGCTTCATTAAATTCCCTCCTCTTGTGATTGATATAGGCGTTTGAATTTCTTCCTTGCCCGATATATACCAATCTTCACTTTTCCTTCATTTTGATTCAAAATGCTTGCTATTTCTGAGTAGGTGAAATCTTGAAAATCTCTTAAAAGTATATAAGTTCGCTCTTCTTCTTTCAGCTGACTTAGCACACGTTGAATCAATTGCTGTTCGTGGACTGCTTCATAGTGATTGTGAGCATCAGGCCAATCCATCTCGGTGTGATCCACCTGATGCTCTAGCTGATTACTTTTTTTCTTTACGTCATTTAAATATATATTCCGAGCAATCGTAAATAGCCATGTCTTCAAGCTGCTGTCGCCGCGAAATTGTCCAATTCCTTTAAATGCTTGCAAAAACGTATCCTGCGTCAACTCCTCTGCCTTATGAGCATTCATCGTCGAACGGAAAAAGAAGCGATAGACCGAATCCTTGTACTTTATAAATAATTTTTCTAACGGATCTGCCATTTTTTTCTCTCACCTCTTTTTCATTCTATACATACAGACAACTGTATCATGGAAAAGTTACGGAAAAATTGATTTTTTTAATAAAAAGGATTTGCTGAATGTTAGTTGATTTCGAGTTAACAGGAAACATTAAAAATATTAAACCTTTATTAATATAGCATGATAATCTATATATTCGTAAATATTTTAATAGCTTCTGCTTCTGTGAAATCTGTAAATAATAGTCACATAAGAGAACCGGGCAAAACCCGCCGGTACTATCAGCTTTATCCGAACTAATTCGCATTAGAACAAAACTGCGAACTAGTGAAAATTTGTCTTGATGCAGCTACCTTCCATTCTAATTTAAGATGTGTGCTATCATTCGCTCCGGCAGAATACTTCGCTAATTAAGAGGTTCTACCTTTCAGGAGAATAGGCGCGGAATTCATTTCTTTTGTGCTCTTTCTTCCATCAGAACACCACACAAAGCGGAGGCAAGATACGTAGACTCCAACGGGAACAGCGCGAGCCGCAGACCCCGCAAGAAAGCGACTTTTGCTTTCTGAGGAGGCTAAGGCCGTGCCCGTGAAAAGCGAAGTATCTTGCCGAAGCGATTATTTGCACTCAGCTTCGGAAGTATGGTAGAAAGTCATGCTAAAGTTATTGCGTAGTATATGGATATTGCGAATGAATTTTATACTTTCTGATAGTATAAAGAAAACTCGGCGATTGACGAGCCTTTGGCGAAGTTAGAGACGTAGTTGCGCTTATCTATCTTCCTAAAATGGTCCACTACGTCGAGATTGCTTCCTTACTTTCCTATACGGTACAAAAAGACCTTCCACATACAATTGTTGTATATGGAAGGTGTCTTTTTGATTATATAGCTTATTCAAGTAAAGCGCCTTGTTTGCGGAACATCTTTTTTGTAATCCTGGGTAAGGCAATGCTCCATAGCAATTTTTTCATTCTTGATGTTTTTACTCCTTATGTTTTGCTAACTTATCTCGGTCAGGAGCTTGCGGTGGGTACTCCATCCAGCCGTTATCAATCATAATATTAGCTCCATCCTCGGCATATTTCCCGATTTCCGAAGTTAGCCGGCTATAATGGGCCTGGATGTCACGCCTCATGGTTGTCGCCATACTTGTTCCATAATAACCCATTCCAATTGAAATCAATCCAGTTGTTAGGAACATCATCAGTTTGTCTGAAAACGGCGAAACAGTTGAATCTGTAACCTCCATATCCCATGACATTGGAACAGGTAAGTCATCTTCACGTAAAATGGATCCAAATATTTCAACGTGTTTTGCCGCGATTTCTTTCCCTCTCACCATATATTGCCTCACCTTTTTTGAACTGGCTACTTGGCTAAACCCTATAAGGGTCGGTACACCTAAGGCATTTCGCTGAATATTTTCATACAGATTCGTAATTTCTAATGAAACTAGCGGTCTTCGATTACCGAACCATCCAGTCAGGAAACTTTGCTTATTCACAAATTCCACTTTTTCTGGTGTTGGTAAGTGTGGTGGACGGATATAAAGCCCTTTATTTAATAATAGATCTGTCGCCATTTTATGAAGATTGGTAAATTCAGAAAGGCAGTTTGAAAAGTAAGCATGAATATCCGATCTTGCTGATAAAGCAACAGCCACACTAAACGCATTAATTCCCAACTTCCCCAATTGATGCATGAAGTATAATATATAACTGTCTGAATATAATTGCGGAGCACCGACATTGACATCAGCGTCGGTAAAGCCTTGAGGAACAGGACAATTTTCATTATGAAAGAAGGCAGTAAGTTTTGCAATATGGGATTGTGACAACTCTAAACCGTGTTGGACGATGTCTTTAATATTCGGATCTTCAACGGTTGCTGAAAAATATTGAAGCAAACACTTCGACAGAGTGTCATATTGATAAGTTCCCCAAATCTGTGAAAGTTCTGCTGCTGTTAACTTAACGTTATTGTGTGGGGTGTCCATTATGATGACCTCCATTTTATTATAAAAGTAGTTGATTTTTTGGGTAAACTCCCTTCATTTTTCTTCGCTAATTCGTCTTCAAAAAATGCTTTAAAACGCATATAGACCCACTATCATTTTGATAAGAAGCCCAAAGTTGGGAAAGCTCTGCAGAAGTTAGTTTTATGTCCTTTTCAGTTTCCATGATATTCTGTCCTCCATTACAACGTATTACATGGCTAATATTATTTGGACTTATGGAATAGAATATTCATTTTTATATGTTCTTCGCTGTAAGTGACAGTCACCCAAAACTAAGAGAATAGTATGGAGAAGAGATGACTGTGGCAAAAAAGAACGGTTGAAACAAATAAAAAAGAATAATCATGATATCTTTGAGAAAATGAAAAGTGGTGTAGATCCTTCTGAACTTGTTAAAACATATAATAGAACTAATTCAGAGGTCGCCGAGAGGATTAGAGAATTAAAAGAAAGGGTAAAGAAGATGAGGATAAATCCTGAGATGCAAAAATTCATAAGTGAAGAAGAAATGGAACAAATTGAATTTTTGGAGGATTCTATTCGTCAATCTGATTCAACAGAAGAAGTTGAAATGTTCACCGATTTAATCGCTACTATCATTGAAAATGTGATTGAGAGATATATTGAAGAATATGAATCTAGAAATCTGTCAGAAAAAGATAAAAAAGTTGAGGCGCAACTAATGCCTTAATACAGGACAACCTTTCCGGGTTGTTTTTTTGGTTCTATAATACTTGATAAAGTATAGATATCAGAAGTTTTCAAAAAGAGCCAGTCACATGCCCCCATAACAATAAATGCATTGTCATCGGTAACGTTTTTTTACAAAAACAAAAGGACACTTTAAAGAATCGCGTCTCGATTGTGGAAGATCATTATTGCAGTGAAGTATTGTGTCCTTTTCGTTAACTTATACATACTAATGGTATTTCTATGAAATAGAAACTCCTGCACTTGCAGAACCTGTAAGAGTGGTAGCGATTGGAATACCCTCTGTAATTTCTACAGAGAAAACCATCAGCAGGCGTTCTCCTGCAGTTACTGGAATAGATAATGTATCATTAATTCCACTTGAGCTTAAACCCAACCGGCTTCATACAATAAATTCGTCGAAGCATAAGTAGCCGGCACATCCCCCGGGTTTCATCGGCTCATCATTAAAGTATTTATCCAATAATATTACTTTGAATATAAGCATCAGGATTCTCTAACGAATAACGCACACCTGCTGAGCTGCCAAATGAACTCGTCTTCTCCCTTGAAATAGCTTTTCTACTGATCGAATGGTATTCTACGCCCTGCTTTTACCATAACCTCTACGTTATAAATATGACGGCCATCATAATCTAATCGCGTACGCTTTCTCCTCTATAGAGAGATCCTTTTCATTGGGGCTACCAGAGCTCCCTTTACGGGTGTCCTGTAACCCATCTATTCCATTTTTTCACTTATACTTCTTTCATTATTCTAAGTCTTGAAGTGGTGGTTTTAAACGGCACGGTAACTCGATAGCCGTCATTTCCCTCGTATTCACCTGTATGAGTGTTAAAGACACACAAATTCATTTCATTGTCAGATGGGCGAATTTTTAAAATTCTGATACGCCCTTCGCCACCGTTTTCCGCATATTGCCAGTTTTGAAATGATTGAAAAACTTGATTTCCATTGTCGCCAACATCCATTCTGTAGCTGACGTTCTCCGTAATGTGATGGCCGGAGAAAACAGCGAGTAAATTGCTATGCTTTTTAAATGACTTCTGCCACATATCTTCTCCATCATTAGCACCGGTAGCCCCGGGATAATCTTTCGGATTATGCTGATCCCCCTCTTTCGTTCTCTCGCCGTACATGTACATATAACAATGGGAAATGATAATTGCGGTATGATTACTGTATTTCGTCAATATCTCGTCTGCCCAGCGGAGCACGTCGTCCCTCGGACCAAACTCAAGCGATAGAAAAAGAAAACTTCTGCCTCCAATATCCAATGTCGCATAACTGTTTTCAATCTGTCCTTCCTCAAATGTTCCTCCGAACCACGGACAGTTTTCATATCGATGTAACCCAAAATATTTGTTAAACATCTTCAAACTTCGATCTTCAGCAAGCAAATTATCATAGTCGTGATTCCCTACCGCCATAAGCATCGGAATATTTGTATTATATATTTCCTCAAACGCTTTTTCCGCCACCTTGAACTGAGCTTCATCCCGCTCTCCAGTGTCCACAACATCACCAACGTGGAGAACCATTTGTAAATTCAGTTCTTCTGCATGATCTTTAATCCATTTCGTCAAGTTTTGATAGATAGATGGCTGTTTCCACGGTAAAACTTGTGTATCCGGAATAATAACAATCGAAAATTCCTTATCATGAATAGACATACTATATCCCCTCACCTTTTCTAAAATATATACTAATTTTTTCCCACTAATTTTCTAATCTGGTTTTTCAGGAACTAAGGTCTAACCAAAAACATCACCTTACTTTCCTTCACTCGTGGCCATCATGATATACTCCCGATAATAAGCTAACAGTTCTTCCATCTGATCAACAATCACGTCAGGTTTTGCAATAAATTTATCACGAACATCTAATGCTTGATCCATGCCAGCGCCCCGAATCCAGGCGGTTTTCATACCAGCTTGAACCGCTCCTGTAATATCCGTGTTTAGATTGTCACCGACCATTACGCTGTGCACTGCCTTAGTGCCGAAAAACTCCATCGCAAATTGAAATAGATACGGATTCGGTTTTCCTACATACTCCACCGTTTTGCCGATAATTGCTTCAATTGCAGCAACTAATGCACCTGTTTCTGGTACCCTGTTTCCTCTGGAACCCGGATGATACAAGTCAGGGTTCGTAGAGACGATCCTTACGCCTTTACTTTCTAATTCCTCAATTAACTGTATTTTATCAAAAGTAAATGCAGTATCCCTGCCGATCACAATCGCATCAACCATAACATGATTTTTCAGACCAACCACCTTATGCCCCCATCTCTCTAACGATTGTTCTAATCCTTTTGAACCGATAACTTTTACCGTTAACAATCCGTATTTTTCCTTGAGATACGCACCTGTCATTTCTGTAGCTGTTACAATTTCCTCTGGTGACACCATTAAATCCATTTTTCGCAGTTTTTCTGTAATTTCTTCACCAGTTTGTCTAGAGTTGTTCGTAATAAAACCAACCTTTTTCCCTTCTTGTCGCAGTAATGTCAACATTTCTTTCGCACCAGGAGCAGGCTGGTTCGTATGATAAATACAACCATCCAAGTCAAAGAAAAAAGCTTCCACTGACTTAAGAGCATTGATACAACCATGATTTCCTAATTTCCCCATACAATTACACCACCCTATTGTTTTGAAACTCATTTCAGACAATAAAAAAAGAGAAAGCCTGACCAATAAAAGGGCGCACAATGCTACCCCCTTATTAATCAGAGCTTTCTCTCATTCACCCGCTCAAAAAAATAAGTAGATTTTTATGTTAATTATTTTATCGGTTATCGGTTCGTAATTGATATTATACAATAGACGTCTGATTAATTCAATCAGATTCAACAACTTCATTGAAAGTAAGCGACCACAAATTAGAATCACTGACAGAGAGCGAGGTAGCCCCAGCTTGCAAAATTGTCGAAATCTCTTGCTTCGTTTCAATCAGACCGCTTGCGATGACCGGAATGTCCGTTAAATCCTCGGCAAACCTAGAAACTACCTTATCAATAATACCCGGCATGATTTCAATACCATCCGGCCTAACCGTCTTCGCCAATTTTAAACTGTTTTCAAGTGCAAGAGAATCTAATACAAAAAAATGTAATATGGAATACAGCCCTACTTTTTTTGCCTCTTTAATTAAATGACTCTTTGGGGTAATAATACCATCCGCTCCAATATACTCTGCGACAAATGCAACCGACTCTTTATCCGTACTAGACAACCCCCGAATAAGATCCAAATGTATGAAAGCTCCTTTTCCCGCATCAGAAGTTTCCCGAACCACATGGATCAAATCTTTCACGTTCCCACCCATAAAAAATAGGTTGTCCACACCACTTTCCAATGCCTTTTCTGCATCACTCAGGTGTCTTACAGCCGCAATCATTGGTTTTTGGCCTATCTTATGCGATAATTCCATCTTTTTCCATCCCTTTCACCATAAAATAAAATATGTCCCGTCTATTAATTGTAGTTTATCAATTGATCTACTATTTTTTTTATTCCAACGATATCCATTCTTTCAGGTTTAATCCCATTGTAACTTTTGAAACTTAAATTTAAGTTTCTTGCAGGGCCAAACCCCGTATTTTGCAAATTGAGTTTCCCGTCAATATAATAGTATTTTTTAGGGTCTGAGTGGATATTTGTAATTAAATTTTCATTTACAATATCCCACGCAGGTGCTACAGATTCTTGCCGTGCTTTTTCTCCTTGTAAAAGAGTTTTTCTCGCTAAGAAAAAAGCAATCAAAGTTATAACAGCTGCTATTATTTGGGTGATACCAGCTACACCTTGCCACCAATCCTGTTCTAATAACTTTTGATTACCCAAATATGTTGTAATTTCATTAATAATATTTAATATCTTTTCCAACATAACACTTCCCCAAAGATCTTTTATCAATTTCGTCTAACGTTTTCTTTCAGACAAGGACTCAAAAGACAATTGCATTGCACCTTACTGAATGTTGCATCTCCAATAAAACTTCGACTTGCTTTCAAAAAATTCCTTCATTTATTCAACAATCTGGCCAATTGTGGAAATCAATCACATATAAATAAAACTTCTTCACTTTAAGAACTTTCTTTCATGAAAGAAGGGTACTTATCCTTCTTGTTAAAGAAAGGGACTTAAATTCCCTGTTAATGTGTTTTCAATTAACTGACCAAGCTGTTGATCATATCACAAGGTTAAGTACCAAGATAATAAAGTAATTTGTCAAAATAGTACTTAAAACACCATTAAGTACCAAAATTAATAACCACACGACAAAAAATGACACTTATAACGGTTATAAGTGCCAAAATCAAGACTAGATCTCATAAACTTGGTACTTAACAGCTGAATAAAAACCAAATCAATAAGAAATACAATGAAAATGACACTTATCGTTTGATCCAGTTACCCTTAAAAAAGTTTTATCTATATTAGTTAAGCGAACTTGGATCTGCTTAAAAATACGCAGATGTCTATAAGAGAAATAAGCGGAATACCTCGGATACTGTGACCAATACTACTTTAATCGAATGTTTAAAAAATGGGTTGGAGTGGCTCCGAGCCACATCGTTTAAGAGTCCAATCGGCTTACTGGGCACGCATATGCTAAAAAACTGGTCTATGTCATCTACATAGACCAGTTTTGTCTTTGCTTTATTTTTCTGGTGCTAACTCAATTGCTTGGCGTAGTGCTTCAATCATGCTTCCATCATCAACGATTCCTTTTCCCGCTATGTCAAATGCGGTACCATGGTCAACACTCGTACGGATGATTGGTAGGCCAACAGTAATATTCACTCCAGCTTCTAGACCCAGCACTTTAATTGGGCCGTGCCCTTGGTCGTGATACATCGCAACAACAATGTCAAAGTCACCACGTTGCGCACGGAAGAATAGCGTGTCTGCTGGCAGGGCTCCTTCAACATCAATGCCTTCTTCCTTCGCACGTTTAATAGCAGGATCAATTTTTTCTTCTTCTTCTCCATTACCAAACAAGCCATTTTCTCCTGCGTGTGGATTAATGCCGCAAACACCAATCTTCGGCTGTTGAATTCCTGATTTAGAAAGGGTATCATGCGCCAAACGAATTACTTTATATACACGTTCAGGTTCAATGCGGTTGATTGCATCAATAAGACCCATATGTGTAGTTACATGAATCACTTTTAACTTAGGTGAAGATAGCATCATGGAGAAGTCTTTTGTATTCGTTAACTCCGCCAAAATTTCTGTATGGCCAGGGTAAATATGGCCACCTTTGTGCAACGCTTCTTTATTTAGTGGCGCTGTACAAATGGCATCAATTTTTTCATCATTCGCTAGTTCAATGGCAGTTTTCAAATATTGAAATGCTGCATCCCCTGCATCAGCTGAAACTTCTCCAAACGGAAGGTCAGCTGGAAGTAAATTCAAGTCTACGCATGCTATTTCCCCAAAAGTAGTTGCAGTATAATCTGCTTGATGGTCAATTTTATTTACCGTAATCTCAGCATTTAAAAATTCTGCCGCACGTTCTAGCATTTTAGCGTCACCAATCACAATTGGATGTGCTTGTTCATAAACCTCTTTATGTTGGAGACTTTTCACAATTACTTCTGGTCCTACTCCGGCAGCGTCTCCCATTGTAATTCCTATAATCGGCTTCTTACTCATCACTTGAAACTCCCTTCAATACTTGCATCGCTTGATAGATTGACTGTTGACTACCAAATGCACCAGCTTTTGTTACAACTTTAAATTCTTTTTCAGTACCGATTAAAGTACCGAGTGGAATTCCTGCTTCCAATTGCTTAATCAAACGAAAGCCTATTCCACCTAGCTGACGAGCAGCATCTTTCGCTGTATCACCGCCAGTTAAAACAAGACCGGATAGATTTTCATTTTTTTCTGAAACTCCATTAACAATTTCACCAATCGCTTGTGATATTCGTTCTCCGATTTGATTGTCGGACAAGTTCCATTCACTTCCGACTTGTTTTACTTGCTCACGTACTTGTTCATTTGATGGAACATAAACCACCACGTCATCCCCTGATTCCATCCTTTGAACACATTCTTCTATATATCCTTCTCTTAGCGTTTTCCATTTATCCGTAAACATTTGAACTGGATCCAATTCAACAGTAAAAACATCAGCCTGTTCAGCCGCAAACTTCACTTGGCTCTGTGTTACTTGTGATAAACTTCCACAGACCGTCAATACATTTGCAGTTTTAGTGAATGAACGCGCCTCCACCTGTTGACCAATTCCTAACACTTCAGGTAGAACCTCAGCTAAACCTGCTGATCCAGCCCAAATGATCTGTTCAGAAATACTTACCATCTGTTGTGCCATCTGTTGTAATTCTTCTTGTGATTCTGCATCACAAACAACATACTGAATATTTTTTTCTTTAAAAGTTTGTAATTTTTCACGTAAGGAAGATCCATTAATATCCACTTTTGTTAATAAACCTACCGCTTCACCAATTTCATTTTCTATCAGTCTTGGTATATATGATTCTTTAACTGGGTGTTTTGGATCTTTTGCAACTTCGGTATCTGATAGTTTTACGCCATTCACATAATGAACCCCGTCCTTAGTTGTTCTGCCGTAAGCTGGAAAGGCAGGAGCAATGATAATAAACTCTGGCAAATACACTTCAGATAGTGCTTGTAGTTCCGTACCAATATGTCCTCTTAGCGTCGAATCCATTTTTTTATAAACATAACGATAACCAGCCTCTTTAAGAAATAAAGCAGCCTGTTTAGTTTCTGATTTTGCTACTTGATTCGATAAAGAGCGGGAATTGGTATCAATCACTAATCCACTATCTAAATCATGAGTATGCTCAGGGATATCAAACAAAACAGAAGTATTAATCCCTTTTTCGGTTAATTGCACACCACTATCATTCGCACCAGTTAAATCATCTGCAATGATTCCAATTAGTTTACTCATGTTGATCCCTCATTTTCAATTTTAAGCTCATTCTTTAATTGCATAATCTTCCGGTAGACGTACACCTTTTTTCTCTAATCGTTTTACTAAAAAGGCAATATATATTGGCAATAGGACTGCTGTTGTTACTGTTGATGCCGCAACTTGTACAGTTGCAAGGTCCGCATGTGCCGCAAAACTTGCACTGGCAGCTGCGATTGCTGCAGGTGTTGCTACCGCATTACCAGCAGTAGAACCTTCTGCTGCACCTACAATCGGATTCCATTTCATTGCTTTAAAGACAATGTATCCAACAGTTCCAGTAACGAATACAGTTAATAATCCAAGAATTATACCAGATAGTCCACCTTCAATAATGCTTCCAAAGTCAATTCCCATACCTAATGCGAATGCAAAGAATGGAATTAACATGGAGCTTCCTTTGTCTAAAAACGCTCTCATTTCCCCGTCTAAGTTACCTAATACCATACCAACAATGATTGGAAGTAGAACGGAAAGAAAGGATACAAATGAGAACATACCATCAACAAATCCCATTGCGCCGAAAATAGCTAACGCTACCATTGTAAAAAATGGTCCATCATTTAATGCAAGTAACGAGTATGCTGCCCTATCTGTCTTGTCTCCATATTGACCTACCATTGCTACATAAAGCCCACCGTTACTATTGGTCATCGCTGCAATAATTGCAATTGGTGCAAGACCTAACCATAGCCCATTGTCATCAACGAACATGTAAGCGATTAAACCTACAGCAGCACCTACTAACCATTTAGTCGCCAATAATGTTGCACCTTTCCCAAGACTTACCCCAACACTTTTTAAATTAATTTGAGCACCAGTACATAGTAAGAATAGTGCGATTAATGTACCCGCTCCATCAACAAATAGTGCTTGTGTAAAGTTACCAATTCTTAATAAATCAGGTACTAATGTGTTTAATATTGCAGCAAGTAATAATGGAACAACCATCATACCTCCTGGTATTTTCTCTAACGTTGCTTTAATTTGCATTGTAAATCCCCCTCAAATAAATTGTTTTTGTCGGTGTTGCAACATTTCTTTGTAAACCGTTTACAATTATGATTATATATAAAATAGATCAATATTGCAACACACAAATAGAAAATAATCTAGTTTTTTTATCATTATTTACTTAAATAGTTTTATTTTGCAACACAAAAACAAGAAAAACTCCTAATATGGAGGGGCAAATAATAAAGAAAACTCGTCGATTGACGAGCCTTTGGCGAAGTCAGAGACGTAGTTGCACTTATCTATATTCCTAAAATTGTTCCACTACGTCGAAATTGCTTCCTTGCTAACAATTTATACTTTCCTATATGGTAAGAAAGACCCGGTTTAGAATACCGAGCCTTTTCTATCTGATTTCTATTTATGGCATTTTTAATGTAATGAGGGTGCACTTCCACTACTGTGTAGGATATTCGTTCCACTACGACTTCAGCTTTCGCCACAACGTTGAGCGGTTTATTCCTAATCGACTAGCCGCTTTGGATTGATTTTGATTTTCTTCTTCTAACACGGCCTTTATTACCTTTTGTTCAATCTCCTTTAATGTTCCTTGTAAGGATATACCTTGGTCTGCAGACTGATCTTCATCTTCATATTGAGTCAACAATTGTTCGACTTGAGATCGTTCAATATAATTCCCGTCTGACATCATCGTTAATTCACGGACAACTTGTTTTAATTGACTTAGATTACCTTTCCAATTATATTGTTGCATTTGTCCGACCGCCTCTCGTTTCATTCCCAAAGTTTCAATTCCTTCCCGGGTATGAAACTCCGTAATATAGAAATCGACATATGCTTGGATGTCTTCTTTCCTCTTCCTTAATGGTGGAATGTGTAACGGATACTTCGCAACCTTTTGATAAAGTGCTTCTGAAAGACTACCCTCTGCAACCAAATGGTCCAATGTCCGATTCGCCAACGCAATCACTTTCAAGTTGGTCGCAAAATAAATGACTTGTTCAATAGTTGCTAATATCGTACCAGTCAATTTGTCTATATCTTTTATCACAAGAGTCCCTTTATCAAATCGATTTATTTTTCTCGTCATTGTTGTAAGTTCCGTATCTTTTAGTTTTTCACCATCAATCAAAATCAGAGGTGCATCTTGGCCAAACCGCTGAAAATGTATTTCTTTACCAAGGGTAAGCTTTCCTACGCCAGGTTCACCTACTACACACACAGGTTCATCTGTATCCACATACTGTCCGAGATTTTCTTTTAAGCGATGAGCAAAGGGACTTTCCCCAAGGATTGGTACATGGCCAATACTGTCATAGATAGTAAATGACTGCATTTCTCTATCAATTAAGGAGGAATGAAGGATTAATCCAACAATTCCTTCACGTTCATTAACAACAAATGCTTGAATATCGTAGCCATTATCATCCTCTCTTAATTCAGTCCAATATGTACCTTCACCTGTTAATACCCGCTGAATTAATTGGGCAATACTAGGGGAATTTACGATTTGTTGGTGTTTGATTTCTTGATCAAATTTCACATTTTTTTCGATAATATTTTGCTGTTGATCTAATAGTACAATTGGCAAAGGAGTATTGGTAAAACCATGACGAAGGTAATTAAAACGGCGATTTACTTTACGAAAAAAATGATAAACACGCTTCCCTTCCTCAATTGCATCCATGAGGGCTTCCCTTCCAGATGTTATCAATACACCTCGTAATCCGATTTCTTCGGCAACTTGAACAGTAATAACATCACCAATCACAACGGAATAGTTGTCTTGCTTCAATTGTTGTAAATGCCCTCTAACTTCTTTTCTATCTTTTATCGTTATCATTTTTACGTCAAATTCTAAAATGTTGCAAATGGTATTGGCACCTTCTGAGATATTAGAATAACCAACTAATGCAACACCACTTTCAAGTCCACGTAATAAGGTAAACACCCGAAGCATATCGTAACCAGTAATATCTATATGAACAACGGGTATGGAAATAGCATCTTGAATCATTGTCGCCGTTCCACCACGACTAATCACTAACTGATAGCCTTGATTTTCGGCTTGTTGTGCTATTTTCACCCCTTCTTCCAAATTTCCGATGACAACATCTAACTGAACATCATCCGGAAGTGCCACTTTTTTCGCTAATTCAACTAAACCTGAGTACGGTGCAATCAACAATGCCTTAATCATTCCAATCCCTCACTTGTTGCAAATTTCAACACATCAATTATGTCACAGATCCATGAAGATGTCATCCTTGGAGTGAAATGTGATGTTAGCTTGGTTCTTTTTCACCTTACTATTTGAACTAAGTACGATACTTTTTATCATATTTTCGATGGATATTTAAAACAATCTGGCCCAATTGTGGAACAACAGTCCACTTTAACCCATTCTCTCTCACCCAGAACTAGCATCCATGATGTCCAATCATTGGAAAGAAGGGCACTTACACATACCCCACCCTCACCAACAACCGCCGCAACTTCTCCCGCGTCAATCGCTCCTAATTCCATCAAAAAATTGGATAAGTAAATTCTTTCTCTATTTACATTAGTTGAATAAGACAAACTCCTATCTACATATTCATATTATGGGAGGTGGGTTGATGGATGCACTTACTATTATTGGGGCGTGTACTGTAGGAGCATCGATTGCGGGTTACATATTGTATAAGGGTCAGAAAAAAGATGATGGAAAGTCATTAAAGGAAAATAATATAGAATCAGATTATAACCAGACACCTTTTACATTAAATTATGCTTTCACTAAAACAGATAAAAAACCAGATCTGATTCTTAAAAATATTATAGAGCAAGCTCAAGAAAAACTCGATATTGCTGTTTATACGTTTACTGACCAAGGGATATTACAAAGTATTCTTCAGGCTACAAATCGAGGTGTAAAAGTCAGATTAATTACCGACCGTTACCAATCATCGAAAGCACGTGGCCAAGACAAGATATTACAACAACTAAAACATGCCGGTGTACCAGTGAAAGTCAATTCGCACCGGGGAAGTATGCATTTAAAAATGGCCATAGTAGACAGCGCTATTGTAACAGTTGGTTCTTACAATTGGACTAAAGCAGCTAGAGATAAACACGATAAGATTTTAGTTGTTATGGAAAATGATGAGTTAGCATTAGAATGGACGCACCACTTTAATGCTATGTGGAATAATACGAATAAATATAAGCATTTTGCTGATTCTGAATTAAACGTTTCATGATTTGCTAGATTGAAATACTTCTTTTAAACCCAACCGCTTCATACAATAAATCCGCAGCCAGCTTTTAATAGTTTTAAAGATACATAATATCCGATAAAACCTGTAGTTCCAGTGACCAAATACACTTTATTTGTATCAATCGTATAGCTCATGGACTTTTGACTCCTTTACTCCCTATCTTCTACTTAGTAAATATTTCGACCATCATACACTAAATCAGACAAAAAGCACCCATACAATTCGAGATGGATACAAGTTATCATATAAGGCATGTCCGTCAGTTTTAAAAATTCCGTTGAAAATATAATATTGTTCGTATGATATTTTTCTCGTAATTCTGATATAAAACCTACTGGAACTGTAGATTTAATGACCTTGACAGCGCTGAAATTAAACTCTAGAGCTTTTTTATTACACTCTCCACGGTGACACAATTTGTTGATTTGCCGGGTCCTCCTTCCGCTATTTCCGAGACACACCCTTGCAATTAACCAATCCTTTTGGTGAAGAGTAATCAATGTTCTCATCAAAAAAATAAGCACCCCACTTATTAGACAAAATACGAAATTGGCAGGCATGCTGAATAATACAACATATTCCGGTTATTATATTTACTGACTAACTATACATAGATGATAATGGCGTACTTAAAAAGGAGCGATCACGATGACATTTGAATTTAAAAA
Source organism: Gracilibacillus sp. YIM 98692 (assembly GCF_010993965.1). Lineage (GTDB taxonomy): Bacteria > Bacillota > Bacilli > Bacillales > Amphibacillaceae > Gracilibacillus. The sequence continues at coordinate 98,329 of NZ_WIXM01000010.1, read as the reverse complement.
GGACAATATTCCATTAGATTCTGCTGAAATAGCAAACCTTTGGACAACCTATATGAACGATAGCATGTTTGTACGTGTATTCCAACATTTTGAACAACATCTTGAAGATCCTGAAATTCGTCCATTGTTAACGTATGCCATCGAACAAAGCACTGATCATTTGAAAAAGATAGACGAAATGTTTAAGGAAGAAAAAATCCCTATTCCAACAGGATTCACAGAAAATGATGTAGACTTAACAGCACCTCGTATGTTTACAGATCCTTTTATTCTGAATTACCTTGCAAACATAGGCAAATTTCAAGCGAATATTTACAGCGTTGCATTAGCTAACTCATCTAGAAGTGATGTAAGAGCATTTTATACAGAATGTTCTAATTTTACTATGGAACTTTATAATCGTTCTGCAGATGTTCTATTAACAAAAGGTATCCACAGTAGACCACCTATTATTCCTTCTCCTGAAAGAGTTGAATTTGTTCAAGAACAAAGTTTTTTGGCAGGCTGGTTCAGTAAGAGAAGACCTTTAACTACAATTGAAATTATGAACTTGTTTTTTAATTTAAAAAGAAATGAATTAGGTCACTGGCTTCTTACAGGCTTTAGCCAAACAGCGAGAATGCAAAATGTTCGAGATTATATGTTAAGAGGAAAACAAATTGCTTCTAAACACGTTGAAATTTTTGAATCAGTCCTGCGCGAAAATGATCTTCCAGTATCCATGATGTCTGATACAGGGGTTACAAATACAACTGCTTCTCCCTTTTCAGATAAGTTAATGATGTTCCACACGACAGCTTTAATTGCTGCAGGCATGGGCTTTTATGGAGCCGCAGCGGGGACAAGTGCTCGAAGAGATGTAGCAGCACATTTTGTTCGTCTATCTGCAGAAATCGCAGGTTATGCTGAGGATGGGGCAAATATTATGATAAAAAACAAATGGTTAGAAAAACCTCCTCAAGCACCAAATCGTGAGCAACTGGCAAATTCAAAAAGAAACTAACAACGATGGAGTTAAAAGGATATGTGCTATTATTTTACAAACTTTTTGCTGGTACGGAGCATTTCCGTAAAGTCTTCCTGTATAAGATCATATAAAAAATGTTCTTGCCGATACCATCTTTCTTACCTTTTCTTGCTCCTCTTTTATTAGTTCGCTATTTTTATGTTTTTGAGATCCCTCTGCTAATTTATCTAAAATGTAATCTTTACAGATACTTAAAAAAGCAGGAACAACGTGAGAATCTCTGTTTAGCTCACTGATTTGCTTCTTTACTTCTTCTTCGTTTCCCGAAAACCATAAGCAGCCGAAAATGTAAGGCTGAGCGATCGAGGATAACATTTCGCTATCTTGGATTTCCATAAAAAAAGCATGTGCTTTTTCATACTGTTGCTTATTAAAATATATAAGACCGAAAACATAATGAATATATTCTTCTTTTTCACGAAACACAGCGCCTTCTAATGGCCATGATTTCTCCTCTAAAAAAGCACTAAAATCCATTTGATTGTTGCCAAATATATTGCTTATTTTATTTTGTGTATGTTGATTTTGAGGATCCCACTGTAAGGAGCGCAAGTAGGCAGTAAATGCTGCTTTGTGTTCTCTTCTTTTTTCAAATACTTCACCAATATCAGAGTGGATTTCCGCACATGTTTTATCAGTAACATCACATTCTATTATACCTTCATTTGAATTTCTACTTTTCATACTTAAGTTCTGATAAAATGCTAGTAATGCTTTATTTGGTTTCTCTTTTTCTTTTTCTTTCCATGATAAGGTATTATGAACTTCTGTTACTGATTCCGGTTCCTGTACTTTTTCTATACACTTCTCCAACCTGTACATAAAGCATCTCGACCAGAGCACATAATCTAAAGCACCGAGTGATTTTGAATCACCTAGTTTATTTACCCTATTTGCGGTTGAAATAAAATTATTTCGTAACAAGTGCTGAATAATTTTTTGTTTGAATTCCAGCTGATGCTCGTGCTTCACACACTTAAATAGGATTTGAATCGTATCGAAATCATTCTTTTCTGCCCATAGCTGAGCCAATTTCATATACGGTTCTTTTCCTAGTTGTCCCTGTAATAATAAAGGAAGCACAAGTTTTGCTTTTTCCTCCTGCTCTTTCCATAACAGGTTCTCTATCAATATGCTGACCATTTCGTATTCTTGTTTTTGAAGCTTCCTTGAATCACCACTAACCTTTCCTGTGAACAAATTGTGGAGTAAATGATACAAATTTTTAATGTGTTGATTAATACTTTCTCTTTGATTAACCTCTTGCAGTAGTTGTTCTGCTTTTTCCCAATCGTCATAAAACCAACAGCTTTCCAGTCGTTGTAAAAGAACATGCTCATATATGGGACTTTTCTTATTTATCATGGAAAAATGGACTTCAGCTTCTTTTACTTTCCCCATCATCATATAACAGAAGAACTTAATACTTGCTACTTGTTCCTTATTGCCAAGGAATGACCCTATCTCATCCAAATAGAATATCACTTGCGTATACTTATGATGCTGTAAATAGATATCCATTAGTATCATTATCTTTTCAAGATTATTTTCCTCTACTGCCGACTTCATTATATTTTCTACTATTTCATTCTTGTCGGCCAATTTTGCTAGTTCCCCTATCTTATATAATAGTTTTTGATTCGTATGGTTTAACTCGTATGCTTGTTGGTAATAGGTAAGCGCTATTTGTTCATTATCAATAAGTTCATGGATCTCTGCTAACGTTTCTAGAACTACCGAAATATGAATTTCTGGTTTAGGTATGGAAACACTTGGATTCCTTTTTATCTCTAAGCATTGTTCAAGATCTCGAATAGCATTTTCGTACTGTTTATCTTGCTTATATAAATCCCCTCGTAAGACGAGAAAATCAGTGTAAGCAGGAAACAATTTCAAGCCTCTTTCCAAAATAGTGAAAGCTTCCTTATATCGTTTTAATGAAAAAAGGTTCCAGCTTAAACATTTATATAAATGAGGAGCAAATAAATAGTTGTTTTTCACGTTTTTGCGTGCACTTTCCAGAAAATGTACACTTTCCTCATACCTCCTTTCATTTAAAAGCTCCATTCCATACATATAATGAAGATAACTATCACCTGGATATTTTGCCATTTCATCCTTTAACAACTTATTCTTTTTATTATTATTTAATAAAGATTGATCAGTGTGTTGAATAATTCTAATTCCTGCATCTTTTATATTATTTAAATGCTCTTCTGGTATTCGCTCAAATATTCTATATTGATACCGATATTCTTTACGATTCCGAAACAATCGCAGAGAATGTACAGGAGACAAAATTTTGTTCTTTTTTGAATATTGATCAATATATAGTAAATATCCCTCAGCATTTGGATTCTTTAAGAGAAGAGGCAATTTTTTCAGTTGCTCCTCCGCAATGGTCTCATTTGCTTGAAGAAATAAGACCCATCTGCCTTGTGCCAAATCTAAACAAGCATTTTTAACTTCACTATTGTCTTCGTTCCATTTCCTTTGATAAACTTTGGCTCCTGCTTTCTCCGCAATATCCACTGTTTGATCTGTTGAACCTAGATCTATCATGATGACTTCATCAGCGACCTCATCCATATTTTCCAGGCATGCTGGCAAGTGCTTTTCATCATTTTTCGTAACCATACATAGGCTTAACTGCTTTTTCTCAGTCATCGATCTAGATTCTCCTCTCCATTCACTTTTAACTGTTCATAAAACTTTTGTGCTTTTTGATAATCTCCTATTAAATAACAAGTGTTACCTACTTTTTGTATAACTTCTATATCATTTGGTTCCATGTCTAAATAAGCCGTGTAAATAGAAATACTTTTCTCCCATTGATATTGCTCATTTAAAAGCTGAGCATAATTATATAATACATCCTTATTGCTTGAATCAAGCTGGTAGGCTTTTTGCAGGTACATCTCTGCATTGTGCCAATCTTTTAGCTGATAGAGTAGTACCCCAATATCATTATAAAGATCAGGATTATCCGGTTCCTTCATTAATTGATCTAGTTTCCTTTGCAAAACTTCAATATGATACATATAACGTTCCTCCCTAGTCAACCTTTTCTCAACTCAAGCTGAATATCTTCTAATGATTCCATAGCATTTTCTAAATGAATAGATACACTTTGACAAACAACATTTAAGTGATGGAAAAAATCATGCTGTAACTGGAACGTTTCCTTAATTTTCTTAGGGGTATCAATTAATCCCTGATGATTCAATAGGTAAAAATAGACAAAGACAATCTGCTGCGTAAAACTACGGTACAACTCATCTGATATAAAAAGTTGATACCTTTGCATATTGTCCTTATATGCCTCTTCTAGTAATTTGTAATATTTTTCATGATCTTTGAATTCAGATATTTGTATCATTTCCTGACAAATTTGTTTTCCTTTAATCGCCTCTTTACGAAGGGTATAAAATAATTGTAAATATTCTTCTATATTTTTTATGAATGCTTGTAACCCCTGTATTCTTCCGGTAATATCAAGTTCTTTCTTTTTGTCAGCAATTAGTTGATGGACACGATTCGGTATCGGTTCTGTACAATACTCCTCCATAACACGCGACAATCGCATACACTCGGTTCCATTAATCTTTGCTCCACCTTCTGTTGCGTTGATTATGTTTTTATAAGAATGAGTGAAAATTTTCCTTTCTAATCCTTGCTTAAAATCAGTCCATAATTGGGTCGAAGGAATCATTGTTCCATCATTACCTTCCACATAAACCACAGGCTTTGACTTTAATACCTCTCTCGCTTTTTTCCCTTTTTCTTCTGAATAAACGGCGTCTTTACTATGGGTAAGGCCTTCAGGACCAAAGGCATAATCTTGACCAACAAAAACAATCGGATTAGCTCCAAGATATACTGCAAGTTCCAAAGCAAGGTGAGACACATTTGCACCTGCATCAATTCCTATACCATCACCAACATATTTATTCACCCAATTGTTGATAGCCTCATTTTTTCGGAAGATAGGGATTTTTTCTCCAGGAAAGGCAGGGTAAACTTGATTATCAACAAGAGCCAAGCTTAATAAAGCAATATCTTCAGGATATTCTATATTTTCAAAGTGATACGTATACGTGTTTTTCGTTCGTTCAATAATCGTTAATATATCGGGTTTTATATGGTTTCTCAACAACGGAACAATCGCTGATTCTGTACTAATAATTAATCCCTTGCCTTGAATTTTCTTTAATTGATGAATGTTTTTATCTAATGAAGGACCATTCGCAACAATGAATGCTGGTATATCCCTATATTGATCTTTTAGACAGCTTAAATATGGACTCTGCACAATTTCTTTCATATTACCGATCAAATTGTTAAAACCGATTAATGTGTCCAAATGATCATTTCCGATATAAAAAACAAATAATCCTAATTTAGAAAAAATATATTGATGAATTTCTAAGTATTGAGGTTTAAAATTTCTTAATGCGATTGGGGTAAATGCAAGAACCGGGGAAGTACAATTAGCGAAAATAATACTAAAAAACAGCTGTTCAAAAGCTTCAGTAAAATGTTCAACATCACCAATAAGAAAAGCGATTTTTTGTGTATGGATAATGGGTTCTAGATCAAAGTAGTAGAGCATTGCTGTAAAAAGGGAAATATCCTCTTCAAAAAGTACAACTAATGTATGGGGCTGTTTTTGTTTAAAAATTTCAAATAAAGAATAAGCAAAACCAGAGCCATACATAAAAATGGCCCCTTTACCTTGTAGAGAAAGGGTATCACACCACTGCTTAGCTTCTTGAACTGGTCGTTCACTCGTAATTTGAAAACTCGTATTTTTATCATGATATTTGCATAGAGGCATGCCTTCATCATTATAGGTAACCTGAACCTTTTCCCAAAGTTCTTTTTCATCGATTTGAAGTACTGATTCCCTTAACCATGGCGATAGCAGCTGTACATTTTTCTGAAACATCTCTTTTGTTTCATGCTCGTTTGCAATAATCATAAATCATCCCTCTTTTCATACCATTCATTAATGAGGGGGGAAAGTTTAAATTCTAATAGGTCTGTCAATCCAATGACATCCTTATTTTTCAAAGTTTCATATATCTTGTCTAAAACTTTCACTAGTTTATCTAGGTGTTCTTGTGGCTCTCCACTATATTGGTGAAATTCGGTTAACATTTCAATGTCGTCTATACTGTGAAGAAAATGATCCAGACCAAGATGATCATTTCCACTTCTAAACTGCTCAATCGAAGAAAGTAGAGCTCTATCCAATCGTTCCACTCTTTGTTGAAAAGCAATGGACTCTTTCATTACTATTTATTCTCCTTCATCAAATAATTTTTTCCAATCTTGCATTTGGTAATTTTCTATATTTTTCAACGTGTAATAAACCGTTGCTTGCATTCTAGAATCAAATAGGTTTAATGCATGCCTTTTTTCCATTAACTCTTCTTCTGTAATAAAAAGCGTTCGTATATTCTCGGATTCCTTTTTCATTTGAGATAATAATTTTTTTAATTTAATCATTTGAGAGGTGTATTGAAATACGTTTGTCACTCTCTCTTTCAGTTCATTCGAATAAGCTTCGTGATCAGCTTGAAAGTTTTCATTTATTCTCATTTTCACACTCCTTTTAACAAGTACTGCAGCCTCTACCGACTACATTTGACAATGTTTACATAATCAGGAGCATAAAGCTAATGGGATTCTCCATTATGTTGCAAGTATACTGTTCTATTATATTTTCCGGCACATTTTTCGTGACTAAAGCCCCCTGCTATCAGTGCTCTTTTCTATAACTCTCTCCATTTGTTCTCTACAGTAGTTTATTCCCTTTTACCTTGCTTGAGCCCTTCTTAAGATTGAATTTCCTTAACATATCCTTCCCCTAATACATAGAATATATGGATTAACTATAAGTTCGTGTAAATGGGAAACACAAAATTTAAGGTTATGTGTAGTCAGAACCCCATTTTTATTACTAATATCGCAATCTCTAATACACTACTACATATTTGGCATTTGGAGTGATCGTTATGTACGAAAGGGATGATGATAATATAAATTGTTATTTATCTGATAAAGATGGTAATATCATAAGCTTGGATGACCCGGATGCGATTGTATTTACTGAACTCACATCTCCTACGAATCGTCCTAAAAAACCAGTCAAGCTTCCATCTGGACAAACGGTTAATTTGGAAGAAGTAACTTTCTCGTTACAGGGCTACATTGCTTTTTCTAGTAGTGAAAATCAACCATCTACCCCTGTCCCTTTTAAAACTATTAAACAACTCTACCTTTTTGCTCCAAGCGGGACTGATTTAGCTTTTAAGGTACAGAATTTTTATTGTAGGGTTATCCCTACCTTCCAAAAAGGAAGAAGTGTTATGGAAAAACTAAATATTTTTATTGATATGGATACAATTGTTAGTGCCGAAGCAAAAACAACCATCTCTATTTTTGCAAAAGAACTTTATGGGAATACAGAAGAGAAACATCCTGTGTGCATAAATGTAAACCAAGTCTACGATTTTGTATGTTTCCATACCGAAATTGCTGTAACTTATGACATAATACCGATTGAAGCAGAAATTTATCAATATAATACAGTGTCTGATGGGATAAGAAAGACATATACGAATGAAGATGAATTGACGATGTACGGGGATCGGGGCATCCTAAATCCAGAAGACGTTTCTTATTTAATCCTGTACATTAATGGTGTACTGCAGCCCAAAACAAACTATACAGTTGAAGAGGGGATGTTAACCCTTACAACCTCAGACGCCCCTTTAGAAGGATCTCCGATTATTATTCAGTTCATTACATTAAAAACTCCTGATGACCATATTATTGAGGTAGAAAATAATCAGTATAATACGATTTCCGATGGTGTGAAAAATCAATATACAGATGCTGATGAAATAATAGCATACGGTGATAAAGGTATCCCAGACCCAGAAGTTGTTTCTTATTTTAATTTATTTATTAATGGTGTGTTACAACCACAAACAAACTATACAGTCGAAGAAGGAATTTTAACCCTTACAACCTCAAATATACCTCAAGAAGGAGCACCAATAATTCTCGAATCATTAACAATTAAAGATACAAATGATAAAGCCTTTGATACGGAAATTTATCAATTTAACACGATTGGAAATAGTAAAAAAGTTTACACGAATAGTGATGAATTAACCATGTACGGAAATAAAGGAATACCCAATCCAAAAAATACATCTTATCAAAACCTTTTTATCAACGGGGTGCTACAACCAAATATCAATTATCTCGTGGAACAAGGGTTACTTTATTTAAATACAACGGATACTCCATTAAAAGGAGCACCCATTGTTCTGCAATTTATTACAGTTTTTAATAAAACCTAAACCTGTTCGTCTCTTCAGTATTAGATTTCTCGAAATTAATAAAAGTTTAAGCACTAAATTTAAAGATTATTTCAAATGTATGGTTACACAATTGCCTCAATCAAATGCAGTCCTATCCTCATACAATGTAGAAGGGAAGGGAGGGTAATTTATGGCTACAGAACTTTTTAAACTCGTCATGTCTGCTAATACAACCACAGATACCAATCCACAAATAGAGAAATACTTTTATAATTTAAGTGAAGATGAGAGAGCAGGTGACACTGTAACTATACCTGCGACAGAATTTACAGACGATGCAGGGAATACAATGACTGGTAACCTGACAACCGCTTCAACAGACAATGGTTACTATTTATTATTTGTCAATGGAGTTTTACAGCAGTCAAGCTTATTTACTGTGAGTTCAGGTGGATCCCAAGTAGCAATTACTCAAGCATCTACTGTTCCTGTTAGTGCACCAATTACTTTAGCAGTTAATAACTTCGCACCGACTTCTTCAACTAGTGTAACTTCATAATAGTGTTGAATTAATATGAAAAGGATGTGCCCAAGCCTACACATCCTTTTTATAATGTAATGCCAAAAAAAAAGTATTAGTTATATTAGGTTTCATCTTTTAGCAGTGAGGCATTTTATGTATGAAATAGCAGTATATTTTTTACATGTAAAAAGACCTTCCACATACAGCAAATCTATAAATGGTTGTATATGGAAGGTGTCTTTTGATTATATAGCTTATTCAAGTAAAGCGCCTCGTTTGCGGAAAATCAAAATCTATTAAAAAACAAATCTAGTGCCTGTCCCCCATTAAGAGATGAGGAACAGACACAATAGTCACTTAATATATCTTGCGAAGGGGAATAATTTGCCCTCTAATTTCTCCGCCAGGATATTGTTCGGTATGAGCATTTACATACGTCCATTTTTTTCGCATTAGTTTTAGCAAGTCGTTGACATTTTTCACACCTGCTTTATTAGGAACGATGTCTTTATCTGTAATAACTCCCGTAACTACTCCTCGGCGAGTGGTTATCCCATTTTGATCTTCTAAAGTCGCTAGATCAGCCCCAAAAAGGAAGGCTAGAACGGGCCCATTTTCACCTCGGGCTCCAAAATGAATATGCGCTTGAATAAAATTTCTAATATCGTTGACTTCTAGCTCAAATTTAATTTTTGTACGATCCTTATTTGCGATAAATTTAGCTGTTCCAAAAGCATCTGTCCTTACTGGAGGGACTTCGTTTTCCCCTCTTAACTTAGCAATAAATTCCTCCATAAATTTCACCCCCTTACTATACGGTATGTAAATTGAAATAACTTGTATAGGTAAGGGGATTAAGGGCTAAGAAGAAGGCAAATGATATAGGTTATAAAATTAGAGAAGAAAAGCTTTCTAAATGGTTAAAGAAAATGATTTTTAATCCTATTGGTCTGGTATTAATGATTCTATAACTCATTACCCGTTATATCACAAAAGAATAATTAAGTTAAAAAAAGGGGGCTAATAACCCCTTTTTTTAGTTTGAAGATAAGATATCTTAATAAAATGATAATACTTGGGCAACATGATGTTGAGGTGATTATATGAATAATGAGGATTTAAAATTCACATCGGCTGAAATAGGAACATTGTGGGGTGAATATGTTAATGGCACAGCCGTTGATATTGTAAATAGATATATGCTATCCATTATAGAGGATGAGAAGATAAAACTGCTCTTCGAAGATGCAATCAACACATTTGATAAACAAAAAAATCAAATAAGACAATTTATTGAAAACGAAGGATTTCCAGTACCCGTCGGCTTTACTGAATCCGATCTTAACCAAGGGACCAAAAGGTTATTTTCTGATATCTTCTGTTTGCACTATTTACATATTATGACATTGCATGGTTTACTTGGGCATTCAACATCGCTTAGTTCTTCTGTTAGGGAAGACTTGCGACACTTTTACGATTCATGTAGTAATGATGCGATGAGTATGTATCATCGAACTACTGAATTACTACTCGAAAAAGGGCATTTTCAAAGAGACCCTTACTTTTACCCTGAAGAGAATCCTGAATTTGCTTCAGGACAGCAATTTATAGATGGTTTTTTTGGGGATAAGCGTCCTTTAGCATCAACAGAAATTATTGCCCTTTCTCTTAATTTGAAAAAGAAAATAATGGAGAAATCACTTTCCATTGGATTTAGTCAAGTAACACAATCAAAAGAGGTTAGAAAGTTTTTAGAGAGCATACAGAACGCTTCGGACCAGCAAATTCAATCACTAAGTAAAATACTAAAAGGAGATAATTTGCCTGTTCCTATGTCTTGGGAATCCGAGGTTACAACTTCCCAAGATTCTCCTTTCTCAGATAAGTTAATGTTGTATCATATTGGTTTCTTATTACAATCTTCACAAGCTTATCATGGTTCAGGTCTCGCATCTGCAATGCGAGTAGACCTAGTGACGACTTACGAAAAAATAATACTAAAGAATCTAATGATTACAAAAGAATGGTTCAATTTAATGACCAAAAATAAATGGTTAGAACAACCACCACTTGCTCCAAACAGAAAAGACCTTGCTAGAGACTAAAAATGAGTTAGGTATTAAGTATTTATAATAAACAAGAATGTATTTGAAAAACTAAAAACTATCTTTAGGTTATCAAAAAATAAAGTTTATAAATAAATCAGGATGTCATTTTAAAAATATAGCCCCTCAAAGAAGAAGGGCTTTACTTCATTTGATCACCGACAGTAAGGACTTTGTCTTATTGTGCAAAATCATCCAATGCAACATTAGAGATTAATTCCATTGGCTGTTTCCCAACAGACTTACAATATTTGTGCATGTCACGAATTCGAATTCTCGGAGGTTCACCATGTAAGACGTATTTTCCGTCAGGGTATAGGCGATCATATTTATCCATAAAATCTCCTTGGTTGTGCATATTAGCTCGTTCCTTTCTGATTGCCGTTATTCCTGTCGAGCTGTTCTTAAATTCAAAAGGACCTAACTTGGACATATATTTGCACACCTCCAGACATGTACTTATCCACTAAGATGACTATAACGGTGATGCGCTTGATCCATAGAACTCTGACTGAATATTTAAATTCCCTTTATAAAAAAGTTAGGGACATTATTCAATTGGCTCGTAGAATGTAATTAAATTGCGATGTAAATCTAAAGCTGGGAACTCACGCGTTCCCCATGGTGTTTCTTCAATCACGGTTGTTGGACTGTAAAGTACGCCTTTATTTTTATATTCAGTGAAAAGGTCGTTAATCTTCTCTACTCCTATTCTGCAACTCGCTGTTCCAGCAAGGAAGCTTTCAGCTCCACTTAAAACAGGCCTATCTGACATATCGCGTGATTGCCACCCCTTATCGTTTGCAGCCCATAGATGAATTTCCACCTCATCACGAAATAGTAATGCAAAACTTGAATCGTTATACCGACTTGTGAAACCAAGCTTATCTTCATAAAATTTCACTGCGTTGTCTATTTCATATACTGGGAGGTACGGTATTGTTGTTTTCATTCTCACATTTTTCAACTCCCTTCATAACACTGTTCATCCTAGGTAAATTGTATTGAAAATACTATGTTTTATCCAATCTTATAGTTTCGTTAAACAAGCCATTTAAAAATATTGAATAAACATTCCATCTTATACAATATTTTAACACACAAGAATTTTATATACTTACACATACCCCACCCTCACCAACAATCGCTTTAACTTCTCCCTCGCCAATCGCCCCCAATTCTTCACCGCATGCACCGACACCCCTTCACTCTCCGCAATCTCAGGCAAAGACCGTTCCCGCAGCACATACTGCTCAAACCAAACCCACTGCCTCTCCGTCAACACCTTGCGAATCTCAGCCAACACACGCTCATCCATCCCAAGCACATCCTCACGAACCGCATCATCCACACGCATCCGCTGCATCCAATCCCGATACTGCTCCAGCTTACGATTATCTTTCCTGATCTTATCCAAAAAAGTCCGACTCACCGCATAATACGCATACGTCGAAAACCGGGACAGCGAAGCATCATGCTCCTCCCAAGCCCGCCACAACGCAATACATCCCTCCTGATAAAACTCCCCATCCGCATCACGAATCCCATATTTATGTATCAAATGAAAAATAATCCGCTCATGCTTCTCCAACACTTCATCAAACACACATTCCTTCAACAACAATACCCCTATATGCAAAGGCACCCTCACTGTTATTCCGCGGTACCCCAAGCATATAAAAGCACACCCCAACCGTCACATCCCCAAACATCCCGCCACCCACGACCAAAAACCCAAACCTTTTAAGAAAAAGTAAGAAATATATCCAATTCCCTGCTTGTTAATATGACCGCCAGAAGTCCTGGCCAAAATCTATTTATCGAAATAGACTGGCATGCATAAACATGTAAAACAGCTTTGGAGTGCACACTATTTCGCATTCTATTCTCAGTTTCTCACAGCTTTCTTTCCTCATACTGCCATTAGAACACTTTTATTCGCAGTTTCTCTCGACTTTTCCTTCCCATAATGCCTTTAGAACACTTTTATTCGCAGTTTCTCTCGGCTTCCCTTTCCCATAATGCCTTTAGAACACTTTATTCGCAGTTTCTCTCGGCTTCCCTTTCCCATAATGCCTTTAGAACACTTTCATTCGGAGTTTTTCTCGGCTTCCCCTTCCCATACTGCCATTAGAACACTTTTATTCGCAGTTTCTCTCGGCTTCCCCTTCCCATACTGCCTTTAGAACACTTTTATTCGCAGTTTTTCTCGACTTTTCCTTCCCATAATGCCTTTAGAACACTTTTATTCGCAGTTTCTCTCGACTTTTCCTTCCCATAATGCCATTAGAACACTTTTATTCGCAGTTTCTCTCGGCTTCCCTTTCCCATAATGCCTTTAGAACGCTTTTATTCGCAGTTTCTCACTAATCCCCCTCCCAAACTGCCATTAGACCCCACCCAAAAGCACTAATCCTAAAAATACACAGTGATTCTCACCGTACATCAAACCGCCCCTAATTGATCAGGGCACCTTCTGCCAAATGGCTTCCACTTTCTCATTGATCGATTGGAACTCGGGTACTGGCGTCTTTTCATCCGACAGCTGGTATTTTGCTTTCAAATCTGTGATGCGTTCCACACTTTCGTCAATCCTGTCCTCGCTTATTTCCCCATTTTCAACTGCCGCTTTCAATTTATCAAAAACAGTGGCAGTCAAATCTGGATCATGTGCAACAAGCAATATATCTCCGCCCGCTTTCACTGTCTGGACTGCTGCATTAGCAACACTATAATGATCCGTAATCGCGTCCATCGTTAAGTCATCGGTAATGACGACACCATCAAAATCATAGTCCTCTCGCAATATGCCCGTGATTACTTCTTTCGACATGGACGCAGGATAATTTGCGTCGATTTGCGGCAGCAGAATATGGGCGATCATGCTGACATCGGCATTTTCCGAAATGGCTTTTTGGAATGGCACAAGTTCCAATTGGGACAGCTCCTCGTAGCTTTTATCGACCTTCGGGAGTTCTAAATGGGAATCCTTGTCCGTATCCCCGTGCCCAGGAAAATGTTTGATGACCGAAATAATCCCTTTATCCTGGATTCCTTTCATCGTCTGGATACCCAGCTTGGTAACGATATCCGGGTTATCACCAAACGAACGGTCGCCAATGACAGGATTATTCGGATTGCTATTTACGTCAAGCACAGGTGCGAAGTCCAAATTGAAACCGAACGCTTGCAACTGCTCAGCGAGGATCGTACCGACATGGAAGGACACATCCGGATCGTTCAGTTTTCCAAGCGAACCGCTCGTCGGCAGGCTTTTCACCCCATCAGGCATTCGTGTCACATTGCTGCCTTCTTCATCGACTCCCAGCAATAACGGGTAAGGATTGTCAGCATTCACAGCTTTCATATCATTTAAAAAATCAACGGTTTGAGTCTTACTTACGATGTTATTAGCAAATAAAATGATACCTCCAACGTGATATTTCTTAATGATGCTTTTTGTTTCGTCGGTCATTTCCGTACCATCGACCCCGCTAAAAATCATTTGTCCAATTTTTTCATCAAGGCTCATACCGTCAACTCCGCTCATTTTCTTTGATAATGAAATATGATCCACCTCAGGGTTATCTGAATTATCGGCAGGTTCCGGCAATATCCATTTCAAAACATAATCGTCGGAAAGGTCATAGACAAGAATGATTTGATGATGATCTTCGTCTTGATAGTAACGTGTATCATCCGGCTTTTCATATGATCTAATCGTATCCAGATCGAACGACGTGTATGTTTTCTGCGCCGAACGCACATCGGACACCATATCGTCTGTAATCCCGACATCGATGTCATGTGACGGATAGTTCAAAAAAAGGCCAACATCCGTATCAGCGATTTCACCCGGTTCTCCCCAAGCTTCTTGCACATCATCAGCAGTCGTTTCACCAACGATGATATTGCTGTCCAAGATTTTCCCTTGTTCTGCCCATTCGAATATGTTGTCCAAAGATGTTCCCAGCTCCGGGACCTCTTTATTTTCATTACCCGGTGGTGTAATCTTCGGTTGATGGTCTGCTTTTTTATCATTCGTATCATCACCCGAGAAATGGATGAAAAAGAAAGCCGTCCCAAGAGCAATGATTACTATAACGGTGATACGCTTGATCATAGTCATTCCTCCGAATTTAATATAAAACTCTTTTTAATCTCCTACTAAAATTATAGTTTCTAGTTAGTGAAACAAGTCACCATATTATTTATATATTACTGGTGTTTATTGTAGAACACTTTTTTGATTCATAAAACTCTATTTATCTTAGTTAAAATACAAGCAACCTGCTGATGTATTTCTATTATTTGGAATCTCATCCCTCTCCTTTCCTATGTTATGATATAAACGTTATTTTATAGACAGAAAGGATTTAGATTTATGGAGAGATTAAGGTTTTTATTAGTTTTTAGTTTCATGTTTATTTTATCAGCATGCAGTATGAATAACTCTTCTGATTCTTTAGATAAATCGGAAGTGTGGGAGCAATCACTTGAGGCTATGGAATCATTAGAAAGTTATACAATGAATTCTAATTATATGACAACTGTTGATGAACTAGAAATTTCCATTAATGCTGAAGGTGATGTAACTCACGAACCTGATGCTGTACATGGTACAGTTCAGGTTGGAATGCCAGGATTGAATTTAGACGTTGAATCCTACATTTTGGATGATAAACATTATACATATTTATTGGGTCGATGGTTAGATTTCCATGCTATGGATTTACAATTTGACAATTTCAATTTAAAGAATGAAAGCTACTTTGAAAATTTATCAGAACTTATGGATGAATTTGAGATGGAGGAAACAGACGATGAATATATTTTAACGCTTTCCGGCGAAGGCGATAAGTATAATAAGTTAATGGAAGATCTTATAGAATCTTCAAGCTCTATTCAAGATCAATCAGTGGATATGCAAACCACAGATATAGAAGAGGTTAAAGAAATTGAAGTTATTATTCATGTAGATAAAGAGGATTTCTTACACAAAGAGGAGCTTATCGTTACAGAATTGGAAGGTGCTGACATTACTAATGCTCGTATAGAAACAAGTATATCTAATGCGAATCAATTGGAGCCTATCGAAGTACCTTCAGATGTAGAAGAAAATGTAGTAGATACTTATCAATTGCAAGAGGAATTTATCGAAGACATTCCACATGATATCAGTTTTAACATTCCTAAAATCACTTCCATTCCAGAAGGTTACTTTATAACTGATTATAACTATGATGATTCTTATGAAGAGTTGTACCTACACTATCAAAACGTTAAGGGAAGTGAGATTGGGTTAATTGTATCTCCAATGGGAGAAGGAGTTACTTTTGGAGATTTAATGTTAGAAGAGGAAGAAGAGTTGAAAGTTCAAGGTTATCAAGGGGCTATTGATGATGGATATGACTATATTAATATTAACTGGGAGCAGGATGGACTATTAATTCAAGTCGTAGGTGTAAAACCATATTTTACCAAAGAACAAGTATTAGAAATGGCTGAAAGTGTTAAATTAGATTAGTTTCAAATGCTCCAAGACCCTACTCGTAATAATCATAAACGGGTGGGGTTTTTTGGCTTAATGTGCTTATTTAGTGCTTCTCTCCCGTTTGTTATTTAGTCACTCAGATACTAGTGTGATTGGCGAATTAATCTATTATACTAAAAAAAGCAAAAGTCGATGAAATAATCAATGAGATTAACAGCATAAAAGGACTATGTCGCTTAAAAATAAGACAAACTAGCAAAACAAAACTTATAGGTGCACCGATTCTACCATTATTGATCTTATGTTCATGATGGTATTTTTTATGCAAAACCCTTTAATATCAACGTATTAGTCTACGGAAAAAATATTAACTATTATATTTAATCATTTCACGAAGCTCCAGCATCGATCAATCCCGCAGCACATATGGGAATCGACAGGCACAGGGAACTTAGTGCCTGTCCCCCGTTCCTTACATTACAAAGCGTGGTCGATTGGTATTTCTTTTCCTGACCATACTCGTTTTGATGTCCATTCCATTGGCGGCTCACTCCAAAACGGATCAGACTCTAGTAATCCCAATGGCAGGAAGCCTGTTGAACATAAATAAACACTACCTGTAGAAATATACCCTTCCCCTATCTCTGGTTGGTGTCCGCAAAATCCAATCGTTAACCATCCTGATTCGGTAAAAGTTCCAGGTGCTTCTAAAGTTCTCTTCATAACTGCAGTTAAAGCACTTCTCACTTGTGCAGGCTTTAATTCACTAGGCAAATCACCACGAAGTGCATGCTGAGCTAAAGATTGAAATACACCAAAGCGATAGGCTAAAGACCTGCCGACAGGAGGAAAAGTTCCCTCTGGTGAAATCGTTCGCTCCTGAATCACCGCATATCGTTGTGACCTTTTTATAATGGATTCTTTAAGCGCTTCCCAATCTCTATACTCAGCGCCAACTGTTTCTATCAAATCTACTAACATCGGATGTATGACAAAACTATTGTAGTAGTCATGGTGATACTCCGGGCCATCGCTGTACACACCATCCCCTAAATACCATTGTTCAAATTGCTTCATAGCATAATCTATCCGCATCGGATCCCAATCTTTTTCACCGGCTTTGTATAAAAATGCTTCAATAATTGCTGAAAATAATAGCCAGTTTGAAAATACCGGTTTTCTTGTTCTTGTAGCTTTCAACGCAAGTATCACATTTTGCTTTACTCGAGCATCAAGCTTTTCCCATAATTCATTCGGTGCTCTTAACAATGCATGCGCTAAAAAGGCAGTATCTACAATTGGCTGAAAATCATCGGAAAAGTTCATGTAATCCGGTGATTGTGGATCTGTTCCAGCATCCATTGCCGCTCTTGCTAATTCAGCATATTTTACTCGGAGCTTTTCTTCCTCATTATTTTCACACACTTGTTCAAGCCATGGTGCCATGCCTACTAATAAGCGCGCCAATGCTTCTAGATGGGAAAATTGCTCCCGATTGGTTCCTTCCTTCATCTCGACCGGCATTTCTTTTTTTAATGTTCTATCCTTCAAGTGAAGAAGGACCGGATTTGCTATTTTCAACATCGAATGCAGCCAATATTCTCGCTCTTTATTGTTTACCATTGTCATTTTTTCACCCTCTTACTTTCATTAGAAAAACTCAATATTTCGAAAATTGAGATAATTATACTTTTCTATAATATATAAGAAAGTTATAGAAGAGTAAACAATTTAATACAAACTTTTCCTAACATCCAATAACTCAAATCTCTTTAACCTTTTATTCCGCCAATCATAAATACTTCATCCTGTTGGAGAGTGGCCCGTTTTCGCAAAAAAGTGGCCCATTCCATAAAAATAATGGCCCATTTCTCCTAAAAAGTGGCCCCTTTACTTGAAATAGTGACCCCTTTGTTTCTTACCAGCGCCTCAACAGAATGTGGAAGTTGATACAGCGCGAACACCACTCGAAAAAAAGAATCAAGACAAAAGTTATCTGCTAGCTTTTGTCTTGATCTTTTTTTTGCGAGAGTGACAGAGACCCAAACCAAATTACTTCATCATCCACTCTAGAGCATTTTGAATATAATAATCCCAGAAGTCCCAGTTGTGATCCCCTTTTCCTTCCTCATAGACCACATTCACCCCAGATTCTTTAAACCGGTCTCGAACAGATAGATTCATAGAATATAAGAAATCTTCGGTTCCACATGCTTGATATAATTCTGGAATAACACTTGATTCTTTACAACGGGAGTATAAATAAAATAAATCTGCCTTACTTCCATTTAAATGTTCTGGTTTTTCAAATATATCTTCCCATTCAAACGGGCCCTTCATATTCCCTTTTTTTACTTGATCATAGAGCATGGCAATATCTAATGCTCCTGATAAACTCGCCGCTTTAGCGTATTTTTCAGGATTAGAAAGTGCCAAATACCAGGCGCCGTAACCACCCATGGAAAGGCCTGCGATATAGGTATCTTTCCGTTCCTTACTTATCGGAAAAATGCTAGTCACAAAAGCAGGAAGTTCTTTTGAAAAGAATGTGTAATAGGCACCTCCATGTTGCATATCCTGATAAAAACTATTATCAGCCGATGCCATCACAACAGCACAACCGTATTTTTTCGCATAACGTTCAATATTACTAAATCTCACCCACGAACTATAATTTCCATATGCACCATGCAGAAGATAAACAACAGGAAGTCCTTGTTCATAGTTATAGGAATCTCGCGTTTTTTTATCTGTAATTTGTTCATTACCTTCAGGTGTAGGAATAATCACATTAATATCTACCATACGTTTTAATGCAAAACTAAAATGAGTGCAACTTATTAAAGCCATTACAAAACTCCCCCCCTGTATTCAGTGGAATGCTTACCATTCCAATGTAAGTACGTTAGATTTCAACTATATTTCCATTAGTCTATGGTAAAATTTCAATTTTTTATAGCTACTTTATCTGAAGTTTTGTCAGATAATAAATGTATTTTTACATATAAAAATAGAGTTTGTCTACTTATCATAAATTTTGACTAACATACATGACATTTTCTTTGCTTATAGATGACCCGCGAGCGTATCCTCCTTATAAAATATATTTTTCTTTTCTTTACTTTCTTCTCCTTTACTTTATTCATTTAGGCCGTCATCGTGCACAGATGCTGTTGACATCATGTCATTATTAACTTTTTCGATATTCGTGTGCTCTATCCTCACACCTTTTTGCGCCACAATTTGGTGTTTTCGCGTCACTTTTTTTACTTTTCGAGCCACAATCTTCCGGTTTCGCGCCACAAATCAGGTGATTCGAGCCACTATTTAGCTTTTTCGCGTCACTTCCAATTCTGGCAGTATATAATATGCTCCTTTGCCCATACCTGCTCGCTCAAATCCTGCTCGGAAGTGACGTTAAATTATGCATATTCTTTGATAACTTCACACCTTAATTCTTCCATTACCTGACCATCTCGTTACATACTCCCTCATTCCTTCGACAAAACAAACTATCATTTCCCGGGAAATGACAGTGTAATCCAACAACGTATAAAAGCACCTCTATGAAAGGTGCCGAATTTTTTACCCCTATTTTGGAAACCTAACCTGTATCGTCTTTATTCCTTATCACTAAAACCATGTCGCAATACTTCTAATCTAAAAGCCGTCGGCCATGCTACGAGCCATTCGGAAACACTAAAACCGCCATTTCTAAAGCCCCATTTTGTTTGGAAAAATGCCTCATCTTGGCTGCCTGCAGGTCGTTTTTTTCCTAAAATCTCTAAGCTACCATCTGAGATACCAATAGTAGCATTGTTCCAAACGGCTCTAGCACGTTCTTTCCACATTTTATCCCCTGTTAATTTTCCAAGCTTCATCCAAGCATTCACAAATTTTAAACCATAGGGATCGATATGATGGTGCTGGGTCGATACACTAGTTCCTCCAAAGGTATCATAATTCAGTTGATGCAAGACACTTTCTTTAGGATACGAAACCGTATGATGCCACTGCCATGTCGCAAGATACCATGCAGCATATTCCGCCCAATCAAGATATTTGTTATCAGCGGTGACCTCATATAAAAGCAACCCTGTTTCTAACAACGGAATGGAGGATTCCTTATCAATACAGTAAGTATCTAAGGCCCCCGCTGTTGAATAGCCCTTCTCTTTCAACTCTCCCATATAATAGGTATAACCTTTTTCGGCCATCTCTAGATAATGCTTCTCTTCCGTATGTTTATAGGCTGTAATCAAAGGTGGGAGTAAAAATGCTCCAACCGTACCTTCACGATCAAACGGAGTCCCATCTAGATCCCACGACTTGCCAATTTTCCCGTCTGTAGTCATTTGACTAATGGCAAAGTCACAGATACCTAACGCTAACGTTAAATATTCTGACCTTTCTATATTCAACTGTTTACAGAGTTCATAAGCTTCAAAATATTGTTGAGAAGCAGTCCCAAGATTACAAGCATCTTGAATAGCAGATGAATCTGAATCAAGAACTGCTTCAAAATGAGAATAAATCAAACCATTGTCTAAAGTTCCCTTTTCGACCCAACAATCTAAGGTAGAGAGTCCCATCTGTAATGATGATTCGTTTTTTGTTTTCATATAATCATGAAGCATGGATATAGCTAATGAGGCATTTTGGCCACACCAACCGATTTCATACTTTCTAACTTGTCCCCATTTATTCTCTTGTTCATTCCATCTAAGCCCAATCGAAAATCCTTTAAATCCACCTTCTTCTACCCTTAGACTATTCTTTGCATATTCAACACCATAACGCCAGATCGATTCTGTATCTAGCTCACTCTTTGTCGAGTGAGCATTCAGCTCCCACGCTGTTTGAAGCATTTTCTTCCAAGCTGGTTTAGATGTTTTGATCGCATCTACTACGATGATGGCAGTTAGCGTCACCTCTTTTTCTAATGATTCAGGCCATTTGTTCTGATACGGCTTACCATATCGATCTCTTTTTACATAGGATAATGGCTGCTCCTGCTCTGGCCAAATTAACCGATGCGTCGTTCCATCTTGTTTCGGTTGCAGCGAACATGAAAAATCGATTCCTTCATATTGACCAAACATCCCAATACTGCAATATTTATTGACACTCCATGTTCCACCTGGCACCGCTGTTCGATGATAAGCAAATGACCAGGCTTCTCCCTCATGCTCAAAACCTTTTGGCTCCAGTCCTTTTCCCCAATCATTTCCGTTATAAGATACACCAGGAATCATGTGATAATGAGATGGAACAGCTATTTCAAAGCACATCTCATGGTTAGGCAGCAAACGCCAATCTTGTTGTTCCGATACCAATTTTCTTTTCCATATAAAAATACCATGATCTATTTTTTCTATATGATCCGTAAAGGAAAAATCGGCATCCGGTTTGCTGATAATAGACCCTATTTTTATTTCATCTAAGTATAGATCATTCTTTTCCCAATAAAAAGAACACATGCTATTTCCCCTTTCATTGAAATTATCCTTTTACACTTCCGATCACAATCCCTTTTACAAAATAGCGCTGTAAGAAAGGGTAGACTAAGATGATTGGTAAACAACCTAAGAAAATTTGCGCCGCTTTTAACGTACGATCCGAAATTTCTGATAGACTTTCCAGATCACCGGATGTAATCATCGTTAAGTCTTGCTGGATGATCACAGTTTGTAAAAAGCTCTGCAGCGGATAATTTTCTGGGCTGTTCATCAGAATTAAGCCATCAAACCAACTGTTCCAATGCATAACAAGTGAAAATAAGGTGATTGTGGCAAGTACTGGTGTAGATAAAGGAACGTATATTTTCCATAAAATAGCCCAATGACCCGCTCCATCCATACGCGCTGCTTCATCCAATTCTTTTGGTATTTGTTTTAAAAAATTGATTAACAAAATCACATTAAAAACAGGGACCGCGTTCGGTAATACTAGTGCCCATATCGAATCTAGTAATCCCGCTTCTTTAATGACAATATACCAAGGTATCAATCCACCATGAAATAACATCGTCATAAACAAAAACCATGCTATAAAAGTACGTGGTTTAAATTCTCTTGTCTCTCTGGATAGGGGATACGCTAATAAAACCGTTAAAATAAAATTGATAAATCCTCCTATTAGGATACGTTGGAACGAAACAAACATGGATCTCCAAAACTCTGTTTTTGCCGCTACATACTCATAAGAGCTCAATGTAAATTCAACAGGCCATAGCTTTACTAAACCAGCTGATGCGGCAGAGCTGGAGCTAAATGAAAGGGCTAATACATGAATAAGCGGAAAAATACACAGCAATGACAAAAAGATTAAAAAAGTATTGTTAAACCATGTAAAATATTTATATCCTTTAGATTCCAATCTACTCCCTCCTTAGAAAATACGATAATCGGCAAAGCGATAGGCAAGATAATAAGAAATAGAGACTAATAGACAAGATACAACTGACTTAAACAGGCCTACAGCCGCTGCAACCCCATATTGCGCCTCCATTAAACCAATCCGATAAACAAACGTGTCTATAATATCTCCACTTTCATATACTTGCGGACTATATAAGTTAAAGACTTGTTCAAAACCGGCATTCAAAATATTTCCTAAGCTTAATACCCCTAATAGGACGATGACCATCCTCATCCCTGGCAGAGTAATATGAATCGTCTGTCTAAACCTGCTTGCTCCATCAATTCTCGCTGCTTCATATAATTCTGGATTGATTCCAGTAATAGCAGCAAGATAGACAATCGTCCCAAAGCCAAACTCTTTCCATACTTCCGAACCTACTAGAGTAATAGGAAACCATGTGTTATCTCCTAAGAAAAAGATGGACTCAATGCCTATCCAACCTAACATAAGGTTAATAATCCCTTCAGAGGGAGACAAAATATCAATTAAAATACCACCGAGAACCACCCATGATAAAAAGTGAGGCAAGTAGATAATCGTCTGGATCGATCTCTTTAATCCCATCATTCGAACTTCATTAATTAAAATCGCCACGACAATAGGTACAATGAGATTGAATATAATCTTAAATGTCGCAATATATAGCGTGTTCCATAACACCCGTAATGAATTAGGCAATTCCAATACATATAAGAAGTTCTCCCATCCAATCCATTCCTGATCCCCCAGCAATCCTTTGGCTGGTATGAAGTTTTGAAATGCAATAACAATCCCGAACATTGGCCCATATGAAAATATAAGGACTAATATAATACCAGGTATCACCATTAAATATAGAGGCGCTTGTGATCCTTTCAAAATTCCCCCTCCTTTTTCATGGAGAAAGAGGAAAGCAAGTCAGACAGAAACGCTTTCCCCTTGCTCTCTGTTTATTCGTTTACACTTTGATACCATTCGTTTACTTCTTCTGTCATTTGTTCACCGCCAAGTGCATTCCAGTCCTCCACAAACTTATCAAATTCATCAATATCTGCTGAGCCTAAGATAATTTTTGTAAATACCTCATTTTGCAGTTCGTCTAATGTTGATTTTTTCTTCGCCATTGTTGGAGTTGGGGCACCATTAAATGCATCTCTCTTAAATAAGTCCTGATCTTGGTATTCTTTCATGATGCCAAAGACACCTTCCTTGCCATAAATACGCTCCCATCCCCATAATCCTTCATCGCCTTCTTCATGCGCTTTTACTCTTCCATACACGACTTGGGCTTCACCTGTTAATTGATCAGTCGTATCATTTTCTACTGCTTCTCGAATATCCAAGAATGCATCTAAGTTTTTCGTCGGAGGACTTGGAGTTGGAGGAGAAAGCTTCCAAGTTCCTTCTGCTCCATCTGGCATATAATACTTATCAAATTCAGCTGTTTCCCCCCAATTTTTCTCAATAAATCCGTTAAACATTTTCATAATTGCTTCTGGATGCTCTACATCTTTACTAACTACCCACCATGAACCTGTACCTAGCGTGATTTGTGGTCTTGCTGGTTGATCATCAACCGAAACAATTGGATAGGATTTCCATTGCGCATTCGGATCCTGATCCCGATTGGATTGTAAAGGCCAAAGTGAATTCCATTGCTGACCATAATGAAGGCCATTCTTACCAGCTGCTGGATCCTCCGCTACTTTTCCACCAGGTTTTACACCGAACTCTTTATCGATTTGTCCATCCTTAAACATATCTTGAAGTGCTTTTAATGCCGTCTTCACCTCAGGTTGGATCGAGCCATACACAAGTTTCCCAGAGTCATCCTTAACCCAAATATTCGGGTAAGCATGGAACCCATTGAAAAAGCCTGTAAGTCCTGCATATCCATCCCATAAATCCTTTGTAACAGCTAAACCTGTCGTGTCATCTTCTCCATTTCCATCAGGATCTTCCTTCGTAAAAGCTTCTGATATAGCTAATACATCATCCATCGTTTTTGGCTCAGGAAGTCCTAATTTTTCTAACCAATCGGTACGAACCCATATAAAGTGCGCGCCATCAATGGAAGAATCCATATTTGGTAATCCCCACAATTTCCCATCAATGGTTGCTGCATCAAATGGGCCAGTACCATCTGATTCCAGCACTTCTTTTGTAAAAGGGGCAGCATAATCCTCATAAATGTCCGTTACATCCACCACCATGTCAGATTCAACTAATTGATTTAATTGTGTTTCGTTGACAGAAAGAAAATCAGGGATATCGCCAGAAGCTAATGTTACATTCATTTTTTGATCAAATTGGTCTCCGCCGGAAGCGATCCAATCATACGTAACATTAATCCCGAATTCTTCTCTATAGTAATCTAACCAAACATTGTCTTCGATCGTTTCACCATCAACTAATGCTAAATCCATCGTGTCATCTACTGACCGAACAAAGGAGACGTCAATCGTTGGATCATATTTACCAAATGGTTCTTTCTCCTCTTCATTATTTGCTGTTTCCGTTTGTTCCCCTTCTTCTTCTTGATTCTCCTGTTCACTAGTCGTATCCGAATCAGAGCAAGCCATGATCAACATGATTAAACAGACAGATAGAAAAACACAAAATAATTTCAACCCTTTAGCCAATCTTATTCCCCCTCGTTTTTTTGATTTTATTAGAAAGCGCTTTCTTTATTGTATTATCTAATCTTTCAACGAATTTATCTATAAGATTTTGTTGCCTTTTATGAACTTTTATTGCCTTGTTAAAAAGGAAGGGATAAAACAGAGAAATCTATTCTTTTTTAACATGGCACTAGAAGGCTTTTTCACGAAATTGCTGTGGAGTCACACCATTCTTCTTTTTGAAATAACGGATAAAATAGGGAGCCTCATAACCGACCTTTTCAGCAATTTCACGAACTCTATGATTTGTATTTAATAATAATTCTTTTCCTAAAGTCATCCGTTGTTCCGTAATATAATCAGACAAAGATTGACCTGTTTTCCTTTTATAAAGTTTGGATAAGTAAGTAGGACTATGGTGGGCGATTTCAGAGAGTTTGGTAAGCGATAAGTCCTCATGTAAATGTTCATGAATATATTGTTGTAAAGTGACAATGACATGAGTATTCGGATCCTCTTGTTGCTCTACCTTTTTATCAAAAATAAGATCGCTTAATTCCATTAGATAGTTAAATGCTTCTTGATAGGTGTGATGAACTGGATGGGTATGTGCGATCACTTCATCTGCCTCTATTTGTAATACATCATATAAATCCTGCTTATTAAGGTATTGAAGAATCATGTTTGTTAATGCTGTTAAATACTCACATAATTTGCGGCTTCCTTCCTTTTTTGCTTCCTCGTAATGTCGGAAAAATAATTGATGGAATGCTTGCTTTTCTCCTAATTCTAAATAGCTTTCTAACTGCTTAAGGTTTTTCATGCTTGATTTTGATTGACATGAGCGTTCCATCATGTAATCGTCTTTTACGATCACTTCTTGATTGAAGCAAATGGTTCTAGCTAACAACATGTTTAACCGACTGAAGCCCTCCCGAATGGTTTCCCAATGGCATGGATTCATTCGGATGGAGAAGGCTGCTGATACTCCATAAAATTGCTTCATGTGATGCTGTACATCTTCGAATATAGTACAAGCAAAAGCTGCTGTTTTTGACCAATTCTCTAATTCTCTTGACTGGATCAGCCAAATCATTCCTTTTCGCTTATTGTACAAGAAATGAAAAACACGATAACCTTTATCCAAATTGCATTTTACTAATTCCTCCATTTTCTTATAACCTGCTTCTATCTCGTGATGGGTGTGATCCTGGTAGTGGATTCGGCCCAATACCATCAAGAAAGGCTGATTAAGTGAGAGGGGTATGTCTAATTCCGCCATCTTCTCTTGGTCTATCGCTTTCGACTGTCCACGTATTAATTTCAAGATACATTCCTTTTGC
This sequence comes from Gracilibacillus sp. YIM 98692, assembly GCF_010993965.1. Taxonomy (GTDB): domain Bacteria; phylum Bacillota; class Bacilli; order Bacillales; family Amphibacillaceae; genus Gracilibacillus. The sequence goes on along the minus strand of NZ_WIXM01000010.1, from coordinate 71,477 downwards.
ATCATCGGTAATGCTTCTTTTACTTTTTCCAGGTTACTTCGTGCTATCTCCCTTTGCTTTCTTTCTTCTGTTAGGACATCGATCGCTTTTCTTACCGCATGAATGACCTCTTCATCATCCTCATTTTTTAAGATATAATCAACACTCCCGCCATTGCGGATAACCGTCTGAATATACGAAAAATCATTAAAGCCTGTTAAAAAGATGATTTTACAGTCTCTCCACTTTTTGTAAATCTCTTTTTGCAATTCCATCCCATCCATACCAGGCATTCTTATATCTGATAGGACGATATCTATTCTCGTCTTTTTCATTAAATCAATGGCATCATATGCGTTATATGCTGTAAAAATATCAAGCTGGAATTCTTCATGGTTTTCAAATAGAAACTGGAGGCTATCTGCAATAATTGGCTCATCATCTAGGATTAACAGGTTAAACATTGTCCATCTCTCCTTTCAGTGGAATGTTAATCATGACCTTCAATCCATGATACTGCCCACGTGCAAACGTAATCCCGCTATCATCACCAAAATTCATTTGAAGGCGTCTGTGTACATTTAACAATCCCGTCGTCTCTCTTTGGTCTGAAGTAAGAGAAGATGATAACTCTTTAACCCTTTCCTCTGTTATATCCCCATTATCTTCTATACAAATGGAGAACCGATTCATTTGCATTGTGCAATAAATAGACAACTTGGCATTGGATACTTTATCCTTCAGCCCGTGCTCAAAGGCATTTTCAACAATGGGCTGCAGGATTAACCGGGGAACCTTAATCGGCTTAAATGTTTCATCTAAAGGTCCAATCGATACTTCTAAACGATTCGAGAATCTTACTTGTTGAATTTCAAGATAGGACATCATATGCTGATATTCCTCTTCAAGCGTAACCTCTTGATTAGCATTTCTCGTAATATACTTAAAGTAATGGCCTAAATGCTTAGAAAAAGTGGCGGCTTCTTCATGTTTGTATTTAATCATTCGATGTAAAATAAAGAAGCTGTTATATAAAAAGTGGGGATTGATCTGTGCTTGCAATTGCCTTAATTCTGCTTGGTATAGGTGTAGCTTTTGAATGTAAGTCTCATGTATGAGCCGCTTTAAATTTGTTGTCATACGATTGAATCCATTATAAATATAGTTAAATTCATCATTAAAGATACTGTTGATCTTAAAGTCAAATTCTCCTTTTTCCACTTTTTTGAATGAATGAACGAGGGTCTTAATCGGTTTATGAATAAACAGATAAATAATATAGGAAAACAATAAGGTGATAAAAATGGTAGTACCGCATAACAGCCAAAAAAAGACACGATATTCATTCATCGTTCCGACCATGGAATCCTCTAACAAATAAACCACTAACGAAGCATTCAAGAGTGTCGATTGACCGTTAATGATCCAATAATTTTTGTCGTTAAGCTCCATAGATGATAAGGAAAGCTTTTCTTCTGGACTACTCTTATTCTCGGTAAAGGTATGGACTAGTTTTTTTGATATCGGATTATTCTCTGAAGTGCTGATTTGTAAATCTGGATGGAATAGAATGGCACCTCCATTCACAGTAAATTGGTTTAATGATTGCTGTAAGTATTCAATAGATAACTGTATCTCGATAATATATAATGGCGTGTAAATGGATGGAGAATAAGACATATTAATAAACAATTCGCCGTCTCTAATCATGACACCATTACTGTTACCAATGGAATAATCATCCATTTGATAATCATTTATATATTTGGTTGGAGAAATGCTTCGGTTAATGGAAGGGATTTTAACTTCTATCCCTTCTATATAAGCGCTTGAATTTTTAAGCACATCTAATTTTTGATAGATTCGATTAATGATTTCTGTCCGTTCATATTCTGAGAGATTGGAGCCTAAACTGCTTAACTTTTGTAAATCGTGATCATTCATATATTGCTTCTGTAAAGACATGATTCGTTGGATTTCATCCTCAAGAGACATCATATAAAAATGGACTTGCTCTATTTTGCTGTTCGTTATTTGTGATTTCACTTCACTTTTTGCTACCTCAATGATATGTAAGGTTAAGAGAAATACAGGTACTACTAGAATTAAGAATGAACAAAATAGTTTGACTATAATCGGAATCTTGACTTGTCGTAATACACTGAAGATTTTTTTGGGGGAAAATTTCGAGAAACGATGCGTCACAAATGATATGCCTCCCTATAATGAAATCTAGTAAAATTTCATATATTTGGTATTCGACTATACTTTATTGAAATAGATTTAATATATTTGTTTGATCATATGCAAGTTTCGCTTATATTAAAACTATTAATTTAAGAAAAACTTTTCCTATGGATCTTTATCAAGGCTTTCTGGCTACGCAGGCAGAAAGTCTCAGTAAAATAATCCCTTAAGAAAAGTGGTAAAGACCAGAAACTGCCTGGAGGCATTTTCTGGTCTTTTTTTATGTTAGAGCTCGGATGTGTGCAACGACTTGAGTCTGTGGTAAGACTTTTGCGCCACAATTTGGTGTTTTCGCACCACTTTTTTTGCTTTTCGAGCCACAATCTTCCGGTTTTGAGCCACAATCTTCCGGTTTTGAGCCACAAATAAGGTGATTCGAGCCACTATTTAGCTTTTTCGCGCCACTTCCAATTTTGGCAGTATATAATATGCTCCTTTGCCCGTGCCTGCTCGCTCAAATCCTGCTCGGAAGTGACGTTAAATTACGACGCAGTTTATGGATATTACGAACAAATTTTATACTTTCTGTTATGATTAAGAAAAAATAACTGTTCATCACTTCACATATATTCCTTTACTTTGTTCATTAATGTCATCATATCTATTAAAAAAATGATACTTATCATAAGGTTAAATACCAAAATAAAAAAGTACTTTGTCAAAATAGTACTTAAACCACCATTAAGTACCAAAATGAATAACCACACGATCAAAAATGACACTTATAACGGTGATAAGTGCCAAAATCAAGACTAAATCTCATAAACTTGGTACTTAACAGCTGAATAAATACCAAATCAATAAGAAATACAAAGAAAATGACACTTATCTATTTTTTCCAGTTACTTCAAGTTCATTAATTTACCATTTTATATACATTTACCATACTTAATTTCCCAACGTGTAAAAAAAAAGCCTTACAGAGATTTCTTTCTCCGTAAGACTTCCGCATTTTTCACCTTACACTTCGGCATAAAACCGGGAAGCGACAGGCATTCAAAGATTAATTTGCTCCTAGGTAATTATCATAAGCCTCTTGATTAATTTCAACATAACGGTCAACTCCTAATGACTCAAGACCCGCTACATAATCATCCCAATCCTCTTCAAGACTCATTTCACCTGTGATAAATCGAACTGCACTTTGCTCTACATTATCTAGAATATTGGTTTCTAATGTAGCAATCTCGTCTTGTACTTCCCCTTCGTACCATATTGCCCAGTGCGGAAAGATTTCTTCAGGCTCCATCCCTTCATATAGGTAAGTTGCTTCTTGGAGACGTCTTTCATAACCATCATCGGTGTAAATATCTTCTGCTTGAACCCATCCATCACGATATTCTCTTGGTTGGAAGTACTGCGCACTTGCCCCCCAAGAATTGTTTGTCGGCTCTTCTGGGTGCAACTGCTTTAAATTCGGCTCCATTTCCTCATTGATAGCAACATCACCTTCTTCAGGCTTAATCCAATCTTCACCTTCCACTCCAAAATGCGCCCGTGTTGAGCCTTCTTCTGTAAACATATAATCTAGTAACTTGATTGCCTTAATTTGCGCTTCTTCGCTTGCTTTATTAGTAATAGCAAATGTAGCCCCTTGTACAACTGGATAATTATAAGTGGAATACTGCTGATAAGTACCTTTTAACGGGGCTAACACATCATAAGCATATTGATTTTCGTTATCTACAAATTCCCATGGGTGTTGTGCAGTTGCTGATCCTAAAATCATTCCATCTGCGTTATTTCCTAATTGTTGATAGGCATCTCTATTTTGAGTGAAAGAACCTGGATCAATAAGTCCTTCTTTGTATAGAGAATGGATATACTCCAATCCCTCTCTCCATTCGTCTGTGTTAGCGACAAAATCAACCTTACCATCTTTTACAGATAATTTTGTTTCTACATCATCGTAAACAAAACCATTCATTAAATAAGGAATAACTGAATGACTCGGTGAAGCAGCTGAACCACTTAAAGGGATTTCATCAGCTTCTCCATTACCATTTGGATCGTCTTCTTTAAAAGCTGTTAAAACCTTTTTAAATTCTTCATGAGTTTTAGGCGTATCCAAATTCAAGGTTTCTAACCAATTTGTATTAATCCACATTTTATTTGGCCAAGTACAATGGAAACACTCTTCTAGCTGGGGAATACCATATATATTCCCATCTGGTGCTGTCGCTATTTTTCTAAATTCATCATATTCATCTAAAACCGATTGAAGGTTAGGAGCATGATTTTCTATTAAATCATTTAAGGGGATTAACACGCCTTGATTTCCATAACGCAATAAGTCATTTGCTTTAAACTGATCTACCCATTCTATAAGAAAATAAGCATCCGGATAGTCTCCACTTGCTAAAGAGATTTGGCGTCTTTCATTTGCTGCTGCAGCGTCATACGATGTTGTTTCAAACTCAAAATCGATACCAAATTCTTCTTCAGCAAACTGTGTAAACGAATTTGTTTCTAAATCCGTGTCTTCACTCTCTGGCATAAATACAGAAATTTTTGTCTTACCTTCCGACTCATTATCTGACTCTTCATCTGAAACATCCTCATCAGAAGTACAAGCGCTTAATAAAACAATCCCTATTAGTCCTGTCATTAGCAGATACCAAATCTTTCTTTTCATCTCTACCTCTCCCCTCTTTATAAAAAGCTGTTAAACCTCCATAAAACAACTAATCGACAATTGCTCTACCACCTCCTTAAAAATAAAATAGATATGCTTATCCTTTCACTGATCCAATTAGCATTCCTTTTACGAAATATTTTTGAGCAAAAGGATAGATGATAAGAACTGGTAAACTGGATACAACGATTAAAGAATATTTCATTAGATTTGCCAACTGCTTCCGTCTTTGTTGCTCAGCAATATCCATATTCGCACCAGAATCACTTTGTACAATTAACAATTCTCTTAGCTCTAACTGTAATGGAAATAACGCCTCCGTTTTCAGAAAAATCATCGCATCAAAATAACTATTCCATTGAAACACAGCATACATCAAAGCAAGAACAGCAATGATCGGTTTTGATAGCGGTATCACAACATACCACAAAAATTTCAAGCTGCTGCACCCGTCCATTTCACTAGCTTCCACAAGCTCCTCAGGGACACTTGATTGGAAAAAAGTACGTGCAATAATAATCTGCCAAACTGCCATTGCTTTTGGAATTAATATGGCCCATGGAGTATCTAACATTCCTAGCTTTTGAACGACAAGATATTCTGGTATGAGACCACCATAGAAGAGCATTGTAAATAGTATAAAAAACATCAAGAATGTTCTGCCATAGAAGGATTCTCTTGATAGCGGATAGGCAAAAATAACAGTTAACACAACTGCGAGGACGGTATAACCAAAGGTGTAAAGAATAGAATTTCTAAACCCTCTTATAACATCTGAATTTCTTAAAACTTCTATATAGCCTTCAAGGGAAAAATCAACTGGCCATAGCCATACCTGTCCTGAAGTTACGGCTTCTGGGCTGCTAAGAGAAGCACTCACTATATAGATGAGTGGATACAATACGATAAGCATGACTATGCATAAATAAGCATATACTCCCCCAAGAAAAATTCGATCTGTAAATGATTCCCTTATTAATGTTTTATTTTTCCTCATAACAAAGCTCCTTTCTACCACAAACCGTTTCCTGATACGCGTCGAGCTATGGCATTAACAAGAACAAGTAAGATAAGATTAATAATCGAATTAAACAATCCTACCGCTGTACTGAAACTGAAATTGGCATTTATGATACCCATTTTGTATACATAAGTTTGTAAAATTTCAGAAGTACTTAAGTTTAATGGGTTTTGTAATAGATACACTTTTTCAAACCCGATTGCCATTAAGTTTCCGACACTTAGAATCAGAATAATAACGATAGCTGGCATGATTCCAGGAATATCAACATTTATAATTCGCTGAATTCTAGAAGCACCATCAATTTTGGCCGCTTCATATTGTTGCTTATCCACACCTGCAAGTGCAGCTAAGTAAATGATGGCGGAATAACCCGTAAGCTGCCAAGCATCTGACCAGACGAATATAGATCGAAACATGTCTGCCTGACCAAGAAAATTAATAGATTCAAAACCTAGCATTTCTACTAATGTGTTAATGATTCCCGTCCTAGGAGATAGCATTAATATGATCATAGAAACAATGACAACCGTTGAAATAAAATAAGGAGCATAAGTAAACATTTGTACAGATCGCTTAAACAACCCATCTTTTATTTCATTTAATGCAAGCGCTAATATAATAGGAAGCGGAAACGTTATGGCAAGCTGATACAAACTTAAATACAATGTGTTTTTAATTAAATCCCATGCTACTGGATTATTAAAAAAATTCTCAAAATGCTTCATTCCTACCCATGGACTGCCCATGATACCTTGAACGACATTATAATCCTTAAAAGCAATCACAGCCCCGAACATTGGAATGTATTTAAAAATGATAAAATAGAGCACTGGTGGAATTATTAATAAATACAGCTGCCAATGTCTTCTAAAACTTTTTTTGGCTAAATACCATTGAGTTACTTTTTTATTCGTGTTCGTTTTTTTAATAGTTTGATTGATCCCTGTTGCCGACTTCAGATTAATCCCTCCTTTTTCATATCTTAAAAACACCTCATACAGGAAGCGCTTACATAAAAATTATCAGCTCTATTTTATTATTCAAAGAGACAATCGAAACAAATACGTACAATTCCGAAATTTTTATAAAAAACGGAAAAGGTACACTTAAAAAATCAACGTACAAATGAGAACAAATGAACACAAAAAGAGCATAAGATCGCATATTAGTGACATCTTATACTCACAGACAATCTGTTTCATTTAACGAACACATCTATCCACTTTTCATCGTATTTCTATACTGATTAGGCGTAATGTTGTTTATTCTTTTAAACGCCCGCCGAAAAGAATGGGCACTATTATATCCAACTAACTCTGAAATCTCCACTATTTTTTTCTGAGTATTGGCCAATAGATACATGGCTTTATTAATCCGGATCTTCTCTAGGTATTCCGTGATATACTCTCCTGTTTCTTCTTTGAAAATTTGTGAAATGTACTTTTCTGGACGGCCAAAATGTTCTGCTATTGCATACAGGTTTAAATCCGCATTGGAATAATGATTTTCAAGAAATTTATTAATGGATTTAACTGTATAATGATTCGTATGCTGTCTTTCATTTCTAATAACTTTACAGTAATAATCTATGACTTCCATAAACAACTTCTCTGTGAGATGTACATCACTTGTTAGTTGAATATCTAGCAATTTTTTCCGAATATATTCCGCTAGATTTTCCTTGCGCACGAAATATTGTTCAAATGATTTAAAAAAAGTCCCTTTCACTTCATATATGAATTGATCGACCATATCTGTTGAAAGACATCTTTTATCGATATTCTCTATAAATAGCTCACGTATTATTTTTTTTGCTTCTTCTGCTTCCCCATCTTTTAGATTTTTTAAAAGTCTGAGTTCATATTCGAGTGGGTAATAAAACACAGCCGACACTTGCATCATCTCATCATACCAATATAATCCAAATCCTTCATTCGAAAAAGTGGCAAATTCAATGGCTTGTTTTGCCTCATTATAAGATCGACTTATATCAGATAAGGCATTAAATTCATGGCCTATCCCTACTTTTAAAGTGATCCGATATTCTTTGTGAAAATACTCTTGTAATGACATAAACATCTTTTCGATTTTATTTGCCATAGCTGCTCCATTTTCTTGATCGTCAATAAAAATGTACACTAATTTATCCGAGTGTATATTTGTTAAATAAAACTTACGACATATTTTGCTAGATTCTTGTTTAATGACAAGCTGAATAGCATGAAGTTCTTCATAAATTTCACTACTCGAAATCTCTTCATATCCTTCTATCTTTACTACACTCACATAACCATTGTTTCCATTTAAATCAACGTTGACCTGTTTGGCAAATCCATACAAATGACTGTTACTTTCTGTTAACTCTCCCGATAATAATTGTTTTAAAAAGGCATCTTTTAATAACGGCTTTTGTTCAGCAAGTTGAGTTTGCAGGTTGGTATTTGCAGCAATAAGCTTAGAAACATTTCCGTGAAGAAAATCATAATCATTTTTTGTCTCTAGTTCAGAATAATCTTTCAATGTTCTTATTAAGTGGTTTATAGGACGGCTATTTCTGTATGCAAAAACTAAACAAATAATAAGTCCAATGATTAGAGTACTTCCTGTGACGATCCATGTTATATACTTAATTGGCTGAGCTTGCTTTGTTAATGTTTCATTTGGAATACCTGCAACATAAACCCAATCATATTTATCAGAATGTAAAGAAATGAGCAATGTTCCATCATCTAAATATTTTTTACTATTTTCCTCTGAAACCGAAGAGACGATATGATTTATTCTGTCTTCTTTAATCCCATGAGCTGTGATCACATTCTGGTTGGCATCTGTAATAAATGACCAACCACCAAATTGCTTAGAAATACCATTTAGTAAATGATTCATTTTGTTTTGTTCAATCGGAACAACAATAGAACCACTGTTATTCTCCCCATTATGGCTCATTGATAATGATTTAACATACGTAATTACTTTGGTGTTTGACTCTTTTTTTACATAAGGTTTACTAGGTATCATTTGATATGGTTGATCACTCTCTAATATCTCCGTTTTCCACTGTGAAAATGTAAGGTCCGTATAATGGTTCTGCTGATAGTAATGAAGAGGCCGGAAATAGACTGAACCAGGAACAACTACAAGATCTGTATTTTGTATATAAATATAAAAGTCTTCTAAGAATTCATTAGTAGAAGCGTATGGTGAGATATCTGCTGAAAATCGTCTCATGCTAGAAATAATTTTATTTCTTTCTGTTACATTTTTATTAAGCAATGTTATTAAATCTTTATTTAAAGAAAGCTGCCTCCCGAATCTATCTATTTCCGTTAAGCGCTGTTCAAGAATGGCTTTACTTTGATTCAATACTTGTCTGCTATTCGTAATGGAGTATTTTTCTGCTGTTTGCAAAGACACTTGATAGGAAATGATTCCTGACAACATTGGAATTAATAAAATAATAATATAAGATATAAAAAACCGCCTAAACACAGTTGTAGCTTTTGACTGTTTCATAGACTTACTCCTTTCAATAACCTTTCATACAATTCAAGCCGAAATTGATCAATTTCGGCTTAGATGATATGAAATATCAGTATATTATCATTTCCTGTAAGTCATACACTGAAGGAGTCAACATGGTGTTAGCATGTCCTTAATCTATCCATATCTTAAATACAACTGGTTTATCGCTATTCACCTTTTCAGCAGTAATTTCTAGAGCCTCTTCTGTTCTATGCCAGGTTGGCTTTTCATGAAATCCTAAAATCGATATATCGTTAATGATTCCATGAAAATGAGGCAGTTTAGAAGCGTCTTGTTCAGCAAGAGATTTTATTTTCACTCTCCCATCATGCGGGAATTCTAAAACGGTCGCATATAAACAGGAACCATTTACAGTGAAACGGATATCCTCTGGCGTGAATTGCTTGGATTTACTATCAGTGAACTGTCCTTCTTCTATATTAGTTGGACCCTCTCCAAATTTGCGCCATACTTTACTTCCATAAATCGCTTCACCATTTAATTTTAACCATTCTCCAATCTCTAATAAAATGTGTCTGTCCTCTTCGGGGATAGTCCCATCTGCTTTCGGTCCAACATTTAGCATTAAAGTACCATTTTTACTCACAATGTCTACTAGATCACATATCATTTCATTGGCCTTTTTATAATCATTATTTTCCGTATAGCACCATGAATTTTTAGCAACAGATGTATCCGTTTGCCAGAAATAAGGCTTCTGTTCTGCAAATTGTCCTCTTTCAATATCTACTACAGCACTGCCAAACATGAATGCATCATGTTTATAATTAATCGCAACTTCTATATCCCATTCCACTGCTCGATTGTAGTAATAGGCAGCAAACTTCTTTAAATATGGTTTGACAGAATGATGCTGAATCCACCAATCAAAATAAACAATCCTTGGACGATATCGATCAACAATTTCACACGTCCTTACCAACCAATCTTCAAGAAATTCTTTAGAAGGCGATGGACTATACAAATCCTGATGATCAGGTTCTGGCATAGCTGCCCAATAAAAATCTCCACGTTCCAGAGGTTCTTTAATATCACTGTCAAATTCCTTCCCATGCCCCATAAAGAACCAATGTTCAATACGATGGGATGAGGCACATAATGGAATATTCCTCTTATGCAGAGATTCTCCAAGTTCTCCTAAAATATCTCGTTTTGGTCCCATATCATAGGCGTTATATTTAGATATATCACTTTTATACATTTGAAAACCGTCATGATGCTCTGCTACAGGCATCACGTAACGTGCACCAGCCTCTTCAAATAGTTCTGCCCATTCATCTGCATCAAACTTCTCTGCTTTAAATAGTGGGATAAAATCTTTATAGCCGAACTCTTTATGCTCACCATACGTCTTTAAATGATGTTCGTATTCTTTTGATCCTTGAACATACATATTTCTTGAATACCACTCACTCCCAAATGCAGGAACAGAGTAGACTCCCCAGTGAATAAATATCCCAAACTTTGCATTACGATACCAATCAGGAAGTTTAAATTGAGACAGAGACTCCCAACTGTCCTCAAAAGGCCCCTTTTTAATAACTGCGTCAATTTCATTTAGGTATTCCTGCATATTATTTGGATTAACCATCTTCTTTCTCCTTTCACATTCCATTTTTTATTAGAATCTGTTCCTTTTAATTATAGAGGAGACAATAAATATGCTGCCCCTTTCTTCGTTTGGAACTTATACCTTCCTTCTCCCACTTTTTCTAGACTTAGAGGTTTTGAACTTTCTTTTTCTTTGACAACGAACTCATCATGAATTATACATTCCTTACCTGAAAGCGATATCAATTTTATGTTCGATAATGTTCCATCGTGCCATTCCATGTTCACTTCAAAATGACCTCGAGCTCTTAAACCTGTAACTTTTCCATCTGGCCATGTATCTGGCAATGATGGGAGGAAATTCAAAACACCTTCATGCGATTGCAATAACATTTCAGCAATTCCTGCAGTAACACCAAAATTTCCATCGATTTGAAAAGGAGGATGTGCATCAAATAAATTAGCATATACGCCCCCTTTATGGTAATTTTCCTGATTTTCTTCATCCACTAATTGCAGTAAATTTTCAATCAATTTAAGGGCTTGATTACCATCTCCAAATCGTGCCCATAACCCAACTTTCCATCCTAAACTCCATCCTGTGCCGCCATTTCCCCGACGTTCTAATGACTTGATGGCTGCTTTGAAAAATTCAGGTGTATCGGAAGCTGTTAGTTGTCTTCCAGGATAAACGCCGAATAGATGAGATACATGACGGTGATATGGATCCTCATCTTCAAAATCCTGATACCATTCTTGTAATTGGCCGTGCTTTCCTATTTTCATAGGATACAATAGGCTTTTTACTTCTGTTAGCTGATCACGAAAAGCTTTGTCTATCTGCAAAACTTCTGCCGCTTCCATACAGTTGGTAAACAAATCCCAGATAATAGCCATATCCATTGTAGAAGACTTACTAACAGCAGCTTTAGTACCATTATGAATAAATTTATGTTCAGGAGAAGTAGAAGGATTAGTGCTTAAATAGTCATCCTCGTCTTTCACTAACCAATCAAGACAAAATAGCGCTGCACCTTTCATAATTGGATAAGCCTTTTTCCGTAAAAAATCCTCATCTTTATTAAATGCGAAATGCTCCCATAAATGCTGAGCAAGCCAAGCCCCTCCCATTGGCCATTGCGTCCAAACAGGATCTCCATGTCCATAATCTCCTGCAGGTGCAGTCTGACACCATATATCTGTATTATGGTGCGCTACCCAACCATTAGCTCCATAATATTCTGTTGCGGTTAATTTGCCATTTTCGGACAGCCTTGCTATAAAACTTAAAAGTGGCTCATGACACTCTGATAAATTCGTTGTCTCTGCTGGCCAATAATTCATCTCAGCATTTATGTTTAATGTATAATTACTACTCCATGGGGGGCGTGTCGTCTGATTCCATATCCCTTGCAAATTAGCTGGTTGAGATCCTGGGCGTGAGCTAGTAATCATTAAGTATCTTCCATATTGAAACAACAGCTCTACTAAACCAGGATCTTCTGCACCATATTCTAGAATACGTTGATCTGTTGACATATCCTTTGGCGCTTTTTCTTCACCTATTTTTAACTCAACCCGATCAAATAAGCTGCGATAATCGTTGATATGCCTCTGTCTTAATTCTTCATAAGAATACTCCATCGCATTCTTTAGATAGCTTTTCGTTTTCTGTGATGGATCTTTTTTCTCTGAAAGATTATCTTCATTAAAACTTGTAGCAGCAGAGAAGAAAAATGTTGCACTTGTTGCACCCTTTAAATGAATACCATCGTGATTGATCGTGAACGAACCAGACTCATGCTCGATTCCGAGCCTTCCTTCAAAGGTCATTGCTTTTGCTTGATCATCGTTTCCATATATGATTGGATTCTCTGTTTTGTAGTAATTAGGGTCTACGTGTTCTGGAGCTTGACCGAACATAACGATTTTATTTTCTTCTAAATCTGTACGATATCTTAGTTGACTTTTTAAATGGGCATGTACATTTAATAAGCCTGGATGACTTGTTTTCATATGAATGACGGCAATTTGATCCGGATAGGAAATAAACATCTCTCTAGAAAATCTTGCTTCACCGATTTTGTACTCGATATAGCTAATTCCTTCGGTTAAGTCTAGACTTCTCCTATAATCATTAGCAATTTCACCATGTTCAAAATGAAAATATAGGTCACCTAATGGTAAGTAAGATTGTGTATATGGTCCCATCATTTTCTTGGCTATATGGTCCGCCTCTTCAAAATTCTCTTCATTTACTTGATGACGTATTTCAGAAAGATAATGCTTTGCTTCTGGATTATTCCAATCTCTTGGATACCCGGACCACAATGTTTCCTCATTTAACTGGAGGTGTTCCTCAGCCACTCCTCCAAAAACCATCGCACCGAGCTTACTATTTCCCATTGGTAATGCTTCCGTCCACTTTACCGCTGGTTTCTTATATTGTAATTTCAATGAAATACCTCCAATAGAATGATAGAATCTCCTAAGATTTACTCTATTTCCACTCTGAATTTCCACTCGACCAAGTTTTATTATGAATAGGTTTAAGAATATCAAGCACAGCTTCTAGAATATCCTCATCTATTGGTTCTTCTGCCCATTTAATATTTTTCGTTATGTTATTGACACTTGCGGTACTAACTAAAGTAGTTGGAATGAACTCATTTTGTACAGAATATTGAATAGCTAATTTTGCTAGATCTTGACCATTTTCTTCACAGAATTCTGCTGCCTCTTTACACACCTGCTTCATTTCTTCATCAGCCGGGTGCCAGCTAGCGACTTCGCGTGAGCTTAATAATCCCATCGACAACGGGGAAGCGTTTATTAATCCTACTTGCTTTTCTTTCAATAAAGGTATTAGGGATAAAAGCGACGTATCATTTAATGAATAATGACAATAGGACAGAATAACATCTAAATCTGCTTTGTTAAGAACTTTATCAAAAATAGTTAGTGGCAATCCTGATACTCCGTAAAATCGAATTTTACCCTGTTCTTTTAATTCTTCTAAAGCTGGAATTCCTTCCTCTAACACTTGGTCATAAGAACCAAATTCAATATCATGCAACAATAAAATGTCTACATAATCCGTACCCAACCTTTGGAGACTTTCCTCCAAACTTGTAGTTATTTTTTTCTTAGAAAAGTCAAACTCATTGTCACCATATCTACCCGCTTTGGTAGAAAGAAAATATTTGTCACGTGGTATATCTCTTAATGCCTTCCCTAAGACAGTCTCCGCCTTGGTTAATCCATAATATGGTGAAACATCAATGAAATTAATGCCTTGATCAACAGCAGCATGAACAGACTTAATTCCTTCATCTTCATTGATTTCCCTAAAAACTGATCCAAGTGAGGACGCACCATAACTTAGTACAGATACATCTAATCCTGTGTGACCTAATTTTCTGTATTTCAAGCTTGTTCCTCCTCTTTTATATGTTTAAGTTTGTAAAAGTCTATCGCATTTTTACCAAATACCCATTCTCTAGCTTCTTTTGAAACATAGCTTGGAAGTGTGTCGTTTAATAGATGGTAGACATCATCATAGCTAGCAGCCAATAAACAAACTGGCCAATCACTGCCATACATCACACGACGAACCCCAAAGACATCCATAATATGATGCACATAAGGGATAAAATCTTCTTTTTTCCAGTTTTTATGATTTGCTTCTGTCACCATCCCGGATAATTTACAATAGATATTTGGGTGACTAGCAATTTCAGCCATTTGACTTTTCCAGGGTTCTAACTTCCCTTGTTCAATTTCTGGCTTGGCAATGTGATCGATTACTCCTCTTATCGAAACACGATTTAATAATTCACATACAGCAGAAAGTTGACTGGAATGAACTAAAAGATCGACTGGAAGATCGATCTCCTCCAAATAAGAGAACGCTTCCAAATAATGAGAACTTAAAATAATATTTTCATCTGGCATATCTTGAATCATCATACGGATTCCAACGAACTTAGGATTTTTTCTAAATGTCTCTAGTTGTTCCTTATAAGAAGGATTATCTATGTCAATCCATCCAACAACACCTAAGATGGATTCAGAACGTTCACTTAGTGAGAGAATGAATTCCGTTTCTTCCATAGTTGGGGCAGCTTGAACAACAATCGTTTTATCTATACCACAACTTTTTAGATGATGAACCAAATCTTCCTCTAGAAAATCACGATATAAAGTAGTTATTTCAGGCGTTATCCACCCATAGTCACCTCTACTAATCTTCCAATAATGTTGATGAGCATCTATTCTCATGACTTCTTCACCCTTTATTACTTATTCAGAAATAACACCTTTTTTCAGGATAATGTTGGCATAAAGTGCTTTTTCACCTGTTGCCACTATGGCATAGGATTTCTTCGCTCTTTCATAAAAAGCAAATCTCTCTTCGTATTCAAATGGATTTTCTACAGAGGTCTGACTTGCTATTATAGATTCATATTCTTTCCAAATCGGTGTTTCCACAGTGTCTCCCTTCACAACTTCCATTAATGCAACTGGGTGTTTGGTATAAGTATCTAACGGAAACAATGATAATATAGCTTCAAGAAGCTCCGATGTTCCATTCCCATCACAACGTACTAATTTTGCCCCATGACTTGCTGCAGGAAAATTACCATCAGCAAGTACGATTTCATCTCCGTGCCCCATCTCCATCAATACTTTTATTAATTCAGGGGATATTATTTTTGGAATACCTTTTAACATGTTATTATTCCTCCCTTTCTATTTTCGGATGACTTCCACCATTGCTTTCACTACATTCCAGGATCGCTGGAGGGAACTTCCGTATAAGAAGAAGCATCGTTTCCTTTTTTGTATATTTGATTCTTGATCTGCTGCTTCTTTATCATTTAACCTTTTATCATTTTATGACTTCATCCATCAAGATAAAGAAATGAAATCATTCTGTGTTGCTTATTTCCCAATCCTTCTATTATAAGTATAATTATAGGTAGACATGCTCAGATTAGTAATCCAATTAAGGCGACAAAAATTCAGTTGAGATGTCGTATTTTTACAGAATGGGGGAATACTCATGAAGCTACCTCCTATAGACATTGGGAATATAGATTTCAAGCTCACCATTGGAGGCTTGGTGTTGAACGTCATGTATGTGAAATTTGGCTATTTTTACAGTTCAATGCCTGAACATAGCCACAGTTTAGGCAGCTATGAACTTCACTACATTCCGAGTGGTCAAGGTGTATTAATAGCTCAAGGAAATCGTTACCAAATAAAGCCTGGTACGTTGTTTATGACGGGGCCGGATGTCACCCATGAGCAAATAACGAATCCGAATGATCCGATGGCAGAATACTGCATTTTTTTTGAAATTCTATCGAACGATTCCGCTTCTATGAATAAACATTCCATCTTGAGAGATAACATCCTTTCTGAATTATTGATATCTACACCATTCTGGTTTGGTACGGACAACGGCGGACTAATGAAGTTATTTGAAATGCTAGCTGATGAGTTAGCACATTATCGTATTGGATTGCACCATATGGCAACCAATATTCTTGAAATGATTTTAATCCAAACAATCCGGCAATACTCTGAGACTCATGCTTCTACGTCTGTCCCACTTAAATCACTAGACGACAGCAGAATGGTTATCATCGAGAACAGCTTCTTATTCCAATATGCAACCATCACCCTTAGCCAGCTAGCAGAGATGCTGGGTTTAAGTACAAGGCAGACAGAGCGGGCCGTTCAAAAGCAATATGGTATGTCTTTTATGGAAAAAAAGAAGCAGGCAAGAATGAGTGCTGCTAGTCACCTTTTGTTGACAACAGAATTATCCGTGACAGCTATTGCAAGGCAAATCGGCTTTACAACGGTGGAGCAGTTTAGTAATGCTTTCAAAAAATTTTATGGGATGACTGCAACCCAGTATCGAAAAAAACAGGTCTAGTGCCTGTCACTTTCCGCTTAAATAGAAAGGACTGGGATTCAGACGGAACCGTGTTCCCTGGAGGGGAAGCGCTCGGATCACGCCAATGGGCAGGCTCAGCTATGGTTGATGATGGCAAGCTACACTTTTTCTACACCGCGACGGGAAGAAAAGGGGAAGATCATGTTACCTACGAACAGCGCTTGGCTAAAGCATCAGCTGATATAGAAATCACAAAGAAAGACGGAAGATCATTTAACAACTGGTCGGATCATGATGTGATTCTTGAACCGGAGGGTAAATATTATCAAACGATGGAAGAAGGCATGCAAGGCGATATTGCTTATGCATTCCGTGACCCGTGGTTTTTTGAAGATCCGAAAACTGGTGAAAAATACATTCTTTTTGAAGGGAATTCCAATGGCACACCAGCTGAACGCTAGTGTGAACCTAAGCACATCGGGTCAGAAGAATTCCGAGCCAATCATAAAGTCCCTGAGAATTCAAATTATTTAATGGCAGCATCGGCATTGCTAAATCAACCAATCAAGATTTAATAGAATATGAAATAATGCCTCCTTTAGTGGAAGCAAATTGTGTGAACCAGGAACTTGAACGTCCACATATGGTAACTAAAGGAAACAAGTACTATTTGTTCACAGACACTCACCTTAATAAATTTGCACCTGGTACTTCAGGTCCGAAGGGTCTATTTGGATTTGTACCAGATTCTCTTGTGGGAAGCTATCAGCCATTGAATGACAGTGGTTTGGTTGTTGCCAATCCTAAGGACAAGGCCAAGATTGTGAAGAAAAAGATCCAGGTGTATTCAAATAAATTTCACCTTAGATTTAGAAGATACGCTAGAGCCTGAAATTGTGCAAAACTGGATAATGTAAATAAGCTAAAGATAAATCGGGATGACCCAAAAGGACTTTAACAAGTCCTTTTGAGGTCGCCTCTTTTTTGTTTTATATTTAGACGAAATATAAAAAGAAATCGCTCTTTACGCTATAATTGTAAGTTACCACGAAAAGACGATTTCTAATGAAACATGATCATATTTCTTTTATTGATAATAACATGGGATCAATTAATGATTACCTTTTTTGCTCTGTCCATTCTACTACATAATCTTCTAGTACATTTTTTAGTTCCTCGGCCTATTCGTGAGTAGGCTTCATCATTTAGATTGGCAATGGACCATGCTGGTGCTAAAAATTCTTCGCCACTTAATAATACAATGGATAATTTTTCGGCTAGACGGTATAAAATGCCTAGTGGTTGGTTTATAATTCTTTTTGAAGTAATCAGTGAACCCTTTCTGATTACACCATATTTCCAAATCAATCTCTGTATAATATTCTGCATCGTATGGTATATGTTTCATCGGTAAACCTAAACCCTCGCATAATAGATTCATTCTTCGATGTGAATTGAAAGGTAAATCCGCCATTAGAGAGCGAAACCCTGATGGCCACCTAATCAAAAAAGTATAGGTATATGATTTTTGGGCTTCAAATGGTCGCTTAATGGATAGGGTGCATCGTTTTCCTAATCAACCTAACTCTATATAACAAACCATTATTACTGGGATATCAAAGCAATGAAGAAATTCCTTCTAACATGTTGTACCCCCTCTCTCCATCCTAGAATCTAATTTGTCTTCCAATTGGCTACTTGATATTATTTGTTTATTTGAAGTAATAGAGAACCTATTATTAGCTTTTAATTTCACATCATAATACTCATTCCCAATTGATGATGGTGTAATTTTCGCACCATCTTGACTATAAACCTGATAATGTTCAAATAGATTAGGTAACTTCAAGGTTATGGCTGTATCTCTCTCAGCAATTATATCAGCATCAAATTTTTCATTTTCTATATCCCAGGAAACGGAAACCCTACCTGTACAAAATCTAAAATTATTAAATCTTCCTTTTTGCCATTTATCAGGTATGGCTGGTAGTAACTTAATCATAGTTGGGGATACAAAAATCAACATTTCTTGAACAGCATTTACCCATCCCATATTAGCATCCATTTGAATAGGTGCTGTTTTTATTTCCATACTTAACCCCATGTCTCTCCAATCATTGTGAACGGTAACAAAATTATTTAATAAACATGACCGAGATAGTATATTTAAACATTCCAATGCCTTATTTCCATTATTCATACGTGCGTATATACTTGACATATGTGACAAGGACCAACCTGTTTGTGCCCCTAATTTACGTTTTTTAACTGCTTTTTCAAAGGCCTTAAATAACTCTGAATCATTTTCTTCGGTATACTCTCTTCCAGGAAATATTGGATATATATGAGACAGGTGTCTATGATTGTATCGATCATCAAATTTTTGATCCATCCATTCCCTTATAGCCCCATCCTTATTTATACGGTATGAAGGAATTTTTGTAAGCATGGCACTCCATTTTTTAATTTCTTCTGAAGAATAT
The DNA here is from genome assembly GCF_010993965.1 of Gracilibacillus sp. YIM 98692. Classification (GTDB taxonomy): domain Bacteria; phylum Bacillota; class Bacilli; order Bacillales; family Amphibacillaceae; genus Gracilibacillus. The sequence continues at coordinate 52,107 of NZ_WIXM01000010.1, read as the reverse complement.
AGTTCAATTTCTTCACTACCTTCTATTAAATTACGAATGACTTCTTTCATGATTGCAAAATCCATTGTTGCATCTTTTGTTGTTGGCATAGGATGGGCAATAGGATTCCCATCCTTAGGCATAAAATTTCCTGGTGTATTTTCGGGAGACACAGAGGGAAAAAATGTATAAAAACCATCGTTACCCTTTACAAGAAAGTCTTCATAAAATAGTACGACTTCTCTCATAAAAGGCAATATTTTATCTCTTAACATCTTTTTATCACCGGTATATAAGTAGTAATCATAAAAGTGCTGAGCAAGCCAACCAGCTGCTCCAGTCCAATTCATAATTACTGGTACGATTTGGTTTGGAACACCTATTCCTGGTGAAGAACCTGCTGGAATATATATCCCTCTACAGCCGTATAACTTTTTGGCATTTTCTCGAAAATCATTAATCATATCATGATAGTAATCTATTAAATTATTTGATAACTTTGATAAACCACCAACATTAACGTGCCAATACATCATTTGAATATTCTCATTGGCCATGTTCAAGCACCACATTAAATCATACTCTCCACCCCATAAACCATACATGCCAAATGGTTGACCACTATTTCTAGTTCCAGAAATAAATAAGTACCTACCATATGTCCACATTTTTTCAACCAAAGAAGTTGGTGCTTCGCCATCATAAGCATCGAGCAAAAGTTCTTCATTCGAACGAAGATTGTTATTACCATCTACAAGCTCTAGCGAAGATGAACGGAATAGTTCCCCGTGCAACGTTGCGTGAGAATGAAACAATGTATGATAATCAGAATCAATTCCCTCTAACTCATCCCTTAATTTATCCCATTCTTTTTCATATTCACTTTTCACAAAAACCTTCACAAAAACAAGTACACTTTTTGAATTTTTGCAGGATAGCTTATTACCTTCTGTTGTTAATTTACCATATTTCGGAACAACATTTATCACTGCACCAAAATCAGTATGATCGTCATTTTTGCATGCGTAAAAAATATAATTATCTTCAGTCTTTACCTTAACCGATTGTTTTAATTCACTGCATCTGTCTTTCATACTTACTTGTGTACTTTCATGAAAAGCAAGTTCAAATTCTGCATCGATATTTTCACCATTTGATAGAATTTCATAAACGATCATATTATCTGCGCGTGAAACAAAAAGGTTTCTTTCATATCGATTATGTCCATCTTCCCATTTTACCTTTACTTCACCTGTCTCCATGTCAAGCATCCTGCGATAATGTTTAAACCCGTACATAGACGGCATTGATACTTTCAAATCTACAAGTGGTAGTAAAGAGGCTAAACGAGTATCATATCCTTTTTCTTTTAACGTGTTTGATAAATGCCAACTCGCATCTAAATACTTTTCTTCCTCCATCATTTTTCTTACTTCGGGTAGTGTATAGCTAACATCTGGCAGTTGATTTTTTTTCCCCATATGTCTTAAAGCTTCATGATTGATTAAAATTGTTTCATTTTTAACAGCACCGTAAACGGATGCACCTATTTCTCCATTACCAGAAGGAAGACCTTCTCTCCAGATATTCCCCCACCAAGAGGCTGGATATTTTAAAAGGAGTTTATTTTTATCCATTTGTCATCATTCCTCCTAATTAGATTTCATAGTTGAATAGATCACTTGCAAAAGCAAGTGATCTATATTTAATTAATTTACATTATCGTAAGCTTCTTGATTAATCTCCAAATAACGAGCAATACCTATATCTTCTAATCCCTGAACATAAGAATCCCAATCACCATCTATATCCTTACTACCTGTTATAAATTGGACCATATTTTCTTCAATATATGAGTTTATTTGTGTCTTTAATTGATTATATTCATCTGAAACCTCTTCAGGAATAAATACACCGGATGGAAATACTTCATCAGGCTCATGCCCATCATATTTTTGCGTTTCATTATACAAACGTAGTTCAGTTCCTTCTAACGAATATTGATCTTCAGGAGCAACCCAATTTATTCCACCAGGAATATACCTTGGCCCCAACTGATCCCAACCTAAGTTTCCTATATCATTGGATGAAACTTCAGGGTTTGGCTTATAATCAGCTTGTTCACCATTAATCCCGATTTCCCCTTCATCAGCTTCTAATAATGTCCCTTCTCCAACCGGTCCATATTGCGCAAAAATAGCTCCTTCTTTACTATATAGGTAATCAGCAAGTTTGATAGCTTTTATTTGTTCTTCCTCTGTTGCTTTATTTGTTATTGCGAAAAATCCTTCTCCAGCACCTCCATAATATGCTGATAGTTGGACACCATCTGGACCAACTAATGGAGGAATTGTATCATAGTTTCTTGCTAAATCATCTGCTCGATCCACAAAATCTCCATAGAATCCCCCTGCAACTACCCCAAGCTGGTTACTCATTCCAAGCTGAAATAAAGCATCTCTATTTTGAGTAAATGCACCTTGATCAATTAGTCCCTCTGAATTTAAACTATTTAAATAGTCTAATCCGTCTTTCCACTCCGACTCTGTTGCAGCGAGTTTAACGTTTCCATCTTCAATAAACAAATAATCTTCTGAATTGTTATATATAAACGCATTCATAATAAATCCATCAATATTGCCATGCCAACTATCCGTTGATCCTGTTAACGGAATTTCATCAGATGGATCTCCATTACCATTCGCATCCTTTTCAGAAAACGCCTTCAATACTACCTTTAGCTCTTCTGTAGTAGTAGGAATTTCTAGATTAACTCGTTCTAACCAATCTGTATTAATCCACATTTTCTGTGAATAATTACAGTGGTAACAAGTACTAATTTCCGGTAATGCATAAATATTACCATCTGGAGCTGTTATCTCAGGCTTTAAATAAGATAATTCTTCTAAAGCAGTTTGTACATTAGGTGCATGTTCTTCTATTAAATCATTTAATGGTAATAATATCCCTTGACTACCATATCGTTGTTGTTCTACCCTTGTTAATCCTTCTTCTGCATGATTTCCATGTAAAAATACATTTGTATAATCTCCACTCGCAAACATTAATTGCTTCCTTTGAGCTTGACCTTGATTAGGAACTATTGTCCAATCAAATTTCACACCTAATTTTTCCTCAACATGTTCCGTAAATTTGTTATCTTCTATATCAATATTAGGTTTTGGTGAGGCAAAAACAGTTAATTCTTCAGAATCACCATTACTCGTTTTTTCCTCTTCATTTGAATCACCATCTTCTTGCGATACATCTGTTGAATTATCTGTACAAGCAAATAACACAACTGATACCAGTAACAGAAAACCGATTAGAAATAACCTTTTCATTTTCATTGCCTTCCTCCTAAATAATTTATTTTTTGTTATTCTTTTACTGAACCTATCAGCATCCCTCTAACAAAATGTTTTTGTACAAAAGGATAAATGAGTAAAATAGGTAAAGTAGTTAATACTATTAAAGAATACTTTAATTGATTAGCTAAATTTAATTGCGCAGAATAACTTGCCACATCCGTAATATTAGAAATGTCTACCGTGTTCATTATTACAATTTCTCTTAGCACCAATTGTAAAGGATACAATTCACGTGAACTTAAAAACATTAGAGCCTCAAAATATGAATTCCAATGAAATACGGCATACATCAAAATTAATACTGCGACAATTGGTTTTGACAATGGCAAAACTATCTTCAACATAAAGGCTAAATCACTACAACCATCTAATTGAGCAGCTTCAGATAGTTCCTCTGGTATTGTCATTTGGAAAAATGTCCTGGCTATAATAACTTGCCATACCATTAAGGCATTAGGTAAAAGCATTGCCCATATACTATCTAACATACCTAAATTCTTAACTGTCAAATAAAGAGGAATAAGCCCTCCTTCAAACAGCATTGTAAATACCAGTAGAAACATGATGATTCCACGACCAACGAAAGTTTTTCTCGATAATGGATAGGCAATCATAATAGTTAATATAATATTAATTGTTGTACCAAGAGTTGTATAAAATAATGTATTAGCGTATCCACGAAGGACAGATGATTGAGAAAAGACGGCCTTAAATCCCTCCAGACTAAAATCAACCGGTAAAAGCCATACTTTCCCTGCTGCAACTGCACTAGGAGAACTAAGAGATGCACTTAGTATATAGACCAAAGGATATAGCACAACTACTAATACGGCCGTTAAAAATAAATAAATAAATATAATAAATAATCTATCTGAACCTGAATCCTTAATTGTTTGTTGGCTCATCGCTATAACACCCCCCTACCACAAACTACTTTCAGATACCCTCTTTGCAAGGTAATTTGCTAAAAGCAATAGAATCAAGTTAATCACAGAGTTAAATAACCCTACAGCTGATGCAAAACTGAAGTTTGCTCCTTCTATCCCCACTTTAAAAACATAAGTCTGTAACACTTCTGATGCTGAAAGGTTTAGATTATTCTGCATCAAGTAAATTTTCTCGAATCCTAACTTCATAAATTGACCAACATTTAAAATAAGCAATATAACAACCGTCGGCATTATGCTTGGAAGATCAATGTGAATGATTTTCTGTAATCGTGTAGCACCATCCACCCTTGCCGCTTCATATAATTGTGGATTGACTCCAGATAATGCAGCCAAATAGATAACTGCCCCATATCCAACATTTTGCCATACATCAGACCAAACAAAGATATGACTAAAATACTGTGGTATTCCCATAAAATCAACTTGTTGAAAACCCATAAATTCAAATAAATGATTGAAAATACCTAATCTTGGTGATGTAAAAAGAATAATCATGGATACTACAACAACTGTTGAAATAAAGTATGGTGCAAACGTTATCATTTGTACAGATTTTTTAAAGATACCATTTCTTATTTCATTTAATGCTAAAGCTAAAATAATAGGCGCTGGAAACCCTACAAGTAGTCCATAGACACCAAGAAGTAATGTATTATTTACTATTGGCCAAAAATTTGGTGCTGTAAAAAATGCTTCAAAGTGTTTCCATCCTGCCCAAGGACTTCCTAAAATTCCGTCTACAGCATTAAAATCCTTAAATGCGATCAGAGCTCCATACATTGGGATGTACTTAAAAATCAACAAATACAATAATGGGAGCATAACGATTAAATACAACTGCCAATGCCTTTTGATTTGTTTCAATTTTATTTTAGTTAACTGATTACTTAAATAACTTTTATTTTTTTGCAAAGGTAACCTATTCGTGTCCATCTTGTTTTCACCTCCAATCTGTTTTTTAAGTTTTCTTTGCTTACACCCAAACATTATATTTTTCTGACTATTCCGTCAATAAACCAAGTTCTTTTAATATACTAATTTCGCCAAATCTTAAAAACACTTCTAAATAGGAGAATATAAACAATATTCTCATCTAAACTATTCTTACCAAATTAGAATTAACCACTGATTTTAAATAAAAAATGACAATAAAAATCACCCCGAGAATACGGGGTGATTTTGCAATTAGTTATTTCTTTTCCTGAATTCACCAGGAGTTAGATTATATAACTTCTTAAATGTTCGACTAAATGAAATTGAACTCGTATACCCTACCTTTTCAGCTATTTCTTTAATAGTAAAGTCCGTTTTTTCCAAGAATAATTTAGATTGTCTCATACGTAAACCAATTAAAAAATCAACAAACTTGATACCATAGTAACTTTTAAACAATTTACTGACATATTTATCACTGATTTGAAATTTATCACTAAGATGTATTAATGACAGGTTTGGATCATCAAAATTTTCCTCTAAATAATTTTTAATTTCTTGTATTGTATAAAAAGAGCTTTTTTGTTCTTGTAGCAATTTTAAATTTTCCTCTAATGACGACAATGCTTTATTGAAATCATTATCAAGTTCAGACAATATTTCATATTGATCTGGATTAGGAAAATCAGATAAAAAACTTTTATTACTATTTATATCTAACCTTTTCAATTCTCTGTCTATATAAAAGCCAATATAATTCATCAAGCTAATTATCTCACTTCTTGTGAGTTGTTTTTTCTTAATCTCATCAATAAAGACATTATATTGATTTCTCCAACCATTATCGAACCTTATTAGTAAATGGACAATGTCTCGTACTCGTTCTAAATAATTATATAATTCATTAAACTCGTCATTAGTTAAATCTTTGTAGTACAGAATCTTATTATTTTCATTTACCATTTTAAACTCAAGAGCTTCAACTGCCTGATTATATGAAATGTGAATACTACTTAATTTCTTTACTCTATCACCTAATCCAACTGTAACCGTATATGGGAAATTACCCTCAACCAGATGAATTATATGAGTGAGAAAATCAAGGGTTGTACCTACTAAATCAACTTCACCTTTTACTGTTTGAACAATACAACTTAGTCTATGTTCTGAAACCCAATCCATCCATAAAATTAATTTATTCTGTTTTTCAATCTCATATAAAACCTGAGGAAGCGAGTTTTTAAACTTTGATTGTTCAGTGGCATCTAATGATGTATAACTATCAATCTCAAATACACAAACAACACTCTCTCGCCAATCGATAGGAATTTCATTTTTTTCCTTCTCTTTATTCCATTTGTTAATATCAAGATTTTTTTTATAGGTACCTCGTACTAATTCATTAAAAAAATCTTTTCTTCGTATTTCAATATATTTTTCCTTGTCTAATTCATACTCATTAGTTTGTTCAATCATCTGATCAATGGTCTTTTCAATTACTTTAATATCCGTATAATTTTTTTCTTCATTCTCAAAAGCATTAGTAATCATATTAAAGTCAAATACTCGCCTTAATAAATTATCTATTGGTTTAAAATTATGGTTAGTTAAATATATAATTAATATAATCCCAAGCACAATGGATAGTCCAATAACTAAAATCCATAAAGAGGAGATTCCTGAAATAGCAGCTGCATAGATTCCTTCCTTTAACCCGGATTCAATTTTCCATCCGGTGTACCCGGATTCTGTATTTGAAATTATTTCTTTTTCATTTGCACTACCTAAAATGATATTATTATGTTGATCTCTTAGGTTAATAAATGTAATATCATGATTGTAAAGGCTGCTTACTAATTCTTTAATACTGTTTAAATTTATATTTATAACCATTATCCCTGGAAGACCGTTGGCTACGGTTGCATATCTAACTAATGAAACAACTTCTTTTCCTTCCTGGTAAGTAGATTCATTAAAGTCCCTTTTAGTTGTCCATTTAAAAAAGAAATTACTCTCAGTTACTTTCTTAATAAAAGAAGAATCATTATAACTTTCTACACTGGTGATGGAATTTGGACTTGCTAATATTCCGTCATTTAATCTAACAATATATATTGAATCTATTAATGATTCACTAGATTGTAACTCTTTTAAATAGGTAATTGTTCTATAATTCGTATATGTAGCATTTTTATCCGTATATAACTTATCTTCTCTCAAGAACGAATGGATTTCTTCACTATATAAAATCTCTTTAGTAGCTAAATAATCAATTTCTTTTAATGTATTATCAATAATATTTAAAACCTGTTCATTTAATGTACGATTAGCCTCTGCTGTTTCATTCTCAGTCTTAATAACTAATATATAAAAAAAAGAAATTAATAAAAAAATGGAAATAATAACAAAAATAGGAAGGGTTGTTAATAGAAAGCGATAATACCATCTCATAATTTTTCCACCTTTTTATTTACATAAGTTATGAGACTTATGTAAATATTGGACTTCTAAAGAACCAGTAAACAGTTTTAAAATAAGTATAAATGAATGTGAAAGCGTTGTCAAAAACATGTATGTGAATGAATTTCATAAGTCTGAGCCTTTGTGCCTCAAGTGTTTCAAACATAAAAAATGGAGACCTCCCCAAGTCTTGTATAATGGTAGTGACCAAACTAACCTAAAAAGACTGGAGGGACTCCCTATATGCGAAGGCACCCTCACGATTATTCCTCGGTACCCAAAGCATATAAAAGCACACCCCAACCTTCATCCCACCTCCCGGCAAGCCAATTATTCCACATCTTTCCAATCAGACTTAAAGATTTTTTCCTTTCCATAATCAATAGCAATTTGACATGCCTGAGAAAATGGATTTGTGCCTTGTAATGCAACTGCTAAACCAATTTGTATATGACCTGGCTAACCTTTCTACTAGAAATGGTAATTTACACACAATTACTGACACACCCACAGAAGCCCTCTGTTAGTTTCTATTATTGTGAGAGATTATACCTTTTTTTAGAATAATATTTGCATAAAGCGCTTTCTCACCTGTTGCCACTATCGCATAAGCTTTCTTCGCTCTTTCGTAAAAAGCAAATCTCTCTTCGTAATCAAAAGGACTTTCCTTTGAAGTTTGTTTAACAACTATGGACGCGTATTCTTTCCAGATTGGTGTTTCAACAGGATCTCCTTTAACCAACTTCCATTAATGAAACAGGGTGTTTTGTATAAGTGTCTAGCGGAAATAGCTGGAGAATGGAATCTAAAAGCTCGGTTGTTCCATGCCCGTCATATCGAATAACTTTATTCCCATGACTTGCTGCAGGAAAATTGCCATCAGCTAATACGATTTCATCTCCATGTCCCATCTCCATTAACACTTTTAATAACTCTGGGGAAATTATTTCTGGAATACCTTTCAAAATTTTTGAATTCCTCACTTTTTTAATTTTTTCATGCAACTATAATTCAACTATTGCTTTAACTCCTCACTACAGGACCATTTATAGTAAGCTCATTAGAATGGAAAAACAGATTAGACAATCCTTCGCAATTAACCAATCAGATTATTGGAAAGCATCCATCATTGACTAATTATTACTCATCAAAGACAGAGTGGGCATATCATCATCGATGTCATTAACTGTTCAACCAGTGTCTTAAACAAATTAATCGATAATTGACAGCTTGCCCACTTAAATATTCAAAATCTATCAATATATTTGTCTTACTATTTATATAACGGACCAAAATTCTGACAAGCTCTGTAATCAGCTGCTTCTAAATCATTGGTTCCAAACATTCCCCATGCACTTGGTCTAAAGATCTTTTCTTCAGGAACATTATGCATATTTACCGGAATTCGAAGCATAGAGGCGAGCGTTATTAGCTCAGCTCCAATATGGCCGTAGCTCATCGCGCAATGATTGGCTCCCCAGCTATTCATGACCGAATAGACATCTTTAAAAGAGCCTTTTCCTGTGATATTCGGTACAAACCATGTTGTTGGCCAAGTAGGGTTCGTTCTTAGATCAAGCTTATCATGAACTTCTTCAGGTAAATCAACTGTATAACCTTCTGCTATTTGCAATACTGGCCCTAATCCCTTTACAAGGTTTAATCTTGCTGCTGTTAAAGGCATTTCCCCTTTAGTTAAGAAATCACTGGAGAAACCACCACCTCGGAAGTATTCCGTAGAAGCAGGTCGCCATTGGGTTGCATCAAGACACTTCTGAACTTCTTCTTCTGTAATCTCCCAATGGGCTTTCATGACTGGTTCGCCGTCTTGTGTTTGTTGTCCTGTTCCATCTAATGCAGCTGGACCAGAATTAATCAAATGGATGAACCCATCTTTTGCTTTACCTTCTGGTTGATAGCCTGTCACTCTTTTTACTGCATCTGGACTCCAGTACGTACGAACATCTGCAAAAATCTGCGCTGTATTCGTAATTAAATTTCCAAATAGCATCGTGATCGCATTTAAACTATCATTTTCTGTCGCAAACATGTACGGTGCACGAATGCCATTCCAATCGAAGGAGGAAGTAAGCATTGCTTCCATAAAGTCCCCATTAGGAAAATGATCTGTCCATTGGCGTTGACCTTGGAAACCACCTGCAATGGCATTTCGACCCAATGCTTCTTCTCCGTAACCAAGTTCTTCAAGCTTTGGATTACCAGCCATAAGGTCTCTAGCAATTAACGTCATTTTCACACTTGTTTCCCAGTCTTGATCTTTCTGTTCTCTCGTGCGAACATACCCTTCTGGATTATCATCAGCGCCTTCTTTACAGTTTTCCTTCACCCAGGCTAATGCTTTTTCATATTCCTCTTTATCATAAATCTCTTCATTTATTCTTCTTACAAATTCACTCATATCTACATATTCATTTCTCATGCCTAGGTAGTCCTGGAAGAAATCCTCTTGGATCATACTACCAGCAATCCCCATGGAAACAGAACCCATAGATACATAGGATTTACCTTTCATCATAGCCAAGGCTAATCCAGCTTTAGAGAATTTCAATAATTTCTCTTTTACATCCTCCGGTATGGTTGTATCGCCTACATCTTGTACATCTTCCCCGTAGATACCAAAAGCCGGAAGTCCTTTTTGATTATGTGCCGCTAATACAGCCGCTAAGTAAACCGCACCAGGACGCTCTGTTCCATTAAACCCCCAAACTGCCTTAGGAATGTGCGGATTCATGTCCATTGTTTCTGTACCATAACACCAGCACGGCGTTACAGTAATCGAAACACCTACACCTTCTTGTTCAAATTTTTCGGCAGCTTTTGATGCTTCTGCAACACCACCGATACAACTATCAGCGATGACACATTCAACAGGTTCACCATTGTAATACTTCAAATTCTCCGTTAATAGGTTCGCTACAGATTTTGCTAGATTCATTGTTGTTTCTTCAAGAGATTCTCGTACCCCTTTTCTACGACCGTCAATCGTTGGACGAATACCAATTCTAGGTAACTTACCATGAAATCTTTGTTCCATTTCGTAATCACTCCTCTTTTATTTAACAAACTTTACAAATCTTTCATACGCATCTTGCCATTCTTTCTGATTTTGAGGTTCATATTCTTTCGTTTGGAAGGAACGTCCGACAACTTCTCTAGCCTCTTTTAAGTCTTTTATTTCTCCAAGCGCAATGAATTGTCCAATGGCGTTGCCAATAGAACTTGCTTCTACTGGTCCAGTGATAACTTTTCTATTCGTAGCATTCGCGGTAAATTGGCATAGCCACTCATTTTTAATACCGCCACCGCCCATATGGATAGTGTTAATAGGCTTCCCTGTTAAATGCTCTAATCGATCAATAACCCAGCGGTACTTTAAAGCTAAACTTTCTAATATACATCTTAAGAACTCCCCTTTTGTCTCTAAAGACTGTTGACCGGACTTCTCAACAAAATTTTGAATTTCCTTTAACATATTTTCTGGATGAAAAAATGATGGATCGTCTGGATTAATAAAGCTCTTAAATGGCTTTGCGTCTCTGACAAGTTGGTTGTCTTCTTCGTAAGTTGTTTGCTGGTCTTCTCGTGACCACATTAGTTTGCATTGTTGGATTAACCATAATCCCATATTGTTTTTTAACAAACGGTATTCACCATCAATAGTGCCTTCATTCGTAAATCCCCAATCCAACGACTCTTCTGTGACAATTGGCTCTTTTACTTGAGTACCAATAAGAATCCAAGTACCACAACTCATAAACACTGCGTTTTCATCTTTTATTGGTAAAGCAGCTAGTGCACTAGCTGTGTCATGACCTGCTACTGCTACAACCTCAATGGGGTCCATTTCCAATTCCTTATTAATCGAATCTAATGTTGGTCCTAAAATGGTGCCAGGTTTGACAATGGGAGCCATAATAGATGATGGCAACTTTAGAAGCTCCATTAACTCATCATCCCAATCACCATTTTTATAATTCATCAGAGAAGTCGTGGAACTAATCGTAAATTCATTGGCCTTCACACCAGAGAAAAAATAGCTTACTAAATTAGGAGTTAGCAATAATGTCTCTGCTTGATCCAGAATTTCTGGCTGCCTCTGTTTAATAGCATAAAGCTGATAGATTGTATTAATGACAGCTGGCTCAACCCCAGAACGATGAAATAATTCCGTATTAGTAACAATCTTGTTAAGCGCTTCCATTCCATCGGACGTTTGAGAATCACGATAGGAATACGGATTCCCTAGCAATTCGCCGCTTGATGATAACAAACCAAAATCTACTCCCCATGTATCCACTGCTAGACTGGAAACATCATGATGACCTGCTTGGATGCTTTTTCGAATACCTTCCTTCATTTCTTGGAAAATTCTAAGAATATCCCAATAGTAATGACCACAAACATTGATGGCATGATTAGGAAAACGATGAAGCTCTTGTAACCGTATCCGTTCTCCATCATGGGAACATAACATCAATCGTCCATTAGAAGCTCCTAAATCAAAAGCCAACACTTTTTTCAAAGACCTACACCTCCCAAACGGAAATAAGTTACTTAGAATCCTTTAACAACTTGGATCTATATTGTTCTGACGAAAGATTTCTTAGATCATCCACTTGCTCGTCCGTTAAAATATTTGGGGTACCAACAGTGGAAGAAATAGTGAAAACTTTCGCAGCTTCTTCTACTAACTGCATAAAGAAGTATGCTTCTTTCATTGTTTTCCCTACCGTAAGTACTCCATGATTTCTCATGACGATAACATTCGTATCTTTAATAACTTCTCCCACTGCATCTGCTAAAATTTCATTTGTTGGGATGATATAGTCCAAGTAACGAACATTTTTAATCATTGCTGGAAAATCCGGGAACATTGGAGGTATATCTTTACCAGAAGAAGACACGCCGACCGAGTAGCTAGGATGTGTATGAAGAACTGCAGTAATATCTGGACGTTTTCGGAAACATGCTAAGTGCATTAAAATTTCTGAAGAAGGTTTTAAGTCATCTAGTACTTCACCTGTTTCAATATCTACCCTTACCCACTGATGATCTTCAATTTCTTTTAAGTCAAATCCGCTTGGCGAGAGATACATAAGGTTACCTTCTCTCATACTTAAATTCCCACCTGCACCTACTACTAATCCTGTATCCACGACCTTACTTGCATAGTGTTGTAATTGCTTAGTAATGGACATAACTACACCTCTTTCCTAATTAGTAAGTGTTTTTATCACTATACTTTCATTTTAAGAGGGTTACGGAAATATGAGTATAGATAATTACGACCTTAAATAGCACAATTTCGACTAAGTCTGTTATGATTACAATATATAGATGGAAGTTAGAAATCAGTGTAAAGTGAGGATGTATAAAATGAAATGTCTACAATTTTCTATCCCTCCACTACCTACATTAATCACAGTAGGACATGCATTTTGGAAACCTGGCATGCAGCATGTTCAACGATCATTTAATGTATTTGACATGATTTTTGTCAGAAAAGGTGCTTTATATATGACGGAAGAAAATAAGGAATATGAAATAAAAGAAAATTGTATGCTTGTGGTTGAATCAGGAAAGTTGCACTGGGGACATGAAAGTTGTAAAGAAGAAACGGAGATTTTTTGGGTTCATTTTAAACATACGAACCCCCTTCACGTTGAAAGGGATGATATATCCTGGAGCTATATATACCCAAACGGGACTGATGCAGATCTTGAACCGTTGAAGCAGTATATGTATATACCGAAATTTGCTCAACTAGACTTAAGACTTGTTTTTCCGATATTAGAAAGAATGATAAGTGTTCACCGGCACTTTACACAAGGGAACGCAATAGAAATCCACTCCTTATTAGCTGATTTATTTGTTCAATTACAGTCTCTTCTTCAGCTCAAAGATTCATCTCGCTCCAAAACATTGGCTGAATCGATTACTTCTTATTTATATAGGAGATTCAATGAACCTTTTGACTCCAAAAAATTAGAAAAGGAATTCCATTTTCATTATGACTATTTGTCTCGTTGTTTAAAAAAACATACAGGTATGACTCCTGTTCAGTATTTACATCATATTCAACTAGGTGAAGCCAAATTATTATTAGAGCATACAGCACTGTCTATTCAAGATATCAGCGAGGCAGTAGGACAATCAAACTATAACTATTTTGTACGTTTATTTACCAAAAAAGTAGGGATATCTCCAAGTAAATACCGCTCAATTAGCAGAAGGAGTTACTTAAAATAACTATTTTTTAAGACAGAAGCATATTTATCATTAAAGTGAAAGTTAACTCCCCACATAGGCAGGTATTTATAAATGAGAAAATATAAAATTCCTGGGAGGAGAATTACGTATAATTCCCAATCAAATGAGTAGTTAATTTTTTATCCAAATGCGTTACTAAATTAACAACAAATAGTAGGATAATCATTTAAATTGATTATCTATTTATCCTTGAACCCTCATACTTTGCGGATGTCTGGAGTACTTATCCCTTTTTGGAGAGTGCCCCGTTTCATAAAAATAATGGCCCATTTATAAAGAAAAGTGGCCCATTTCTCCTAAATAGTGGCCCCTTTTCTTGAAATAGTGCCCCCTTTATTTCTTATCAGCGCCTCAACAGAATGTGGAAGGAGTCAAGCCATCTCGGAACGTTGTAATGTTAAGGCAACATATACATTTTCAAATAAACGTTCATCCATAATAAATAGACCTTTTTACATAAAACATTCATTCCTTGTGACATTGTGAGGGAAGCAGTGTTTCCCTGATAATCGCTTAATTTTTGAAACAATTTCACGAGCGGACCAATGAGAAAAGCAGAAATAACAGTTCCTTCTCCTATTCCATAAATGGTTCCAAATCCTGCAAATGAAATGATGGCAGCAAGTAATACTAAGCCAATATCAAATAAAACTTTTACTCTGCTAAACTTTTTCTTTGTTTTCATCGAAATGACTTTCACAATACCTTCTGCCGGATTATGGACAACTTGGACCTTCAATTGCAAAACAATGCTAATTGCAATAACCGCACAACCGATAAGGACCATCAACAATTGTACAAAATAATACGGTTTCGAAATAAAGGAAATGAGAAAATACCAGAAATCTATAGATAGACCTAAAACAACGCCAACCAGCAATTGCATGTATTGTGCTTTTGGAAAGTCCTTCCCCATAAGTATCATTTGAATGAAAATATAAAGAATGTTGAACAACATCGTTAACATCCCAAAACTAATCGGAAAAAGCAGACTAAGCACATACGCAGGAACTGTAATAGCCGTCGTTCCAAGTTCAGCAAATGTGACTAGACTGATCCCTAATCCCATGGTAAAAATACTCAACAAAAACAAGCCATACGCTTTTATATGTTTTTGATTCAAAATTATCCCCACTTTTTTTCTGTATATTAGTATAGTTGGAAAGGTAACTTTATAATGATTACCTCCTTCAGTTATGATACGGCTTTTTTGGTTAAGTATCTTATTAATGAAAGAATTAAATTCTTAATTTCAGAAGTAGAAAATGAAGTCAAAGAAGAAGGTGCTTTAACAATTTTTTCGAAGGACAGACATAATGATTCTTGAATGTAAAGAGTCAGACGCATGTCCCCCACATCAACAAATCCACTGACTAATAGCACACACCATACGATCAATCACTAAAATCCATACCTGATTCCCCCATTACATTGACCCTACACATATAATAAGCAACCTTTCATGCCTGATTACGAACCTAAGCTCGTCTAGAATCCTCTCGAAATTTGTCAGCCTAATGCGTGGCACACCAGGAAAGTAACAGAACTCTTAATTCGACGTATTTTTCAGATATTCTGCTAATAGGCGATCGGATTCTGCTGCTTTTCTTTGTTTTTCTTCTTGCGTGAGTTCTGGCTGTTTTTGCGTTTTTTCTTTTCGATATTTGGTATACCAATCTGGTACAATGTTTTTCTTTGACGAGCGTTGTTGGCTGTTTTTCTTTTTGGACGAAAATTTTTTCTCAAATTGTCTAGCAGCTTCCAGGGTTCTTACACCAGCATTCTTCCAGTTTAACAACACGCTTTCGATATACTTCACCCCTTTTGCTTCTCGTTTAGCGGCTACTTTCATCGCTGCAAGTAATAAATCATAACCAAATTCGTCATACCACTGTGTCAATAATTCATGATTAAACGGAGATTCTGTGATTCCTTTTTGTAAATTATTGCGATAAAAATGCATGACTTCACGAAACAGTTCGTCATTATTATTATATATTTCTTTATTGTCTGTAATCTTTAATGTCTTTAAATATGTCTTTACGGACGCTGGATCCTTTGCGATGATTGGGTTTTGGCGATTTTGCGGTAAGTGTTTTACGAAGGTGAAGGTTCGTGTTTTACTGACCTTTTTTCGTGTATTGGTCAGTATTTTACGAACCTTGATATTTGTTGGTGTTCGTAATTCACGAACTTTCTTTTCATGATTAACGGTGGTTTGCCTTTGATTTTTGCGCTTAATATTCATATAAATTAATTGATCAAATGGTTCTGATTTCCATTTCGTATTAGGTGTGATTTGCCAGTGGAGATAATCTTTATTGATCGAAAATACCATAGATTCCTTATCCCAATCTAAAACAGCACAATCCGTTAAAAATTCTAATTCTTTTCGGGCATCTTGTTTATGTAAACCTGCTAGTTCAAATGTTTGAAGGGTTGGAATCACACAATCCTTTTGTCCTGTGCCATAAGATAGGCGCCAAATAAATAAAATGATATTCAACTGTCGCTTCGAAAAATTTCGTCGTAAAATCTCATTCCATAAATCATTTGCAATACGAATGTAACCTTTTTCTATTTTCGGATTTGCCATTAGGATCACCTCAGATTTTTTTAAGAAAGCTTATTTCTCATGTTAAATAAAAAAACGCAGCCTGCACTTCTGCGTATGTAAGGTACATCCTTAGAAAATCGAAAAAACCCTAATGAAAATGCGATTTTTATTAATGAAAATACATTTTTCATGCACTTTCAGAAACGTATCGGTGGAATTTTGGATATAATACGGAAAGCGACAGGGACCTAAAACCTCCCACCTTTTTGCGTCACAATTTAGTGTTTTCGCGCCACTTTTTTTGCTTTTCGAGCCACAATCTTCCGGTTTCGCGCCACAAATCAAGTGATTCGAGCCACTATTTAGCTTTTTGCGCCACTTCCAATTCTGGCAGTATATTGTACTTCGCACCTAAAAATTTTTACTACACCGAGTAACTTCCTGCTAAAATGTTATATTTTCCTATCGTGCAAAGCAAAAAGGGACGCAGAGCTTGTCCCTGCGTCCCCAAGTTATAAATAATACACAACAAATGCCACCCGATTAACAAAAAAAGCGTACATATTTATTCCATTTTAATAGGCTGAATTTCTTAACTATAGTAGGCTGGCAACATCATTCTTTCACCCAAAGTTATCAAGCAATGTACGCGCCTCATCCGTTGACTCTGTGTTCATCAATTGATTTCTTAATTCACTCGCCCCGCGAAAACCACGGACATAGATCTTGAAAAAACGACGCAGAGGCTTGAATGAACGTGCTTCATGCTGTGTGTAATGGTCAAAAAGATCAAGATGCAATCGTAAAAGATCCAGCAATTCCTTACTGCTAGGGTCTCTTGGCTGCTTGTCAAAGGCGAATGGATTTTTAAAAATTCCGCGCCCAATCATCACCCCATCCACACCGTATTTGTGCACGAGTTCCAAGCCTGTTTGACGATCCGGAATATCCCCATTGATCGTGAGAAGGGTATCTGGTGCCACCTCATCACGAAGTTTCTTAATCTCCGGAATCAGTTCCCAATGCGCATCTACTTTGCTCATTTCCTTTTTGGTACGCAGATGAATAGAAAGATTAACGATGTCTTGTTTCAATAAATGTGTAAGCCAGTCGCGCCATTCCTCTACATCCGTGTAACCAAGTCTTGTCTTCACACTGACAGGCAATCCTCCCGCTTTTGCTGCTTGGATGATCTCTGCTGCTACATCTGGACGACGGATTAGCCCGCAGCCCTTCCCTTTTGTTGCAACATTTTGTGCAGGACAGCCCATATTGATATCCACACCGCGAAACCCTTCTTTCGCCATGCCAATACTCATTTGTCGGAAAAATTCGGGTTTATCGCCCCAGATATGTGCCACCATCGGTTGTTCATCTTCTGTAAAAGTCAAACGGCCACGAACACTTTGGTGCCCGTTCGGATGACAATAACTTTCCGTATTGGTAAACTCTGTAAAAAACACATCAGGTCTAGCTGCCGCACTTACTACATGGCGAAAAATAACATTCGTCACATCTTCCATTGGTGCCAGTATAAAAAACGGTCGTGGTAAATCACGCCAAAAATTATCGATCATATTGTTCAAATCCTCTCATTATCGGGGCATCAGGATAAGACCCCAAAAATAAGAAGCAAAGATATCTCTGCTTCTTATACACTTATACCATGCTTAAGTACGTTTAACAACCTTCTTTATCGTTTCAATATCTACCAATCAAGTTCCTTCATCAAAAAATACCTTCTATTAATTCTACACCTTCTCCTCTTTTCACCATTGCTTTATAACGCTTTTGAATTCCTCTAGATGTCAAAATGCGAAAAGTTTCATATTTGCGGGAAATGACAGGCTTCCAAAATAAAATATTATTCCATCAATAAATTTGGTAAAAAGGTAACAAGCTGAGGAACATAAGTAATCAATAATAAAATCACAATCATCGAAATAAAATACGGCATTATTGCTTTAATCGCTTTTGTTACAGAAATATTGGCAATACTACATGAGACAAATAGTACGACACCAACAGGTGGTGTAAATAAGCCAATTGCTAAGTTAATGATCATCATCACACCAAAGTGTACTGGGTCAATCCCGATTTGGGTAACGATAGGTAACAAAATAGGAGTGAATATAATAACTGCCGGACTTAAGTCTAAAAAGAACCCAATACATAAAAGCAAAATATTTAATAAAATTAATATTAAAATCTTATTATCCGTTATAGATAGTATAAAATCCCCTATCATCTGTGGGATTCCTTCTATTGCAAAAAGATAACCTAACGCTGAAGCTGTAGATATCATTAAAGCAACCATACCTGTTGTTATTCCTACATCAACTATGATTCCCGGAATATCTTTAAATTTTAGCTCTTTATAATAAAAAACTCCTAATAAAAATGAGTATAGTACAGCGACACCAGCTGCTTCCGTCGCAGTGAATATTCCCGAAATAATTCCACCGATAATTATAATAATAGTCATTAGTGATGGAATGCTACGCAATAAAACTTTGATAGAATCCTTTACGGGCAAGCGTTCTTCCACTGGATAATCGCGTTTTTTTGCAATGAAATAGGTGACTGTACATAGTGCAATAGCGACTAGTAATCCTGGAACAATTCCACCGATAAATAGTTGTCCAATGGAAACACCAGCAGAAACACCGAAAATAACCATTGGAATACTAGGAGGAATCATTACACCAATTGTAGATGAGGTAGCCGTAACAGCTACACTAAAGTCTTTTTCATACCCTCTTTTTGTCATAGCTGGAATTAAAATGGATCCTACAGATGAAGAATCGGATGCAGCAGAACCTGTAATACCTGCAAAAATCATACTACTTACTATATTTACATAGGCTAACCCTCCACGTAAAAATCCAACCAACGCCCTCGAAAGTACAATTAAATCTTTGGTGATACCACCAAGAGCCATTAATCTTCCTGTTAAAATAAACAATGGAATAGCGATTAAAGTGAAACTATCAATTCCTGCAAACATTCGTTGTGCCATGACAATTAATGATAGATTTTCAGATAACGCTATACCAGCTAAAACAGCCAAGCCCGTACTAATGGCTATCGGTACATTTATGCATAGTAAAATGATTAAAACAATAAAGGCAGTAAAGGCAATCATTTTTTATCCCTTCTTTCATTTTTATGTAAACTCTTAGCGTTCTTAAATATATTGGTATTAAACCTTTTTATCTTGCTCAGATGTATTTTGAAAAATTTTAACAAGACTAAACAAACTATAAATCAAAATTAAAAGCCCTGTAACTGGAATTGCTGAATAAAAATAAGACATCGGCCATCTCATTACCGGTGACTTTTGAATGTTTCCAATCTCCACTAATTTCAAGCCGTTTATGAAAAGAATCACACCAAACAAAATAATAAACATTTGGATGATTGTATCGAGCATTTTTTTATTCCTACCCGTAAATTTTTGATAAAGAATTTCAATCCCAAGATGCATCTTTCTTTTTAATGTAATGACACTACCTAAAAAACCAAACCAAATAAACAAAAATCGAGCCAATTCCTCTGTCCATGACAATGGATGCGGGAGAATAAATCGACCTGCTATTTGTAGTAAGATCGTTATAACTAAGCTTATTCCTAAAATTTTTACGATGTTTCCAAGTATTAATTCGTATAAAACATAAATAAAAGCTTTCATGGTGGTCACTCCTTTAAAGTTTTTATTGTTAAATTAACACAAGGCTGAACCTATTTCAGCCTTGTATTAATAAACAACTATTTTAAAAATGCATCAAATAGATCCTGACCGATTTGTTCTTTATATTCATCATGGACTGGTTTTACGGCTTCGATAAAAGCAGATTTATCATCAATTTTGTTTATTTTCATGCCTTTTTCTTTTAGCTTCTCAACAGATTCGTCTATTTGTCTTTTTTCTTCTTCAATAGCATAATCTGCGGCTTTCTGGCTTGCATCCAGCACCGTTTGTCTTAAATCTTCAGGCAATTTATCCAAAAACTGTGAGCTCATCGCAATCACATTTGGTGTAAGGAAGTGTTCCGTAAAAGAAATATAATCTGTTACTTCATATTCTTTTTCGGTTAATACAAGTGCAACACTATTTTCTGCTGCATCAACAACACCTGTTTGAAGTGCCATATAACGCTCATCCGCAGCAATCGGTGTAGGTTTTGCGCCTAAGAGATTCATTGCTTCAATCATAGCTGGAGACTCCATAACACGAATTTTTAGTCCCTTAAAATCTTCTACTGTTTCAATCGGTCCTTTGGAGCTATAGACATTACGAGCACCTCGAACCATCCAACCGGTAATTTGAATGCCTGTTTCGTCTTCTAGTACATCGCTTAATTGATTACCAACTTCACCATTTACAACTTCCGTCATATGATCCATGTTCTTTGCGATATATGGCATACTAAAGATCATAAATTTATCATGAATTCCTGAAAGTACAGACGTGCTAAGCTCTGCAGCCTGAATAGACCCTATTTGTAGTGCATCAATATAATCAGAATGTCCACCTAACTGGCCACTGTGTAAAACATCAACTTGAATTTGTCCATCCGTTTCTTCTTCTACGATCTTTTTAAATTCTAAAAACGCCATTGTATTTGAATCCTTTGGAGTACTTGGTGTAGCCATTTTAATCGTATACGTTTCGCCATTATCCGATTGCTTATTTTGCTCATTTTCATCGGCGTTCTGTTCATTTTGTGAATCACTATCATTTTTATTAGATGTATCATCAGAATTTCCTGCTGCGTTAGATCCACAAGCTGTTGCGACAATCATTAATAAACCTAAGATCATAAAGATAAATAATTTTTTTCTATTAAACATTTATTTTCCCCTCCATAAATATTAGTAGAAGTTCTAAAAACTGTGCTTTACGAACCAAAAAGCGTTTCCAAAATACCTATTCTATTATTAATTCAAATCTTCAGGGACTCTATTTATATCAGGAGCAGTAAATTGATCCAATTCATCCGTACTTTTTGTAGAAAATTCTGATACAACCGCCCCCTCTTCTCCTGCCTGAAACCAATGAGGAGTATTTGGCGGGATCGTATATTGTTCTCCCGGTTTCAATATAACCTCATTCCAGATTGTATAGTAATCTTCTCTACCTTTTGGAACAATAGCTTTAGGATTTTCTGTTTTTGGTCCCGGAAGATATAAGTACACTGTACCATAACGGCACCGAAATGTTTCTTCTTTACCTGGCAACTCCCCAATTGGCGGATGCCAGTGCTGCGGACATGTTTGTTTTGGTAATAACACTAGCTCTTTTGCACAATGACGTTCAGTATTAACATAAACAATCAGTTGCAAACCAATTTCTCGAATTCTACCTAATCCAAAATCAGCAACTTCAAAGTTATCCATTTCATCTTTTCTAAGTACAACTCCTGTTTTTGAAAGATAACTTATTGCTTCATCACGAGTTTGAGTAAACTCTTTTCTTGTTATCATGTTTTACCTCCTTTTTTCGTTGAAGTTAATTTGTATTTTAAAGAAAGCGTATACAAAAATCTATATCGAAAATACATTTACTCTTATCTAAAATTCAGCCTATACAAATTGTTTTATTTTAAAAATGCATATGGATAATGGTTTTAATCACTTTATTAGGGCATATTCAAGTGAACTACTTATTAACTCATATTTAAATATAAGTCTTATCTATTATTTAATAATGATCTTTATATAAACCGAATTAAAAGCGTTTATTATTACGGAATATTATATAGATTCGCTTGGGAAATCAACGTTACATTTATAACTGTAACGATACTTTTAAAAATGATTATATGAATTTTCGACAAATCAAAGTGTATTTCAGTCATAGAAGTTTTTAAAAAATTCACTTACACTACTAACAAGTTGGTAACGATACCATCCAACTATTAACCAATAATTGAAGAACTGGAGGGATTTATATATGGTACGAAAAATGATGGTTCCATCTATGGAACTGGTTGACCATGATGGACCGGGAACACAGTTATGTGCTGTAATGGAAAATCCAGGGGAAATTGATGTTAAATATGCCAAAATTCCTGAGCCTAAGCCAGAAGAGGTTAGAATTAAAGTAAGATGGGTTGGGATTTGTGGTAGTGACGTAGAAGTTTATCGTGGTGAACGTGATCCTGAATTTATATCTTATCCTACTCGACTTGGACATGAGGTTGCTGGAGTTATTGATAAAGTTGGAGAGAATGTAATTGGATTAAAAGAAGGGGATCATGTTGCTTTACGATATGTATGGGGGGCATTTGCTGAATATGTTTGCTGTAATCCGTTCTCAGTAAAGGCTCTTCCAAAAGAATTTCCTCTAATTGAAGGTTCCTTAGTGGAAGTTCTACCAGCACTAGTTTCTGCAGCTGAACTAGGGGATATTTCGCCAAACAAAACTGTCCTGATAATGGGGCAAGGGGTAAGTGGACTTGCATTGACACAAGTGCTCAGCCTATATAGTCCTCGTAATCTAGTTGTGACAGATTTATTTGACGAAAAGTTAGAACTAGCCAAAAAGTATGGTGCAACGCATACTTATAAGTTACCTTCAAAGGATGCAAATACAATGGACATTGTAGGAAAGGATTTCCCAGATGGTTTTGATGTTGTTTATCCCTGCTTACTTGAAGGTGATGGAATGGTCGACGCCATTGACTCAGCCGCACAAAATGGACGTATTGTAATGTATGGTTGTATTGGCACTTGTCATAAACCCGTTGATTTCTTTAAAGTCCATAAGAAACGTTTAGAAATTCTATCTACAGAGCCGAAGCGTGATATTGACAATCGTAAATACTTTGACCAAGGTTTACAACTTGTATTAGATGGCCTTGTAAATACTAAAGAAACTATTACACATATCTATCCATTAAGTCGTGTAAATGAAGCTTTTAAAACACGTAATAGTCATAAAGGCGATACCATTCACGTTATGATTGATTGCGAACCAGATAGCAGCAGTGAAAAGGATTCGAATAAAAATGAATAAGCAACATGATTGCTTTTATTGTATCAAAAACCAACAATTACATGACCTAATGATAGAAGTATACTCAAATGATATTTCAACCTTATATTTAAATAAGGATCAAACACATAAGGGAAGATGTATAGTTGCTTTAAATGAACATAAAAATGAACTTTTCGAGCTATCAGATGATGAGCTTAAACAATTTATGAAAAGTATTTCGAATGCTGCGCGAGCAATAAAAGAAATATTTCATGCAGATAAAATTAATTATGCTATTTATGGTGACTTAGTTTCCCATTTACACTTTCATCTTGTGCCAAAATATAAAGGTAAAAAAGAATGGGGAGAGGCTTTTATTAATAGTCCAGAATTCAAGGTGAAAGAAAAGGAAGAAATTATGAAAGAACGCGTATACAAGTTGAGAAATTATTATGAGAAAATGACTAACGGATCGAAATAGCTTACTTTTATTTTAAAAGCTC
Organism: Gracilibacillus sp. YIM 98692; assembly: GCF_010993965.1. Taxonomy (GTDB): domain Bacteria; phylum Bacillota; class Bacilli; order Bacillales; family Amphibacillaceae; genus Gracilibacillus. The sequence continues at coordinate 28,081 of NZ_WIXM01000010.1, read as the reverse complement.
TTATGTCTATTCATAAGAGCTTTTAAAATCTAATGCTATTCATTATATTGCTACAACACTGGTGGTTGCTTTTCTAAATAAGAAAGGAAGTCTTGTTCAAGAACTATGTCTTTACCTATTACACTTCTTGATTGCTCTCTATATTCTGTTGGAGAAACACCTTCTACACTTTTGAATAATCTTGAAAAATATGGAGCTGTAAGACCAACTAGATCAGCAATTTCACTGATTGTATAATTTGTAAATTCAAGGTGTTCTTTTGATTTCTCAACTCGTAACTGTTGTAAAAAATTCATAGGTGTTGTTCCTAATTTTTTTCTGAACAATTCTATTAAATAATGAGGATGAAAGTTAAAATGATTCGCAATATCCTCCAAGCTAATTTTGGATTGAAGATGCTCATTTAGATATTCAATAATTGGAAAATCAGAATGAATTTCTTGATTAACTAAGGGAGTTTTTCCATCGTTGTCTTCTTTCATCATGGAATTACCCTGTAAATAAGAAAGAAAAAAAGCTTTAAACTCAACCTCAATTCTATATAAAAGAATTGGATCTGGGTATCGCAAATGATCAATGGAAAGCTTAAAGACTTCTTTTACATTATTTAATAAGCTGCCTACTAGATAAGGTTCAGATACATCTATTTCATATACAAGTGATTCTAATTTTTCAGAAAGTATTTGGAATTTAAAATCTATAGTTGTTGAATCTTTTGTAAAATGGAAACTATGATGTACTCCCTTAGGAATAAAATACAAACATTTAGATAGAATCGAATATTCTTTGTTTCCAATATTGATAGAACCTTCACCATCTATAATTACAATTAATTGAAAAAAATCTTCATGGGTATGTGTATTAACGCCACTATTTTCTCGGTAATCTATCCGTGAAATCCATAATGTACGAAGGTGACTGTCTCTTAATTGTTCAACCATTTTTTTCCCCACTTTCATTATTAATTATCATTTTATCACTGTTTCTATGATTTATCATGGAAAAATTTAAGGAGGTTGTGTCATGGAAAAAAGGCGACTTGGAAACTCAAACTTAATGGTTAGTGTTTTAGGTATGGGATGTTGGCAATATGGCGGTGGAACATATTGGGGAGATCAAAGTCAAAATGATGTCAATACAATTGTTGGTGAAGCGCTTGATCTTGGCATAAATTACTTTGATACAGCAGAAGTATATAATAATGGCGAGAGTGAAAAATCTCTAGGTATTGCTTTAAAAAACAAAAGAGAACAAGCTATTATAGGAACTAAATTTAATCCTGCTCAGGCTTATCCATCTTCTATTAAGAAAGCATGTGAAAATAGTTTAAAAAGATTACAAACCGATTATATTGACCTTTATATGTTACATTGGCCCATTCATTCACATTCTATTCGTCATTTTACTGACGATGAAGAGATTATAAATACCTCTCCTAATATTCAATTAGCTTTTGAAACATTAAATCAATTAAGGAAGGAAGGGAAAATTAGATATATAGGTATTAGTAATCACGGTATAAATCAAATGCAAGAAGTCCGGTCAACCAATATTCCTTTCTTATGCAATGAACTTCCTTATAACCTTTTTTCTAGAGGAATTGAAAAGGATATTTTACCAAATTGTGAAGAAAATAATGTAGGTGTAATTGGTTACATGCCGTTACAGCAAGGATTATTAACGGGAAAATATAAAAATTTAGATGAAGTAAAACCTATGCAAGCAAGGTCAAGACATTTCCATTATCTACGTGGTGAAGGGACTAGACATAGGGAGAAAGGAGCTGAAGAAGAAATAACACGAGCTCTTCCTGAAATACAAGACATTGCAAATGAATTGGGTGTTCATATTATTGAATTGGCATTGGCGTGGACTATATCAGATCAAAGAATCTCCACAGTAGTTGCCGGTTCACGTACAAAAAAACATTTAGACCTCAATGTTCAAGCTGCTTATTTAAAATTGGATGATAAAATAATTCAACGCTTAAATGAAATAACAAAACCTATTTTAGACAAATTAGGCTCAAATCCAGATTATTATGAAACTCGAGTAAATAGTAGAATCTTTTAATTCCAATAAATTATTTAACAAACATAGGTGTAATTCTTCAGTGCTGATTTCAACAATTCCCACTCAAAAACAAGACTCAGGATAAAAGTTAACCACTAACTTTGTCTTGAGTTTTTTGTTTTTTTAAAAGAGCTAGCCGCACGCTCCACAACACCAATCCACCAAAAGCAGAACCCCCACCCCATACGATCAACCACTAAAATCCATATCCGATTCCCTCATCACATACAGCAATCTTATAGAAGGAAACATCATCTGATAATTGCTCTAGACCAAAAGCGTGCGCGTATTATTCTTCTTATGTAAATCATTACTTTCTTTTGCTTTAATTTGTTCTTATTTACTTTGCTTTCCTTTACTTTCCTTTTCTTTACTTTGTTTATTTATGTCGTCATTAACTTTTTCAATACTCATGTCTTCTGTTTCCTCACCATTCTTGTTACTCTTTGCTTCTTGCGACACCCTCTCCTCCATCAACAAATAATCCTCTATTACTTCAACACCTTCTCCTCTTTTCACCATTGCTTTATAACGCTTTTGAATTCCTCTAGATGTCAAAATGCGAAAAGTTTCATATTTGCTGCGATCAAAAATATTTCGCTTCAAGCATTCTTCCACGACTTGTTCCACGAACTCCACATCCGCTCTCGCCTCATGCGCAAATAATAAAACCTCATCCTCCGTCCACCTACACCAATACCCTTGTGAATAAATCTTCTGCATTAATTTAATCACCATCGAAAATCCTTTTAATCCGAATTTGATTTCCACAAACTTGAACTTATCATCCAAATGCACATCCAACGGAAAATAATCCACACCCTGCTTCATTGGTCTCGCCATAAAGACACCCTCCCTAAAAATAATAGATTTTTTCGATACTATAATCGAAATTTATAGGAAGAAGTGTCTAGCGATTTTTAGTTGATGCATAATCGTCTATCCACGTACTGTTGAAAGTGATCACCATTATTCGACAAAGTGGAAGTAACAAGCAAGGGAAATTAATGTATTTTTTTAAATTTAAAACATAAAATATTAGGAGAAAAACAAGTGAAAAGATGAGCTCATACAACCTACCCCGTCAAAAAATGAATCCTCATACATAGTTAAAACGTTTTCCAAAGCTAAACTATAAATAAACTTAATCAAAGGACATGACGTCATTTATCTCTACGGTAGACAGCAACGTTTTAAACATTAAAAATTAGGGTAAATTAGAAGTGAATAGGAACATACAAAAACAATACAAATAATGTATTCTTTGCAACTAAGGAGGCGAACAAATGAGTGACAAAAAAATTCTTTATTTGCCAATAACAACAAAAGAACTGCCAAATATGAAAGACATTCTAGTAAAACAGCATAAAGAACGACTCGAAGCTATAAAAAAATGGGAAGAAGAGGTCAAAGAGATAACAAAAGTCGATTAGAATTTAACCCTTTGTTCAAAAGTCTCTCCTTCACAAATTTATAATGTACATCATTCAAAGAAATTAACACGAGATCACTCGGATTGTAGCTATCTATTGGTTTAAGATCTTGTTCTTCTATACAATACAGTATAAAACCATCGAAGAAAAGGTAACAATTTTTGTTTTTGACAATAAGATATAAAAGTTATAATCTAATTATGTAGATATTATATATAAACATTGTTTCTTTCCCCGCTATCGATTGTAGGGCTGGAAACTTTGATGCGATAAGATGGCTTTTCCCCGCTACCGTTTTGCAGGGCTGAGCCATCTTTTTATTTTCTACCAAACTCTTTACATGTAACTTCGATTTTATTCCTTCATCAGATTGCTTGGTATTTTTGCAGGAAGTGACAGACACCCTAAACAACTTCATTTAATCTGAACACTGAGTTTACTTAGCTTTAATATTCAGATGATATGATGGGGTTAGCAACGATTAAGGAGGAATTAAACATGAATGTGCGCGCAATATTTATTGATATGGATGGTACACTACTAAACGTTTCAAACAACATTTCCAGACGAAATAAGGAAGCAATTAATATACTCATTAACCAAGGTGTCAAGGTATTTCTAGCCACTGGTCGACACTATGAAGTAACCGCTCCCTACCATAAAGAAATTGGATTACGAACTCCGATGATCTGTTTGAATGGTGCCGCTATTCACGATGCAGATACAGGAAGAGCTATACAAATGAAAAACGTCAGAATAAACGAACAACGATTTCACCATTTGACGGCTGAAAATCCTTGTAATGTTATTATTCATACTGCAAATGGGCTTTATTGTAAGAAAACAAATGAAGAAATTGATTATTGGACAAAAGTTGGACAAGTTCCACCACGGTATATTGGAGATTTAAGACAGGCAAATTATCAAGATGTTCTTAAATATAGTGTTCGAACAGGTGCACCAAGTCCTGCATTATCCGCTTTGTTTAAAAAGGAAGCAGAAGTCACCGATTGGAATGACGGATTTGAGATGGTTGCTCCTAATGTTTCCAAATGGTCCGCTATCAAAAGCTTACTTCTCGCATTTCGAATTAGTCCAAATGAAGTCGCGGCGATTGGAGATGGCCCTAATGATATAGCGATGCTTCGCCATGTTGGTACTGGAGTGGCAATGGGGAATGCTAGCAATGAAGTTAAAGCAGCAGCTGATTTTGTTACAGGACACCACGAAAATGATGGATTGGCAGAGTTTATAGAACGCTATCTTCATAAATCATATGAACCATATGTGATTTAGGGTTATTTTCAATAAAAAATGATAAGTATAATCTATTTCGTTAGCTTATCTACGTAGAATGCACTTCTTCTGTAACACGATATAGACTCTGATAAGGTAAAATAATCGCCAACTTCAAGCCCCATCGCATCATTAGTGAATTTAAACCGATCTAAAAACATCCTTAGTGGCCATTTATGCCTCGAATCATTCCCTTACCATATGCTCCTCCCAATCCCGTCAAAACGCAATCATAACCTCCAGGTAAAACTCCCCATTCATACCCCAAATCCCATACTTATGTACAAATTATATATAATCCGCTATGTCATCATGTCGGAGGTTACTTAATTACACAATTTTGCTCAACATTTCACATAATCAAACAAAAGTGCCTTCGACATAAACCAGGAAGTGACAGGCATGAAAATTAATTTTTTTATGTTTATAGAAGGAGTCTGTCATGAAATACAGAATATAGATAATGTCTACTACATACAGAACTAAATGAGGTGTGCATATGTCTAACGATTCGATTATTAAAGGAAAAATTGCAGTGGTGACAGGTGCAGGAAGCGGCATTGGTCAAGCAGTTTCAATTGGTCTTGCGAAAGAAGGAGCGATGGTTGTTCTAGTAGGGCGGTCAGTTGCAAAGCTAGAAAGTACATCTGAACAGATAGATCAGTTTAAGGGAAATTCCATGGTTGTTCGAGCAGATCTAGACAGTATAGAGAGTGTCAATCAGATGGCTGAAACTGTTATAGAAAAACATGGCGCTCCTTCCCTTGTGATTAACTGTGCTGGGGTTCATGGTGAAATGCAATGGATACAGGATAGCGACCCACAACAGTGGATGGAAACGATAATGATTAACACAGGAGGTCCCTACCTTGTGTGTCGTGCTTTTATAAACCAAATGATGGAGCTAGGCTGGGGGAGAATTGTAAATATTACTTCCGCTGCTTCTCTTGTTAAACCGAACGGCATAAATAGCGCCTATGCGACGAGTAAAGCTGCACTTAACCATTTTACACGACAACTTGCAGCTGAATTAGAAGGGACTGGTATCACAGCAAATGTCATTCATCCCGGTGAAGTTAAAACACAAATGTGGTCAAATATAAAGGATGATGCTGAAAAATCAGGAATTGAGGGTGTGACAAAGTGGGCTGAAATGGTTGATGAATCAGGCGGTGATTCCCCCGAGAAAACAGTCGAAGTTATATTAGATTTGTTAAAACCTAAATCAAACAACGTGAACGGAAAATTTTTATGGATCAAGGATGGCATTAAAAAGCCTATGCCAAGCTGGGATTAGCTAACATAGGCTTTAATTCCATTTGCACTATAGCGGGGAGTGACAAGCACCCAAAAATGAAAGGTGGTATTACACACCTTTTGGCCAGCCCCTTCTACCTTTTCCAGGAAGTAACAGCTATTCCCTATGGCGTCAAAATCACTTTCAAAGATTCGGCGCCATTTTTTACAAGTTCAAAGCCTTTTTCATATTCTTCCAATGAGAGTTTATGCGTTACTACTCCTTTTGTAGGTAATTTGCCTTTAGTGATATGATCAATAACGATTGGATAACAATACGGTCCTAAGTGTGAACCATAAATATCTAATTCTTTACGGTCACCGATAATACTCCAGTCAATGGTAACCGGATCTTTAAATACACTGAATTCCACAAACCTTCCCAACTTGCGGATCATGGAAATCCCCTGCTCTACTGATTTTGGATGTCCAGTAGCTTCTATATAGACATCACATCCGTAACCATCTGTTAATGCTTTTACTTCTGCGTCTACATCCATTTTAGATGGGTTCAGAACAATGTCCGCTCCAAACTCTTTTGCCAACTCTAACCGATTATCTAGTAAATCCAATACTATCAGAGTGCCGGCCCCAGATAGTTTGGCTGCACCGACCATACCTAGACCAAGAGTACCTGCCCCTGAAATGACTACTGTATCCCCTAACTCAATTTTTGCCCGTTGTACAGCATGTAAAGAACAAGCATAGGGCTCGATTAGCACAGCTTCTTCTAAGGGTAATTCACTAGGAACTTTATGGTTGATGGCTTCCTTGGTAAATTTCATATATTCTGCCATCCCACCATTTACATTTTTCTGAAAACCATAAATATCATGCTTTTCACACATCCAATATTCCCCTCTATCACAATAACGACAATTCCAGCATGGTACAATTTGCTCTGAAATAATGCGGTCACCTATATCAAAGTCAGTAACGTTATGCCCCATTTTCACTACATGACCAACAAATTCATGCCCTGGTATGACAGGTGGTTTGATATAGGCTGGCTGGAAATCATCTCCCCAAAACATCGGTGCTCCGGAGTACGCTTTAGCATCACTGGCACATATTCCGCACGCTTCGATTTTCACTAGTATCTCATCTTCTGTAATCTTTGGTACATCGACATTTTCAAGACGATAATCTCCTGCACCATAAGCCTTAACCGCTTTCATTTTTTCGGGTATCTCCTGTGTTATTTGTTCACGATCTATATTTCCCACCATTTTCCCCTCCTAATATTATGTATACTATAATAAGTCTACTCTTTTTCCTGCCCCTATATCAAACATATGACAATACTCAGGATTAAATCGTAAATTCACTTGTTGACCTGCTATATACTGATCCAATTAAAGATGTATCAAAATCACCGAAAGCCCCATAATAAGAGTACTCTTTATTAAATTGGTCTGTGGGAAAGGACAGATCCCTAAACAACATCCAGCTGCTGATTAAGTTCCTCTATCAAATCAATTAACTCAACCGGAAGATTTATCGTATAATCTGGCACCTCATCTTCATCGCGAGCCACTTTTGGATACCTCGTTGTCCAATCTAGATAAACACTCGTGATTCCCATTCGATTGGCACCGGAAATGTCTCTTCGTAAATTGTTACCAACCATCACAATTCTAGGAATATCCTTTTCACTAAGATTTAAGGCTCCAATTGCTGCTTTAAACATTCGAGGGCTAGGCTTTAATTCTTTAATGTTTTCTGAATAAATCATAGCAGAAAAATAATCATACAACCCATGTTCGGTTAATGTATTTTTAAACGATTGTGCGTATCCATCCGCTACAACGGCAAGCGTATAACCACGTTCCGCTAACGTCTTTACCATCATATCTGCTCCCGGTATCAAGTCAGCCTTAATTACAATGTCCTGATTATCACGTATTTCCGTACTTTCATCGACAATCGTGTCTCCAACATCTAAAAATACAATGATATTCTTTTCCCTTTCCTTATTGCGCCCTAGCTCCATAATCAACACCTCTCAATATTCTTCCGCACAGCGGCATGCCGAAAAATGTCTTTTACCCCTGCTTACCGCCTTCATTTCTGGTATTTCTGTCTGACACTTTTTCGTGGCGTAAGGACATCTTGGATGGAATTCACATCCGCTGGCGGTTTTCCTGGATTTGGAACTTCTCCTTCAAAAATGATACGATCACTTTTAGCTCTGGTTCAGCCTTAGGTACTTCCGATAATAGCGTTTCTGTGCAAGGATGTTTATGTGCAACGTTAAAAGCATGTTGTTCCTATTGTGGAACACAACAAATTTTCCTGTACCTGTTACTAGTGACTAGCACGTATAAAAGGTTGACGGTTTCTTATATCATCTGTAGTCACGTATTGATGATCTGTACTAATATAAAAAACGCCAAACCTCTTATCACAAAAGATGTTTGGCGTTTCTGTATTAGTGATTCCGATTGGGCTCGAACCAACGACCTCCACCCTGTCAAGGTGGCGCTCTCCCAGCTGAGCTACGGAATCACACTATAAAATTTTACTAGGTAACTATTAATATAATAGCAATATAATACTTTTGTCAATATTTAAATAAAAATCACTCTACTATATACACATATGTACTAGATGAATACCCTAAATAACTTGAAAGGAGTAAAGGAACAGGCAGGATATTATCAAAAATAGCTATTTTACTCAATACCCTTACTCCTCCATAACATATCCAACGTAATTTTTTAGAAAATAGCAAGTGGGATACTCTGCAACAGCAATAAACCTATTACAGGCCTCCCACACCATACGATCAATCACTAAAATCGATAACCGATTCCCACATCACATAAAGGAATCATATAGGTAAACAGCATCCCCTAATAGCCTCCATCCCAAAAAGAAACCACTTTCTAAACAAGTGTCCGCCACCAACAAACAAACACTTGAGCCAAGGTGGTCCTTGCATAGGTATCTTTTACCCTTTGCGGAGGAATCTTACTCCTCTTCTTAACCGGTAAGTGACCGGCACTCAAAACTATAAACGTTAAAAATTTCTTAATAAAAATAAATATTACCTTCAATTTCTGGAAAAGATAAGTTCACCGAAAGGAAGGGGTTTTTTATGAAGAAAGTTACGTACGTTTATTGGATAGGTATGGCAATCGCTGTTATTTTTGTAACCTGGGGTGTTGTTTTTCCTGAAAACATCACTAACGTCATGGCGAGTTCAAATGCCTTTTTATTGGATAAATTCGGTTGGTTCTATTTGTTAGCAGCTTTTTTCTTTTTGGTTTTTGCGATTTATTTGATTTTCAGTAAATATGGATCAGTCAAATTAGGCAAAGATGAAGATCAACCTGAATACAGCCGAGCAACTTGGATTGCGATGTTATTTAGTGCTGGTATGGGGATTGGTTTACTCTTTTATGGTATTTCAGAACCGATTGCACACATGACGAATCCACCTTTTGGAGAAGGGGGGACAACAGAATCGGCAATGGTAGGCCTTCAATATACCTATTTAAATTGGGGGCTTCATGCCTGGGCGATTTATGCCGTAGTAGCATTGGCCTTAGCTTACTTTAAATTCAGGAAAGATGCCCCAGGTATAATGAGTGCCACATTGTATCCCATCCTTGGTGAAAAAACCAAGGGACCCATTGGTATTACAGTTGACATCATTGCCGTTTTTGCAACGGTATTTGGAGTTGCTGCTTCGCTCGGTCTCGGCGCTGCCCAGATTAATGGCGGACTCTCCTATTTAACAGGGATTCCCAACGAGTTTTGGATACAAATAATTATCATTCTAATCACCACTGTATTGTTTATTATTTCAGCAAGTACGGGCATTAATAAGGGAATCAAATATTTGAGTAATGCTAACATGGGTCTTGCGGTAGTATTGTTTATTACCTTCTTACTACTTGGCCCTCTAGAATTTGTCATCAGTCTATTAATGACAACGACCGGGGGATATTTACAGAATTTACCGATGATGTCATTTCGAATGGCCCCCTTTAATCAGGAGAATGCATCATGGGTCCAAAATTGGACAATCTTCTTCTTTGCGTGGTGGATTGCCTGGGCTCCATTTGTTGGTACGTTCATTGCTCGTATATCCAAAGGACGGACGATCCGAGAATTTATTATTGTCGTCATGATTGTACCGACAGCTGTTTGTATCCTATGGTTTGGTGTCTTTGGTGGCACGGGTATTTATTATGAATTGTTTCAAGGTGCAAATATTGCAGGTCAAAGCTTAGAAACGGCCTTGTTCGCTACGTTTAACGAGATGCCAGGGAGCGCTATTTTATCCACCATTTCCATAATACTAATTGCAACATTTTTTGTCACATCAGCCGATTCCGCTACATTCGTCTTAGGAATGCAAACGACAAACGGCAGCCTGCATCCCCCAAACTTTGTCAAAATCAGCTGGGGCTTATTTCTGACAGCCTCTGCTCTAATTTTGATGGGAAGAGGCGGCTTGGCCGGATTACAAACAGCGATCATAGTCAGCGCTTTACCATTAACGTTAGTCTTGCTAATGATGAGTATCGCTATATTGAAGGCATTAGGAAAAGAACCCGTCGAAATAAAAAAACTGGAAAAGAAACTGGCAAAGATTCGACAGAAAAGGAAAAAGAATCAATTGGAAGGAAACTTTCAGACTGAATTTGGAGAAGAACATGATATCGAAGCCAAATTAAAAGAGCTAAAAAGAAAATGGAAAGACAAATAACTTGCTAAAACACGGGGACGTTTCTACCGTTTCATTCCAACTATGAATGGAGGTTGCTCTCACAATCCTCCACAACGATCGAAAAATGAAACACGAGAACCGTCCCTTTGTTTCACCACATTAAGGCAAAATCATATTTCCAGCATTTAAGTTATCTGGCGACTCATGGGCAAAATAATGGCGTTCCCCCCATATCTTCACTATGCTTTCTAGCAACTGAAGCGACTTGCTCATTCCAAACGAAAAGAACCTGTATACCTTTCCAACTAAATCACCCGAGCAACCCGACTGTATATGGATCCTCCCACACAACATCAACGCCATCAGGCCTGACACCACATCACAGAAAAGCATCATCCAATTTCAACAATTAACCCAAATCCAACTAGAACAATCACTCTACACCATTCAAAAACAATAAATCGATCAGGCATGTGCTCCGTAACCGGGAAGTGACAGGCACCCAAAACCATACTCATTCATGCACTATTTCAAATTCATTTTAAGTTTTCCTCTTCAGTTTTTGATAAATTTTTATTTGTTCATCTAATAATTCACTATGTTTTAATGTAGAGGGTGCATTCAAACCATCTCGCAACCCAATATCTACTAATTCTCTTCGCATATTTTCAATTTGTTTTAAGATTGGAATAACATTTCTTTCACTTTTACTCATATTCGAATCTCCTCCACAAGAATCTAACAGCTAATATATACAAAATCTCTAGTAGGTAATATTAAGAAGTCCATATTTTACTAAGCTCTATCCACACATAAAATATTATCCACAATCACCACTAGATAAATATGATTGTTACCTTGGTACTTAATAGCGTACCACTTATATGTTAATACTATGGTAAATTCGACTTAAAGTCAACTAATACTTATATTTAAAGGTGAATTATGCAAAAAAAAGTGGTTGTGAAAATTAACAGTATTTTAAATAAATATGATATTTCATTAAGAGAACTTTCTAGAAGAACAGATATCAGACACGCAACACTTAGTGAACTATCTAATCAAAAACGACAGAATATTAACTTTCAACATATTGAAAAAATTGCGGAAGCTCTTGATATTCATGATATTCGAGCAATCATTGATTTTAAATCTGAAGAGGATTATTAATAAGTTGCTTCTATACAATTACATATAATATAAAAAGCATATTGATAGTACATTGTATTTTACGCTTAGAAGGCTCTAATACCTCTTGGTGTTTAGGAGTAGCTCGGAGATGTTGTTTCTATCTACCTTCTGTTTATGTTAATCCCATTATATAACAATAATACACCAATAACAAGAACGAATGTTCGTTTTGGTGATTTTCATCTACTCCATTCCTAACAAAAATACATAATAAAAATTTGCTCAATATTTCACATGACACTTTAAAAAGAAAACCCCTTGCCACTCCTAAAATCTTTCACAAGAAGTAACAAGGGTAATGGCTCGAGCAAATCAAAACCTCTCCTGCACTCTCTCATAACTCTCCACCGTCCCAATATCATACCGCGTACCTTCAAACAAATAGGCAAACACATCCTTGTGCTTAATCAACCAAGGAACAAAATGCCACGGAGCATCCGAATTATTCCCTTCCTCTATGTATCGCTTAATCATCGGTAAAGTCTCTTTCTGATAAATATAAAACGTCGGAACAGCCAAATTCGACTTCGGCTCTGCAGGCTTCTCCTCAAAAGAAGTCACTACTCCGTGATCATCCACTTCTACTACACCGGTTCGCTTGATCTCCTCTGGATAATTCAATTCATGAACCGTAATACAATCCGACCCTACCTTTGTAAAAAAGTCCGAGAAATCACTACAGTCACGTTCTTACTCCTTTGATGCGTTTCAGCCCAATCCACAAAGCTTTGCTAGAACTAACTGGAAGTGACAGGCACCCGAAACTTAATTCAAACAGAAGAATAAGTACCCGTTCCTCCCCAATCATTCGACAAAATTTTGGGAAGTGAAGGTACTCAAAATCTAACTTTCAAAGATACTTTGACTATAAGGTCCATCTTATAATGGTAATCAATTTTATCAAATTGATACTCATAATTCAGGCTATATTGTTTGCACTTTCAGCAAGTGTTGAAATTTAGACATTAAATCTTCCAAATCCGCTTTTGTTGTAATTTCTACAGATGGTTCCCATAGTGTGATTATATATTTGCTTCCTATATCAAAATTGTATTCCACTATTCCTTTTCTCTTTATATTCTAACTGTTCTGAATCAAGTAGTACTTTACTGTGAATACTAAGCGCTTCCAATTCTATGTCATTAAATATCCTTTTTATTTTTACTGTAAATATACCGTCAAAACTACTAAGTTCAATCAATCTTTTTCCGTATCTCGCGTAGTGAATACATTTCTAAACCTATTTGAAAATCACTCATACAATCTCCTTATATTCAAAAGTACATTTTTCAAACTGATTAATTGTTTAATTGAGGAGATTCTGGATGTAATTGCATAAACTCAATTCGGTTTCCATCAGGATCTTTCACCCAACATTGATAATTCTTATCTAAACCTTGCTTCGGTTCTACATCTAAAGTTAATCCTTTTCCTTTTAAATGATTTGCAATTGCATTAATATCGTCTACTTCTAGGCACAAATGTTGATATCCAATGGTACTTTCATTAATTTCATTTTTCTTTTTACCACCATGGAATAATTCAATAAATTGCCCATCACATACTTTTACATATACAATCCATGGTTCATTATTTCGATTGTTTAGCTCAAACAATTTTTTAAACCCTAACTGGTCACAATAAAACTCCAACGACTTTTCCATATTTTCAACCGTAAATGCTGTATGTCCTATTCTTTTAATCATTTCTAACTCCTCCCACTTTTTCTCCAGTCTCTTTAAACTCAATCGTTACTCCCAATGTTTTTTCCGTGTCAAAATAAGCATATCTTTCATGCCCTTTCTCTGTTTTTTGAACTACTGGCATATCTTTACTTTCCATAAATGCTGCATGTTCAGCAAATCCATCGATATTAAATGCAAGATAATGCACACCTTGTTGATGTTTTTCTTGAAATTCCGTCCATGGACTTGGATGATTTAAGGGCTCAATTAACTCGATGTATATGGGCTCTACTGGAATTACGGCTGTTTTACAGCCTGTTGTTCGATACTCCCCTTTATAAATAGTGTGTGGCCCATCAGGAGTTGACGGTACACTTAAGTCTGGTACTTTAATTACCGGTTCTTCCAGACCAAACAATTCCGCATAAGCTTTGGCTGATTTTTCAATATCCTCAACAACAACCCCAATTTTCATAATTTTCTTGGTTGATATTGTCTCCATTTTTCTCCTCCTACCTTTATATATTATTCTATTCTAGCAACACCACTAGTTTAGTTTTCTTACTTAAAGTGGCATAGGCCGGCCATTTGTATCAATAAACGCAATTTTACTATATATTTTCTTTTTCTCTTCAACGATATCGTATATACCGTTGGCGGTGTTTATTGGATCAAAAGGTGCATCTTCACCACCCATATCGGTCTTCATCCAACCTGGGTGAATGGCATATACTTGAATACCTTTGTTTTTAAGATATTCCCTTAATCTCTCCGAAAACATATTAAGAGCCGTTTTTGACATACTATAGGCATAATTTGTTGGGAATGCATTCAATATTGTCCCTGCCTCAGAAGAGACATTTATAATACTCTGGTTATTGCCTGCATATAAGAGTGGTAACAAATACTTGATGACTCTCATTGGTCCGATAGTATTCACTTCAAAAGAAGTTAGTACTTGATCTATATCTAAATCATCGATAAACTTTTCTCTCTCTAACAGTACAGCTGCATTGTTAATCACTACATCAAGTGAACCATATTTTTCTTTTAATTGATTTGAAATGTCTATTACATTTTGTTCAGAAGTAACATCTAGCTTTATTAGGTGCAGAGAATCCTTAAAGCGCTCTTTTAATTGCGTCAATTGATCCGCTTGATCCAAATTCCTAACACCTGCAATCACAATATGGCCTTTATCGAGGCCCATTTTAGTTAAGTGATAACCCAGTCCTCTGTTGGCTCCGGTAACCAGTATTTTTAATGTTGTCAATTATTTACCTCCTTCGAAAAAATCTAATTCTAAAAAACAAAATATCTTTTAACTAAAGGGTATAATTTTTCTGTTTTGCAAGTTTACGAATATACTCTGCTCCAAGTCTATATTCTTCGTCAGTTGGAAGATGTTCTAACAGTAATGGAATGTCTTTTGGTAACTTATTTAATTCCTCTAGATATACATTAATATCAAGCGTTCCTTGGCCAGGTCGTACTTCATCAAGATGAAGGGTCAAAGAATCTTGGATAATAATATCTTTTATATGACAACTCTTAATGTATCGACCTAATTTACGGAAACATTCTTTTATAAATTCACTATTGTTATAGTACCTTTCTACGCTCGAAATCATATTAATTGGATCTAAGTGAACTCCGAATTGAGGTCTATCGATTGCTTTGATTAATCGAAAATACGATTCGATATCATTTGGATACATCCAAGGCATTGGCTCTAATGTATAATAAGTATACTTTGGTTTTACTGCATCAATAACTGATCTAACCCTATCTACAATTAGTGCAAATGTGTCCTCAGTCAAGTTGTTAGGGTGCGGTCCGTCCCACTTTTCACCTTTAGAACCTACTATATTGACACAACATTTTGCACCCACTTTATCCGCAATCGCTAATTGATCTTTACAAAATTGAAGTGCTTCTTTAGCTTTCTTTTCATCTGTACTTAATGGATTGCTCCAAGCTCCAACCTCAGCAATAACAATATCAGCAGCATTAGCAGTTTTAACATATTCATTTTGCAAACTTATATCATTCACACTTACGTTCTTAGGTAATGTAGCCGCACTGTATCCTAATTCCAATGCCTCTGCAGCCCAATCTTCAGGATTTTGCGCTTGAATCGGTCCGCCTAAACGCAAATAAAAAACCTCCATTTCTCCCATTAAATAGACTCGTAAAATAAACTATTAACTGTATGTTTTTGGAGTTCTTCTTCATCTAATTCAATCCCCAAACCTGGTAGTTTAGATGGAATCATATAACCATCTTCGAACTCAAACGGTTGTTTAACAAGCTGTTTATGAAAACCATCCATTTGTTCGATTATTTCTTGTATAAGAAAATTAGGTGAACACGCTGAAATTTGTGCTTGTGCAGCATACATTATTGGCCCACCATGAAAGTGTGGCGTAATTTGAGCATGGAACATTTCTGCTATACCTGCTATTTTTTTGGACTCCAATATTCCACCTACCGCACCTAAATCTACTTGAACAATTTCAGCAGCACCACTCGTTAACAAACCACCTAGCTCAAATTTGGTAGATAATCGCTCTCCTGTACATACCGGAATACTTGTAGCATCATTTACCCGCGCCATTTGTTCTGGATTTTCTGCAGGAATGGGTTCCTCAAACCAGAGTGGATCATAAGCCTCTAACCTTTTTGCTAATCGAAGTGCACCAGCTGGTGTATGAAAGGCATGTGTTCCTATAATAATATCGCAGCGGTCTCCTACTGCCTCACGTATTAGTCGAATTGTTTTTTCCGCTCTATCCAATATTTTAAAAGATGGCTGCCACGGTGGATTAATCCCTTCATCAAAGTCAATCACAGGGTCCAGCTTAATAGCGTCAAACCCTTGTTCACAGTAATGAAGTGCTCTTTTTGCACATTCCTCTGGTTTCTTCCATAACTCCATGTGGTTCTCCATCGGATTCTCAGGATAGAGATAAGTATATGAACGAAGACGTTCGTTATACAATCCACCAAGTAATTCATAGACAGGCTTATCCAGTGACTTACCAATAATATCCCAACAAGCCACTTCTAAAGCACTTAGTATTGTCATCTTTGACAGGTCTGCATGCTGATAGCAATATCTATGAAAAATGTTCTGCCACATTAATTCGATTTTAAAAGGGTCCTTTCCAATTAAGAATTGTTCTGCCATATCAAGGAGCATGGCACGAAAAGCTTTTGGATTACGAGTGATAAAATGCATATTCACTTCGCCCCAACCAATAATGCCATCATCTGTCGTTAGTTTAACAAGATACCAATATGTTCCCCCTTGCTCAGGATTATGATTTTTAATTACTATTGTTTCCACATTCTCTATTATCAATTGAATACTCCTTTCTGAATCAACTGAGGGTAAGTTTTTAATTAGTTAATTGAGGAGATTCTGGATGTAATTGCATAAACTCAATTCGGTTTCCATCAGGATCTTTCACCCAACATTGATAATTTTTATCTAAGCCTTGCTTCGGTTCCACATCTAAAGTTAATCCTTTTCCTTTTAAATGATTTGCAATATCATTAATATCTTCTACTTCTAAGCACAAATGTTGATATCCAATAGTACTTTCATTAATTTCTTTTTTCTTTTTACCACCATGGAATAATTCAATAAATTGTCCATCACATACTTTTACATATACAATCCATGGTTCATTATTTCGGTTGTTCAACTCAAACAATTTTTTAAATCCTAACTGATCACAATAAAATTCCAACGACTTTTCCATATTTTCAACCGTAAATGCTGTATGTCCTATTCTTTTAATCATTTCTAATTCCTCCTACTTTTTCTCCAGTCTCTTTAAACTCAATTATTACTAATTAGCCTTTAACTGAACCTTCTGATAACCCTTTAACAAAGTATTTGTTACACAATAGGAATAGCAAAAGAACTGGTATACAAACAACTACTGATGCACTCATCAATCCCGACCAATCTATGACAAATTCTCCACTGAAATCATTTACTGCAATTGGTAATGTTTGGGATGAACTGGATCTAGTTAGAATTAATGCAAATAAAAACTCTTCCCACGAATGTAAAAATGTGTAAATACTTACTGCAACTACCCCTGGTATAGCGTTAGGTAAAATTATTCTAAACAATGCACCTATATGGGATGTCCCGTCTATTAAAGCTGCTTCATCTAGCTCTTTAGGAATGGTTATAAAAAATGAACGTAACATGATAACACCTAACGGAATGGTAACTGCCATATTAGCTAGAATTAAACCGCCATAATTATCAACTAAACTCATTTCACTGAACATCATGAAAAGTGGCATTACGATAACTACTGTAGGCATCATTTGCCCAAATAATAACCCAGTTGATAATGCTCCTGACCCGCGAAACTTAAATCTAGCAAAACCATACGCCGCAAAAACAGATAATACTAATGTAAAAAATGTTGTGCCAATTGAAACAACTAAGCTATTAATAAAAGCTCTTGGTATGTCACTTTCAAATATTACGCTCTTGTAACCTGAAAAACTTGGATTTTCCGTAAAAAACCTAGGGGGATTAGTAAATATTTCCGTTTCTGGTTTGATTGATGTTGCAAACATCCAAAAAGCTGGGAATAGAGCAAAAAATAGAATGGCTATTAGAAACAAATAGCTTATACCACGTATGAATAGGTCAGTACGCTTTTGCTTCTTCATTTTTTCTCATCCCCTCTCATCAACATAGTTATATAGATAATTGCAAACATAGTAGTAAATAAGAACAACACTACACTAGCTGCCGAAGCTTTACCAAACTCAAAATTTTGGAACGCAAAGATATAAATGAACATGGATAAAATTTCTGAACTATGGGCTGGTCCTCCTTCAGTAAGAGCAAAAATAAACGTAAATGCATTAAGTGTCCAAATTACAAGTAAAAGTATTACTGTATAACACGTTGTCGATATATGTGGTACCGTAACTGTAAAAAATGTCCTTACAATATTAGCACCGTCTATTCGGGCTGCTTCCTTCAATTGATTAGGAACACTTTGCAACGATGCCTCAATCATTAACATCACAAAAGGGAACATTTTCCACACATTAACAATAATCGCTGATAACAGTGCCGTATTCTGTGAAGACAACCATTTAATATCCTCTGAAATTAGTCCGGCAGACTGAAGAAAATGATTAATAATACCAAAATCAGGATGATATGACCATTCCCAAATTTGCACACCTATGATACTCGGTATAACCCACGGAAGCATGATAAGAATTCGAATTAGAGTCTTATACTTAATAAATTCTTGACTCAAAACGACAGCCGCAAAAAGACCTATTAGAAACTGAAAGCACACACTCCCAAACGTCCAAATAAAGGTTGCCTTTATTGAATTGATAAATAATTCGTTTTGAAATAACTCTATATATTGCGTAAAACCAACGAACTCTAAACTATCTGAATACAAATCACTTTTATAAAAACTAAGATAAAATGTATATAATAATGGGTATAACAGAACAAAAGCGATCGCAATTAAAGCTGGTAAAACAAATAAAATTCCGGGGTTTTTATGTTTTTTAAGTTTTAATGATAGTCCTAAATTACGGTTTAACCTGGAATTGGAGATCATTCTTCCTTGCTCACTCCTTTTTACAGCTTGCTCTTAAAAGAGCAAGCTGAAATATTAGACTATTGAGCTATTACTCTTGTAGTAATGCATCAATCTCTTCTGAAGCAGCTTTCATTGATTCTTCAACGGTAGCATCACCTACCATAGCCGCTTGAATTCTATTAAATATAATATTTCTTATTTGACCCATTTGAGGAATAGGAGTAAGAGGTTTACCGTGTTGTAACATCTCTCCAAATGGCTTAACTAGTTCATCTTGATATTTTGGATTCTCTAGAGCTGATTTTCTTGAGGAAAATGTGTTACTATATTTTACAGAAGTTTCTGCAGATGCAATGAAATTGACAAACTTCCATGCTGCTTCAGGATGTTCACTGAATGAAGTAGCAGCAATGTTCCACCCACCAAGAATTACACCTTTGTCTTCTCCTTCTTTATGCGGGAACAAAGCTGTTTTAAAATTAAGATCCGGGCTGGAATCTTTAATCGGCTGAATATCGTAGTTCCCGCTAAAGAACATTGCTGCTTCTCCTGCTGAGAACAGGTTACGGTTGTCCGTGTTATCATTATCCATTGTACTTTGAGGAGTAACTTGATGTTTTTTGTATAGATCTACATAATATTGAGCAGCTTCTAATGCTTTTGGTTCATGTAATAAAGATTTAGTATTATCTTCATTTAGAACACTACCACCAAAGCTTCTAATGAAGTTAATAACTTGATATGACAAGTTTCCAGATTGATCCCCAACAAGAGCAATACCATTATTACCATTCTCTTGCATTAATTTGGCAGCTTCAAGTACATCATTCCATGTTTCAGGGGGGGCAGTAATACCACTTTGTTCAAGCATATCTGCGTTATAATAGAGGCCATGTGTTTCACTTCGATATGGTAATCCGTATATCCCATCATTTACTTTTACCGTTGATAAAGCACCTTCCCAGAAATCATTTAAATCAACATTGTCACTTTCAATATAATCATCTAATTGAAGTAAGCCACCAACAGCTGCAAATGGAGTAGTCCAATCAGCTGCAATATTAACAAGGTCTGGACCGTTTCCACTTCTTAAAGAAATTAAGTATTTATCAAACATTCCATCAATTGAGAAAAATTCAACATTAACTTTAATATTAGGGTTAGCAGCTTCAAATTCGTCTATTACTTCTGGTGCTATAGACTCGTTCCAATCCGCATCCCAATAAGTTAGTTCAACTACTTCCTCTGACTTGGATGATGAACCTGATCCCTCGTCGGAATTTGTATCTGATCCTGTATTAGAACCTGAGGATTCATTATTACTGCTTGAATTACATCCTGCTATAATCAAAAACAATAGTAAAAAAGCCAATGACATTACTATACTTTTTTTCCCTTTAAACATGTTTTCTTCCCCCCACTTTTTAAAATAGCTGTCATCCTAATGAACTGAAAACACCTTCAAATATAATTTTTGATGACACAAATATATTTCTTAAAAGAATTTCCTCACCCCTTTCAAGAAATCACCAAGATGTTGTAAGCGCTTAATTTTTTTATCTATAAAATTTCAATTGCAAATAAAATCACTAGATTATAATTAAGTAACTAAATTTCCTCATTTTCAAAAATAAAATCACTTAACTTTTTGTTTTGCTCCACAAGATTGTCGGATAATCAATTCTGTATCAAAGGTTTTTTTGACTAGATTTTCATTTCTTTCTTCAATTTCATCTATGAGTACCCTAACACTTTCCTTACCTATATCAAAAAACGGCTGGCTAATTGTAGTCAATGCAGGTCCATTATACTGTTTATCGTAAAATTTTTGATCATCAAAACCTACAACAGCTATATCATTAGGTACTGTTAGCCCTTTATCATAAATTGCTTGGATTGCTCCATAAGATCGAATCTGATCTGAAATAAATACAGCAGTAGGCCTCTCTGATGCATTTAGTAATTGTGTCATGCTTCTATAGCCATCTTCGAATCTCTTTTTGCTATAGTTGTATGCAATATGTTCACCTTCAATAATTAGTTGTTTACCTTGCATTGCAAGAATAAATCCATTCAATCTATCCAAAGCTGCTTTTGTATTCATATTCCCTGTAATGTGACCTATTTTTTTATGTCCTAATTCTAGAAGATGATTCACTCCTTTTTGCGCACCACCAACATTATCTATTAAAATGCTATTAGTAGGTACATCATCGAATTCATTTTCAATTAGCACGAATGGGAAGTTACGATCTGATAATTTTTTTATTAATGCTTTGTCTGTTAAATACGAACCAAAGATTAATACACCATCTACACGACCATGCGTTAAAAACTCAATATATTTATTTTTCTCATCCAACATCCCTTGAGCATCAGAATATATGACATAGTAATTATCCTTACCACCTTGCTCTCCTATTCCCTGAATTAGCTCAGCAAAAATTGGATCATGTAGCCGCTCTAAGACAACCCCAATACTATTTGTCTTCTTTGTGGATAGAGTCCTTGCCGCGGCATTCGGACTATATCCTAATAAATCAATTGCATCTAGAACTTTACGCTCTGTTTCCTTATTAACATGCACTTTTCCGTTGAGCACTCTAGAAACGGTTGATTTAGAAACTCCAGCATATTTTGCAACATCTGTAATACTAACCACACACTTCAACCTTCTTTCAAAACTGATACCGGTTTCATAAAATTTAAATCTTTAAACTCTCGATTAAGCTATTAATTAATATGATAACACGCATTCAAATACTATTCAATAGTAATTTCCCATAATCACTAAAAAATGATATCCGGTACCGGTTTCATAATTACTCAAATCATTTATACTACAATTATACTTTTTATTTATAAAAAACCCCTCGAACACAAATTAATACAATAGATCAAAAAAATAAATTATGGAACCGATATTCATAACTGTTATACAAAACAATATTAAAGCGTTAAATGAATATCGGTTTCATAAAATCAATGATTATCCTTACATATTTTATACATGAAAAATATTATCTTCCGAACATCTATTCTTTCCCACGATAATTCATAATTTTAACTAAGGGTTATCAAAATAAGTAAAATCTGAATTAAATTAATCATTTTCCAAAAGTTCGAACAAAACTTTTAAATCAGCTTGGGTATCCATATATGCATAACGCCCACCAGTATATTCACCTTTCTGTATTAAGGGCATACCTTTCTTTTCCATTATTTTCACCTTTTCTTTCATCCCATCCACAACAAAGGCAATGTGATGAAACCCTTCACCTTTTTCATCTAAAAATTCCCTCCAGATACTTTGATTTTCATCCGGTTCGATTAACTCTAGCTGTATAGATCCCATTTCAAAAAATGCTAGTTTTGCTCTTGCTGGAGATTTTTTTCCTCTATACTCTGTTTCTGCTTTTTCTACTACATCTGTAATTTTTATAGGTGGTTTTCTAAGTCCAAAAAAATCTGCGTATTCCTGCGATGTTTTCTCAATATTTTCTACAACAATAGCAACTTGGGTTATAAATTTTGTACCTAAAATATTGTCCTCCATATGATTGCCTCCTCCCAAATTATAAAGCGCTTACAATGAAGTACAATATATTACATCAATAATTCATTGTCAACTGTGTTGTTCGTTAAGACTGTATTAAAATATTTTTATTCTGACCCAAACTAATACTTATCACTTTAACTTTCGCACAAAGAAACCCTTAAGCAACCTTTGACATATTAGGTGAAGATGCCAACCAAGTATATAGTTAACTTTTGAGCTCAATACACGGAGAATGTAAAAACAATCGTTGTATGGCTAAAAAGCTCATCATAAGATCGGCATTCTCCTCCTAAGCCAGCATCGATTTGGTTCACTTAAAGAAGTTTCAATATCCGTCAAATACCGTAGATTCTAACTCGAGTGGGACGCTGCAATTTTTTAGATTGAATCGGCTCTTTCATCGCCTTTGCAGCCGGGAGGCGACAGACACCCCAAATCAATCTAGTTATATGTTATTACATCAAGTTCATTTACAATAGCATCTTTTAAGAGGTTGGTAACATTAACATCAGTGCCATAGGAAGAAGTTTGACAAGTTTCACAATAATAATGAGGAACATTTTTTACAGTAATCACCTTAGAACCAATATAGTGCTTTACATTTCCAATCCGGTGCTTTGCATAACCTCCACATCTACACGGAATATTCAACATAATTTGTGAACGCTCCTTTATAGCACTCATTTGTTCGAACTCATACCACCTCCCTTTCACAAGGAAGATGGCCAACCGCCCACCATGTAGTTACTAATCTAGTATACTATTTATCCATTAAAATTACATCGACTAACCAAACTTATATTCCCTTTTCGTTCGACAAAATATGTCATTTCGCGGGAAGTGACAGGCAACCTAAATAAAAATACATGGGGGCTTTGATCAAAGGTGTGGGTCTTCGATGTCTTCCACTCGGACACCGCAGAGACATCCACTATCAAGTCAAAATCATCGAGCAAGAGGAAGTAGTATATCATACTTCCTCTGCCATCAGCATTATCAAAGATAATTGCTTGCATTATGGTGCATTTTATGAAGGGCGACAAGCCTCCGTAAAATATTATTTAGATTTTCAGCAAAAGACACCCATTCCCATTAACCCTACAAAAGGTATTTATGCATTCCCAACAGAATCACCCAAATCCTTTACATGTTGCTGACTCTTCTTCCATGCTATTGCATCTATTAACCAAACAGAACCTCAACAATTAGTCATCCACTTTGTTAATGGAAAGAAGGAAACATACCCTATATCCCACCACACTATGAAAAAACAGTATGACAGAACCGGAATGGTAAAAGTATTATTTGAGCGATTGGGATAGTGCTGCTTACAAACACCGAATGAAATAATGCATGATCAAGTACATATGTGACAATGTTTAAACACAACCACTACCACAACAATTTATCGATAAGATTCAAGTAGTGCATGGAATCCTATATTCTATTCTTTTACAACATTTAGAATCACCCTACATCATAAAAAAACAATATGGCAGAATCAAGGATGTGTGCCATTCTTTTAGTTCCACGCACTAGCTAGCCATGGCACAATCGATTGCAGCTAGAGGTTGATGCGTTAAAAAAGTATTTAGAAATCTTGCGCCAAAAGGGGTGATAAAGAAGTATCAAGTGGTTGATCAGCTTAAAAGAGACTATCCTGTTACTTCTTTATGCGAAGTATTGGGAGTCTCCAGAAGTGGTTACTATGAATATCTTAAGCGTCCTAATAGGGACAAAGATGAAGAAGAGCTTATTTCCTATATTTATCACCAATATGAGGGTGTGCTTGGTGTACGTGGGATTGAGTTAAGGTTGCGTCAAGATTATTGTTGGGTTATCAATCATAAAAAGGTACATCGGATTATGAAAAAACTTGGATTAAAGGCTGTGATTCGGAAGAAAAAACACACGAAGATATATCGTCAATCAACCGCAGGAAGGGTTTATGATAATCTACTGAAACAAGATTTTTATACGGATACACCATTTCAAAAATTAGTTACAGACATCACAGAGTTTAAGGTAGGTAATCAGATTATCTATTTATCTGTCATTATGGATCTGTTTAATAACGAAATTGTTGCCTATCAAGCAAGCCAGGAGAACAATATCAAACTAGTAGTGGATACCATGCGGAAAGCTTTCAAAAAAGGAGGAACGAATACAGATACCATTCTACACAGTGATCAAGGTATGCAGTATCGTTCCAATAAATATAATCAATTAATCAAAGAGTATAACCTTACGCCAAAGCATGTCAAGAAAAGGTACATGCTTAGATAACGCATGCGTAGAAGGATTCTTTTCACACTTTAAATCAGAGACCTTTATTCTATTCCCTTGTGAAACAGTTAAGGGAGCCTACAAAACGATATCAACATTCATTGATTATTATAATAATCAAAGATATCAAAAGAGACTAATGGGAATGTCTCCTGCTCAATATTTCAATTGGATGGTGGCATAGAACGAAGTCTAGCAATCGATCTTACACAAGCGATGAGCAACTTTATATGGAAAGACGGGAATGATACGCTCTCCAGCGCACCAATGTAATGAATATCCTAGTGCATCGGCTAATAAATCATTCTCGTTGAGGCTCCATGTCAAGCTCATAATGAAGTGCACCACATAATAGAATACCTGCCATTCAATTGCCAATTAAGCTAGATGTGTCGAAATATTTGTGTCGAAATATTTATTGTCTAAAAGGTGGGTTATTGACCACAGGCAACCTATACTAACAGGCACTCAGAATGATTAAACATATTGTAATGGTTCAACATCTTCACTGTTAGTCGTTGTATATCCTTTCATTAGCTGACCAACAATGGAAATATTGATTTTTAATTGTGGCTTTGCATACGAGTTAACCTTCTCAATTTTTGCTTCGTATTTTTGATTGTTTTCAATTACATCGAACATAAATTCACTATAAAAGGCTGGAATATACCCTAACTTGTGTCCTTGATTATCAGACAATACAATTACTGCTTTGTTGTCCTCTTTGTTCGAAGGCTCTAACTGAAAGTTTACATTAGAACCTGCTTGTAACTGACTCTCAATTTTATCTCCATCATAGTAGCGCCAACCTGCAATGTAAAAGTCAAAATAGAAATGGTCTCCGATAACACTAATTGGAGCTACAAACTCGTATGGATCAGTTGCTAATCGTCCACCTGTCGCACGCAATAAATCCATTTCTGTATAATCCAAAGGTAAGCCGTAACCTTTCAAAATTTCATGAAAGTCTGGTCTTCTTTTATCTGGTAATCGGCGTGCAAATGGTCCAAATAAACGGTTAGAAACATATGTCTTTTCTACATCACGAAATGACAGATGTGGCTTATATCCATTTTCCATTGCTTCAGTTAATGTTCGGCGTTTACCACTCAACTCATATGTGAAGGTATATTTACCATCTTCATGAAATAAATTCCCTACATGATAACGTTGCCTAGTCTCCTGGTTTTGCCAGATAAGCCATAAGACAAAAGGTTTCTTTTCCATTTAAACACCTCCTCTATACCAATCTAATAACCATTCTTTGCGATATAGTAATAACTTTTTTGCCCATTTTTTATAAGTTACACCCATTACTTCTTCTGGTATCGACTCCATTATTCCTTCAAGTAAATTTTCATTCACTTTATTAATTAAATGGATTGTCTCTTTTACCTCTGAAGGGTAATGCTGTTTAATAACATCCAACAAATCCAAAAAACGAGGTTTCTTTTTGTTAGGTAATCCAATTAATGAAAAGCTACGATTACTAAATGCCTTAAACATATTTGGATCTTGAAACATTAAGTTGATTCTATCTTCCTTCAACTGAAAGCCAAGGGATGCACCACTATCATAAATAGGTGCAATCTTATATCCACTTTTACTATCTATTATTCCCCAATTGTCGCAATGTCTATCCTGATTTCCTATAAAAGCATCAAAAACAGGAATTTTAATAAAATCACGCTCTAATTGAAATTCAGATAAAACTTTCATAATGTTAAAAAAATCATAATACTTGAGATTGTAGCGATCGAAATCATCAGCAATTGTAAAAAAAAGGTCTCCACCTTCAAATAACTCTTCTTGTTTATTTATAAAATTTGCTGCTAATACTGCTACTGTGTTATTTCTTTTCGCTAAATTGACATCCATAGTAGAAAGACCCATAGCCTTTCCTACTTCAGATGCAATTTTTTCAGCCCAGGCTTCTCCTGTATTCTCTTTTGGAATTTTAAAAAGAAAACGTTGCTCTGTCTCAGGGTGGACTAACCAATACTTCTCTCTAGTTCCTGAAACCTGTCTTTTTTCATCAACTTCCCAACTTGATACATCTATTAAGCTCATGATTCCACCCTTTTTTAAGGTTCTAAGCTTAATTATAGATTATCAACATACAGTTGTCACCTGTACAGTGTCATTTTTAATTTAACATATTTCCTCAACTTTCGCAGACTGAAACAGGCAGGTACGCCTTGATGTAGTTGGGTAATCCTGCGATCCATTGTTGTAGTTGACTTTTGATCAGTTTTTGTACCTTCTTGTTGCTCTTTTTAAGGCATCTTCAAGAAGCTCGATTAATTGCTGTAATGCCAGAGCCCAATCGAGATCATTAATTTCATCACATAATTCATAAAGCATGCCACCAAGTGTTCGCTCGTCTGTGCTACATCTATTTTGCCATGAGAGGACAATATAACGTGCGAAAACAATGGTTGTATGGCTAATTAGGCAGTCATACGAACGACCTTGGAACTCTTTTTGGAGTTTCAAAAGAGATTTTGTTGTTTTGAAAAAGACTTCAATATCCCAGCGCATACGATAAATACGAATGATTTCATGGTCAGTAAGTGTACAGTCTGTACTTAAAATCGCTAACCACTCACCCCCTCCCCTTTCAACAAAATGCGGGAAGTGACAGGCGAGGGAAATTAAAGGTATTCTTACTCTAACAGTTTTGTGAGAAAAAACAAAAGAACCCTCTCATATCAAGGGTTCTACGGTATGATTCCGATTGGGCTCGAACCAACGACCTCCACCCTGTCAAGGTGGCGCTCTCCCAGCTGAGCTACGGAATCACAAAACAAAAATATAAAAACATTGTAACAATAACGATTATAGCGGTTTTATTAGTTTTGTGCAACGGTAAAATTAAGTAAAAATAGCGGAACACTTATCGTAATGTAACCGTCAAGTTAAATTGAACACTTTTTGCTCATTAATTTTGAACAGTTTTTTCTTTGAATATC
>NZ_WIXM01000001.1 GCF_010993965.1 Gracilibacillus sp. YIM 98692 | reverse complement strand
ATCATTATATCCAAATATGAGTTTCGTTAATGGGGTATCCACTTTTTATTCTAGTATCAGTATGTCCACCAGCTAAGAATCACTTTGCTACAACAACCTTCGTGTAATAAGTTATAATAAAAGTGTGATGAAACAAACAGACAAAAGCAGGTGAGAAAGCATGAAGGTCACAGCAAAAATGATTGCAGAAGAATTGGGCATGTCCACAGCAACCGTGGATCGTGTGTTGAATAACCGAAAAGGGGTGAGCGATAAAACGATTCAAAAAGTTCGCGACAAAGCAAAAGAATTAGGCTATCGTCCGAATCGTGCCGCAAAGTTTATGTCCACACAACGATTAATCCATGTGGCATTTATTTTACCAGTGGTGCCCGATTACTTTTGGAGGGAGTTAGACAAAGAAATTAAAAAAGCATCTTACATGTATGAAGATTTTGGTTTTCATATCGAAGTCCATCGTGTACATACCATTCCGGAAAATGAGCAGCTATTATACTTAGAAAATTTGATCCAAGAGGGGAAATATGATGCGATCGCGATCGCACCTCATGATGCAGATCCTTTCGTTGACTTAATTAATCAAGCGGTGGAAGCAGATATACCAGTTTTTACGGTGAACACAGATGTGCCAAATAGTAACCGAATCGCGTATGTTGGGAGCAATTACTTTGATGCAGGTTACTTAGCTGCAGAACTTATTTCCTTATTTAAGGAAAATTTGCGATCGATTACGTTAATCCGAGATTCGGAAGACACCTATCAGATGACCCATAAAGAAAGAGGTTTTTTCGCTTATTTCAAGGAGCATAACCTTGATGTCGAAATACAAACCTTGTATTTCAGTCAAAGCGCTTATACAGATCGACGTCATATTAAAGAAGTCATGGAGAAAGAAACAGAACAATTAAAAAAAACGGATGCGGTTTATGTAGCGAGTGGTATTCTCGGGGAAATTGAAAACTATTGGTCTTCTTGGTCAAAAAAACATATCATTATCGGTCATGATATTAATCAAGAAATTTACCATGCGATGAAACAAGGAGTGGTGACCGCAACCATTTGTCAAGATCCGATGGCGCAAGCGACGATAACCTTGCAGAAAGTGACGGATTATATGTTAGGAGATCAGAAGAAAAAGGTTAAGGACCACATTGTGAAGCTTGAAATCGCTACACCATCTAATGCGAAATATTACTTGGATTCATCTGATTATTAATTTCTTTTGAAAAATTTTACTAAAAATGATTGACGTTCATCATTCAATCATTTATGATATAAAATGTAAAGCGCTTTCACATTTTATAAAAGAAGTTACATGCTTCTTTTAATTTTTTAAGCAAAAATGATGAACGTTCATCATTTTTGTGAAAATTCTAAAAATAAAAAGAGAAGGTGAGTAGAATGGGTCAAAAGAAAATCATTCAAATTGGAACGGGAGGATTTGGCTTATCATGGTTAAAAATTTTGCGTGATCATGAGGAAGTAGAAGTAGTCGCTGTAGTAGATGTTGTGGAAGAAAATAAACAGAAGGCAAAAGAAGTATTAAATGGTGCAAATGTGCAATATTTTTTCGATCATATGGAAGCTTTTCAAGAGGTGAAAGCTGATATAGCCGTGATTGTGACGCCGCCGCAGACACATAAAAAAATTGCACTGGATGCACTGGAACACGATCTCCATGTGTTTATGGAAAAGCCGATTGCCCACTCCAAAGAAGATGCTATTTCGTTAACAGAATTATCTCAAAACTATCAAAAATCGGTGATGGTGAGTCAAAATTATCGCTATCGTCCAGAAATCCAAGCAATCAAAAAAGCAGTTGATGACCAAATCGTGGGCGAGATTGAATATGTGGAGTGGAATTTCCGCAGGGCTACGAAATTCGGTGGCTGGCGAGATCAATATGATGAAATTTTAATTGAAGATATGAGCATTCATCATTTTGACTTAATGCGCTACATCCTAGGAAAAAATGCAACGACCGTTTATGCGAAAAGTATGCGTCCATCATGGAGCTGGTTTAACGGGAATCCAACGGCAAGTGTGACCATGACGCTAGAAAATGTGCTCGTACACTATATGGGCAGTTGGGTGACAAGCGGACCGGAAACGTCTTGGAATGGCGAATGTAAGTTGTACGGAGAAAACGGCGTAATTGCTCTAATCGGCGATAAGCCGATGATCATTAAAGAAGATAATACGACAGAAACGTTATCCATACCGGAGATGAAAGTAGTCGATAGAGCATACTCGATCACGGAGATGGTTCAAGCAATCGATGAAAATCGAAAAGCTTTAACTGATATTTCAGATAATATTCATAGTTTTGAAATAGTAAGCGCTTCCTTGGATTCGATTAAAGAAGGGAAAGAAATTAACTTAAAGCAGAAGGAGGAAGTTCAATGAAAAAATGGTTAATGGCATTATTGGTTGGGATGGTTATGGTCGTGTTAGCAGCCTGTTCTAGTGACGAAGAGACTAGTGAAAGCGGAAGTGGTAACGATGAAACAAATGGGAGTGAAGAAAACAACACAGAGGAAGAACAGGTAACCATTAAAATATGGGACTATTTAGCACCGGATTCTTCTAGTGCAAGAGAACAAGAAGCCCTAATTGAACAATACGAAGAAGAAAACCCTAACGTAACCTTTGAAAGGACCTACATGCCATTTGCTGATTTGAAAACCAAGCTGCTCCAAGGGTTAGGAGCAGGCGATCTACCTGATATTGTCGTGATTGATAACCCAGATCATCAATCTTTTGCCCAAGCGGGTGTGTTTGCTGATATCACAGAAAAAGTCGAAAAGTGGGGCGAGGCAGGTCAATATTTTGACGGCCCAATGTCGTCTGCGATGTTAGATGGAAAATATTATGGTATTCCAAATAACAGTAATGCACTAGCGATATATTATAACAAAAAAATGTTTGAAGAAGCTGGCATCACTGAGCTTCCGACTACTTGGGAAGAATTCCGATCGGTTGCAGAAACTTTAACAGAAGGTGACGTCAAAGGATTTGCTATGTCAGGTGTCAAAAGTGAAGAAGGAACGTTTCAATTTCTACCATACCTATGGCAAGCAGGAGCAGATATAGATAGCTTTGGAAGTGATGCAGCAAAAGATGCGATGAGTTTTGTACACGGCATGGTAGAGGACGGTCTTGTTTCTTCTAACATGATTAACTGGGATCAGTCTGATGTCATGGTACAATTTCAAACGGAAAAAGCAGCGATGATGGAAAATGGTCCGTGGCAAATTCCGATCCTAAAAGAAGACTCTCCTGAATTGGACTGGGGCGTATTCTTAATGCCAGCAGGCGAAGCAGGAACGGCATCGATTTTAGGTGGAGAAAACTGGGCGATTACGGCTAATTCAGAAGTAGAAGACGAAGCTTGGGAATTCATCAAATGGACACAGCAACCAGACGTATTAGGTCCAATGCATGAATTAGGCGGAAGACTTCCAAGCCGAGCGGATGTTGCAAACGATGAGCAATATAATTGGGCACAGGATGAACATGTCAAAGTGTTTATGGAACAGTTGGAAACAGCGAAGCCAAGAGCTTACGGCACGAATTATCCGGAAATCTCCACACATATACAAGAAGCCATCCAGCGTGTCATGACTGGTGAAGACGTAGACACCGTGATGGAAAGTACAGCGGAAGAAATCAACCCGCTACTTCCATAACATGAAGAAGGAGTGGGGGGATTCCCCTCTCATCAATATAGGAGGTTTTTTTCAGTGTATGGGCAATTACGAAATAGAGTACCGAAATATTTATTCCTGCTGCCTGCTGTTCTCTTTGTATTAACTTTTATGATCTACCCGATTATTTACAACATTATCGTAAGCTTTCAAAATTTAACCTTAATGAACTTACAAGTTGGAGCGGAATTTATAGGACTGGACAACTATTCTAAGATTTTACAAAACGATAAATTTGCTATCTCTTTAAGGAACACGTTGATCTACACTTTTTCCTGTATATTTTTTCAGGTTGTCATCGGTTATTTATTAGCCGTCTTTTTGAATCAAGATTTTCCATTCCGGAATTTCTTTCGCTCGATTATGTTATTAGCTTGGATGACGCCATTAGTCATTACCGGATCGCTTTTTACATGGTTATTTGATGTCGATTATGGGGTGTTCAACTTCATTCTAACAAGCTTAAACATCATCCAAGAACCGATTAATTGGCTAGGCCAAAAAAATACGGCATTATTAGCCGTGATTATCACGAACATCTGGATTGGGATTCCTTTTAATATGATCCTGATTCTAGCAGCGATGCAATCCTTACCAAAAGATGTGTACGAAGCAGCTACTGTAGATGGTGCCAGAAGAATCCAAACCTTTTGGCATATTACGTTACCATTATTAAAGCCACAGTTGTTAGTCATCTTAGTGTTAGGGATTATCTACACTTTTAAAGTATTTGACCTGATTTTAATTATGACAGGTGGCGGGCCAGTAAATGCCACAACCGTTTTACCTTTTTATGGTTATGAGCTTGCCTTTGTGAACTTCAACTTTGGCGAAAGTGGTGTTGTCGCAACCGTTATACTAGTCATTTTGCTAGCTATTGCATCACTTTATTTATACATGATCAAAAAGGAGGAAGCACAATGAACAACAAGTATACACCGAAACAGTATTTCTTACTTGTTTGCGCCATTATCATTACCGCAGCCTTCCTCTTTCCAATCTATTGGATGATCACAACATCGGTGAAACCAATTGAGGACGTGTTCTCATCACCACCGATGATCATCCCAGAAACGATTCGATTTGACGCTTATATCGATAATTTAATCAAAGATCAAAGCTTACTGCCATATATTCGAAACTCGTTTATCATCGCAGCCGGCACTGCCATATTTACCTTAGTGCTTGCACTTCCATGTGCCTATGCATTAGCAAGATTTCGACTAGCTTGGGCGAATGGTTTTCTGCTTATTTTACTCGTTACGCAAATGATACCAGGGATTATGATGGCTATGCCGCTGTACATCATGTTCAGTAAATTTGATCTAGTAAACAGCTATCTCGCATTAATTGTAGGGAACACCACGACGGCCTTACCATTCGCTATTGTGATTATGCGCCCATTCTTTTTATCGATACCAAGTGGGCTAGAAGAAGCAGCGGTCATTGATGGATGTAACATCTTCACATCCTTTATTCGCATTATTTTACCGTTAACGAAGCCGATTATCCTGACCGTCTGCACATTTAGTTTTCTTTTCGCATGGGGGGATTTGATCTTTGCCTTAACTCTTGCGACAGATGAAAAGGTACGGCCGTTAACGATGGGGATTCAAAAATTTATTGGGCAATATGGAACACAATGGGATAACCTGATGGCCGTTTCGACCATCGCAGCAGCACCAATCATCATCATATTCCTTGTGTTTCAAAAACATATTGTAAGCGGAATCACCGCTGGTTCAGAAAAATAATTTTTATGGAGGGTTTTCTATGAAACTAGGAGTATTTACCGTATTATTTTCCGACATGTCATTAGAAGAAATGTTAGATCACGTCAAGGCAAAAGGGATCGACACCGTTGAAATTGGAGCGGGCGGATTCGTTGGAGATGCGCATTGTAAACCAATCGAGCTGTTAGCTGATTCGGAAAAACTTGCGAGGTTTAAACAAGCGTTCGAG
Source organism: Gracilibacillus sp. YIM 98692 (assembly GCF_010993965.1). Taxonomy (GTDB): domain Bacteria; phylum Bacillota; class Bacilli; order Bacillales; family Amphibacillaceae; genus Gracilibacillus. Next base: position 513,439 of record NZ_WIXM01000001.1, on the reverse strand, counting down.
GAACGTAATATTAACATTAGTGCCTTAAGCTGTCACGGCAATCCGTTACACCCGAATCAAGAGATCGCGCAGGATTTTCATGAGAAATTTGTCGCGACCGTCAAATTAGCGGAACTCTTAAATGTCGATACTGTCGTGACATTCTCCGGCTGTCCAGGTGAATCGGAGTATTCGGAAAATCCTGTATGGATCACTTGTCCATGGCCGACAGATTTTTCTCATGTCGTGGAGTGGCAGTGGAAGGAAAAAGCGATCCCCTACTGGAAAGAACAGAATGACTTTTTAAAACAACATAATGTTAGAGTAGCGATTGAGCCGCATCCTGGTTTTGTTGTCTACAATAACGAAACGGCGTTGCGTCTTCGTGAAGAATGCGGGGAGCAAATCGGTGTCAACTTTGATCCAAGCCATTACTTCTGGCAAGGCATGAATCCAGCACAGAGCATTAAACAAATTGGTGATGCACTGTATCATTTCCATGCAAAAGATACACAGATCGAACCGCGTAATACCGAGCTGAATGGCGTACTCGATACGAAAACGTATAAGGATATTGCCAATCGTTCTTGGGTGTTCCGAACGGTAGGGTATGGGCATGATGAAAGAGAATGGCGCGATATCATCAGTGCCTTACAAGTGATAGGCTATGATGGCGCAGTTAGTATTGAGCATGAAGACGGACTGATGAGTGTGGAAGAAGGATTCTCTAAAGCGGTTGATTTTCTAGAAGATATGCTGATCGCAGAAGGAGCGAAGGAATTATGGTGGGCATAGGAGCAAAACCGGTACGAGTTGGCATGATCGGCTATCAGTTTATGGGCAAGGCGCATAGCCATGCATATCGCGACTTACCTTTTTATTTTGATAATCCGTTGAAGCCGGAACTTAAGGCAATCGCCGGGCGAAATGAAAAAGCAGTCAAAGAAGCACAGGAGAAAATGGGTTGGGAAAGCTATGAAACCGATTGGCGAAAAGTAATCGAGCGTGACGATATCGATGTGATCGATATTGTCACTCCTAACCATACGCATGCGGAAATCGCCATTGCTGCGGCTGAGGCCGGCAAACATATTATAACGGAGAAGCCATTAGCTCTAACGGTAGACGAAGCGAAGCAAATGCTAGCTGCTGTTGAAAAAAATCGAGTAAAGCACATGATAAGTCATAACTATCGCTTTGTTCCTGCCGTACAGTTTGCTAAAAAATTGATTGACGATGGCAGGATTGGGCGAGTTTATCATTATCGTGGTCAGTATTTGCAGGATTTTATTATTGATCCGAACTTTCCACTTGTATGGCGTTTGAAGAAAGAGGTGTCTGGATCTGGTGCGTTAGGTGATATTGGTGCACATAGTATTGATTTGGCACGCTTTTTAATTGGCGAGTTTTCCGAGGTAACGGCGACGATGGAGACGTTTATTAAGGAACGACCTGTTGGAGAAATGACTGGCGGCTTGAGCGCTAAAGGCGATGCCAATCAAATGGGCGAAGTGACGGTGGACGATGCGGTGACCTTTTTAGCTCGCTTTGAAAATGGCGCATTAGGAACGTTTGAAGCAACGCGATTTGCGGCAGGGAACCGAAATAAAAACCAATTTGAGATTAATGGTGAGAAAGGCTCGATTCGCTGGGATATGGAGAATATGAATAATCTTGAGGTATATTTTGCTGATGATGAAGAGGGGGAGCAAGGCTTTCGTTTGATCAATTGTACGGAGGAAGTGCATCCATATGTTGGTGCGTATTGGCCGCCGGGGCATATTATCGGCTATGAGCATACGTTCATTCATTTGATTGATGAATTTTTTCGAGGGATTGCCGAAGATTATCAGCCAGCCCCAAGCTTTGAAGATGGTGTGAGAAATCAGATGTTATTAGAAGCGATTGAGCAATCAGCAAAAGAGCGAAAATGGATGAAGATAGATTAGCGGAAATGGTGAGCTGACGGCACCTCTTGAGGGAGGAGTCGTCAGCTTTTTTAGGTGAGGTTTTTCAGCGGTTTGTGATAAGTTCAAGGCCGATAGAGGTATTGTAATGAAAGTTTTGATTGGAGACAAGGCAAAAAACTGCCGATAGAGGTCGTCTAACGGAAGTTTTGATTTGAGACTAGGTAAAAAACTGCTGATAGAGCGTGTCTAACGGAAGTTTTGATTGGAGACAAGGCAAAAAACTGTTGATAGAGCGTGTCTAACAGAAGTTTTGATTGGAGACTAGGTAAAAAACTGTTGATAGAGCGTGTCTAACAGAAGTTTTGATTGGAGGCAAGGCAAAAAACTGTTGATAGAGCGTGTCTAACAGAAGTTTTGATTGGAGACTAGGTAAAAAACTGCCGATAAAGCGCATCTAATAAAAGTTTTGTTTTGGTACTAGAAATAAAACTGCTGATAGAGCGATTACCACGACGGTTTTTATTCATAAAAACACACCATATTGGGCAACATTTAGGAAGAAGTGATAATGGGTATATAAACGGAATGAGGTTGAAACCGGTTAAGGAGTATGGACATGCGAAAGGTCTTTAGTGTTGTCATTGTATATGGAACGATGTTGTTCATAGCATTTTTGTTTCGAGATTCGTTATTAGTTTGGTTAAACGAAAGTGATTCATCACAGCTTCCATTCATGTTTTTTTTTGCTGTTTTATTCGGTATTATACCTGTTGTTCCATTTACAGTTTTCGGTGGGATGATGGGTGTGAAATACGGGGTTTGGGTTGGTGCAATCATTAATTGGACAGGAACAATAGGAGCTTCAGCTATCATATTCTTATTTGCTCGTTTTGTTTTTATTAAAGAATTTCAGCAGTTTGTATCAAGGTTTAACAAGTTGAAAAAGTTTGATGATCTTATTAGTGATAATGCTTTTTTAGCTGTCTTATTCAGTCGAATGATTCCTATTATTCCTCCACCTGTAGTTAACATCTATTCTGGTTTAAGTTCTATGTTATTTAAAACGTATATTCTAGCAACAGCCATTGGCCAAATTCCGGCCATGATTATGTATGCCTACATAGGAAATCAGTTGTTTGAATCGATTCAATCGTTAATTTTAGGTCTTTCCATATATTTGGGATTCATAATCATCGTGATTCCTTTTTATCGCTGGTGGAGAACGAGTTAAACTCTGCCATGGAAAGTAGATTTTAAGTTTCGCTCATCAGTGGGGGATGAAGGAACCTTCACTGATGGAAAGCTCACTTTAGTGTGATCAGGTTCTAGCATGTATTTTTAGGAAGGAGATGAAACGGGCTTTGTTAAAACTAACCATATCTATTCTCATTATTCTGTTCCTATTGACTCTTATTTATATCTATGTGATACAACCAATTGGGAAAACAAATAAAATAAATCATGTTCCTAGTCCTACTTCTAAACCGGTTGTGATGATTGTTATTGATTCGATTATGGACGAACCGTTACAAGAAGCGATAAAAGAAGGAAAAGCACCTGCATTAGAATTTTTGATAAAAAAGGGAGACTACTACCCAAATATGGTGAGTAGTTTTCCGACCATGTCGGTTACCATTGACAGCACATTATTAACAGGAACGTATTCAAACGAACATAAGGTTCCTGCACTTGTCTGGTATGATGAACAAAATAAACAGTTTATTAGTTATGGAAGCGCCCGAAAAGAAATAATGAAACTAGGACCAAAGCAAGTTTTTGAGAATAGTTTGTTTCATTTAAATGAAAATCACTTAAGTCAAGATGTCCAAACGATTCATGAGGAACTGAATGGAAAATCTGCCTCCATCAATACGCTTGTATACCGGGCGAATCAATCTCAACAACTAAATGTACCACGAATTTTAAATCTGTTAGGTTTTCTAGAAAAAGGTGATTCGATAAAGGGACCTCACTATTTTTCGTATGGATTATTGTCCAAGATGAATCCTCACAATAAGAATACCCAATTTTGGCAGGCTTTTGGCTTTAATGATAAATTTTCGACTCAAGAGTTAAAATTTTTAATGGAGAAAAAAAGTGTTCCGACTTTTTCTCTTGTTTATTTTTCTGATAATGACAAAGTTGTCCATAAAAATGGAACAAAGGAAACCAAAGGAATAGAAGACGCAGATAAACAATTACAAGAACTCTTTAATACTCATCCTTCATGGGAAGAAGCGATTCAGGATAACGTTTGGATCGTCATGGGAGATAGTGGTCAAAGTGACATTGGAGAAGATAAAGAGGAGGCATTCATTGATTTAAGAGATTTACTGAAAGAATTCAGGATACATCAAATTAGCGGCCCGATCCAAGAACACGATCAAATTGTGCTTGGATTAAATGAACGAATGTCTTTTATTTACTTGCTAGATCAAAAAATAAAACAAGAGAGTATTGCTGCACTTTTACAAAAGGATAAACGAATAAATTTCATTGCGTGGAAGAATGGGGAAATGGTTCAGGTCATTTCAGGAGATAAGAAAAATGAGCTTTCCTTTAAACCTGGAGGAGACTTCACCGATTCCTATGGGCAAAATTGGACGATAGAAGGGAATATGAACATTTTAGATCTCTCCATATCGGAGGACAATAAGGTTTCTTACGGAGACTTTCCTGATGGACTTGCACGATTGTATAGTTCTTTTTATTCGCATACAGGTAATTATCTTGTAGTCGATGCTAAGCCTGGATTTGAATTTATTGGAGAAGGGTCACCAACTCACTTGAATGGAGCTAGCCATGGTTCTTTATATAAGGATGATTCCTATTTTCCTATGGTCGTTACGGGAACCGATTTAAAACCAAATCATGAGCGAATGGTTGATTTGAAAGGTTGGATATTAAGGATATTAAAGGAAGATGCGCAACAGTAAAGAATGAACAATGGGGGACCCAACGATGTATATCAAGATCATGACATATAACATTCATCATGGGGAAGGCATAGATAAAAAATTAGACCTTAACCGAATTTCTGATGTGATAACGAAAAGTAATGCAGATATTATCGGCCTGAATGAAGTGGATAAGCACTTTTCAAAACGAAGTGATTATGTGGATCAAATGGATTTTCTGGCGAATAAATTAAATTACTACTATGCTTTTGGTCCCTCCTTGTCATTAAAATCCAAAAAGGAGCGTTTTATTCCAGAGTATGGGAATGGCATTCTATCGCGCTTCCCACTACAAACATCTCATAATCATTTGTTTGACAAAGGACCTTGTTTTATTGAAGGAAGGGCTATACTTGAAGCAACCATTGAACTAAATCAAAAATTAGTGAACGTTTATGTGACCCATTTAAGCCTGAGTCCTAATCTTCATAAAAAGCAAAGTGATTTTATCATAAGAAAAGCGAAGAAACCTGCGATTATCTTAGGAGATTGGAATATGAAAGGACTCTCCAAGAGATGGAAAAAGATTGTCGAGGAGTATGAAGATGTATGGGAAACAGCCGGAAATACATCTGGCTTTACTTATCCTTCGAAGAAACCAAGAAAAAGGTTAGATTATATTTTTGTTAGTGAAGATATAAAAATAATCGATGTGCAGGTCATCGACTCTTTCCCCTTAGCTTCAGATCATTTGCCTTTAATGGCCACTCTAGCCATTTGAATATCTATAGCAGAATCGCTTTATAAAAAAGAACAGCATGTATGCTGTTCTTCAGATATATCTCCACTACGGTTTCAACACCACTTTCATACAGTTATCGTCCTTTTTGTTAAAAATATCATATCCGTGTGCGGCGTCTTCTAATGGGAGCTGGTGTGTGATGATTTTGGTTGGGTCAATGTCGCCATTCACAATTTGTTTGTAAATCGGCTCCATAAAAGTTCTGGCATGTGCTTGTCCCATTTTAATCTGCACATTTCGGGAGAAAAAAGCACCTAATGGAAAGAGGTTGTAGTTCCCGCCGTAGACACCTGTAATTTGATAAGTGCCGCATTTTTTCACTGCTTTGGTGGCAATTTGAATTGGGCCAAGTGTACCACCTTGGAGCTTTAATTTTTGTTCGACAAACTCCAGCGGGGATTTCTTCCCATCCATCCCTACACAATCAATCACAACATCGGCTCCGCCTTTGGTGATTTCCTTTAGTGTTTCACCCATATCGTCATATTCGGTAAAATCGAAAACTTCTGTTTGGTTCACTCTTCTGGCATGCTGTAATCGGTAAGAAATGTAATCGACCGCAATGACGCGCTCTGCTCCTTTTTGCCAGGCGAATTGCTGTGCCATCAGCCCGACTGGGCCGCAGCCGAGGACAATCACGGTATCGCCAGCTTTTACGCCAGCGTTTTCCACACTCCATAAAGCAGTTGGCAGGACGTCTGATAAGAATAGAAGGGACGGATCATCTAATTCGCAATCTTGTGGAATTAAAAAAGGGGTGTAATTCCCAAACGGCACTCTTAAGTATTCCGCTTGCCCTCCTGGATAATTGCCAAATTTTTCGGAGTAACCTAAATACCCACCGGAATCATAGTGTGGATTTGCGTTATCGCACTGGCTTTCATGATGGGATTCACAATAAGGGCACTTTCCGCAGGCGACGGTAAACGGGATCACGACACGATCCCCTTTCTTTACTTTTGTCACTTTCGGTCCGACTTCTTCTACAATCCCCATCGGTTCATGCCCGATTTGATAGCCAATTGGCAACGGGAAATTTCCTTGATATAAATGCAGGTCAGACCCGCAAATCGCGGTGGATGTAATTTTGACAATCACATCTTCTTCATCTTCTATTTTCGGAAAAGAAACCTCCTTAACCGCCACTTGATATTTTCCTTGATATGTAACAGCCTTCACTTTTTCCACCTCAAACCTTTGCTTTTTCCGTTTTAGGATTCCAATCATTGATGAAGTTATGCGTAAGAAAAAGGAAGGGTTTGGGAAAAAGGGGGGTTAGTGTATACATCTTAATGCATTTAAGATCGTGCCATGGCTGAAATGGACTATAGGCAATGGGTGGAAGATGAAGGGGAGTCTCAAGAAATGTACCTTTTGGCGGTGGAAGGAGTTAAAAGAATAAGGAGATTTGCGGTTATCCGGCCTTTCTATATAGAATAAAAGAGAGAGGAATCGATTAGGAGGGATTTCAATGACAATATTTGCGAAGGATGCTTTAGAGGATCGACATATATTGGTGACTGGGGCAACGGGTGGTATTGGTTATGAGACAGCAAAGGTCATCGCCACGATGGGGGCGAAGGTGACGATTACGGGTAGAAATCAAGAAAAGTTGAGTCAATTGGAAGCAGAGTTGCTTGATCTGACGGATGAAAAGAGATTGTATAGTGTGGCAGCTGACATTACGGATGAAGCGGATCGGACTAAGTTAATCGAGGGTGCGAAAAAAAAGCTGGGCTTCATTTCCGGATTAGTTAACTCTGCTGGTGTTGCTGGTGGTGAAAAAGTGGAGGAGCTGGATGAAGATTATATCGAAAATATGATGCAACTCAATTATTTTTCTACTTTTAGTTTAACCAAAGCGATTTATCGTGATATGATCAAGCATCAAAAAGGTGATATCGTCAATGTTGCTTCCTTATCGGGGTTGAGAGGGACTTATGGCAATAGTGCTTATGCTTCGAGCAAGTTTGCCTTAGTCGGATGGACACAATCGATGGCAGTGGAGGCGATCGAGCATAATGTGAGGGTCAATGCCGTTTGTCCGGGATTTGTGGAGACGGATATGGCGAAAGGATTGATTCGGAAAAAAGCGGAGCGCAGCCAAGTTTCTTATGATGAAGCGTTAGATAAAGTGAAAAAAGGGCTTCCTTCCGGTCGTTTAACTTCAGCTGAAGAGGTCGCGAACACCATAGCGTTTCTGCTAACCGATGCTGCAAAAAATATTGTAGGCGAATCAGTGAAAATCTCAGGAGGCAGTGTAATGAGGTAGAGCAGGAGCGATTAAGCATCATTCTAGTACTTGGAATGATGCTTTTCTTTTTTAAATAGTATAAAAATAGTGAACAAAAATATAAACTGCGGTTTAGAGAAGAGATTTTTCCCCATTCTCCCGAAGCTGAGTGCTAAGAATCGCTCCGGCAAGATACTTGTCGCACTTGTGCCCTTGGGTGAAAGGGAGCGTTTTTCCGCAGCGTAGGACTAGCACTCACCTAAGAAAGAATGGTAGAAAGCCACGCTAGGATCGGGCGGGTTTTGCCTGATTCTTAAGGCGACTTTTTATTAGTTGAGTATTGCATTCATCATAAAAAGTATTTACAAAAAAGGCAATTCCTTATACACTGTTGTTAACTTGTGTGAAAAGGTGGTTAACGATAAAATGGATATAAGAAAACTTGTTTATGTGTCTTTATTTGCAACGGTTATGGGGGTATTAGGGCTAATGCCGCCTATTCCATTAGGGTTTACACCTGTTCCGGTAACTCCTCAAACGCTTGGCGTCATGCTTGCTGGCAGTGTGCTGGGGGTGCGTTTTGGACCAAAATATGCTGCATATAGTCAGGTCTTATTTTTGTTATTAATAGCAGCAGGTGTGCCATTATTGTCCGGCGGCAGAGGTGGACTTGGAATATTTTTAACCCCATCAGGAGGATATTTGATTGGTTGGATTGCAGGTGCCTATCTGATTGGGTACATATGTAGTAAAATGAAAGGTGTTTCCTTTTTGAAACTAATCTTTGCAAACATTATTGGTGGTATGTTAGTAGTTTATTTATTCGGAATACCGTATCAGGCAATGATGATGGAGATTTCGATCGGACATGCTGCGATATTAAATCTTGTATATCTTCCAGGTGATTTCACCAAAGTATTTGTTGCAGCGTTTTTTGCTGTCAAATTGCAAAACAGTGTCCCGCTTTTGAAGGAGGCTAGGGCATAAAGTGAAAGTGACGAGTACCTATCAAAAATATAAACAAATTCATCCCAACAAGCCTGCGATTGTAACAGATCAAAAAATGATCACCTATAGCGATTGGTATGATAGCGTACAGCGGACAGCATCCGCTTTTGGGAGGGAAAATGCTGCCACTAGAAGAGTGGCTATTTTTCTTCCCAATGATGAGTTGTTCTTACTGGTGTTTGCTGGTGCCTGTGAAGCTGGATGGGCCAGTATTGTTGGGGATATGAGGTGGAAAAAGGCTGAAATCGAAGAAAGAATGAAGCAAACGTCACCTGATCTGATTATAGCGGATAAACGGATGAAAAAAGTGCTTCCAGACATACCGTGTAAAGTACTTTTTTCGGATGAAATAGATGAATGGATTAGTGATGAAAAGTTTCATCCAAAGGATATGGAGGAGGATGTCCCGTTCTATATTGGTTTTACGTCTGGATCGACGGGAACTCCAAAAGCATTTGTACGATCTCATGCTTCTTGGGTGGAAACATTTAGATGTAATCAGCAAGATCTTGGCATGACAGAAGATGATCATGTGTTGATACCGGGGTCATTTGTTAATTCTACTTTTCTCTATGGAGCAATCAGCACGCTTTTTGAAGGGGCAACAGTTTATTTGCTGAGAAAATTTTCTGCGGGAAATGTCATGAGATGTATAGACAAATATCCCATCTCTGTAGTCTATGTTGTCCCTACGATGATACAGGCATTATTAAAGGAAAATTACTTGAGTGAAAAAAAGGTGGCTTTTATTTCAACAGGTGCTAAACTGCTGCCAAGTGTAAAGAAACTATTTCGTCGGAGCTTTTCTAACGCTGTGATTCATGAGTTTTACGGTGCATCCGAACTTAGTTTTGTGTCGGTCATAAAAAATGATGACGAAGAGAAATATGATGTATCGGTGGGCAGACCTTTTCATAATGTCGTAGTTTCGATTCGAAAGGAAGATGGGGAAGAAGCAGAAGTTGGACAAGAAGGCCTTTTATATGTAAAAAGTAATATGTTATTTGACGGTTATCTCCATAATCCGTTGGAAACAAAGGAAGTTTTAACGGGAGATTGGGCGACGGTGAATGATATCGCTAAAGTCGATGAACATGGTTATATTTATATTTTAGGCCGGAAAAATGACATGATCTTATATGGAGCGCACAATATTTATCCACAGGAGATAGAAAAAGTGCTCCAAAACTATGATGGTGTGGAAGAAGCAGCGGTGGTTGGCATTCCAGATCCCTATTGGGGAGAAAAAGTGGCGGCTTTTGTAAAGGGAGAAGTATCTATTCGTTCCTTGAAAGCCTATTGTTTGGATAACCTAGCTGCTTACAAGATTCCTAGAATTTGGCGAAAAATAGATGCTTTTCCTCAGACATCTGGTGGGAAGATTTCCCGCCAAGCATTGAAAAAAGGCTTAGAAATAGGGAGTTCTATATGAATAAAGCAGTGATCATGAATGCAAAGCGAACCATAATTGGAAAGAAAAATGGTGTGTTGAAGAACTATTCACCTGAACAATTAGCGTCCTATGTTATTCAAGAACTAACTGAAAATCTGCATGAACCAGTGGATGATATCCTATTAGGAAATGCAGTTGGCCCTGGCGGTAATCTTGCTCGCCTTTCTGCCTTAGAAAGCCGCCAGCCATTATCTGCACCTGGAATGACCGTGGATCGGCAATGCGGGTCAGGGTTAGAAGCGATACGTTTAGCCTGTCACCTGATTCAAGGGGGAGCAGGAGACACTTATGTTGCGGGTGGTGTCGAAAGCACAAGCACTTCCCCATACAAAAATCGAGCTCGTTTTTCTCCAAAGCATATCGGAGACCCTGACATGGGCATAGCAGCCGAAAATGTTGCCGAAAAATATAGAATTTCCCGGGAAATACAAGATGAATTTGCACGGTTAAGCTATCAAAGGTCTCTGGATTCCTTAAGGAAAGGGTACTTTTCTGATGAGTTGGTCAGCATTACCGGTATTCCTGCTAGAGACGAAGGATTAAAGCCGGGTTTGAATTATGAACGGATGCTGAAGCGATTGTCTTCTTGTTTTAAGAAAAATGGAACAGTGACAGCGGGGAATTCGTCTGGGGTTAACGATGGTGCAGCTGCTGTTTTAGTGATGTCAGAGGACAAAGCAAAAGAATTACATCTCCAGCCTATTCTGCGGTTTGTAGATAGTACCGTCATCGGGGTAGATCCTCATTTTCCGGCCACAGGTCCAATTCCAGCTGTTTCTAAGCTTTTGGCCAAAAATAATCTGACGATAGAAGACATTGATCTGATTGAAATAAATGAAGCCTTTGCCGTGAAAGTTGCATTATTTGCTCGAGAGTTTTCTATTCCTTATGACAAGATAAATCGAGAAGGCGGCGCGATTGCAATGGGTCATCCTTACGGCGCATCTGGAGCGAATCTGGTGACTAGATTGTTTCATCAGGCAAAAAGGTATCAGCCCAACTACTGCCTTGCCACGATTGGAATTGGCGGTGGACTTGGGATTGCGGTATTGTGGGAGATGGTAGGATGAAATCGGAAAAAGTGAACATTACTATCACAGAAGAAATGGTCGATAGGTATGAAGGGATTTTTGGACAACAAAACCACCTGCCTCCGACTTTCCCAATGATATTTTACCAGTTTATCGATATACCTTGGGAGTATGAAGCAGTCCCGATTCATCGCAAGCAAAGTTGTGTTTGTCAGAGGAAATTGCTAATAGGAGAGAGCTATGTATGTGAAGTCACGCTTGATCGAAAAGTCAAAAGAGGAAAGAACACGTTTTATAAACAATCTCTTGTCGGCTTTGATTCCAAAGGGAGGGAGTGTTTTCGATGTGTGTCCGAACTCGCTGTACGGTTAAGATAACAGAAGAAAAAGTAAAGCAATATTCGTTATTATCAGGGGATCAAAATCCGATTCATCAAAATAAGAAGGAAGCAAAGAAATACCGGTTTAAGCGGCCCATTGCACATGGAATGCTCATTATGGGAATGGGAGCAGAAATCTGTTCTGTTCTACGTAACAAGGATTTTTTTGTATCAGATTATGAAATGAATTTCCAGAAACCAGTATATGTCGATGACGTCATTGAACTGGTGGTGAAGGATCCAAGCCCTTCACCATGGGTGGAAATCAGAGGGACAGTCGAAGGGAAGCAAGTGGTGAAAGGGAATTTAAGGTTTAAGAAGATATAGTGCTTAGGGAGGAGCTTGACGAATGTTCGACAAGATCCCCTAAAATTCACAAGAGAATGACAGACATCTAATTACCTCCTGAAGTTCCCGATGACTTCGACTGTCTCACTAATACTAACAAACGCTTTTGGGTCCACACTTTTAATAAGAGATTTCACGATTGCTAGTTCATAGCGGGAAATCACTGTATATAGCACTTTGCGTTCCGTATTCGAATAGCCGCCTTGCCCATCCATTACTGTAATTCCTCTAATTAAATTTTTAATTAGTTCACTCTTCAGCTCTTCTCCTCGATTGGTGATCACCATTAGATTTAGTTTGATATGACGAGTATGAACACGGTCAATCACAATACCTGTAATATAGATTGACGCCATCGTATATAACGCTTGATCCCAAGAAAAAACAAATCCAGATATAAATACTACGACACTATTTAAACTGAAAATCAATCCGCCTAAAGGGATATCCTTTTTTAAAGTAAGCACAAGTCCGATAACATCAAACCCACCCGTTGATCCATAAAATCTGATAATAAATCCGACAGCTATCCCTGCAATGACTCCACCAAATACGGCCGATAACAACGCATCGTCGGTTAATTGAAAAATGGGTGTGTATTGCATCGTCATAGAGGTAATGAAGACAGAAAAGATACTGTTCCAAATAAATTCCTTGCCTAGCTTCATCCAGCCGATAATCAATATCGGAATGTTTAAGACAACAAGCCAAATACCAGGGTTTATGGGAGATAGCAGTCCAAACACCATAGCTAGACCTGTTACTCCACCTGTTAATACTTCATGTGGAAGCAGGAACATATTAAAAGCAAGTCCTAGAATAATAGAAAAGACAAAAAGCACAGCATATTTATATACATAATTCATTTAGATGACACTCCCGTTCATACGTAATAAAAACACCTAATGAATTTTAGTGGTCACGAATATAAAAGTCAATACTTTTTTTAGTAATAAAGTGGCTGGGACATAATTAATTTAATCATAGGAAATCCGAACGATTCCTCGAATCAGTTCGGATTTTTGTTTATTGAAAAGGAGTTTTATGCATCGCTCCGTCAAAATACTTCGCTTTCCGCGGGCACGCACTACATCCTCGGAAAGCAAAAGTCGCTTTCCTGCGGGATCTTCAGCTCGTGCTGTTCCACTATGACTTATAAAAACGAATGGTACATAGTATAAGAAATCTAAGGCTTTCGCCATTTTGGGCGATAAGCCAAGATTTCTATACCTCGGAGTCTACGTATTTTGACTACGCTTAATATTTGCGTTTATATTTTTATCGGTTCAATGTTCGTCTTTTGAGCAGATTATTTTATTTTGTCCCAGTCACTTTTAGTTCATAGTGAGGTGGTAGTAAAAGGAAAATTTTGTCTGACAAATTCCATAACTACTTTTATTTTTGTATTTTTGTATGAACAATTAAAAAGTTGTCATACAAATGAACTCATTTGTATAACATGTATTAACGCTGATATTTGAGAGGGATAATCAATGGCTAACATACAAGATAGAAAAAGTATGAAGAAAAACAAAATTGTTGACATTATTGTAGATTGTTTATCAACAGGGAACAAGCTTCCATCAGAAAAGGCGTTAAAGGAACAACTAGATGTAAGCAGGTCTGGTTTAAGAGAATTATTAGTAGAATTTGAGGCAAGTGGGATTATTGTGACAACACAAGGTAAAGGAAGGGAGGTTAGATTACCAGATGTAAGTCAATCGATAACTGGCGGATGGAATATATTATTGAGAGCCAGACCAAAAACTTTATTAGAATTGTTAGACGTTCGCTATATCTTGGAAAAAGGGTTTCTCCCATTTGTGATTCATTCACTAGAGCTAGAGGATTTGCAAATGATGCGGGATCTGATAAACAGAATGGAAGCAAAAGCATCACGAAACGAAATATTTAAAGAAGAGGATCAACTTTTTCATAGAATTTTATATTCGAGAACAGAGAATATGTTATTAGATCAATTACTCAATTCTTTCTGGGATATATTTGATCAAATGAGTGATATCCAACGTTCTGAAAATTTAGTAGAAGCAGCATCTATTCATAAACAACTGTATGAAGCAATTGTGATTCAAGATACAAAAGAAGCAGGAAAGCTATTAGAAATGCAATTTGAAGATATTAGAGAAAGAATTAAGGAATATATGGGCAACCAGATTTCTGATGAAGCTTAACCATAAAGAGGAGGAATCAGTGTAATGGCAAATGTTAAGGAGTTAAAGCAAATAGCTACACGTATTAAACGGGATATTATTCAAATATCCTCAGCCAATACAGGTCATCCAGGTGGAGCGATTGGGGCAGCAGAAATAATTGCGGAGTTATATTTTAGTCGCATGAGGCATGATCCGAAAAATCCAGATTGGGAAGATCGAGATCGTTTTGTTTTAAGCAATGGTCATACATGCCTCGCACTATATTCAGCTATGGCTAGAACAGGGTATTTTAGCTCCGAAGAGTTAGCTACCTTCCGAAAAATCAATTCACGACTTCAAGGACATCCTTCTAGACATGATTTACCAGGGTTAGAGACAGCCTCCGGGCCTTTAGGGCAGGGTTTATCTGTCGCAAATGGAATGGCACTAGCTCAAAAATTACGCAAGAGTAATGCCAATATCTATTGTTTAGTCGGGGATGGAGAACTGCAAGAAGGCCAGGTTTGGGAGGCCATGATGACTTCAGCCCATCACAAGTTGGATAATTTAGCACTGATTATTAATTGGAACAATATCCAAATAGATGGTCATGTTAAAGATGTGATGAATATTGAGCCAATCGACGCAAAATTCAAATCATTTGGTTGGAATGTGATATCAATAGATGGACACAATTTAGAGGAAATTAAATCAGCATTTGATCAGTTTGAGAATAATGTTGGTTCTCCAACTGTTGTGATTGCGAAAACCGTGCTAGGAAATGGCGTTTCCTATATGGAAAATGAAGCGATATGGCATGGGAAAGCTCCATCAGAAGATGAAGCACAAAAAGCATTGGATGAGATTGGCGAAAGTAATTTTGAAAACGATTTAATTTTTAATTAATGACAAGGAGGTTTTTTCATGGGAAAAGCAGGTCGTGAAGGGTTTGGGCAAGCATTATTAGAATTAGGAAGCGAGAATGAAAAGGTGGTTGCATTATGTGCAGACCTTGCGGAGTCAGTCAAAGTACATTATTTTGCAGAAAAATATCCGGAGAAATATTTTCAAATTGGGATTGCCGAACAAGATATGATTGGAACAGCAGCAGGTTTGGCACTATCCGACTTTGTACCATTTGCAACAACGTATGCCGTATTTGCTGCACAACGAGCAAATGAACAAATCAGGCTAGCGGTTTGTTACAATCAAGCGAATGTTAAAATTGCGACTAGTCATGCTGGGCTAACATGCGGAGAAGATGGGGCTACCCATCAAGCGTTAGAAGATATTGCTTCAATGAGAGCCATGCCAGAAATGACCGTGTTAGTTCCTGCTGATGCGGATGAAGCATATGAAGCAACGAAGGCAAGTGCCGAGTATGACGGACCTGTGTATCTTCGATTAGGAAGAGTCCCTGTCCCTGCTTTGACAAAGGGCGTAGGGAACTTTGAAATTGGCAAAGCAAGAAAAATGCGTGAAGGAAAAGATGCTACGATTATTGCTTGTGGCATTATGGTGGAGAGAGCACTTCTAGCAAGTGAAATATTAGCGGTTCAAGGGATTGAGGTTACTGTTATTAACATGCACACCATCAAACCGATTGATGAAGAGGCGATTATTCAAGAAGCAAGAAAAACGGGCTGTATCGTGACCGCTGAAGAGCACTCCATTATTGGTGGACTTGGAGGTGCTGTTGCAGAAGTTCTTGCAGAGAATCATCCGGTTCCGCAGCTTCGTGTTGGTACGAAAGATACATTTGGCGAATCAGGGCCTCCTGAAGAACTATTAGAAAAATACGGTTTAACAAGTGAAAAAATAGTGGAAGTAACCAAACAAGCGATGTCTAAGAAAAATAATGTGAACGTTTAGGCTTTTCGAAGTAATGGATATCATCAAAAAATGATTATAAGGAGAATGATATTTGTGAAAAAGCTATTATTATTATTTATTATGTTGTGGTGCGGTGCAGCTCTATTAGGTTGTACAGCTGCACAGAATTCGTCTGATCAGGATGAGGAAAATGAACAGCCAACAGAGAATGAAGCAGAAAATGAAGGTGAGAATGAAGAAGAGGCCTCTGATGATTCAGAAGGGGCCACCATCACCTATTGGTATTGGGCAGATAATTCCGAGTATTCGCAGTTAATGCAAGATATTATCGCAGAGTTTAATGAAACGAATGATAAAGGGATTACCGTTGTAGGGGAAGAATATCCTTGGGATGGTGGAGGATATAGTGAAACATTATTTACAGCCGCAGTAGGCGGTGGTGGACCAGATGTAGCTTCCTTTAAATTAACGTCAACTCCACTATTCACGGCAAATGATTTGCTGGTTAATCTAGATGACTTTATTAACAATTGGGAAGACAAGGATGAAATTGACGAAAATCTCTATAACGTAATGAAAAAGGCTAGTGGAACGGACAGCATTTATGTGATGCCTTGGAATACGCAGATCTTATATGTTTATTATCGCCCATCTATTTTCGAAGAGGCTGGTGTGGAAGTTCCAACTACCTATGAAGAATTCCTGACAGCGATTGAAAAAACGACTATGGATACAGATGGTGATGGCACAACTGACGTTTATGGGTTTGGTATGAGAGGAGCTACAGGTGGTCATGAGCCATGGGGAAGCTTTATTCATGGTCGAGGCGGCAGTTTTGATGAGTTAGATAGTGAAGCATCAATTAAAGGAATGCAAGATTTCATAGACATATACGAAAATGGTTATGTCCCGCCGACTGCTACAACAGATGGATTTAATGAAATCATTGCGAACTTTAAATCAGGCAAAACAGCAATGACGATTCATCATACTGGATCATCTGCAGAAATGGTAGAAACGTTTGGCGATGATGTTTCCGCATTTGCTTTCCCAGCTGGAGAAGGCCAATGGACATCAATGGGTGACACAGAAAACGTCATTTTTGAATCAACAGAGCATAAAGAAGCAGCATTTGAATGGGTATCTTATTTAGCAACTGGAAAAGGGCAAGAAGATTGGACGATTGCGACTGGTAATGTGCCAGTTAGTAAAACTGTTCAACAACTGGATCACTTTCAAAACAATAAATTTATGAAAGCGTCGATTGATGGCATGCCATATGCAGGGATTATCCCAATTAAAGACACGACGACAGAATGGATCAGTACTATATGGCCTAATACAACCTCAGCTGCTCTATTAGGTGATCAATCAGCAGAGGAAGCGATGCAAACATTACAAGAAGCGTTACATGAAGAATAAGTTGTAAACGATTCAATGGAACATGGAGTTGTTCCAAAAATAGCTCACTGTACACGCAACTGGAATATGCTCGCTTTCCGTGGGCTCCCCACGAGCCTCCTCGTGAGCAAAAACCGCTCACTGCGGGGTCTCTTAGGCTCGCTTTCCCACAGGAGTCTCGCATATTCCAGTTGCTGAATATTTCATTCATCCGCAAACTTAGCTATTGATACAACCCCATGAACTCTTTATAGAAAGCAGAGGTGAGTATCCTTGCAAAAAAAGCGATTTAATATATGGCCCTATTTATTAATATCCCCTGCCTTATTAATCGTTACTTTTGTCGTGTTTTTACCAGTACTTGAAGCGATTTTTATGAGTTTTCAAAATTATGATCTAAGAAGGCCAGATAAGATCGCTTATATAGGTTTTCAAAACTTTGCCGAAATGTTTGCAGACCCTATTTTCTGGTTAGCTTTTAAAAATACAGTAATTTGGGTCGTTTTCGGTGTTGGGCTGCAGTTCTTTTTTGGTTTTATCTTAGCCCTGTTGTTAAATCAAAAATTTATCGGACGTGGACTTGTTCGGTCTGTTAGTTTGATTCCTTGGGCTACACCAGGGGTTTTAATCGGTTTAATGTGGAAGTGGATTTATGATGGGAATTATGGTGTGTTAAATGATCTATTAATGAAGGTTGGATTGGTTGATCAACCTATCATGTTTTTATCGCAAACTTCTACTGCTTTTGGATCGGTGATTGTAACAATTATCTGGCAAGGTATTCCCTTCTTTGCCATTATGATTTTGGCAGGGTTACAAGGGATTTCTCAAGAAATGTATGAAGCAGCAGATATTGATGGTGCAACCAAATTGCAGAAACTTTTTAGAATCACGATCCCTTCTCTGAAAAATGTAATCTTTATTACAATCCTATTAAGAGTTATTTGGGTAGCGAACTCTGTTGATATTATCCACAACATAACAGGCGGTGGCCCTTCTTATTCTACGCAAACCTTAAGTGTATACATTTTTAATAAAGCTAATGTGTTAGATTTAGGCTATTCCTCTAGTATGGCGCTTTTCCTAATGTTTATGCTAGCAGTAGTCGCTGTTCCATACCTGAAAAACTCATTTAAGGAGGGGACAAAGTGAAAAAAGAAAGTCTATTACAAAAATTATTCATGCTATATCTTCCAATATCCACTATTTTAATTTTTCTACTGTTCCCTTTTTATTGGACGTTTATTACGTCGATCAAACCAGAAGAAGAATTATATGGCCCAACGGTCACCTATTGGCCAGAAAATATGACATTTGATTCGTATCGAAAACTATTTGGAGAGTTTAATTTCCTACAACCGATGTTTAATAGTTTTTTAGTTGCAACCATTACAACACTTGTCACATTAACAGTGTCTGTACTTGCAGCGTATGCTTTTACTAGATTCGATTTTAAAGGAAAGCAATTATTTATGGGATTATTTTTAACGAATAATATGTTTCCGCATGTCTTATTATTGATCCCGCTATTTGCGATCATGCGTAGTGTGAACTTATTATATACTCCTACTTCACTAGTAGTAGCCTATGCAACGTTTACTATTCCATTTTCGGTTTGGATGTTAACAGGTTATTTAAAAGACCTCCCATCATCTCTAGAAGAGGCAGCCTTGATAGACGGTGCAAATCGAGCGAAAGCATTTATTAAAGTGATTTTACCAGTACTGATGCCTTCGATTATTGCCACAGGGGTTTATATATTTATTCAGTCATGGAATGAATATACGTTTGCGGTGCTATTTACGAATGAAGATACAAGGACCATTCCCGTAACATTGAAAAATTTAATTGGTCAATTAGGGGTTCAGTGGGACCTGCTAACAGCTGGCGGTATTATTACGATTATCCCTGTTTGTATTATGTTCTTCTTTGCACAGAAGAAATTAATTGAAGGCATGACATCAGGTTCTGTGAAAGGATAGATTCTGTATAGGAGGTAGTGTGAATGAACATTGAACAATTTGCGTTTGATCAAGACGGCATGAAAAAGGTGTATGTGAATGACAATTGGATGGTAGGGTTAAAGAATTGGAAGCCAGAGAATGATATTAATGGATTCAACAACTTAGAACGACACAATGAAACAGATGAATTGTTTGTCTTGCTTTCAGGAGAATGCCATTTGGTTTATGCAGAAGAAGAGGATGGAAGGCTTGCATTCAGCAGTGTTCAGATGGAGCAGAATAAAGTATATAACATTCCGAAGACCTTGTGGCATAATACGATTACACAAAAAGATACCAAACTAGCGTTAATAGAGGCTCCTGATACTAGTATGGAAAATAGTGATGTGATGGAGTTAGATAGGGAGCAGGTGAAGGAGATTAAGGATTTGATTGGGTAAAGTACGCGGGACAAGTTTATATAGTGTTGGATGGTAGAAAATGATCTCGATATTGGATTGAGGTCATTTTTTTATCGAGATGAGGCAATATGGTCGGCAGTTCTGATTGAGAGTGCAACTGTAGTCAGTGTTGGGTTCACCGCACCAGCAGTAGGAATAATGCTATTATCAGCAACGTATAATCCTGAAATTCCATGAATTTTACAGTAAGGGTTTACAGCTGAAGTATAAGAGTCTACCCCCATTCTACATGTACCTAAATCATGAAAGGGTCGACCAGGTTGCCTTAAACATAGATCTAAAAACCCATCTTTTACTACTAGGTTGGAGCCCATAGCTGAGCTCGCATATAGTAAGGCTTTAGACATCTCGTGAATAATCTTATCATCTTGTTTACTATAAGAAAATTGTACCTGAATTTTAGGAACTCCATATTCATCGACACGGTTTGGATCCAATGTGACCTTGTTTTCAAAACGAGATTCTACTTTACCAAAAGCACTTAAACCAATATCTAATTTCTTCTCTAAGGGTGACTCTTTCGGCTGATCCCACTTACTACTTTCAATTTGGATTTGATAGTCTCTGTTAGGACCAGATGGGATCAAAATCCCGAGTGCCCCTAACAATGCTGGAAAAGTATTTCTATTTATGGTAGAAGACACAATAGATATCGAATGGTTTGATAAATAATGACCGATTGCAGGCCCAGGAATGTTAGAATGCAGCAATAGACGAGGTGTTTCTAGTGCTCCAGCTGAAACCACCACTTTTTTAGCTTTTATTTTATACAGTTTTTTTTCAAGGGACATCACTTCAACACCAGTTATGGAGTCACCTTCATAACAAAGGCGAGTGGCACGGGCATTTATGGCCAAATCAAAGGAGTGCATTTGTAACGCTTTACCGAGAAATTCGATAGAACTAAATATGACGTTAGATTGAATGATGCCATATTGAGTCGGTTCCAGATTCATTGCCATTGGCATAGGTACAGATAAAGGGAAGCCATTTGACCGAAGCCGGTCTAATAAAACGGTTGTAAAAGGAGAATCTTGAAAATAATCGGGTGTAATGTTCATCGCTTCATCTGCTATATTATAATATGTATCCATCTCATATAAAGGAATGGGCCATGTTTTTAGTTCAGAATAAGGCATACGTGGACAAACAGCTCCCCAAAATACAGTTGCTCCTCCTAAAATCTTAAGGATCATAGCCCCTTTATATTGAGGAAGCTGTTCACCTATTTTTTCTGAAATTTTCGGATTGCTTAAATATTTTCTTAACCTATCAATATTCATTGTTGGAATATTTGATACATGTGTAGGTAGCAAGGCATCTCCTGCTTCAAGCATTCCTATTTTCTTATCTGTATTTTTCCACTTTTGACAAAGTCTCCAAAGGAGTGATCCTCCACCTGCCCCGCTACCAATTATAAGAACATCATACTCTTTTTCCTCCATTTCAGAAAGAGGGACTGTCGGAATCCATTCCTCCATATAATCATCCGGAAAATCTGTCGGGCAAAAAGGAATTCCCATGCTCATCAATGAACTACATCCTTTCCTTCTATTCCAAATTTGAAAAAAGTTATAAAGAAGTTTCATACATGGAAAGATCAAGTTCAAAGCAAGTTTCCTAGATTTACTTTAAAATATTATTTTGCTGCCCAGACCATGCCGTTTTTCATCATTTGTAAAACCTCTAGTTGCTTAACGATATCAAGTGAGTGTCCTAAAGCATTGTAAAACACTCTTCCTTTTCCGTAATTTTTGGTCCATACCACTGGCATAAGTACACTTCCAAAACATGTTGCGGCTGTAATATGAATGGCAGGGTCAATAAGCATATAGTATTTTTCCGTTTTAACTGTAAAGTCGTTCATTCCTTTCATAGTAGGGTGTAACCTATCTATAATGGAAACTTTATAAGTGACGTTGTCCCCACCGGGGTGGGACAGAAACTGACCTCCAATCATTTCATGGTACTTAAGTTCTGAACGAAATGCACCCACTGATGCATGAATTCCTACAAATCCAGTTCCTCCTTTTATTGCACGGAGTAATGAGTTTAATTGTTGCTTTTTAATAGTTCCTCTAGTCCATGTAAAAACAATCAGATCTAAATGTTTCATAAGATGACTATCTAGGAGGATATCCAGCGTATTGGACATCTGAACACTAAATTTCTCTTTTTTTAGTAGCTCACTAAGAATTTCAGATACTGCCAATGGTTGGTGACCTTCACCACCATAAAGAATTAACGCATTTTTTGTGTTATAGCGACTTCTGATTTGAATACGAATTGGTTTATGTTCCAACCTCCCACCTCCAACTTGGTTGGATTGTATCGTTTGATCTTTTGTATATATGAGCAGTTTGTATAGAATATTTTTTAAAAAAGAAAAGTATACTCATTATTTTTTTGGTATGAAAATTTTATGCAAATAGCTCCATTTTACCTCTCCCTCTTGCTAATTAAAATTATATGATTATTCAATATCAGTACGAGCCTTAATACTATAATCTAAGGTAAGAAATTTAATCCCAAATAACCACATGTCATGTTTGGCTTCTATTTGACCATTCGGTTTATTTAGATCTTTCCAAACCGTTATGGTTTCGTTAATCGGAAGACGAACCGCTTTCTGCTTGATGAAAAGGTAAACTCCCTGGTCTTGATTTGGTGCTTTCACCCAAGAGGTTAAGGATAAGGAATCATCGTTGCCTTGTTCCAGAAACAAAATACTCGTCATTTGTGAAAACGGCAATGGAAATGCAATATTCATATAGCGAATCTGGTTCGAGATATGTGTGGAATAGAGAGCAGCATAAATCGCTTTATTCGTTTCTGTATAAGTGCGCACCCATGCCCGAACATAGTCACGACCATCCTTTTTGTCATCAATAGGTAAAATCCTGCTTGTCACTTGTTGCTCACTTGTTTCTGCTGTAAGAGGAAAATTCATTTGCTCTAACCTATTACTGATCCACTTGTAAAATATAGCTAACAGAGCAAAGGGTTTGCTCCAATGAGGAGAGAGCAGTAATTCATAATCCTCGGTATGTTCATAGAAATCAATGATTTCCCTGTGAAGCTGCTTAGGGTCAAGATGCTTGCTTTTATAGTCATCTAAGTTATCTACTAATCCTTTTGGCGGCTTTTGGGTAAAGGAATCTATCACATTTGTTTGGGAGAATATATTTGAACCTATTTTTCCCTTCGCTTGAATTTGACTGAATGGAATGCTTTTCGTTTCTCGATCCATGATCGTAGCATGCCATGCTAATACACCTAAGAAAGAAAATAGGATCGCGTTCCCCCAACCATGAAATAAAACCATCGTTTGAATCGGAATTGTTGTATTGCCTGTCCATTCTCCATAGCCATATATCATTGCCAATAACATGGTTATCCCAATGATTCCACTTGATACGAGGTGTAATACCTTCGTCCAGCTTGTAACGGTTGGAATGATGTGCATCATGACAAGAACACTATAGGATAGAAGTGCCCCCACATAAAGAACGACAAATAACCACTCGAGTAATGGAGAAATGGTCATGCCAAGTGCAATGAAAATCGGAGCAATAGTCCCAATAAAGACGATCGTCTTAGAGAGGAGGGTGCTCCTCACATTTTCGTATAAATAGCTAAATAATATAGGAACGACGAATCCACTATATAAAAAATGATTAACCGTTAATAACATGATTTCTCCTTGAAATCCCAAAAGAGGTACAGAGAGTTGGTAAGCTATCAGCCAAATGCCACTAATGCTTATGTATATAAAACCAATTGCTTTTGATACTTCAGAAAGAGTAGAAGATCTCTTCAGTAATGCCATTCCTTTTATGGCAACAGTAAAAGTTACTAGGCTCCAAGGAATGGAAAATAATCCAGCCGTGATTCCTGGATGCATGGCAAAAGAGAAAAGCAAAGCAAATGCTCCAATCGGGAGAAGATAGATTAATAGTTTGATAAAACGTACATGTTCCTTGATGTATTCAAATGATAACATGACTCGAAATAAAGTTAAGGGCACTACGACAAAGACAGCAAATAAGATAATCCGCTCTGTAAAGTGATAACTTGGAGCAAGCCAAGTCAGCACCCATATCATCAACCCTATAGGAATATAAGAATGAATCACTTGCAGTAAACGTTGTGGCAAAGATAGTCCTCCTCTTCTCATTCAAAAATACTGTTATGGCATGAATAAGCATGCTTACTTTCATTATAATAAATAATTTATCGGTTTGCCGGACATGAGGTGCGTAGAGGACGGTAAATATGTTGTTTCTTAAAGATAGTTTTTTCTTGCTAGTCTCGGTAAGAAAAAACTATTTTTATTATTTTTACAAAAGTTCGTTCATTTAATATACAAAGTTACAAAAATCTAGTATATTAGCATTGTACAAAACTTCACTATTATATAAAGGGGGAGTATTGGATGGAGAAAACGACAAAGCAAAATGAACCATTAGTGACACATATTTTTACTGCAGATCCTTCTGCGCATGTTTTTGAAGGAAAACTATATATTTATCCATCACATGATCTTGATCATGATGGGCCATCTAATGATAATGGTGACCAATACGCGATGGAAGATTATCATGTTTTATCGATGGAAGATGTGAACGCACCATGTGTAGATCACGGAGAAGTGCTTCACTTAAGAGATGTACCTTGGGCAAGTCAACAGGTTTGGGCACCCGATGCTGCGTATAAAAATAACACTTATTATTTATTTTTTCCTGCAAAAGATAAAGATGGTATTTTCCGACTTGGTGTTGCGACAAGCCCGAATCCACAAGGACCATTTCAAGCCGAGAAAGATTATATACAAGGAAGCTTCAGCATTGATCCCGCTGTGTTAGTGGATGATGATGAAAGTGCCTATGTGTATTTTGGAGGTCTTTGGGGAGGACAATTAGAAAAGTGGCAGACCCGAACATATCAAGCGGATGCTGAAGGTCCAGCACCGACAGAACCTGCTTTAGGCCCAATAGTAGCTGAATTAAGCGAAGATATGAAAACGTTTAAAAATGAGCCGCAGGAAATCTCGATTGTGGATGAGGATGGCAATCCTATTCTTGCAGGTGATGAGGACCGAAGATTTTTTGAAGGGGCATGGGTTCATAAATACAATGGCCTGTATTATCTATCCTATTCTACAGGAACCACTCACAAAATTGTGTATGCGGTAAGCGAGAATCCACAGGGGCCATTTGTCTTCAAAGGAACGATTCTGAAGCCTGTGATTGGATGGACGACACATCATTCGATTGTTCAGTTTAAGGATAAGTGGTATTTGTTCTATCATGATTGCTCCTTATCCGATGGCGTGAACCATAAGCGCTCGGTGAAATTTACGGAAATCCAATATAACGTTGACGGAACAATTCAAACGATTGATCCATATGGTGATGAATGAAGAGGGTAATAGCTGGCTTTCTAATTGGAAGTCAGCTTTTTTACAGTTTACTCTAGCCACGTTGAATAAATGTGACGATATAATTTTAAATACGGTTGGAGGCGCAGTAGGATTCCTAATTTCTAAAAAAATAGCTTTATAAAGGGAGTTGCGGACATCAGGTACGTTATATGCTTAAAACCTTAGAAAAACAAATACCTTTTAGCTGAATAAAGGAACCAATGTCCGCCAAAGTTATTTCTTCTCTCATTCCAAAATAGTATAATGGGATCTAGTAACAAATGCGGAAAGTTTTAGTGGTAGCACACTCATGAAAGGAATTGGTGAAAGGTGTTTTTAGAAGTCATTGTACAAAATAAACAGGAAGCCATACAAGCTGAATCATTGGGCGTGGATCGATTAGAATTAGTTTCTCGAATCGATAAGGATGGATTGACCCCAAGTGTGGAAATGGTAGAACAAGTGGTAAATAGCGTATCCATTCCTGTACAGGTGATGATACGGCCGCATGATCATCATTTTTATTATGACAAACAGGATGAGGACAATATTAAAACATCATTTCAAAAAATGTTAGAAGTAGGTGCAACCCATTTTGTGTTTGGTGCATTACATCAGGATGACACGATCAATCTTCGTTTGGTAGATGAGGTAATCGCTTTAAATGATCAGATTCGCTTCACTTTCCATCGGGCCTTTGACCATGTCCGTTCTTTAGAAGAGGCTTATGATACATTGTCGAATTATCAAGGGAGAGTGGAACGTATCTTAACTTCTGGTGGGAAAACGAATTGTGTGGAAGGAATGGATAGCTTGAAAAAATTAGTGAAAATGGCAAGAGAATCAAACGGACCAGCTATCATGCCAGGATCAGGACTTAATGTGGACAATATCAAGCAAATCCATCAAAACGTTGGTGCGAGCGAGTACCATTTTGGCAAAAGTGTTCGAATCGATCATTCATATGAAAATGGATTTAATGAACATGTGATTAAACAATTAAAAAATTATAAATAAAAATAGACTGCCTACATTCCTGTAGACAGTCTTCTATATAAAGGGGGAAATGAAAGTTAACTTACTATTATTCTAGCTCGAATTCAGACTCGGATTCCGCATCTGACTCAACAGCAGGGTCCTCAGAGTCAGATCCAGCAGCAGGTTCTTCAGACTCAGATTCTGACCCAGCAGCAGGGTCTTCAGGATTGGATTCAGATTCTGACCCAGTAGCAGGCTCTTCAGAATCTGATTCGGAATCTGGCCCTGAAGCAGGCTCTTCAGAATCTGATTCAGGATTTTGGCCAGGATCTGTTTCTTCCATACCTGGATCCGTTTCCGGTGGAGTTTCCATGTTATCTTCTTCATTCGTATCTCCTGAGCAAGCAGCTAAAGTCAAGGCAGTACCGATGGAAATCACACCTGTTAGAATCTTGTTAGTATTCATTCTCATCCTCAATCTCCTTTCAATTTTGACTTCTCTTAAAGCATAACAAAGACTTGTATCAAAACTGTGGAAAAGCAATGACACCCCATTTACAAATATATTACAAAAAAAGGAAGAGAAATATTGGGATGTAATCGCTTTATACCTGTTAATTAGAGAGTTAATTTGAAAGGGTGGAGGGAGTTTTGTATTGTTTTATTCATTTGTTTGTAATATTCCTAAGCAAAGCTATGAAACTTTATTTATTAATAATCGTAAATGATATGGTAATAAGGAAAGGAAACCTACCACTATTTTCTATGTAAAGAATAGGAGGTCATGAAATGAATAGAAATAATGAAAGTCCTGAAGATAGACGTGAAAGAATGAGACAAGAAGAAATCAAAAGAAATCGTGCAAGTAATATCGGAGATGGGTTTGACCGTGCGCAAAGTGGCAGCCTTGTCGATTTAGTAGGAAGTCTCGGATGGAAAGGAACAGGGATTTTATTAGTGGTGATCATCGTTGTGTTTATTATATATGCTTTGTTCTTTAGATAGATCTCTGATTAACAAATCACAAGTCATACATAAAGAAAACAATAGAAAATTATGAAAGGATAGATATTGACTTACACCGTAATACATATTATGATAAAGGAAGTTAAGCGCTTTCCTTTTATTTGAATTTTACCTTGCTTGAATTTGTAAGTAATTTATTCTTAAATATTTAAGCGTTTCATTTTGTTACTTTTTGAAAAGGAGAGCATGTTATGGCGAATATGACAATCGGAATTATAGGCGCAGGTAGGATTGGGCAGTTACATGCAGAACACATCATCAATTCTTCATCGCTAAGGCTAAAAGGAATTTGTGATCTAGAAATTGCTCATTTAAAGGATACATCAATTGAACACAATGTTCCAATGATTACAACAAATGCTTCTATGTTAATTGAAGACGATGAGATTGATGCTATTTTTATCTGCTCGTCTACTGATACACATTGTGATTATATTGAAAAGTGTGCGAATGCGGGCAAGCATATCTTTTGTGAGAAGCCAATAAGTTTTAGTTTAGAACAAACAAAAGCGGCTTTGGAAAAAGTGAAAGAAGCAGGCGTGAAACTACAGATTGGTTTTAATAGAAGGTTCGATACACATTTCAGAAAGGTATATCATACGATTCAAGGTGGCCAAATAGGAAAGCCCCATATCATTAAAATTACATCACGAGATCCTGAGCCTCCAAATGAGGAATATATCCAATCATCCGGTGGAATGTTTTTTGATATGACGATACATGATTTTGATATGATTCGGTATTTATCTCCTAGTGAAGTAAAGGAGG
This sequence comes from Gracilibacillus sp. YIM 98692, assembly GCF_010993965.1. Lineage (GTDB taxonomy): Bacteria > Bacillota > Bacilli > Bacillales > Amphibacillaceae > Gracilibacillus. The sequence goes on along the minus strand of NZ_WIXM01000001.1, from coordinate 485,393 downwards.
TATCCGTAGCGACCGCTAATTTAATCGATTTGCGTTTTGAAAGACATGATGATGTTGATACAGCTATTATAACATTAACTTTTGAAGATGGATCGATCGCAGTGATTGATAATAGCAGAAAAGCGGTATATGGATATGACCAACGGATAGAGGTTTTTGGGGAAAAAGGTATGGTTACAGCTGACAATGAGAGAAAATCAAATGTTCAAGTCGCAACACAAGATGCCGTAAAAATGGATCAACCAAAGTACTTTTTCTTAGATCGATACAAAGACGCCTTTCAACAGGAAATTCAAGAATTCTCACAAGCAGTTATGAATCAGGAAGCATTAACTTGTACTGGGGAAGATGGGCTTCAAGCACAAAGGCTTGCCATTGCAACAAAAAAAGCTTGGAAAGAAAAGCGCCCTGTACTATTAAGTGAGATATAAATAAAGTAGAAGTATTGCCCTGATGGTAACACATCAAGTTTTCGTCCCCGCAAACAGAACAAGATACATATTATCATAAGGTCAATCCAACACAAGATTTGTATTTCAATGTTGGCGTAGCAAATGTAGTGAAGAAGCAAATGATTCAGCAATCAGCGAAACGGTTTTTTACAACCTTTTCGGATCATAAAAATAGGCATCTTTATAAATGGATACAATACTATATTGTCATTACAATATGATAATATAGTATTGAAATTTTATCTGAGATATTTATACGAGATCTGGACGGAAAGTTGGTAATAAAGTGAAGGTTACGATTTATGATGTGGCGAAGAAAGCAGGAGTATCGATTGCTACAGTATCAAAAGTAATCAATAATACTGGGAATATGCGGGATTCAACTAGAACGAAAGTAATGAAAGTGATGGAAGAATTAAATTATTATCCAAGTGTAATGGCGTCAGCCTTAACAGGAAAAAGGACACAGACACTTGGTTTATTAGTTCCAGATATATCAAACCCTTTCTTTTCGGAAATGGCTCGAACGATTGAAGATCGTGCACATGAACGAGGGCTAAGTGTGATCATGTGTAGTACCGATGAAGATGAAGATAAAGAGAAAAAATATTTAGAGTTATTAAGAAGAAAACAAGTCGATGGCTTTATTATTGCTTCCTCCTTTCATGATAAAAAATTATTACAGGATTTAAAAAGTACGCAAATCCCGATGGTAATGCTGACACAAGATGCTGGCTCACTAGGTGTTACTTCTGTATCTGTCGATGATTTCACAGGTGGTTATGATGCAACTTCACATTTGTTGTCGTTAGGTCATCAGAAGATAGTAATTATTGCGGAAGAAAGGCTAAGCAGTAAAATGCGGATTTATGGCTTCCAGGAAGCCTATGAAACACATGGCTATGAATACCATAGTGATATGGTGCTTAGGACAACTGCCTCGATTGCTAATGGAAAGAAATGTTTAGAACAGATGCTTAATAGAGATGAGCTCCCTTCTGCAATATTTGCGTGTAATGATTTAATTGCTATTGGCGTTATTCAAGGAGCAAGAGAAAATGGTATCCGTATACCAGAAGACTTGTCGATTGTTGGATTCGATAATACTATTTTAGCGACAACCACGGTTCCGTCCCTTACAACAGTCGCTCAACCAATTAATGAAATGGGCAGAAAAGTTGTGGATGTGATTGTTGACAATATTAATAACGAAGAGCCGACAACAGAACGAATCCTTTTCAAACCTACGTTAATGGTGAGGAATACATCGGCTCGGAATCAGTATGTTAATAAAAAAATGGTATAACCATTTTTTTTTGGTCAATAAATTAAACGCTTAACTAAATAATCGAAATTCTTTGAAGGATAGCACTCGTTTTAACGGTGAACAATCGTCTTTTAACCCCCACTGTTGGAAGTCTCTCTTTATGTGCTGTTCTTTATTATGTCATTTTTTATGGCATAAGATGTCTTGTTACAGCAACATTTATCAAAATTAATTAAAAAAAGTCGAAAAAGCACTTGTGTTACTATGCGAAAGTTGATAGTATATAAAACAAGAAAGCGCTTAACTAATTTTACTTAGAGTTAAGAGGTGGTGTTTTTTTAGAAGACAAGGAAAACCCTTACATTGTTTTGGAAACGCTTTACTTATAAGAAAAAAGGAGAGGTAGACTATGAAAAAATTATTTTTGATGATTTTCGTATTAATATCTACTATTTTAGTGGCATGTTCTGGAAGTGATAATGATTCAGATGCATCATCCAATACTGATACAAATGGCGAAGTTATGCAATTTTATGTTTCAGGTGATAAGGTAGAAGGTTCTGCATTAACAAAAATGTCTGAAAAATACACAGAAGAGACGGGTGTAGAAATCGAAGTTGTTGATGTACCATATAGCGATATGGTCACGAAAATCACCAATATGATCCGAGCTGGAGAACCGCCTGCACTAGCTCGTGTCACAGGGTTTAACTCGGCATGGGATGGTCAATTAATGGATCTAACACAAATTGCAGAGGACAATAATGTAATGACAGATATGGGGATAACCGTTGACGATCAATTAGTTGCACCGCCATTAGATCTTACAGCAGTGGGTATGTTTGTTAACAAAGACTTATTTGAAGAAGCAGGCGTAAGTTATCCGACAAGTGAAGATGATATTTGGACATGGGATGAACTAATATCCTCGATAAATACAATTTTAGACAAAACAGATGCTCAGTACGGTATGGTTATGGATAACTCTGATCACAGATTAAACGCTTTCCTCTATCAACATGGAAGTAAAGGTTTTTATAAAGAAGGAGATCAATACACAACAAATGAAGAGACAAAAGATGCATTAGAAAAATTTATGGAACTAAATGATAATACGATCATGCCAAAATCTGTTTGGACAGCGGGCGAAGATGCTTCATCGATGTTCAAGAGTGGCAGAGTTCCTGTTTATATGTCTGGGTCTTGGCAAATTACTGATTTCGCTGCTAATATCGAAGACTTTGAGTGGGAATCAGTATATATGCCGTATGAAGAAGTTAGAGCAACAAACCTTGGTGGTAACTATTTAGTAGGTTTTGAAGGATCTGGACAAGAGGAGCAAGCAAGAGAGTTTATGGATTGGTTATATCAAAAAGAAAACTATGAGGAATTAGCAACATATGGTGGTTATTTACCTGTTACAGAAGATGCAGAAGTAGAATATGAACTTGCTCCAGAAGCTTATACCATTTACCAAAATGAGATTGCTGCCTCTGACCCAATTGCAAGTCAACAACGTAATGAACTAGTTAAAAAACAATTGGTTTCTAAAAGAAGTATAGGTAGTGCACTAGCAGACGAAGTGATTAATGCATTAAACGATGAGCAAAGTGTAGATGATGCCATTGAAAATGTGAAGAATGAAATGACTGACGCTTACGTAGAATAGGATTTTACAATAGCGACCATGAAAAATGGTCGCTATTCTTCCTCATCTTTCAGTCTAATATAATAGAGGAGGTTATGTAGCATGAAAGATACGAATAAAAAATGGGCATTTCTATTTATAGCTGCCAACTTGGTACTATTTATCATATTCTTTGCATGGCCAGCGCTGCTAGGTGTTTATTATTCTTTAACCGAGTATAACGGAAATGTAGCAACATTTATTGGTCTAGAGAACTATATTAATTTGTTTCAAGATCCTAGTTTTTATAAAGCAATGTCAAGAACCTTTTTATATACATTGTTAGGTGTTCCATTAGTATATGTTTCATCGCTTCTAGTTTCGGTGCTACTTGTTAGTAAATTTACAAAAGGGAAAAACGTAGCAAAAATTATTTTCTTTTTTCCTTGGTTAGTTTCGCCAATTGTAGTTGGTGTGCTTTGGCGATGGATGTTTGGAGAAAGCTTTGGGTTTATTAACTATATGATTCAATTGCTTGGCGGGAATCCGATACCATGGTCTTCGGATGGTAATTTCGCCTTTTTAGTTGTATTATTTGCAACGGCTTGGGCTGGCACAGCTTTTAATATGCTGATTTTTATCGGAGCATTAATTAGTATTCCGAAATCACTTTACGAAGCGGCAGATGTGGATGGTGGATCAGGCTGGCAAAAGTTCTGGCATATTACTTTACCATCTATTAGATCCACTTCCTTTTTAGTTATTTTATTGGCTGTATTTAATCTAATGAAGGAATTCCCGATGGTTCAATCTCTAACAAACGGTGGACCTGGTTCAGATACAACATTCATTGTGCAGTATATTTATGAGACAGGTTTTGATCAATTGAAAGTAGGATATGCAAGTGCAGCATCCATGGTACTGTTTGTCGTACTTCTAGCATTCTCTTTACTTCAATTCCGCTTTGCTAAGGGGGGGAAAGTAGATGAATAAGCTTAATGATAGATTTTCTACTATAATGTTAACAACGGCGCTTTTTATCGTGGCATTAATGTATCTTTTTCCTATCGTATGGCTATTACTTAGTTCTATAAAGCCTGGTAGTGAATTGTTTTCTTATCCTTTAAACATACTCCCTGAAAATCCTACAGTAGATGGTTATGTTTACTCATGGAGTACGATGGAGTTTATTAAATATTTCATAAACACATTGATTGTAGCAATTTTGACGACCGTATTAACGGTTATAGCTAGTGCAACTTGTGGATTCGCCTTAGCTAAGTATAACTATAAATGGTTAAATGTATTCTTAATATGTATGTTAGCAACTACAATGCTGCCGACTGAAGTTATTATGACTCCAACCTTTTCTGTTATTTTAGATTTAGGGTTATATGATAGTTTAGCAGGTTTAATTATTCCATCGATAAACACAGCAACAGGTATATTTATGTTCCGTCAATATTTCATGACAGTACCAAATGACCTATTGGAATCAGCAAGAATTGATGGTGCAAATGAAGGGAAAATCTTTTTTAATTTAATGTTACCAATTGCAAAGCCGGTTGTCATTACGTTAGCGATTTTTTCCTTTCAGTGGAGATGGAATGACTATATTTGGCCGTTAATTGTATTAAGTGACCCAAATAAGTATACCGTACAAATCGCGTTGCGCAGTATAGTAGGTGCAGATAATATTGATTGGGTGTTACTACTATCTTCATCCATTATATCTTTAGTTCCAATGATTATTATCTTTATTGTCTTTCAACGATATATTATGGATACAAGTGCAACATCTGGTTTGAAAGGTTAGGCGGGTTTAAAGAAATCCCTTCTCAAGGAGGTTTTTAGATGAGTTTCTATAATCAATTAGTAAAACAAAATGATCAGAACACAGAAAAATATATGAAGGATCAAGTCCTAGACAGAAACAGTCGTTACTTTGGAGGTGTAATTGATCAAAAGACTGGCATTCCTAGCCCGAGTCATACTGGCACTGGCAGTGTAATCGGGGCTTGGGTTAGCTCTTATGTGAATAGCGATTCTATCTTTTATCAAAACGAAGAGTTGAAGAAAAATATAGGATTCGCTTTAGATTATATGCTTGCCCAGCAACATGACGATGGCACCATTTCACCTGGCTGGACCAATTACCACTCGCCTCCTGATACAGCATTTCTTGTAACAGGTTTTGCTCAAGTTTATCAGTTGTTGCATAGTACTCGAGATAGTGAGTTAACCGAAAAGATGGAATGGTTCTTGCGAAATACCATACCTGCTATGATAACCGGAGGCTGTCATACACCGAATCATCGTTGGGTGCTAGCTTCAGCATTGGCGAATCTTTATGCCATCTATCATAGAGATGATTTAAAGGAAAGAGCAGAAGAATGGTTAGCGGAAGGTATCGATATTTCAGAAGATGGTGAATGGACAGAAAGAAGTAATGGTATATATAATTCGGTCAGTAATATTTGTCTTTATCATACAGCTGTGCAGCTGGAAAAGCCTGAATTACTTGATTACGTTAGAAAGAACTTAAATATGATGATGTATCTAGTGCACCCAAACGGTCAAGTTGTCACAGACTATTCTGGACGACAGGATTTAGCACATACATATGATTTATCACCATATCATTTAATATATCGATTAATGGCAGTTCATGATAATAATGAGCAATATATGGCAATGGCAAACTTAGCCTTCGATCACCTATCGGACATAGGACCAGTAAATAACCATATCATGCTCGGATATTTGTCTTTCCCTAGTATCCAACATACATTTGTGGATAGTACAGATCTGCCAACAGAATATGAAGTATTTATTAATGAAAATTATCCCTTGATTGACAATTTGGAAAAAATGGAAGAGGTCGGACATCATTCCAAAATAGAACATAGCAGTATGCATACATCCTTTGCAGCACCAATCGTTCGCTATCGTGATAAAGAACGGAGCGCCACTATCATGGGAAGAAATTCATCTTTCTTTTCTCTGCACAATGGTGATGCTAGTTTACTGGGAGTTCAACTCTACAATAGTTTTTCTCCAGGAATTGTTGAATTCGATAAAATAGAGCGAATAAATGGCGGATATCGACTTTCTAAAGAGTTGGAAAAAGGTTACACAGGACCGATACCGAAGAAATATTTGTCTGATTCGGATACAAGTATATGGTATTTACTTCCACATCAGTATAGAATGAAGACACACAATCAAAAACACGTTGTCACAGTTGATATTACAAGAGAAAACGATGAATGGTATCTGCATATTCGATCAGATAACAGAGAGGATGTATTTTATCAAGTTGTGTTTATCTTCCATCCGGATACAGTATTGGAGGGGAGTGGGCTAGAAGAAATAGAGGGTCGAGATTACTTTTGGAAAAGCAATGGGTTACAAGTAGCTCAAATGAAAAATAAACTCATGCTGGAAGATGGTAACTATGAACATTGGCAGAAACAGCTTGGTCAACCTATGTTAGATCCAAAAACGAAAAGTGTAAAAGTGAATTTAATTTCTCCGATCGATAAATCTTTTAAATTGATGACAAATTAATTCATATCTGGTACTTTTGGGGTGAATAAGAAGGGCTTTTATAAGGTTTCTATCTTGGACATATATCCGACTTCATAAAGTAATATATTGAGTAATTATTTATACTAATAGAAGTAATGATTTTGACAAAAAGGTAGGAATCGTTGATATCGGGTGAAAATATAACGTGAATTGAGATGGATGATAAAGAATACATAATCTTTTTAAAAATCAGCACTACCAGAAAGAAGGTGACGGCCTTTACTGATAGCAAAGAAGAATAAAAGAGGGAGGCTGACGTTTACATCGTGATTAGTTAGTTGCGATTGAACGTCAGCCTCTTTCTTTGCTTTTTTGAATTAGTTCGGGATGAAATCAATAAGGTCCAAAACTCTAGACAGGTTGTATTAAAAACATTAAGTGAAATTAATAATATTTATCCTCAGAGATCAGATCAAAAACAATTAGTGTTACAAATTGTTGGTAGCATTAAGTATTAGGGATTCTCGACCAACTAAAGAAAAACTTGGCTATCCGCCAAGCCTTATGGCGCAGTGCGGTAGCCTAGTTGCTCTTATCTTTCCTAACGTGTAAAAAAGGGGTGCCCGCCTAGGACACCCCTTTTAAATTATTGCTTTACTTTTCTTTTGTTCATAAACAATAAGCATGCACCTGTAACTAGTACTAACAAACCTAGGATTAACCAATTAAATGCATTTGTTGCGGTATCTGGAAGATCACTTCCATCATTTGTTCCTGCATCTGTTCCTGGTTTATCCGTTTGTGATTCATCATCAGTAGATTCAAATACTGTATACGTACTGAAGTGGCTCGTTTCCACTCTAATCTTGCCAGATTCATACTGACCACCTACAGGCTCCCATATTTCCGTATCTGGATTCCAATAGTAAACAGATACATTATCAGGATTATTAACTTGATCAGCATCTACTGTAAATGTCAGTGTAACTGTATGATCACCAAATTCACTAATGATCTTTCCGCCTTGGTTAATGGTGAAGTCATAAACTGCACTCAAGGCGTTTTCCATGTTTTCGATATCGCTCAATTTTTCAAACGAAATCTCAACAGCTTCCTCACCATTTGTTAGCAAGGCTGCTGGAACATTCATCTCAACATCTTGTTTTTGAACATCAATAGTGGCGTTTTTCTGTTTTAACGTGCTCACTTGATCTTTGGTCAATTGAACATTTACCGAAGAATTATGGTTGCTTAGATCCAGTACAATCTGACCATTTTGCTTGATGTTATGAATGTCGTCGTTGTTTACCGTTGCTTCTTGGTTATTTACAACTGGATTCGTAACAACTGTGTCTTGATCAGCTTGACCTGTATTGTTACCATTATTCCCTTGCTTATCCTGATCCGTGTTGCTATCTTCATTCCCTTGCTCATCTTGGTCAGCATTGCTGTCTTCATTCCCTTGCTCATCTTGATCAGCATTGCTATCCTCATTACCTTGCTCACCTTGATCAGTGTTGCTATCCTCATTTTCCTGTTCATCTTGATCTGAGTTGCTATCACCATCTTCATCATCAGGTTGAGTGGTTTCATATTGAGACATAAAGGCATTAAATGTATCCCAAATGTCGCCCCAAAGAATATTGCCATCTTCATCTCTTTGAACATTGGTGATAGATGTTAATGTCTCCACCAGTTCGTCTGTTAGTTGATCGCCAGACTCATTAGAAGTGTTGGAACCATCATACATAAAGTTATGATCCGCATTTAGCCTAGATGGATAGCTGTCTTGGCTTTGGTTTGCTTCTGTATGGAATGAAACAAAGTTGTCAATAGAGAAATCTTCTTCAATATTACTGTAAGTGGTAAAGTTTATGTTTCCTCCACCATTATCAAAACTATAGTTGTTTTCCGCAATGATACCTGGGTTACTATTACTTGTGAAACCAGAGGCACCATTTCCGAATGCTACACTGTTTTTGATAACATGTGGTACATGAATACCTTCTCCACCAAGCTTAAAGCCGTTTTTATCACCAGATCCTACAGTGCCATCCGTTAAAAAGCCGTTATCATAGGCAATACTATTTTCAATCGTAACCGGACCTATTGCACCGGATCCTACCTTCGTATATAGATCCCAACCATCATCAATGTTATTGTGTGCAATTGTTCCATTAAAGACATTTCCTACACCAGTAGTTAGCTTAGCTGCAAAACCATCCGCATTGTTTTCAGAAGGGTCACGGTTATCAAAAGAGATACTATTTAGAATCAGGTTATAAGATGGCCAATCCTCGATATTATCTGAACCATCTGTACGGCTAATTTGAATCCCTGTATCCCCATGTTCATATGCAGCTATATTTTCAATGATATTATGATCGCCGCCAACGGTGTAGCCTTTTGTGTTTCCTGCTGAGCGTGCAAAGTCAATCCCTTTCACATGCCAGTAATTTCCACTGTGTACGACACCTGCTGATTTTTTATCAAAATCTATGACAGGTCTTGTCTCTGCTTCAGGGTCAGCGATTAAATACTTCATCGCATCTTCTGTACCATCATTATATTTCTTAATGTGTAATGGTGAGTTACGTACATATGTCCCTTCTTGTACGATAATGGTTTGTCCTTTTTGCACAAATTCAATCGCAGTATCTAAATCTAGCGGGTTATCCTTTGAACCAGCTCCAGCGCTTGTTCCTTCTGGAGAAACATAGATATTCCCATCCGCATCTGCATATGTTTTATTTGTCACGGTAAAGTTACGAACGATCTTACTATAATCAGTAAGGAATTGCGTATCATCTGGAAGGAATACAATGCTAAAGTTTGTGTCTTGTTCTTCATGAATGCTTGTCGGCAATTCAAATAATTCTCCAGCTGTTACATGAGCTTCCTCGACAATCACTTCCTGTCCTTCCTTCACGGAAATCGTTCCATCTACATTAGATTTTGCCAATAATGTATAATCAGTATCTGACGTTTTATCTAAAGATAAAATATCAAATGAAGGGGAAACAGGTTCTTCCGGTGGTACCACTTTCGGTGCATCTGTTTGTGCAGCACTTACAGTGAAGTCGATATTGCTCACTTCAATGGTTGCTACACGTGCCGTATAGAAGCCGATATATAATTTATCATCTTGTACGTTTAATATTTCAGGCTCAAAAATAATTTCTTCTTCTCCATCATTTAATTGGCCTGTGAAACCACTGTTTGTTTTAGCAAGGGTTAAACGATAGTTGCTTTCCGTATTTTCTGCGGTAGGCTTTTCATTGTTTAGCATTTTTTTTTGAATGCCTTGACTGCCTTCCCCATCAGAAGATACAACACCGGTTCTAGCAAATAATTGTGTACCATTATCATTCTTGGTTCCGCCGCTATATCCACCTACAGCTGCGATATTAGAAGCGAATACGGATGAATCACCATCAGTACCGATGGCATCTCTCGCCATGATCCCAAATGATTCTTGTCCATCATGTGGCGTTTTTGCGTATTCTTTTACTTTAATATCTGCAGATAGCTGGAAGTTATCTTTTTGCGCATCAATTTCTGTATAGTAGAACGTGATACCATCGTGATCACCAGTAATTTTACCAGCACCACCCACAGCGGCAAGTTCCACTGTATTATCGTCTAAAAACGTAATCGTGTTTTTATCATGCGATGTGGACTGTCCAAATCGAATCTCTTTCCACTCATAATCTACTGCATCTCTTACGGTTACTTGGTAAGAAATAGGGGAGATATCCTCATTGTTTGGTTGAATGGTTATGTCGTAAGTCCCTGCAGTAGTAGAATCAAATGCTGATGCATCGACCGTATAGCTAGATTCATCAAGCAATTCTTTATCCCCGCTGTCATACACTTTGGAAACGTCTAGTCCATTATGATTGAACGCTTCACCCACTGTAAAAGTAGTCTGTGGATAGGAAGTTACTTCTAGATTTTGAAGCTCTTTTTCTTTTACATTCACTGTGAGAGTTGCTTCTTCGCCTTTGTAGGAGATCTTTATTTCCTTCTCACCAACAGTAGTAGAATCAAATCCTGTTACGTCGTATTCACCTTTCATTAATTGTACATCATTTGAATCACTGTATGTTGCATAGACAGACATACCGGAAAGGTCTAATTCATCACCTAGGAAGTACGTTTGTTTTGTTGGCTGATTTCGAATGTCAAGACCTGTAATATCAGCGTCTTTTACCTCGACGTTGAATGTGGTTGTTTCTTCCGGTGTTTCCGTTGATGTAACGGTTACCGTTTTTGTGCCTGCATTTTCAAAAACATAGCCATCCTCTTGTAATTCTTGACCAGAAATGGATATCGTATATAAATCATCTGTCAATTCTGCTGTTTTATAACCATTATTATAATCAGCCGTAATCACTAACCCTTGAGAATCAAACGACTCCTCTTTGTAATAGACAGTTTTTGCTGGATAATATTTCACTTGCAATTCTGTAACCGTTAATGGAACAATTTCGACATCGACTGTTGCCGTTATCCCATTATAATTAATGGTAATCGTATTTGTCCCAGCTTCACTGCTGTCAAAGCCGGTAACAATATAATCAGATGGAGAGAGGACCTTCGTGGATCCATCATCATATTCAGCTGTTACTTCCAGACCTGTTACATCTAATTCTTCTCCAATTAAATATTCTGATTTTTCCATGTTACTGTCGTCTACAGATAAACCGTTTACATTCTTAGCAACTTTAATGGAAAAATCACTGAAAGTTACCGTAGCTCCTCTAGCTACAAAAATCCCTGCGTACACTTCATCTGTAAATAAATTTTCAGCACTGATGGATTCACTTTCACCATTAGAGGTAACCACATACGTATCACCTGATTTTTTAATAGTTAGATCGTATACTTCATCTGCAGCAGGTACACTGTTATTGGCAAAAGCATCAAGTTTTTGACGGCTGTCTTGCTTGTAAAAACCTTTCATGACCTTATCAAGCGCACCAACGGATACATATGTAGATTCATGCCCACTTGAATCTCTATGTTCACCAATTTCGTCTCTGAGCATTAATCCAAATGATACTTGGCTATCGCTTCCATCAAAATCATGAACGGTTGCTTTTGTTTTTAGTTCAAAGTTAGCGTTTGCCGGCAGATCCTTGTGCAAGTATGATATACCATCTACAGAACTTGAGATCTTACCACCGTTCGCTTCTATCGTAACGGAATTGTCTGGATGGAAGGTAGGGTCTGGGTTCTTATCATCCCCTGTGTTAGAACCAAATACACTAAAGTCAAGATCACTTAAGTTATGTTGGCCTTCAATGTCTAGTTTGATATCACTAAATGTAACTTCGGTGTTTCTTGATGTGAATAGACCAGCGTAATTGAGATCTTCTGTATGTTCAAGTGTTTTTTCTACTCCATCAATCGTTATGGTATAGAAGTTTGCTGACTTTTGAATACTTAGCTCATATTCTTCACCAACAGCGGGAGCAGGCCCCGTATATAAATCTTCTGGATGCTTAAAATCCTCATCTGCGTACTTATAAAATCCTCTCATTTCCTGTTTGATATTACCTGCAGCAACATAATCCCCAGTAAAACTACTATCGTTTTCATTATCTAGAACATTGCTTCTAAGCATAATACCAAAACCAACCTGGCTGTTTGCGTCCCAGGAATCTACTTTTGCTGTAGCAGAAATCGTATAGTTTGTATCTGTTGGAACTTCTTTGAAATAGTAAGCAATTCCTTCTGAACCACTTTCTATTTTACCTCGGTTATTGATACTTTTTAGCGTAACGGAATCATCATCATTTTCTGTAATCCCAAAGTTTTCTGAGGTGATTTTATTATCACCACCTACATTCCCCATGATGCTGCCTTGCCAATCACTAGAGATGTCGATCATTTCTGCATCTTCCGTGTTTGCTGAAAGTGCCGTGACTTGGATGTTTGATAACAATAATACAAAGATACTTAATATTGCTAGCATACGTTTGTGATTTTTCAAAAAAATGCCTCCTAACTTTTTAATAGGTTTTCAATTATAATAGGTTAAAACCTGATCCCCCTTTCTGAATAGATTTAGGCTATTATTTATGAATAACAACGTTGTTAAAATTAGAACAACATTGTTGCCTAACAATGAGAAACAAATGGATTAGACTTTTTGGATATTTCTTGATGAAGTTTTCTATGACAATGAATAAAGAGAGACTTCTATCAGTGGGGGGTTCACCCCCGCGATGGTTAGCGAAACTTATCAGGGTCCTAGCGTCCGTTATCCTTTACTTATACTTTTTTTATTAATAAAAGTCTTGATGTGAGGGTCTTACGGACGGTTGTTCACCGTGATAAAGTAAATGAAGCATGTTAACTATTTATATTTAGGTAGCAAAACTACTATGCTAATAGATAGGGTTATGAAGACAGTGGAGTTATAACAACGTTGTTATTTTGCAATTAAAAAAAGATATGGAAAGTATGTATGAAAAATTTTGATAAAATAAACTTATATCATCAAAAAATATTGTAAACGCATACAGCAATAATGTCAATACATCATTTACCGAGCGAAGAAAAATCGTAGATAGAAAGTTATATTGTATCCTCATTAGAACCATAATAGATCCTTGTTTGATGGTGTAAATGTAGGAAGAGGGAGGAAGCATTCGAATGTTGTTTCCGTTTCCATGCCAACAGCAACAAACGCATTATCTCCAAAGTATTGGCCAATAAAATTCAGGCGTGACTTTTGTCCATTCATTCAGCCATGATTGGAGGGGTGGCCACTTGTGACAGGTCTGTATGATTTAAGCATCGTTTAATTTTATATTTTGTTTTTTAAATACTTCCATTACCTTTACCATTGCTGTACAAGCTTTAGGAAAACCTGCATATGCCGCACAATGTGTCACTAATTCTACAATTTCTTTTGGTTCCAAACCTACACGTAGTGCAGCATTAATATGAAAATCTAACTGTTCAAATGCTCCTTGTGTAATTAAAGATGAAAGAGTGATTAATTCTCTTTGTTTTAAATCTAATTCTTTTCTAGCGTAAATCTCTCCATAACCAAAAGAGACCATCATTTTTTCAAAATCCGGATAAAAATCACCAAAACTTTTTATGGTATCTATACCTTCTTCATCTGTAATTTTTTTTAGTATATCCATACCTCTTTTATAGTTATCATTTTGATTAGTCATTTTTATCCTCTCCTCATAGTTGGTGGAATTTCATTATTATCGACAATAACCTCAATAACGGATGTTTCATTAATAACTAAAGCTGTATGCAGCGCGTCTGATAATTGATTGGATGTTCTAGCTTTAAATGCTGTTGCACCCATGGATTGAGCATATTGATAGATATCTACTGGTGGATCAAAAGTTGTACCCACTGACTTACCTATATTTACTTTCATCCCTTTATCCACCATATCCAATCCGCTATTATTAAGCACAATAAATATCACGGAAGAATTGGAGCTAACAGCAGTTGATATTTCGGACCCATGCATAAGCAAGCAGCCATCTCCTGTTAAACAGGCAATTTTTTTACTAGGAGATGCTAATTTAGCGCCAATCGAATAACCTATAGCATGCCCCATTGCTCCAAAAACATCATCAAAAAAGAACGTTCCAGGTTTTTTAATATCATAAGATTGAATGGCATAAAAAGTATGGCTGCCATCATCTCCAAAAATGATAGTATCTTCTGGCAGTACCTCATTCATTATTTCAATAGCACTTTTGGAGGACATATAAATGCCATTTTCTATGCCTATCTCGTTCATAGATTTTTCGTGTTTAGCAGATATATAGTTACTACTCTGATTTTCTCTTCTATTTATATTTTCTAATATTATATTAAGATTTGCTTTTATATCACCAGATATGAATAGGGTAGGTACATTAATAGACTTTCCAATAAATGTTTGATCATAATCAAAATGTATAACCTTTTCAGGGTATTGATTTTTTTGCAGTCCAGCCAATGACATATCACTTAACTTACTGCCTATGACTACCATCAAATCTATACCATGTTCTGTGTAATCGTGAGCCTCATCGCGGCCCCCAAGCCCAAACGCTCCTAATGATAAATGATGATTACTAATAAAACTCCCCTTACCACCAGGTGTTGTCATGACAGGTATATCCCAATATTCCGCAACTTGCCTAACTTCTTCATATGCTTTACTGGAGTGAACACCTTTTCCTAAGAATAACACGGGTTTTTGTGCATCATTCAGTAATTCTATAACCTCTTCTAATCTTGTAGATATTACATGTTGGGGTTCTGGTAAATCCATTTCAAAGGGATGGACTTCTTCTATTAATACATCAGCTGGTATTGATAGATGTACGGGGCCTTTTGATCCAGTTAATGCTTTTTCTAATGCATGCTGAAAATACGATTCAACTTGATCTCCTCTTTCAACTCTTGCACTAAACTTAGTCACAGGCTTAAACATTTCAACTATATCCGTTCCAAATGCTGTTGCGTCTTGACTAAGTGCTTTTCCAGTATCTTTTATGGAAGGATGACCAGTTATAATTAAAATGGGAAGGTGAGATGCTTTGGCCTGACCTGCAGCGGTTATAAGATTTGTTCCGCCGGGTCCAGAAGTACCAACAGCAACTCCAATTTTTTGGCTTAATAAAGCAAAACCAGCAGCTTGATAACCGGCACCACACTCATGTTTACTTGTTACAAAGTTAATATCCTGGTCGGTTATTTCTAAAATTAAGGGTACTACTGCCTTGCCAGGAATGCCAAAAACATCAGATATGCCCCATTTTTTGAAATGTTTAGCTAATAGAGTCGCAACCTTCTCCATTATTCCCACTTCTTTCAAAATTAATTTAATAGTTTAAAGCCTTTTTGTATGGTATAAAAATGATCTTCTAACTCTTTAGCAGGTATTGGTTTGCTAAAGTAATAACCTTGTGCATAATCACATTGTTGATTTTTTAAATATTGAAATTGATGACTATCTTCTACTCCCTCAGCTACAACTTTGAGGCCCAATCCTTGTGCCATGGCTATAATGGTTCGAACAATTTGTGCATCATTTCTATCATTAATTATATCACGAACAAAAGCTTTATCAATTTTCAAACAGTTAATAGCAAAACGTTTTAAATAACTTAATGAACTATAACCTGTTCCAAAATCATCCATGCTAATTTGTACACCTATATTTCTTAATTCTCTTAATACCTTTTCCGCATATTTACAGTCCATTGCCATTGATTCGGTTATTTCTAATTCTAAATATTGAGGATCTAATTTCGTTTTTTCCAAGATTTCTTTAATTACTTCCACTAAATTTTGTTTTAGAAATTGTTGAGTAGATAAATTCACGTTAACTTTAAAAGGTGGTAACCCCTTGTCTTGCCATTCTTTATTTTTTCTGCAAGCTTCTTCCAATACCCATTCTCCAATTGGTATAATAAGTCCTGTCTTTTCTGCTATCGATATAAAATCATTCGGCTGTATTATACCTAATTCAGGGTGGTCCCATCTTATCAATGCTTCAAAACTGATAACCTTACCAGCTTTTATATCAAATATGGGCTGGTAATGAAGGATAAACTCATTTTGTTCGACTGCCTTTCGAAGATGAGTTTCTAAAAACAATTCTTTACTAGAATCTTTGTACATATCAGGGTTGTAAACAGTATAACCGTTTCTCCCTTGGGCTTTAGCTTTATACATTGCTGCATCCACCTGCACCATGAAATTTTCGATATCTGTCCCGTCACTTTGATAAAGGGCAATCCCTAAACTAGCTGTTGTATGAAACTGGTTATGATTTATAGTAAAGGGACTTTTGAATTGTTCCACGACTTTATCAGCAACTTTAGTAGCTTCGTTTACTTCATTGATATTTTTAAGCAGGATAATAAACTCATCTCCACTAATTCTCGCAAGCAAATCTCCCGGTTGTATACAATTTTTTACTCTTTCAGAAACTAATTTTAATAATCGATCTCCATTACTATGACCTAGAGTATCATTTATTAATTTAAATCTATCTAAATCAATTAATAAAAGTGCTATATTTTTATTGTTGTTATAGTCATTTAAGAGTTTATTTAATTCATTATGAAAGTATCTCCTATTAGGAAGTCCGGTTAATTCATCATGGAACGCTAAATAATTATATTTTTCTTCTATTAAGTAACGCTCAGTGATGTCACGAAGCTGAGCAAACGCTCCAATTATTTTTGAATTTTTATTGTCATAAATCGGTTGCGCATCAAAAAGGCAAATCCTCATGTCTCCATTATTATTTTCAAATTTCATTTCTACATCTGTAAACTTTTTTTGTTTATTTATCACTTCATGAAAATACTTGCCTGTTATTGGGGATTTATAAATATCCCTGCCTATTATTTCTTCTCTCGTAAATCCTGATAACTTTTCAGCAAACTCATTAAATTCTGTTACGATACCATTAGCATCTGTGATGATAATGGCATTCCTTGTTCTCGTTAGCATCACTTGATTCATAATATTTAATTTTCTATTTTGTTTTCGTAATAATAATTCTCTTTCAATGGAATCAACCACATTCGATAGCATATTTAGGTACAACGGATTTTGTAATTCAATCGTTGTCATTATAGAAATACTGCCTAATAAGTTATCCACATCAGTGTAATGAAAACTTACCCCATAGCAAGCGATGTGTTGTAAATATTTGTGATAATGGTCCGTTCCGATAAGTTGTATGGGATGCCTTTGCTGTAAAGCCAAACTTATCACATTTGTCCCCATATCCTCTTGGGTAAATTGCGCTCCAGGTTTAATACCTAATTGATTTACTGTCGCTTTTATCGTTTTATCTCCTGCTAAATCCAGAACAAACCCATTCTCATCTGAAACAACTAATAGAATAGGTGTTCCTTTTAAGGAGTTTAGTAATTTATTCGAAAAAAAGCTCACAACCTCTAGTATTTCACTATAGGATTCTCTTTTTTCTTCTAATTGGCTATCGGTCATATTAACTGCCGGCCTTAAAATTTCATCAGGGTCCATACCTGATACTTCGCATTGTCGTTTCGATTCTAAGATATATCTTGGTGTTTGAAAAGTACTCATAATGCTTTCCTCCTATATTAAGTATAAACAATTTGCATATGCGCAGTAAACGATTGAACGTTGAATAATTCGGTTATTCATTATATGTTGACCTTTCTACTGTTCCCTTTTTTTAGGACGATAAAACTAGAAGAAATCAATAGACTGTCATAAAAGGATTTCCAACTTTTATGTGTGGAAAAAGTATAATGGTAATCTACTACATATATGAAAATAAAATAATAGAAAATTGAAAAAGGAATAAAGGGGAAATGATAACGAGCCGAGTGAACTATGGAAAATTGCCCTAAAGAAGGTTAGCCAAGTGACAAATACGGCAAGTTTTATCACGTGGTTTGGAAAAACGGATGGTATTTATGGTTGATAGAAGAGGAAATGTATAGTAGAATTAAAAAACACAGTTAACGGAATCGTTTGCACAAAAGAAGAAAGGGGGGATCTAATATATTGAGATAGATTCTTTATTTTTTTACCAATTGATGCAAACGATTTCATTTGTGTGAATTAGTTAAAGGAGGAGAACACTCAAATGAAAAAGCATATTAATTGTAAGTTGTCCATTTTCATGGTTCTAATTATGCTTCTCAGTCTATGGATTCCACATATTCCAGTTCAAAATACCTTTGCAAAAGATTCATCGAATACGAACGAATCTTTTGAAACCACTGACACAAGTGAACGTTCAGTCCGTTTTACCTATATTCGTGATGATGAAACATATGATGGCTGGAACATTTGGGCTTGGAATACAGGGGTGAAGGATGATCAGATAGATTTTGATCTATATGAAGATGGTAAAGCAGTAGCCAACATTGCTGTTGCGCCTGAAACGGATGAATTTGGGTTTGTTTTACGTAGTACAGAAGACTGGGATACTGCAGAAAAAGAGTTTGGTGACCGCTTTATTCAAGTGAACAAGAACGACTCACTAACAAAGGCCTATATTACAAGCGGGGAAGAAGAAATAAGAATAGTACCAGATGGATCGGCCCCAATAATTGATCAAGGAGACGCAACCTTCTTTTATCGTGATAAAGAACTTTTTAGAAGTAATGAGATGGATACTATTGATAAAGTAGAATTAAAATTTAATGGTGAAACACATGAAATGACCTATGAGCCAGAAAATGAAAGGTTCGTAGTTACGTATCAAAATATTCCAAATGGGGAAAATCCATACACATATCTTGTTACTAAAGATGGAGTAACGACAGAGGAAAATGACCCCTACAATACAGTCGATGGTACTTCGATCATTGATTTTCAAAAAGCTGATTTGACTGTTAATGGTTCTATATCACCAACAGAGATTGACTATAATGAAAACGCTGTCCTTACTGTTAATATTGAAGGACTGACAAAAGGCTTAAATGTATCAAAAATTTATGCAGATATTTCTTCATTAGGTGGATCAGATAAGCTAGCAATTGACCCAGCATTAAAAGAAGTTACGATTGCAGTCGATCATGATGTAACAGCTGGAACAAAGGTGATTCCTTTAACCGTAGTAGATTCATATGGTAACTATTATGAAGGAACGACACAGGTAAATGTAAAAACGAGACAGTCAGTTGAAGAATCTGACTTTGATTGGGATGAATCTATTATTTACTTTATGTTAACCGATAGATTCTTTGATGGGGATGCATCTAATAATGATCCGTATAGCCTTGACTACAATACAGATTTGCGTGGTACATACCAAGGTGGAGATTTTAAAGGGATCACTGAAAAATTAGATTACTTAGATAGTCTCGGTGTGAACACAATTTGGATTAGTCCGATTGTGGAAAATATTAAATATGATGTACGTTACAATGCCAATGATGGTGTGGAAGGACAGCCATATTATGCGAACCATGGCTATTGGGCTAGTAACTTTAGTAAGCTGAATCCACATTTTGGATCAATGAATGATTTTCATAATCTAATAGATGCTGCACATGAACGTGGCATTAAAATTATGGTCGATGTTGTATTAAATCATACTGGATATGGGTTGAAAGAAATTGATGGAGAGGTTCCAGTTGAAGAGCAGCCAGCTGGGTATCCAACTAATGCGGAGCGCAGTCAATTCAGTGATATGCTTCGTCAAGGTGATAATGTCGGTACGGATGAAGTCGTTGGTGAGTTAGCGGGACTACCAGATTTTAAAACCGAGGATCCTTCCGTTCGTGAACAGATTATCGAGTGGCAAACAGATTGGATTGAAAAAGCTACAACACCTAGTGGAAACACAATTGACTACTTCCGTGTAGACACAGTAAAACACGTAGAAAATACAACATGGATGGCATTTAAAAATGCCATTACGGAGAAAATGCCGGAACATAAGATGATTGGTGAAGCATGGGGTGCAAGTGAGGACAATGACTATGGATACTTGGAATCCGGTATGATGGACTCCCTTCTTGATTTCGGTTTTAAAGATATTGCCCAATCTTTCGTCAAAGGTGATGTAACAGGAGCACATAATGAATTAGGTGCTCGTAACGACTCCATTGACAACACAGCGACATTAGGTCAGTTTCTTGGAAGTCATGATGAAGAAGGATTCTTACATTCACTTGGTGGAGATGAAGGTAAACTGAAAGTAGCAGCGTCTCTTCAAGCAACAGCCAAAGGTCAACCGGTTATTTATTATGGAGAAGAGCTTGGACAAAGTGGAGCAAATAATTATCCATATTATGATAATAGATATGACCTAGCTTGGGATCAAGTAGAAGGCAATGATGTTTTAGAACACTATAAGAAAATTTTTAACTTTAGAAAAACACATGCTGAAATTTTTGCTAAAGGGGACAGAACTACTGTAGGTGGATCTAATAGCTCTAAATTCTTAGTGTTTGCTCGTGAATTTAAAAATAAAGCTGCTTATGTAGGTTTAAACGTTTCCAAGGAAGCGAGGGATCTTACACTTTCTGTTGATTCCGCAGATGCAGTTGTTACAGATCATTATTCCGGTAACACTTATCAAGCAACAGAAACAGGAGAAGTTACTTTATCCGTTCCGTCTAACGCTGAGGGTGGTACGGTATTGTTAACAGTAGAAGGTGGTACAATCACTGATGTTATTTCAAGTGGGGATAGCGATGAAGTAGATCCTATTCCAGATAACAACATTCGTATCCACTATCAACGTACAGATGGAGATTATGAAAACTATGGTGCATGGCTTTGGAACGATGTGGAATCACCATCAGCTAACTGGCCTGAAGGTGCTGCCATGTTTGAAAAAACAGATAGCTATGGCGCTTACATTGATGTCCCTCTTGCAGAAGGAGCAAAAAACATTGGATTTCTTGTCATGGATGTGACCGAGGGTGATGCTGGTAAAGACGGTGGGGACAAAGGATTTACCATTACTTCCCCGGAGATAAATGAAATTTGGATTAAACAAGGTTCAGATAAGGTATTCACTTACGAACCTGTTGATTTACCAGAAGACACAGTACGTATTCACTATGTTCGTGATAATGCGGACTATGAAAATTTTGGTGTTTGGAATTGGGGCGATGTGGAAGCTCCATCAGAGAATTGGCCAACAGGAGCTACAGATTTCACAGGTGCAGACCGCTATGGTGCTTATGCAGATATTAAGCTAACCGAAGATGCAAAAGAAATCGGTTTTATTGTCCTTGATGAAAGCAAAGGAGATGCTGGTAAGGAAGGAGAAAATAAAACATTCAACTTACTAGATAAATATAATCGCTTATGGGTGCGGCAAGGGGATGATACTGTGTACGTTTCTCCTTATTGGGACGTTGCTACTGGTATTACATCTGGAGAGGTTATATCTGAAGATACCATTCTATTAAACTTCACGATGACAGATGGTTTAAATGTCGATGATCTGACATCTAGTCTAGATATTAGAGGTGTAGATGGATCAGATATTACAGTAGATAGTGCTGAGATTACTGGAGATGAAACAGCGAAAGTAACAGCTTCATTTGATTTGGATCAACTACCTTTATCAATTACCTATGAAGGCAGAACAGTCTCGGCAGATTCAAGCTGGAAATTAATTGATGACATATATGGTTATGAAGGAAATGATTTAGGGGCAACTTACAACAATGGTGATGCTGCTTTAAAGCTTTGGGCTCCAAAAGCAAGTGAGGTAGTAGCGAACTTTTATGATAAAGAAGATGCAGCTACACCAATTGGTAGTGCAGCATTAACGTTAGAGGAAGATGGTGTTTGGTCGAAAGAGATCGCTGCAAGTGACTTGGGTGTGTCTGACCTGGAAGGATATTATTATCAATATGAAGTAACCAATGATGGCGTAACGAAAAATGTATTAGATCCTTACGCGAAATCAATGGCAGCCTTCACGGTTGATACAAAAGGTACCCCTGGCCCTGATGGTGATAACGTTGGTAAAGCGGCTATCGTAGATTTAAGTGACACAGATCCTGAAGGGTTTAGTCATGCATCGATTGATGGTTATGAAAAGCGTGAAGACGCAGTGATTTACGAAGTTCACATTCGTGACTTTACGTCTGATCCTTCCATAGAAGACGATTTAAACGCGAGATGGGGTTCTTATAAGAGCTTTATCGATAAGCTGGATTATATCAAATCGCTAGGAGTTACGCACGTTCAATTACTACCGGTAATGGCATGGTATTATGGCGATGAAACAAAAATGGACGAAAGAGAGCTTGATTATTCTGCGAATGGGAATAAATACAACTGGGGTTATGATCCGCACAGTTACTTCTCACCAGATGGTGCTTATTCAGAAGATGTTGCGGATGCAGCGTTACGCGTAAAAGAAACGAAAGAATTGATTGATGCAATCCATGATGCTGGCATGGGTGTTGTTCTGGATGTTGTGTATACTCATACAGCTCAAACAAGCATATTAAATGACATTGTGCCAAATTATTATGCATTTCAAGATGATGATGGCAACTTTCTTGGAGGTTTTGGAAACAATCTTGCTACAAACCGTAAAATGGCAGAAAAGCTTATGGTTGATTCTGTGGAATATTGGTTTGACGAATATAAAATTGATGGCATGCGTTTTGACATGATGGGGGATGCGACCTATCCTTCGATCCAAAATGCATATGAAGCAGCCGCTGCTATTAATCCTGATGCCTTATTTATTGGAGAAGGTTGGAGAACATTTGCAGGTCACTTGGATGATCCATCCCTTGAAGGAATGGGAGCAGACCAAGACTGGATGGATAAAACCGATGATGTTGGTGTTTTTTCAGACGAATTGCGTAATGAATTAAAATCTGGCTTTGGTTCAGAAGGTGAGCCACGCTTTATTACAGGTGGTGCGAGAAAGATTGAGACCATCTTAAATAACATCAAAGGTCAACCGTCGAACACACCTGCAGATGACCCCGGCGATATGGTTCCATACATTGCAGCACATGATAATTTACCTTTATATGATGTGATTGCACAATCCATTCAAAAGGATCCATCTATACCGGAAAATGACTTGGAAATCCATAAAAGAATACGTATTGGGAACGCGCTTGTCTTGACTTCACAAGGTACAGCATTTATTCATGCAGGGCAAGAATATGGTAGAACGAAGCAATGGAAGGCGGAAGGAGTACCTGAACAAAAATATCATGAGTTAACAGGTGAGAATGGTGATCCATTTAAATATCCATATTTTGTTCCTGATTCGTATGATTCTTCCGATGCAATTAACATGTTTGAATGGGACAAAGTAACAGACGAAACAGCTTATCCTGTTAATAATTTAACGCAGGAATATACACAAGGTTTAATTGAATTAAGAAGGTCAACAAATGCCTTCCGTCTTGGGAGCATGGATGAGGTGGACCAACACGTTACATTGGTGGATGCACCTGAGGTTAAGGAAGAAGACTTACTCATTGGTTACAAAAATGAATCAACGGACGGTACAGGAACCTATTACGTATTCGTAAATGCTGATACAAAGGGAAGAACGATCTCATTAACAGAAAATTTAGCTACGAACACGGTTGTTGTAGATGATGATGAAGCTGGCGTGGAAGCAGTTAATGAAAGATCTGGTTTCGTATTATCAGCAAATTCAATAAAAATTGATCCGTTAACCACAATAGTTATCAAAGATAGTGGAGAAACTCCGGCGGATCCGAATGATAGAGATCCGGCCAATGGGAAAAATCCAACAGATGGAGACACTCCTGATGATGGGGAAGGACCGACTAACGGTGAAGACAAGTCTGATGGAAAAAATCCGAATGATCCAGGAAACAAAGATGAAAAAGAAGTAACGAAGAAAGAAGTAAAAGCTAAAGTAAAAGATGGAAAAGTAAGCCTTTCTCCCGATGATCTGAAGGGAATAAAAAAAAATGGAAGGTTACACGTTGACTTCGAAAAAGTGGAAAATGTCATTTTTTCTCTATCAAATGAACAAGTAGTTTTGATGAAAGAACAAAGCATTACATTAGAACTTAAAAACCATGAAGTGATTGTCAACATTCCACCAGTTAATTTACCAGCTGGAGATGGATCTGTTCATATCAAACGGATGAAGGATAATGAATCAGCCAAAAGTGCTGTCTATGATTTTACAGTAATGTCAGATGGTGAACGAATTCATACGTTTACGGAAGAAATGACCCTTTCGTTTAAAGTTTCTAATGATCTAGAACATCCAGAACAAGCAAAAGTGTATTATTATAATGAAGCAACACAGATATGGGAATTGATTGGTGGTACTTATAAAGAAGATGACATAGTTACGGCAGCCACAAACCATTTTAGTACGTTTACAGTATTTGAAAAAACATTTAATGAAGATGAAGCAAAAGATATAGAATCACCTGAATTACCAGACACGGCTACTGATACCTATCAATTATTATTAGTTGGAGTTGTAATTCTTATTTTAGGCCTAGGTTTTTATGTTTTTACTAGGAGGAGATACCAATTCAATAAGTAATGAGGTTTTAACTAGCACCCAAAATTCCCTTTATTTCTACCATATCATCCCAGCACAGATGTTATAGAACGATCTTCCATTAAACGGGCTTTAATGGAGTAACGAAAAAAGTCTAATTTCTCAGCATTAAATGGAGAAATTAGGCTTTTTTAATATTAAAAATTATTTAACGTTGTAAATCCGCATTTTCCTGACGCTACCCCTAATTCTAAAGAGTTGAGGGATGAGACAAAGAAGTGAGTATTGCTCAAATGAAAATTTCCATCCTTTTTTGTATAGATTTTTCTTATGCATATTGGCGTAGTTCCAGTTAAACCTAATTCACTTAAAACTATTTTTCGTCAACTTATTGACAATTATGGTTAACGTATTTATCATTTTATTTGTTAACCGTTTTGTAATTTAGGTTAACAAAAAAACAGAACTACTAATCTTCATACTAGTTAATAAGCTTAGGAGAGACAGGAATGGATCAGAGCAGAATATATAGTGTCAGAATGCGAGCTTCAGAAAATGAATTACATAAAAATGGCGGAAGACATATTTCTGGTGGTGAATTACTTTCTTCTTATAGTGAATTAGGGTTGTCAGTAAATACATTACTGGAAAAAGCGTTACATCACTCAAGGGGAAAGCCAGATTTTTTGCAAATTCAATGTGAAATGGTAAATCAACCTATTAAACTATTGAATCCTTTAACAGTCCAAACAAATGACGTGACTGCAGTTAAAGAAGGACACGAGCTAGCAAAATCTCTACTTGAGAAAACGGGTGTACCTAAAGACATTATAAAAAAAGCCTATAAGGAAATTCCTGAATATCCTGTTAGAGGAGCTATCCTCATTGATATTCATACGGGGAAGCGCGTAGATGGGAGAATAGACAAAGGTGTTCGTGTCTCTAAAATGGATTGGCAAACAAGAAATTTTAAAAAGTGGGCAAAATCAAAAGCCGTTTCTCCTAATCAGAGATTAAAGGAAGCACTTATCCTTGCTACTAAAGTGTGTAATCATCAATTAACCATTGCAGAATTATGTTGGTCAGATGACCCAGATTACATTACAGGCTATGTAGCTAGTGAAAAAATAGGCTATCAACGTATAACGCAACTTAAACAGTACGGTGATGATAGAGGATGCCGTATCTTTTTTGTTGATACGTTCTCTGATATCCATACATATATAAATTATTTAGAAGAACAACCAATTTTAGTTCAATGGGGGGAAGAGCATGACACAAGAGTTGATTGAAAAAAGTAAAAAATATTTATGGCTACCCTTTACACAAATGAAGGATTATGATGAAAATCCTTTAATCATTGAAAGTGGAGAAGGGATAAAGGTAAAGGATATTGATGGTAAAGAGTATTATGATGGATTTTCGTCTGTATGGCTTAATGTACATGGCCACAGAAAAAAGGAATTAGATGATGCGATCAAACAACAACTTGATAAAATCGCCCATTCCACATTATTGGGGATGACAAATATTCCAGCAACAGAGCTTGCTGAAAAACTAATAGGAATTACTCCAGAAAATTTAACAAGAGTTTTTTATTCTGATAGCGGTGCAGAAGCAATGGAGATTGCATTAAAAATGGCATTTCAATATTGGAAGAATATTGGAAGGCCTGAAAAACAAAAGTTCATTTCTATGCAAAATGGTTATCACGGCGATACGATCGGCGCAGTAAGTGTTGGTTCAATCGAGCTTTTCCACCATATTTATGGACCACTTATGTTTGAAAGCTACAAATCTCCAATACCATATGTGTACCGTTCAGAAAGTGGAGATCCAGAAATTTGCAGGGATGAATGTCTTAAACAGCTAGAACAGCTGCTGAAGGAACAACATGAAACGATTGCAGCACTTTCCATTGAATCCATGGTTCAAGGGGCTGCCGGTATGATTGTCATGCCAGAAGGTTTTTTGTCCGGCGTTCGTGAGCTATGTACAAAATATGATGTCCTCATGATTGTCGATGAAGTAGCAACTGGCTTCGGACGTACTGGGAAAATGTTTGCTTGTGAATATGAAGGAGTACAACCCGATTTAATGGCTGCTGGAAAAGGAATTACAGGTGGATATTTACCAATAGCTGCAACTTTTACAACAGAAAAAATGTATCAGGCTTTTTATGATGATGACAAAACAAAAACTTTTTTCCATGGTCACTCCTATACTGGAAATCAGCTAGGCTGTGCAGTTGCGATTGAAAACTTACGTTTGTTTGAACAAGATCAAATTGTTGCACAAGTAAGTGAAAAAGCAGAACATCTACATAAATTATTACTAGAATTAAAGGATATGCCATATGTGGGAGATGTCAGACAGTTAGGCTTTATGTGTGGAATTGAGCTAGTGAAATCGAAAGAAACTAAGGAAAGTTATCCGATACAAGCAAGGATGGGCTATCAGGTTTCGTTAAAAATGAGAGAACTAGGGATGCTGACAAGACCAATGGGAGATGTCATCGTCTTTATGCCTCCACTGGTAAGTACGACGGAAGAGCTTAAGGCTATGGTGAACATCATGAAACAAGCGATTCATGAGGTAACTTGCAGTGAGCAGTGATCAATGGTTAAGTCAAAGAATCCAAAAGACAAAACAGG
This sequence comes from Gracilibacillus sp. YIM 98692, assembly GCF_010993965.1. Lineage (GTDB taxonomy): Bacteria > Bacillota > Bacilli > Bacillales > Amphibacillaceae > Gracilibacillus. Next base: position 457,873 of record NZ_WIXM01000001.1, on the reverse strand, counting down.
CTGGTTTGTATCGAGAGTTACGGACAATGAGTACGGCACCACAGCCGCAAATGATAGTTAATGGCACGAAGCAAGTTGTTTTTTCATCAAATAACTATTTAGGCTTAGCCAATGATCCCATTCTAATCGAAAAGGCATTAAAAACGTTACAGGAATTTGGAATGGGAAGCAGTGGATCCAGGTTGACAACCGGAAATACGGAATGGCATGAAAAACTAGAGCAAAGGATTACTAGTTTTAAAAAGACGGAAGCTGCTCTTTTATTCTCGAGTGGGTATTTAGCAAACATCGGTGTTCTTTCATCGTTGCCAGAACAAGGAGATGTGTTGCTAAGTGATCAACTCAATCACGCAAGTATCATTGATGGCTGCAGACTATCGAAAGCTAAAACCGTCATTTACCAGCATGCTGATATGAATAGTCTAGAGGTACAATTAAAAGAAACACAAGCTTATACTCGTAGATTTATTGTGACAGATGGTGTGTTTAGTATGGATGGAACGATTGCACCATTAGATCAAATAATGAAACTAGCTAAACGATATGATGCTTATGTCATTGTCGATGATGCACATGCTACAGGTGTTTTAGGAGAAGGAGGAAGAGGAACAAGTGAACTTTTTGGAGTTTCTCCAGATGTAGTGATTGGGACTTTAAGTAAAGCGGCAGGCGTTGAAGGTGGTTTTGTAACGGGATCAAAAGTATTGATTGATTTCTTGTTAAACCATGCTAGAACTTTTATGTTTCAAACCGCTATTCCACCAGTAAGCTGTACGGCAGCCTATGCTGCCATAGATATAATAGAGAAAAATCAAGATAAAAGGGAACATTTACTTAGAAAGATAAAAATAATAAAAAGTACTCTAGATACAATGGGTTTCAAAGTATATGGACAGGATACACCAATAATCCCTGTGATTGTTGGTGATGCAGAAACGTCGGTTCAATTTTCAAAAAAGCTTCAGGAAAATGGTATCTATGCACCTGCGATCCGCCCTCCAACTGTTCCTAATGGAGAAAGTCGTATCCGATTAACTGTTACTGCTGCTCATGTTGATTCACAAGTCGAGCATTTGCTTACGTCATTTAAAGATATTGGAAGAGAGTTGAAGGTAATATCATGAAGGGATTATTTGTTACTGGAACAGATACAGATGTAGGAAAAACAATAATAACAAGTGGAATTGCTGCTGTATTGAAGGAAACACAAATGGATATCGGTGTTTATAAACCTTTATTAAGCGGAGTTTCACGTGAGCACCCTAAAAGTGATACGAAACTGCTTAAAGAAAGTTCACAAACCCACTTAACCTATGAAGAAATTACACCATTTGAATTTAAGGAACCTCTTGCCCCTTATGTAGCAGGAAAGCTAGAGGGGAGATCGATTTATTTTCGAGATGTTTTAAATCATTGGAATCAGATGAAGGAGAAGCATCGATATTTTCTAGTTGAAGGTGCAGGCGGCATTTCGGTTCCACTTGGCCCGGATTTTTTAGTAAGTGATTTAATAACAGCTTTAGATCTGCCAGCCATTATTGTGGCAAGGCCCAACTTAGGCACCATTAATCATACATTTTTAACAGTAAAATATGCCCAAAGTATAGGAATCGAAATTGCAGGAATTATTATAAATGGAAAAAATCGTGATTTTAATTTAGCAGAACAAACTAATCCCGACGTGATCGAGAAGCAATGCGGAGTCCCCATTTTAGGAATTACTCCGAAGCTTGAGGATATAAATCAAGAAACTATTAAACAAATGATAAAAGATCATATAGATGTATCCAAAATTATTCAAAAAATGGAAGGTAACGAAATGAATGACGTGGATACGATTTAACTATTGGTACATATAGTTGTATGGTGGCGAGCATCGCCTCAAATAAAGAAAAGTGGAAAATGTAGTGACGCAGTAAGGGATGAATGCAAAACAGGAGGAAGTACATGATTAATCAAAAAAGTACGGAAAGATCTACAATGGAAATAGTGAAAAGCCCGTATTCTTTTTATGAGGAAATTCGCTCGATTCATCCGGTGTATAAAGGCAGCTTTTTAAAATATCCTGGATGGTATGTAACTGGATATCAAGAAGCATTAACCATTCTTAAAGATAACCGTTTCCAAACTCGAATCCCACTGCCCGAAACAACGAAAAAGTATGAAGTCTTGAAAAATATTCAAAACGATATGATGCTTTTTAAAAATCCACCTGAACATGCAAGGTTACGTATGCTTGTTAGTCACAAATTTACTCCTGCTCGTATTGAAAAATATCGTCCATTTATAGAAAAAATAGCAATAAATTTATGGAATGAAATTAAGCATAAAAAGAAAATAGATGTGATTTCCGAATTTGCATTTCCTTTTGCCAGTCTTGTGATTGCTAAAATAATAGGGATACCAGATAATGATAAAAATATTTTTCGCGAATGGGCATGGAGTTTAATTCAATCGATCGATCTGACACGTTCAAGACGAGCCATTGTTAACGGAAACAAAACAACTTTGGAGATGCTATCTTTTTTTAAAGATCTGATTCAAAAAAGGCGGCAATCTCCTCAGGATGATTTAATTAGCGAATTACTGTATCAAGAAAAAGATAGAAAACTAACGGAAGAAGAACTTTTAGCGACTACTATATTACTTGTGATTGCAGGACATGAAACAACTGTCAATTTAATAAGCAATTCTCTTTATTGTTTTTTAACAAACCCAAAAGAATACGATAAGCTGGTTGAAAACCCTTCTCTTATTGAATCAGCAATAGAGGAATGCTTACGATATGAAAGTCCTACTCAAATGATCGCTAGGGTAGCATCAGAGGATGTTGAACTTAACAACGTTCACATTAAAAAAGGGGAACATGTATACGTTCTGATTGGAGCAGCTAATCGAGATTCAAAGCAGTTCTCTAACGCGGATGTTTTTGATATTACACGAACCCCAAATCCTCACCTTGCATTTGGATCGGGTATTCATTTCTGTATAGGTTCTGCCTTAGCGAGGCGAGAAGCTCAAATTGCGATACAGACACTTTTACAAAACACAGAAAATATTTATCTGGAAACAAAAGAGGTGGAATGGAGAAAACTTGTAGGCTTTAGAGCAATGAAAGAAATGCACGTACATTTTGATGATTAAGTACGACTTTTTTGCAAAAATAAGTACCAAAATTTAAAAGAGAGAAATCAAAATAGTACTTAAAAGACGAATAAGAACCAAAACCATAAAGTAAACGAGTCAAAATGGTACTTAAAACCGGTTTAAGTACCAAAATGAAAACCAAGATCATCAATTTGGTACTAAGAGAGTAAATAAGTACCAAAATTTAAAATGAATAAGCTGAATTGAAACTAATCCTCAGGTGCCTGACGCTACCCAAATGGTTAGACATGGCATTTTCTCTTTATTTTATTACGCTGAATAAACGTCCATAAAACCCCCTCAAAATAGCAAGGAAGTTTAAGCGGGGCATAACGGACGCTAACACCTTGATAGTTTCACTTTATATAAAATCAATAGACTATTATAATAAAATTTTTAGCTTAACTTTTATGTATGGGAAATAGTATAATGGTAATCTACTACATACATGAAAATTATAGAAAAAGTGAAAAAGGAATAAAGGGGAAATGACAATGAGCACGAGTGAAATATGGAAAATTGTTCTAAAAAAGGTTAGCGAAGTGACAAATGCGGAAAGTTTTATCACGTGGTTTGGAAAAACAGAAGCAGAAATAGAAGGCAGCACACTGATCGTGAAGGTTCCCAATCAATTTGTTGCTGACTGGATCGAAAGTCGATACAAGTCTTTAATTTATGAAAAAGTGAAAGAGGTAACGGAAACAGACTACGAGATTCAAATAGCACTACAAAATGACGAACAAGATATTTTAGAAAGCATATCAATACGCGGCTCTGAACATCACGATATCCCCACTCTTAAAAATCAGATCTCTACGCTAGAAAAGCTAAGCCAATTACAGGACGCCAAAATAAAGGAACTCGAAAAAAGACTAGACAAAATGGAAGCCGAAAAGAAACAAGGCACCACAGTGAATGTTAATATAAATTAGAAGACAACAACGTTCTGAAGAAAGGTTAACGTCGAACCTTTCTTTTCTTTATTTTTAGAAAAAAGCGTGAATTCCATCCAACAAGTGCTCCTAGTTATTATCGTCAGTGCCTCGAATTCCAATGGGGATGATGGAATTCTTAATGCAACCACTACGCATAATATGCAGGCGGATGCCAAGTATATCGAAGCTTTAAAAATGATCCCGAACAAGGCTTAAGGTGATTCCAATCATATAAGTTATTCAATAAGAAGGAGGATATTTTCACACACTCGATGTATCCTATGAGTGGATGCGGATTGAATGAATAAAGGAGCAGAAATAAATGAGTGATTTGTTCGTTAAGGATGGTAGTGAGCCGTTTGTTTTATTTTCCGTAACTCATATATTGACTTTGGCCGTTATCATAGCTATTTGTATTGGCATGTACTTTTTCAGAAAGCGGCTAAGACGAGGGTTAACTAACAGGCTATTTAGATATGGCTTGGCAGCAGGATTGCTTATTTCTGAAGCAAGTTTAATTTGGTGGCTTCATTTCATAGGCGAATGGTCCATCCAGTATTCACTGCCACTTCATTTAAGCAGCCTTTCGCTGTTTTTATCAAGTATTTTACTCCTAACAAGAAGCTATCGCCTTTTTGAGTTCACTTATTTTGTTGGTGTTGGAAGTGCTGTTCAAGCTATGCTCACACCGGACATTCAAGCCTATGCGTTTCCTCATTTTAGGTATGTACACTTCTTTCTTTCGCATGGGGGAATTGCCATTGCGAATATATTCATGGTCTTGGTGGAAGGTTATCGCCCCAGATTCCAGTCTATCTTTAAAGCATTACTGTATGTAAATGTCTATGCGTTATTCATTTTTATAGTGAATGTCGTTATAAACAGTAATTACATGTATATGATGAGAAAGCCTACTATCCCATCCATTTTTGATTACTTAGGGCCATGGCCATTTTATATTATCCCTTTAGAAATTTTCACCTTCGTAATGTTTTTATTATTGTATGCTCCATTTTATATCCGAAAAAAATAGACGAGCAGGCACCGTTAATTGAAAAAATAAGCACCAAAATATAGAAGCACGAAATCAAAAATAGTACTGAAAAGACGATTAAGAACCAAAACAAGAAAGCAAACGAGCCAATATGGTACTTAAAGCCGGCTTAAGTACCAAAATGAAACCCAAGATCATAAATTTGGAACTAAGAAAGTGGGTAAGTACCAAAATTTTAAATGAACGAGCTGAATTGAAACTGATTAACTGGTTTGATCAAATATATGTATATATATGTTATAATATGGAAAAAAGGAGGAGTTTCATGGTTGCAAAACAAAGAAAAAAACCTGACGAATTAATCGCTTATGAGCTATTATCAAAACGAAAGCAATTGAACGAGGAAGAAAAGAATCGGTACCGAAGTTTAGCTAGAGGTTTTGAAGGAGAAGTTATGTTTGATACATACCTAGATAAACTAGCAGGAGAGCATATCATATTAAAAGATTTATTGATACATCATTCTAAATATTGTCAAATGGATACTATTTTATTAAAAAACGGAAAGGTTTTCTTATTTGAAATAAAAAACTTCAACGGTGAATTTTATTGGCATGATGATAAATTATTTATGGTGAACCAAGTGGAAATCGATAATCCGATAGCTCAACGTGATCGAGCTCATTCCATACTTCGGAGATTATTCCAATCGTTAGAAATACGGCTCCCCTTGATTTCTTACTTGATATTTGTTAACCCCGAGTGCACCATCTTTCAAGCTCCACAAGACAAACATATTATCTTACCAACGCAAATCAATCCTTTTATCAGGCAATTTCCTAACACCGCTAATCTTACCTCACAAGAAAAACAAGCTTCAGAAAAAATCAATGTAAGTCACATCGAACATCCTCCATTTAAACAGTTTCCAGAATATCAATATGATGAGTTAGAAAAAGGGATTCCATGTTATAAGTGTGGTGGAATGTCTACACATCCTAAAAAGCAAGGCATCGAATGTCGTATGTGTTGTGGACATGTTGAAAAGGGTAAGGAAGCTATTTTGCGTATCAGTGATGAGTATCATTTTTTGTTCCCTAAACGAAAAATAACATCATCCTCATTTTTTAAATGGAGCGGTAGGATGGTTTCCAAAAGAAGAATCTTTCGTATATTACAACAATACTATGAGAAAAAAGGTGAACATAGATGGAATTATTTTGAATGAAATCATCAAAACCACAACCGCAATTCTGAGCATTCTCTTCTCTAGAGGGAGATGTATGAGGTTCAGCTTAATCATCAAATTGCATCTTATCTAACAAAACTCCTTATTTTAAAGTATTGTACTTTTAAATGAAACGTACTTAGACAACCTCCCCTTGCCATAAAATAGTTATGAAGGGAGAGATTTTTTTGAAACAATTAGATTGGACCATGATATTATTTGTTAGCTCTACATTAGTATATGAATATTGGTTATTATCAGGTCTTCCCCGCATTTACTTCTGGAATGTAAAAAAACAACATTTAAATAATTTGAATAAGGACGATGATGATAGAAGTATTGCATAATTTTTATTAAATTCCTCTGATACTTGGCACTACCCGTGTGGTTTGCTGTCGTCAACTGCCGAAGCGCTCCCTTATTTTAAACGAATTTGTTAGGTATTATACATCATTTCACCTCCTTCACCTTATCACTAAAGTTCGTTAAAAATTAAAAAATAATATTTGATGTAGCCAATTGATGCTCATAAATTCTAGTTGAACGCAAAACATAATAATAAAGGGAGGTATGTAAAATGGCAAAAAGCAATCGAAAACTGAAGGATAGTGAAAAAGTAGCTGAAAAAATGTATGATGTTGAGGATTATAATAGCCAAGATCAAACAGAAAAAGGTTTAGCGATCACCCATGAACAAGTTTCTGATGATTATATGGAAGGCACGATCGATGGAAAAATCGATCGTACTAATAAAAATGATGAACTAACGAGTCATGATGGTGAAGATATTCCAAGAAAAGGATATGAATGAAATGGCAAAGAAGAATAAAATACTTGTTCCAGAAGCTCGAGAAGGATTGGATCAATTAAAAGCAAAAATTGCTAATACCAATGACCCTCAAAAAGCAAAATACGAAGTTGCAGCAGAACAACATGTATCACTTGATCAAGGCTATAATGGGAATATTAAAGCTAAAGATGCTGGAAAAATAGGTGGGAATATAGGCGGTAATATGGTCCAGGAATTAGTCAAGATGGGGCAGCAACAGCTTCAGCAAAATCGTAACGATAAATAATAAATGAATAAAAGGGTCAGTTTTAGCATTAGTTATGCCAGACTGACCCTGTTTACCTTACAAAAATTCTAATTAGGAAAGTTCTCACGTTATCCATGTCATTATCATGAATGAGAACCGTCCCTTTGCCTCACACTAATTCCATCTACAATCATAAGTTGGTGTGAACGATGATACTTAGGTTCGGTTACGTTTTATCGGATGGTGCCATGAACTCGAATTTAAGACCAAGATTTATTTATTACGCAAGTTAAATGGGATATTTAGTTTTCTTATTCCTTTTCGTTCCCCTATGATCCCCGAGAATGTACCATCTGTTGGTTTTTTTCCTCCTTTTGTCGCTTTGATACCTGCATGATTTAGCTTGGAAAGGATATAATCTTGATTTATATCAAATTTCTTTTTCTTGTTTTTATGCATTGGAAAACACCTCTTTTTTAGAGTTTCTCCAATACCATAATATGTATTCAGAATAAAAAAATGACCGTGCATCTATAAGATACTCGATCATTTATGGCTTTATATTTCTAAAACTCTTTCTTTGCGCTCTTTACCGACAATTCCAGAGTAACGTCCGTTTTCAGGTGCTTTTTTTCCTTTTTGTACTTGTATTCCTGCATTTCTCAACCGATTAATAACTGCCGCTTGTTGTTTTTTGGTGATTTGCTTTTTCGGAAACTTAGTTACCATAACTAATCACCTATCCTTTCTATACTATTATTATACATGTTTTCCAGATCAATTAAAAGGTTTTCAAAACCTTCACTAATGTTAGTCATGATACTATTATATACCTCATCATCTAAAATACTAGCGTCTAAAGCTATTAAAAATAGCTTTAAATTACCTCTAACATTAACCAGTCTAGTTATATATTGACGATTGTATTTGTCATTCTCCTTTATATGAGTGAATGTATAAAAGGCATCTCTCATCAATGCACCTCTTAAAATGCCTGTCTTATAATTATCCATCAAAGAACGCAATTGCTCCTCGTTATCTCCTAAAGAGTCTATCCCTAAATCATAATCCTTTTCTAATATTTCCAATCCTAAAAACATTAAAGAGCATAATACAGCATCTTCTTCATTTTCATCATGAGGTGTGAAATTATTCAAGTGACTATATGTGTCTAACACAAAATCTAATAATGGGTTTGGATTATCATTCTCTAAAGAAAGTCTTTGTGCTTTCTCAAATTGATTAATGACAGACGTTCTTTGTCTATAGTAAATTTGTTGAACAGCATTTATGTTGATATTTTCGGTTACTACTCCTTCATCTAGAGTAATTTTATAAATAGTTTTTCTATTTACTTTTATCTCTTGGAACTCATACATTTGAACAGCAATAGCGTATGAATGAGACTTTACAAAGTTATTAAGAAGAACGGAGATGTTATCTTTTAATCTATACTTGCTTAGTTGCATATTAGCTTGTATTAAAATCTCCATTTCAGAATTCAATTTATTTTTAAGATTCTGTATGTTATCATTTTTGTCAATCACTTGTTTTCTCCAAATTATAGATAGAATCACAACTGTAGCAATTAGCCAAATGAAATGAATCTTTCCCTCATCCATGATAGGTCTAAGCAGGTTATCGTAGAACTTGGATGCTAATGGTGAATTTTCTACCCATAGGTCTAACCCAAAGATAAATAATACACTAATAATTAGATATACATACCTCAATGGTTTCACCTCTTTTTATTATTTTAGCACAAAAAATGGAAAAAAAGAGATGGAATTCTGTTAAATTTCTGTTAATTGTCTTCTTTAAGTTTAGAAATCGCAGGGTTTTCTTATAAAAATCCTAATCAGGGAAAGTTCTCACGTACCATGTCATTATCATGAATGAGAACCGTCCCTTTGCTTCACACTAATTCCATCTACATTCATAAGTTGGTGTGAAACGATGATACTTAGGTTTGGTTACGTCTCAATGGCGCTTTCGCTTTGGGAAGCGTCTCCTTCTCGAACGTTAACGTTTACCAATTGGAAGAAGTTAAATAAAGAGGATAGAAAAGAAAAACTTTATTATCTGACGGAACAAAATTTAAGAAACACCATTCGTATTCTTCATTACAACATTGCACATGGTATAGACGTTTATCGAATGTCATCCTCACTTGTACCACTTGCCACACATCCAGAGGTAAGGTGGGATTTTATCACTCCTTTTGCTTCACTCTTTAAGGAGATTGGAGTACTAGTACAAAAACATAAGCTTCGTGTCAGCTTCCATCCGAATCAATTCACCTTGTTCACTAGCCCGCAGAACCATGTCACGGAAAATGCCATTGTTGGTATGACTTATCATTATGACATGTTGAGAGCGATGGGAATAGAAAAGCAAGCAATGATAAACATCCATGTTGGAGGCGCTTATGGTAACAAAGAAGAGGCGATGGATCGATTTAACCAAAATTTTGTGAAGCTTGATAAGGATATTCGCATGCAAACGACTCTAGAAAACGATGATAAGACATATACAGCAGAAGAAACGTTACAGATTTGTAAGACGAACGGTGTCCCTTTTGTATTTGACTATCATCACCATTGGGCAAACCCTGGAGAGGGAGCATGGGAAGAGTTACTCCCGAGAATTTTTGAGACTTGGGAAGGAACAGGCCATCCTCCTAAATTTCACTTATCCTCACCTAAATCGGAAAAAATGATACGAGCACATGCTGATTATGTGGATATTGATTTTGCGAAAGACTTTATAAAACCTTTAAAAGCGTATGGAAAATCAGCGGATATCATGATTGAGGCGAAAGCAAAGGATAGGGCAGCGTTAAAGCTCGTAGAAGAGTTAGGTAAATCGCGTGGTTTTAAGCGAGTGAATGGAGGAGCGATCGAGGTATAGCATTAGTTGTTTCTAGTAAGATCAAAGAAATAATCATTATAAAAGGATGAGAGCAGTGGGAGCAATTGAACGAAACGGATATAGATTTGAACCAGAGTATAGTGTGATTAATCAAAATGGTGCCATCCATGTTTATGAACAAGGTGATTTTAAAGAAGAATTGACATTCACCTTTTCTGGAAAATATCCTGAAGCAAGCCAAATAGAAGAAATCGTTGAAACCTATTGCCAGCAACACAATATATAGGAGAAGAGGTTATCTGAGTTAAGGAGTGGCACCACTACTTATGGCATTTTCTTTTTTTTCTAAGGAGAAATTGGGAAGAAGATGCATGTAATGTAATTTCAATGGATAGGATTATGAACTTTCTCCTGCCAATTCTTCGATTTCTTTATAAATAGAGGAATACATTTCATCAATGACCGCAAAATCAACGGCATCGATATACGTTTTTTCTAAGTTATCATGTAATGATTTGGCCTCTTGTAAATAAGTGATGCCATCTTTCATTCGTTGCTTGTAGCTTTTTGTATAATGAGTAATGTCTGATTCATATTTTTCATCCGTTCCAGGTGTGATCGTTTGCTCGTATAAGTCGACAATTTCATCACCATGTCGCTCAGGGAAATATTCATGTGGATCGGTACTATCAAATACACAGACACCAAGCTCGCGAATGACAACCATGTCTATACTTTCCGGGTCAAACCCGCAGTGATACATTTCAATATCAAAGCCCTTATCCTCACCAGCACTGGCTACTTTTTTTAGTAGTGTTGATTTACCAGAACCAGCACGCCCTTTAATAAAGTAACGCTTCGTCAACTCTTCGGTAATAGACGGAATAAAATCAACGACGCCTTCTGGGGTAGATGCACCGAAAAAGCGATGTTTGACGACAGCATTTCCTTGATCACTTGTTTTATTGAGCAAAATCTTTTGAATTAATTCGTCAGTGACTTGATTTGCTTTGTTAAAATCCATTTCATTAATGTATATATCCTCTAAGTAATCGTGAATCCGAAGACCTTCTGCAAAACAGTCATAAGCCGATTGAAATGCTTCACTTATTTTTGTTTGCAACTCAGCGATTTCTTCTTTATTTTCTTTTAGTTTTGTTTTATCCCAAGCAGCTCCAAGGTTGACATATTGTTCAATTGCTCCAGGGGCCTTTGGCTCTAAAACATGTGGAGCAGTGGCATCGAAAATTCCAAATTGAAGTGCTGGGATAATAAGACCGTCTAACGAATCATTATCTGATGAACAATGAATCCGCTCAATATTATAACCCTGTTGTAACCACGCATCTGCCAGCTTTTTAATCATCGTGGATTTCCCCGTACCAGGACCACCTTTTAATAGATATATATTTTCTAACTCTTGCATATTCGATTCGAACAGATCGTAGAATCCCTTTGCCGTGTTACCACCAGCATAGTAGTTAATCACTTTTCCTGACAAAATCAGCCCCCCTTTGTAAAAAATATCTACACGTTAGCCTATGCAATCGTGAGGCTATCTGACACTTTTAGAGGTGGGAAAGTAGGGACAGGCAACTTTGCCCATTTACCGGCTAAATCAATCAGGGATAGAGCCACTCGTGGATATTCTTACGTCATTTGCAGGTAACTAGTCTTTTGTTACTAAAAAATAAGAGCCAAAATATAGAAGCATGAAATCAAAATAGTACTGAAAAGACGAGTAAGTACCAAAAACAGAAATCTAATGAGCCAATATGGTACTTAAAGTCGGTTTAAGTACCAAAATGAAACACAAGATGATAAATTTGGTCATTCCACCACCCTGATAACATGGAATCCCTTTTTCAGGAGCGGTAGGATGGTATCCAAAAGAAGAAACTTTCGTATAATGGGATTTTTTCACCGATCATCGAACGCCAGTGACAGGAACTCTTAAAATAGTTTGTAGTAATCTTTGCATTTGGATGATTATGTGAAATATAGATTGTTTTGATATAATTGTCATAAGTATAAAGTATTAGATTTGTACAGTTAACAACTGAGAAGGAGTTCACGAGGCTTTAAAAGGAACAGCTCTGTTTTATACATAATAAGCAGGTAAACTGAATGCATATCCTATCTGAAAGGAATTAGAGAACAAGATATAAAGAAAAGTAGGTGAAGGAAAGTATTGGACAGTATTCAAGTAAGAAAAGTACAACATAACGACCTAGACACCATTCATAACATAGCAAGGGCAAGTGCTAAGAATTCTTTGTCACAAAAAAAGTTAGTAAAAAACGGCTTTTTAACAGGCTATGAGAGTAGAGAAATATATGCTAGATTGATAGACTCTACTGAACATTTCTATGTGTTAGAAACGAATCAACATATAATTGGATTTTTATTTGCTTTGAAAGAAGAGGAGTTAGATTCTAACTATTCCATTAATCAAAAGATCAAAACATTTGCTAGTAATTCATTTGTTGTTATCCAACAAGTATGTATTGAGGCATCTTATCGCAAAAAAGGGTATGCAAAATTACTATATGAAAAATTGATGTCCAAAATCAGTGATGATATTTTCGCTGTGGCAGATATTGAACCTTATAATAATCCTGCTATTCAATTACATAATGCATTAGGATTTAAACAAAAATTTGAAGTAGTAACAGAAAGAGATAAAAAGGGAGTTTTCTTCTGGAATAATCCAGCCAACAATCCACATTATGATAAGGAAGTAATAATGACACAGTATGAATTTGCAGTAAGTCTGTATGAACATGAGGATAAGCTTAATTGGTCAAAAGTCCATAATTTCCTATATGTTTCAGCTGGTTTGTTCGGTGTGATTAGTATTGTTGCCAATGCTGACTCCAACTACTCTAATGCATTTTTCGCAATGTTGTTAACATTATCTATTTTAGGTATTATTGTTTCTTTGATGTTTTTTGTGACAATCCACAATGGAATAAAATATTTGCAGAAACGGAAGAAAACAATAGTAGAAATAGAGGAAATATTAGAGCGTTTAGGTGGAATCAATATCGTGGCAGTGAAATTTAATCCATTCGATAAAGCATTTAAGGCTTCCCCTACAGGACAAGTAATGAGAGCATTTCCGCTGCTTGTTTTCATGATATGGTTGATTATTTTAATTATTTCATTCATTTATATTTAAGCAGAAGGGAGTTAGAACATGCAATTGATGAGAAAAGCGCGTTTAAGTGATGTAAATAAAATAGCTGAAATGGCTCTTGAAAACTCTTTATCACAATTAAGTGAGGAAGAAAAAAAGAATAATGGTTTTTTAGTGTCCGGCTATACGAAAGAACAATATCAACAATATATAAAAGATTGTGAACACTTTTATGTAGTAGAAAAAGAAGGAGAATTACAAGGTTTTTTACTCGGCTTTTTGGATACGGAATTAAATAATAGCAAAGTTAATCAAGCATACAAAAAGCATGCAGCGTCTTCATTTGTAGTAATCAAACAGATTTGTGTGGCAAAAAATGCTCAAAAACAAGGAGTTGGAAAGAAGTTATATCGCTTTTTTATCGATACGGTGAAACAACCTATTTACCTAGCAGTTGTCATGGAACCGTATAATGCAGGTTCTGTAAAGTTTCACGAAAAATTAGGTTTCCATCTATTTGCAGAAATTACTCCAGAAGATGATATGAAGCGTGCATTATTTTGTAAAAATTAAATGAAATCCCAGAGGCCGCTGAAACATAGTAAAGCCATCAATCACTGTATCCTCTTCCAATGTTATCAGTGATTTTGTTGGAGAACTTGCAAAAAAATGAAACAAAGCATCAAAACATCAGGAAGTGTCACTGTTAAAAGGGAGAGAAAATCATGATATGTCCAAAGTGTAAGACAGAGAATCAAGAAGACAGTATTTATTGTAGAAAATGTGGAGAGCAATTGTACAAACATAATGAAGATAAGGAAAAAGACAGATCTAAATTAATTATTGGGAAGAGAAATATTTTAATGTTACTGTCAGCTATGGTTATCATTGTAATTTGCTCGTTACTATTTTTTGTTTACTTCAATGATTCATTAAGACAATATAAAACAGAAATACGGGATAATAATTATTCTGAAGCAAATCGTATATATGAAGATGAAATAGAGGATAATACAGAGGAAGAAAATCAAGCGAAGACATTCTTGGCGGAGGAAGTATCAAAAATTAAGAATGAGTTTATCAATAATGAAATGAACTATAATGCAGCTATGAACAGATTAGAAACAATAGAAAGTACTGAACTAATATCCACTGATGTGAAGCATACTATCGATGAAATGAACGAACTCCATGATTCTAGAATTTCCTATAAAAAAGGATTGGAATTCGTAGATTCTGAAAATTACATAGAAGCAATAAAAGAGTTTGGAAAAGTTATGGAGGAAGATGAAAACTTTGAATCAGCTCAAGAACAAATACAAGAAATAGGCGATAATTATAAGAGTGAGGCTATAAAGCAGGCAGAAAAATATGTTTCTAATAATAAATATGAAGAAGCTATTTCTTTGCTTCAAGATGCTGATGACGTCATTCCAGATGATAGTGATATTCTTTCTAAATTAGAGGTCTATGAGGGACAATTAGAAAAAATCAGAGCTGCTGAAAGACAAGAGGAAATGAAGAATGCAAAAGATGAACAAATAATCATTGTAGAAAATGCTAAGATTGTTGAGCAAGATCCTGAGCATAAAGCCTTATACCCAGATATGGTACAAGTGATGATTAGAAATGATTCTGATAAGACTATAAAAAACTTTGAAGTAGGTGTATTAGGTTTTGACAACAACGGCTATCCATTAAAAATTAGGGGGAATTTTGACTTTTCAGGCGGTCGGTATGAATTTGTAGGAAATGCGGAAGATGTGAATGTTGTTGCTGGAGACAGATTCGGAGAAAATGTAGGATGGGAACTTGACGATCCTCATGGAATATCTCAAGTTTTGGCATGTGTAAAAAGCGTTACATTTTATGATGGTTCGACATGGGACAATCCTTATTACGAATATTGGATTAAAGAATATAAAGAAAAACCGCTTGAATAGAAAATTTGTTAAATCTCAGTTGATTACCCCCGATATTGCACTAGTTTCAAGCGGATGAAGAGGGAGCGGTTAAGCCGAGATGAATGGGATATTTTTACCTATCCTCATATACAGCGAACGCCAGTGGTCGAATAAATGGTGGAGACTTCTACTGTGATGGTAGAAGTCTTTTTTTTGCACGTTAGAAAAGTGTGAAATTTTAGCAGGGAAGCTACTCGACGTAGCAAAAATTTTAAGGTGCGAAGTATAAGTGCAACTACGGCTCTGCTGTCGCCTAAAGGCTTGGCAATCGCCGAGTTTTCTTTACGTGGGGAAGTTAGTCTTGTAGTAATCGGTCGCTCTGACAGGAACCATTCATAAACTAGTTGAATGATATCTTTCTAAAAATAAGTACCAAAATATAAAAACACGAAATCAAAATAGTACTGAAAAGACGAGTAAGAACCAAAACCAGAAATCGAATGAGCCAATATGGTACTTAAAGCCGGTTTAAGTACCAAAATGAAACCCATGATCGTAAATTTGGCACTAAGAAAGTGGATAAGTACCAAAATTTTAAAATGAACAAGCTGAATTGACACTTATTCGAGGAAGCAAGAAAAAGAGGCCCTCAAGCGAGTGGGGAGAGGTCCTCAATTTGGGCCAGCTTTTTCTAACCTAACACCTTTTTAAATTCCTGTGTAAGTAAAGGCACGACTTCAAAAAGGTCCCCGACGATACCGTAATCAGCGATTTTAAAGATTGGCGCTTCAGGATCTTTGTTAATGGCGACAATAATCTTTGACTGACTCATTCCGGCAACGTGCTGAATCGCACCGCTAATCCCGCATGCAATATAGACCTCTGGTGTGACGACTTTACCGGTTTGCCCGATTTGCAGTGAATAGTCACAGTAATCCGCATCGCAAGCCCCTCTAGAAGCACCAACTGCCCCGCCGAGGACATCGGCTAGCTCTTGCAGAGGCTTAAAACCGTCTGCACTTTTGACTCCGCGCCCGCCTGATACAACAATTTTAGCTTCTGATAAATCTACTTTTCCAGAAGTTTTCCGGACCACGTTTTGGATAACTGTTCGTAAAGAAGCTGGCTTAGCATACTCGATATTTTCCACTTCAGCTTTGCCGCCGCTTGAATCAGCTGCTGAAATATTATTTGGTCTAACTGTGACAACCCATGGGGAGCTTTGAAAAACCTTTTTTTCAAACGCTTTTCCCGCATAGATTGGCCGGATGAACACAACTTGATCGTCGACGTTCTCAATATTTGTTACATCCGAAATTTGCCCGGCATCGAGCTTTGCTGAAATCATCGGCGCCAGGTCGCGTCCGATAGCCGTGTGTCCCAAAATGATTCCGTCTGGATTGGAGGCATCAATTACTTGCTTTAAAGCAGCAGCATACGCTTCTGGATGGTATTGCTGTAAATCTGAGTGATCGATAAGATAAATTTTTTCAGCATCAATACTGGAAAGGGATTCTGTCAAGCCTTCTATTTGATGACCAATGACGGCGACATGGAGCTGGTCGTTTTCGGCTGAGGACAATGCTGCTGCTTGAATGGCCTCATAGGTGACCTGACGCAATGCTCCGTCGCGGTGCTCAGCAACGACTAGAATGGTTTTACTCATAGGAATGCCTCCTTATTATAATACTTTTGCATCATCACGCAGTTTTTCAACAAGCTCCTTCACTTGCTCAGCAGTCTCGCCCTTCAGAATTTGCCCTGCTTCTTTTTGAGGCGGGAGAGAAAGGGCTGTTCTAGCTGTTTTTGGGGATAGCTCGGCTTCCTCTATATCGAGATCATCTAAGGTTAATTGTTTAAAAGGTTTTCTTTTGGCTTTCATAATTCCTGGTAGGCTTGGGTAACGTGGTTCATTTAATCCTTGTTGCGCAGTAAAAACAGCAGGAAGTGTGACTTCAACCTGTTCGAGGTCACCTTCTGCATCTCGATCTGCTTTCGCTTTGCTATCACTCATATCGAGCTTTGTAATCGAGCCGACGTGCGGAATGTCTAAGAGCTGTGCTAATCGAATGGCCACTTGACCGGCTCCGTTATCGACCGAGAAATAACCGCCTAGAATCAAATCAACCTTCTGGCTACCTAAGTATGAAGCTAATACCTTGGAGATCGTGTTTTCATCTGAGCCAATTCTCTCATCGGATATTAATACGGCTTCATCGGCTCCCATAGCCAATGCTGTTCTTAGTGCTTCGGATGTCCGCTCTGGACCTACAGCAATAACGTAAACGCTTCCTCCTAATTCATCTCTTGTTTGAATTGCTTCTTCTACGGCATATTCATCATATGGGTTGATGACATATTGAACTCCATCCTCAGAAACATTGCCATCTTCAATGATAATTTTTTCTTCGGTGTCGAAGGTCTGTTTCATGATGACATAAATATCCATCTATCATTCTCCTTTCAAACATAAATGGGTTGGTATTTTCTAATAAGCTGGTACATATCTTTATATGTATGAGAGCTCTTTATTTTTAATGTGTGTTTCTTCAAGGAAAAAGGCGGTCCAAAAGCTTCTGTAAACCTACTATTTCAGGAAAGGAGCGATCATTGTGGCTTGGCAATGGATTCAATTTCTAGCATTTCTCTTAGTAACTGGTTACGGCTTGTATTTATTTGGAAAAGTTGTCTATCATCGCTACTTATATATTAAGCTAGGAAAACAGGTGGAAATGGAAAGGAAGCTGGATGAACGGTTTAGGACGTTTGTCTCTCAAGTATTCGGTCAATCAAAATTGTTGAAGGACAAAAAAAGTGGAATCATGCATGTGATTATTTTCTATGGATTTATCATTGTACAGTTTGGTGCCTTGGATATCATTGTCAAAGGCCTAGGGGCAAATGGGCTTCCGGTTCCTGGCTATCACGTCTTTAACCTCTTTCAGGAAGTGACAGTCTTTCTCATTTTGCTTGCAGTTGGCTATGCTGCCTACCGCCGTTACGGGGAGAAGCTGCCGCGCTTAAAAAGAGGGAAAAAGCCTAGAATCGTTATTTATTTCATTTTTTCCTTAATGTTATCGGTTTTATTGACGCTTGGATTTGAGCGGATCGTACATGAGCTCTCCTTTTCTTGGTATGCTCCGATTTCCTCTGTGATCGCAGCAACTTTTACATGGGTTGGAGAGGTCACAGCACATGTTCTCTTTTACACGTTTTGGTGGGCGCATTTGTTGATTTTGCTGGCGTTTTTAGTGTATGTTCCGCAGTCGAAGCATTTTCATCTTTTCGTTGCTCCGATCAACATTTTTTTAAGACGAACGGAGCCGGTTGGCCAATTGAGAAGCCTTGATCTTGAGGATGAAGATGCGGAATCATTCGGTGTTGGAAAAATTGAGGATTTCTCGCAGCAGCAAATGCTTGACTTCTATTCTTGTGTGGAATGTGGACGCTGCACGGATGTGTGTCCAGCTTCCAATACGGGCAAGGTTCTTTCGCCGATGCATCTGATTGTAAAGCTGCGAGACCACCTGACTGAAAAAGGAGCAGCGATCACATCGAAATCACCTTGGGTACCGGAGTCTAAGTATAAACAAACTGGTATACACAGTGTACACGATGTTCATGCAGAAGAGGTCGAGTGGGGGCAAGGGACGACGATTCAACCGACGATGACGCTTCAGCAGCAGATGTGGTCGACAAGTGATCAAAATGTGCAGGAGCTAAGTCTCGTTGGCGATGTGATGACCGAGGAAGAGATTTGGGCATGTACGACATGTCGGAACTGTGAGGATCAATGTCCAGTCGGAAATGAACATGTTGATAAAATCGTTGACTTGCGCCGGTATTTGCTTCTTATGGAAGGCAGTGTTCCTCATGAAGGCCAGCGTGCGATGCAGAACATTGAACGTCAAGGGAATCCGTGGGGAATCAATCGAAGAGACCGTGCGAAGTGGACAGAAGACATTGAAGGGATTCCGGTGCCGACAGTAAAGGAAAATCCTGATTTTGAGATTCTTTACTTTGTCGGTTCGATGGGATCATACGATAATCGCAGCCGGAAAGTGTCCCGAGCGTTTGTAAGATTACTTAATGAAGCAGGCGTCAACTTTGCGATTCTTGGCAATGAAGAGAAAAATTCCGGTGATACACCGAGAAGAATGGGCAATGAATTACTGTTCCAAGAGCTATGCATGGAAAACATCGCAACATTCCAGAAATACAATGTGAAAAAAATTGTTACAGCCTGTCCGCATACTTTTAATACGATGAAAAATGAATACCCAGAGTTTGGTTTAGACGGGGTTGAGGTCCTTCATCATACCGAGTTTCTCAATCAACTAGTGAAAGAAGGCCGGTTGACGCCAACGTATGAATTGAATGAGCGGATTACGTATCATGATTCCTGTTATCTTGGGCGCTATAACAATCTTTATGAGCAGCCTCGAGATATCCTCCGTTCGATTAAAGGTGTGGAATTGCTTGAGATGGAGCGTAACCGTGAGAATGGAATGTGCTGCGGCGCAGGGGGAGGTATGATGTGGATGGAGGAAACTGCTGGAAAGAGGGTGAATCTCGCTCGTACGGAGCAGGCGCTTGACGTGAATCCGACGATGATTAGCAGTGCATGCCCGTTTTGTCTCACAATGCTAGATGATGGTACGAAAGCAATGGAAGTAGAGGAGCGTGTGAAGACAAAGGATATTGCTGAGATCTTAGAGCAAGCTGTCTTTGGCGAGTCTAGTAAACTAACAGGATAGAACAGGAGGTTTCATCGTATGGAAAGACAAATTCGACGTGCAGCTGTAATCGGTTCGGGCGTTATGGGAGCAAGCATTGCAGCCCACCTAGCAAACGTGGGGATCCCTTGTCTCTTGCTCGATATTGTTCCTGATCAATTGACAGAAGAAGAGAAAAGAAAAGGACTGAATCTAGATAGTAAGGAAGTCCGTAACCGTAAAGCTGTAAATGCCATAAAGAGGCTTAAGAAAACAAAACCAGCCCCGCTGTATGATGAGGATTTAGTATCGTTTATTACTCCTGGCAATATAGAGGATGATTTGGAGCGAATAAAGGAAGTTGATTGGATTATTGAAGTGATTGTTGAAAATCTTGACATGAAGAAGCAACTTTTCGAGCGCGTTGAAACGGTATGGGAGAAGGGAACAATTGTCAGCTCTAACACCTCAGGCATTTCCATCAATGCAATGGTCGAGGGGCGCAGTGAGGAATTTAAAAAGCACTTTCTCGGCACACATTTCTTTAATCCGCCCCGCTATATGAAACTATTAGAAATTATTCCAGGCAAGCAAACACTGCCGGAAATCGTAGACATCATGAGTCAATTTTGTGAGAAAAAGCTCGGCAAAGGGGTCGTGATTGCGAAGGATACGCCGAATTTTATCGCGAACCGGATCGGAGCATACAGTCTGCACGTCACACTAAACGAAATGCTTGCTAAAGGATATACAGTCGAAGAAATGGATGCCATTACCGGACCGGCAATGGGGCGTCCGAAAAGTGCGACATTTCGAACGTTGGACTTAGTGGGACTTGATACGTTTGTTCATATTGCCAACAATATGTACGAAAAAGTAACCGATGAAGCGGAGAAAAAAGTATTTAAAGTTCCGGATATTTTACGGGAGATGGTTGAAAAAGGCTGGATTGGCGAGAAGGCGGGGCAGGGCTTTTATAAAAAGGTGAAGAACGAAAAGAGGAAGGAGATTCTTTCCCTTAATCTTCAGACGATGGAATACGAACCGCGAAAGAAAGCGGTCGGGGCATCTTTGGAAACAGCAAAAATGGCAAAAGGAACAAAGCAAAAGCTGAAAGCGCTCTTGAGTGCGCAGGATCATTACTCTGAACTCGCCTGGAATACGCTTAAAAAAGTACTCCTTTATTCAGCGGAAAAAGTTGGAGAAATTGCGGATTCGATTCTGGAAATTGATGAAGCAATGAAGTGGGGCTTTAATTGGGAGCTTGGCCCGTTTGAAACGTGGGATGCAATTGGATTGGAAACATCGGTAAAGCGGATGGAAGCAGAAGGGTTGAGCGTTCCACAATGGGTGAAAGATTGGCTTGAAGCTGGGAACAAATCGTTTTACACGAAGCAAGAAGGTACGACGTTTTTCGTTTCAAATGGTGCCTACAAACAACGAGAGCCAAAGCCTGAAGTGATTTCACTACGGACGCTTAAAGAGCAAAATAAGGTTGTAAAAGCGAACAGTGGAGCCAGCCTGATTGATCTTGGTGATGGAATCGCATGTCTCGAATTCCATTCCCCTAACAATGCGATTGGTGCAGATATTTTAACGATGATTGAGCAAAGCATCGAAGAAGTCCGCAGCCATTACGATGGGCTCGTCATTGCCAATCAAGGACGGAATTTCTGCGTTGGCGCAAACTTAATGATGCTCTTGATGGAAGCGCAGGATGAAGAATGGGATGAAGTTGAGCATATTATCCGCGTATTCCAGCGTACAATGTATCACTTAAAGCATTTTGAAAAGCCTGTCATTGCAGCTCCGCATGGGATGACCTTAGGCGGCGGTGTTGAGGTTTGTCTGCCGGCCGATCAAGTTGTCGCCTCAGCAGAAACGTACTACGGATTGGTCGAGGCTGGTGTTGGGTTAATTCCGGCAGGCGGAGGATGTAAGGAACTCATCAGTCGTCTTAGCAGCTCTGTTACGAATCCTGAGGTTGATTTACAGCCATATGTCAACAACATTTTTGAAACGATCGGCATGGGAAAGGTATCGACAAGTGCTTTAGATGCGAAAAAACTCGGTTACTTGCGTGATGAGGATACTGTTGTTGTCCATCAGGATCATCTCATTTATGAAGCAAAGCAGGCTGCACTAAGGTTGGTTGAAGAGGAGTATGCTCCAAAGCCAAAGGAGGATATTCGCGTCGTCGGAAACGAAGGGAAGGCGGTGTTGAAGCTAGGTGCTTATCAAATGAAGCTGGCGGGTTATATTAGTGACCATGACCTATTGATTGCCAATAAACTGGCTCACGTATTAGCTGGGGGGGATGTTCCTGCGGGGACACGAGTGAGTGAACAATATATGCTCGATCTCGAACGGGAAGCCTTTTTAAGCTTGTGCGGTGAGCCGAAAACCAGGCAGCGCATGCAGTACATGTTAAGCAAAGGGAAACCATTACGTAACTAAATGAGAAATGAGGTGAACTGTGTGAGAGAAGCAGTGATTGTATCGATAGCACGCACACCGGCGGGGAAGGCAAAGAAAGGCGGATTTGCGCAAACACGCATAGAGGACTTAGGAAGTACGGTTTTAAATGCGGTTATGGAGCGGGTTCCCGGATTAAAGAAAGAGGATGTGGAGGATATCATTATTGGGTGTGCCATGCCTGAAGGGGAGCAGGGATTAAATGTTGCAAGAATTATCTCCCTTTATGCTGGTTTTCCGGCTGCCACTCCAGCCATTACGATTAACCGATTTTGCTCATCCGGGTTGCAGTCGATTGCGTTTGCCGCAGAGCGTGTCATGCTCGGCCATGCCGATACTGTCATCGGCGGAGGAGTAGAGAGCATGAGTCATGTCCCGATGACGGGATTTAAGCTTTCCCCGCATCCGCAAATCGTCGAGGAAATGCCGGAAATCTATATGGGGATGGGCTTTACGGCTGAAGAAGTGGCAGAACGATTTAATGTTTCACGAAAGGATCAGGATCGTTTTGCCGCAGCGAGCCACCAGAAAGCAGCAGCAGCTGTTCGGGCAGGGAAATTTAAGGAAGAAATTGCCCCGGTGCAAACAGCGCTTAAAGGAGTCGATGAGAAAGGCAATCGCTGGGAAAAGCAAACCGTTGTCGACACGGACGAAGGGGTTCGTCCGGATACAAGTGTTGACGTACTGGCAGGACTAAAGCCGGCATTCAAGCAGGGAGGGACCGTAACTGCCGGAAACTCGTCGCAAATGAGTGATGGTGCAGCAGCGTGCGTTGTGATGAGTAAAGAGAAAGCGGAAGCACTTGGCCTAAAACCATTAGCTACGTTTAAATCCTTTGCAGTGGCTGGCGTTGAGCCTGAGATTATGGGTGTTGGTCCGATCAAGGCGATTCCAAAAGCTCTTGACATGGCAGGGGTTAGTCAGGATGACATCAAGCTTTTTGAAATAAACGAAGCATTTGCAGCACAATGCTTGCCAATCATTCGCGAACTGAATATCGATGAGGAGAAAGTAAACGTGAATGGAGGAGCGATTGCACTGGGCCACCCTCTCGGATGTACAGGAGCCAAGTTATCCTCAACCTTGCTTTATGAGCTGAAACGACGAGGCGGCGGGTACGGAGTGGTTTCAATGTGTATCGGCGGCGGCATGGGTGCAGCTGGAGTTTTTGAAGTGCATCCGGGGTAAAATGATGCGTGAAACTCGCTGAATCACCATTCTGCATACGTAACCAGCACCATGAAAGAAAGGGGAACTCAATGATGGGTGAAAAAATAGTTGGTGGAAGCTTTATTATTGACGATGTCGACTATAACTCGGTTGTCACACCTGATGATTTTACACAAGAGCAGCGAATGATTGCCGAAACCACAAAGGATTTTATTGAAGGAGAGATTCTGCCACAGGATGACGCGCTTGAAAGCTTAAACTATGATCTTACGGTAAAGTTCCTGCAAAAGGCTGGAGAATTGGGGCTTCTTAGTGCGGATGTGCCAGAGCAATATCAAGGTCTTGGTCTAGATAAAGTAAGCTCGACTTTAATCAGTGAACGCTTCTCTAAAGCATCGTCTTTTGCTCTATCTGTTGGTGCACACGTCGGTATTGGTACCTTGCCGATCGTTTACTTTGGAACAGACGAGCAAAAGAAAAAATACCTGCCTCACTTAGCCAGCGGCCAAAAAATTGCAGCCTATTGCCTGACAGAACCATCCTCTGGTTCAGATGCGCTTGGTGCAAAAACAACCGCCACGTTATCTGAGGATGGTACGCACTATATTTTAAACGGAACGAAGCAGTTTATTACGAATGCTGCCTTTGCTGATATTTTCATCGTTTATGCGAAAGTGAATGGAACGGATTTTAGTACATTTATTGTTGAGAAAACGATGGAAGGAGTCAGTATTGGTCCAGAAGAAAAGAAAATGGGCATCAAAGGCTGCTCCACGTGTCCGCTTATTTTGGAAGATGTGAAGGTTCCTGCTGAGAATCTGTTGTGGGAGGTTGGAAAAGGTCATCTGATTGCCTTTAACATTTTGAACATCGGCCGATTTAAGCTTGCGGCTGGTTGCCTCGGTGCATCAAAGGATACGATTGAACTGGCATCGGCCTATGCGAATGAAAGAGTTCAATTTAACCAGCCAATCTCATCCTTCGCTCTCATTCGTAATAAATTAGCAGAAATGAATATTAGAGCGTATGTTCTGGACAGTATGGTGTATCGAACGGCTGGATTAATAGATTCGAGTATGAACGATATTGATTTCAACAGTTCAGATGCGGGGATGGCGTCGGCCAAAGCGATTGCTGAGTATGCGCTAGAGTGCTCGATCAATAAAGTATTTGGGTCTGAGACGTTAGATTTTCTTGCAGATGAAGGGGTTCAAATTCACGGTGGCTACGGGTTTATACAAGAATATCAAATCGAGCGGATCTATCGTGATTCGCGCATCAATCGAATTTTTGAAGGAACGAATGAAATCAACCGTTTGCTCATACCAGGTACTCTTATTAAGCGAGCAATGAAGGGCGAGCTTCCTCTGATGCAAAAAGCAGAAGCACTGCAAGAAGAGCTGCTTACATTTATGCCAAAAAGGACGTTTGAAGGGCTCTTGGAGCAAGAACAGTACATGATTGCAATGGCGAAGAAAATCTTCTTAATGATCGGAGGTCTAGCCGTACAAAAATACCAGCAAAAACTTGAAAATGAACAAGAAATCCTGAGTCATCTAGCTGACATCATGATCCAAGTGTATGCAACGGAAAGTGCGTTTCTCAGAACGAAGAAGCTGATCGCTAAGCAGGGTGAAGAGAAAGCGGCCAATGCAATCGCGATGACGCAAGTATTTGTTCACGAATCCTTTGAAACAATCGAATCTCTCGCTAAGGATGCTTTAGCTGCGATGGAGTCAGGGGATATGCTCAAGACTCAGCTATCTGTACTAAAAAAGCTAGCTCGCCGAACGCCAGTCAATACGGTTGTACTGAAAAGACAAATTGCCGAGCGTGTCATTTCAGCTGAGAAGTATGTCGTTTAACAACTGAATGTCATAGCCAAAAAGGAGAGTTGGATATGTCTGAAAAAGTATGGTTAGAGTATTACCCCAAAGAAGTCGCACCGTCATACGAATATCCAAAGCAAAATTTGGCTCAATTCATGTTAGACACAGCAGAAAAATATCCTCAACATACAGCGCTGTTTTTCTATGGAAAAAAGATCACATATAAACAGTTATTAAAGGAAACATACCAGTTTGCCAATGTCTTAAAAGGGTTAGGGATTGAGAAGGGCGATCGGGTAGCAATTATGCTCCCGAATTGTCCTCAATCAGTCATCGCTTACTACGGAGCATTAATGATTGGTGCGATTGTCGTTCAAACCAATCCGCTTTATGTGGAAAGAGAATTGGAGCATCAGATGAATGATTCTGGAGCGAGCGTGCTTATCGCTTTGGATCTTTTGTTTAAGCGTGTTCAAAACGTATTGCCGAAAATAGAAGTAAGACATACGATTTTCACCTCCATTAAGGACTACTTGCCATTCCCCAAAAATATACTGTACCCGATCAAGACAAAAAAAGAAGGTTTATCGATGGATGTCAGCTACGATCAGAATACGCATTCGTTTAAGGAACTTCTATCTATAGCACCTGCTAACCCGATTAACGTCAAAATGGATGCGGAAAAAGATTTGGCTCTGCTTCAGTACACAGGTGGTACAACTGGCGTGTCCAAAGGTGTCATGCTTACCCACTATAATCTTGTCGCCAATACTTTGCAGACGAGAGCCTGGGTATATCGGAGTGAGGAAGCGAAAGAACGATACTTGGCAGCGCTCCCATTTTTTCATGTATTTGGAATGACCGCCCTCATGAATCTTTCCATAAGATTGGGAGGTACGCTCATTCTTCTCCCGAAGTTTGATGTAGACATGACGTTAAAGTTAATTGACAAACTGCAGCCGACTACATTTCCTGGAGCGCCAACGATGTATATGTCATTAATCCATCATTCCAAAATAAAAAAATATGATTTATCGTCGATTAATATATGTATTAGTGGTGCGGCCCCGCTGCCCGGTGAGGTCCAAGACACGTTCGAGAAGATAACCGGGGGCAAGCTGATTGAAGGCTACGGTTTAACCGAAGCTTCTCCCGTAACCCATGCGAATAACATATGGGAAAAACGAAAGCTCGGCTCGATCGGGATTCCTTTTCCAGATACGGTTGCAAAAGTTGTCGATCCGGATAATGGTGAAGAGCTTGAAAACGGGGAAGTGGGTGAGCTGATCATTCAAGGACCACAGGTGATGAGAGGCTACTGGAAACGACCGGAGGAAACGAGTAACACCTTAAAGGATGGATGGCTTTATACAGGTGATATGGCGAAAATGGATGATGACGGCTTCTTTTACATTATCGATCGTAAAAAAGACCTCATCATTGCCGGCGGATTTAATATTTACCCTCGAGAAATTGAGGAGGTCTTGTTTGAACATCCAGCAATAATCGATGCCGTTGCGGCGGGAGTTCCCGATGAATACCGAGGTGAAACGGTGAAGGCATACATTGTTTTAAAAGAAGGTGCAACAACAGACGAAAAGGAGCTTGAAGCGTTTTGTCGAGAAAGGCTTGCCGCATACAAAATACCGCGAATATACGAATTCCGCGAAAGTCTGCCAAAGTCATTAATAGGAAAAACCTTGCGCCGATTGCTAGTTGAAGAAGAGAAAGAAAAAAACGAAAAATAAATGCAAAACAAAAAGGAAGTCTCGTAAGAAATATGTTTTTATCTTATGAGACTTTTTCTCCGTAAAGGGGGCACTATTTAAAAGAAAGAGGCCACTATTTGGGGAAAATGGGCCATTTTTCTTGATAAATGGGTCATTATTTTCATGAAACGGGCCACTTTTTTGCGAAAACGGGTCACTCTCCAATATATGATCAAAAGGTTATGGCATAGGACAATCTTTTTCTAACATAAAGTTTAACGAACGACTCGAATCGTTGAGGGCTATTCAAGATTGATCACGGTGAGTAATTGATGGAAGTCTCACTTTATGGTAAAGCCTCGTGCAATCAACATGAGCACACATAAAAAGGAGGGGGCATTCATCGAGGATAAAATTAAAAAAATATTTGAAGATGAAATGAGTCTTCTTACTAAGGCGAAGAAAGGACTGGAAGACAAATATGTCACGATACCGATAGCCGAAAGCATGATACGTCGGGCTGTAAGCAAGAAAAAAATAAAGGGAATTACAAATTTAGATATCCGTTTGGTGAAAGATAAAATTGTCATCAGTGGTGCCGCGAAAAAGCTCCGAATCACGATTCATTTTCAGATGGATTTAAAACCATTAGCAGCCGAGAACCGGGAGTTGTCATTCAGAATAGTCAGAATGAAGCCCTTAAATCAGGAGTGGTTAACAAAAAAACTTCTAAATAAATCGCCTTATCTTCATTGCCATAAAGGAATCATCCATATAGATCTAAACCAAATGGAAAAGGCGAAAGCGATTCGAATAGGGAAACTCAAGCATTTTGAGGTGAGAGATGAAAAACTGTGGATTGGTGTTGGCCTTTAATCAAGAGCACCCTGCTGCTTTAAGGTGGCAGGGTAGTTTTAGTTGATATTCTTTCGTGCAGATATCGAGTCTTTTGTTAAGGGTTTTATGGAGATTTTTTTTGCTAAAAATAAGTACCAAAATATAAAAGTGCGAAATCAAAATGGTACTAAAAAGACGAGTAAGAACCAAGAACAGAAAGTAAATGAGTTAAAATGGCACTTAAAGCCGGTTTAAGTGCCATTTTGAAAGACAATATCATAAGTTTGGAACTAAGAGAGTGGCTGACATGCTTGCAAGTGATGGTGAAGGAAGAAGTACGTGCCGATGAGCAACAGCGAAGGGATATCAAATTAGCGGTGTTCTTATCTTCCTTATTAATAAAAAATACGCGCTTAATGGTGCTCAGCCAACGGAGAATTTTATCCAAGCGTTTGAGCAGCAGAGAAGTCATAAAATTACCAAATAAACTGTGAAGGAGGCACTTTGTAATATTTTTTGAACGCTTTTGAGAAGCTGTATGGATCAGGGTATCCGAGCATCTCAGCGATTTGCTGAATGGAATAGCTTCTGCTCTGCAACAAATCACGGGCACGATTCATTTTTAGCTGATAGATATAACGGCCTGGTGTAATACCCAAGGCTTGTTTGAAGTAAAAGATGAAATATTTCTCCGACATGCCCGCTATTCTAGCAAGCTCCCAAATGCGGAGAGGTTGATGCAGATGATCCTGGATAAAATCGAAGACGGGTTGCAGTGTCTGCAGATTCCTATTTTTCCTTCTATTGGGAGTATGGTTTAAAAATTCCCCTTGATATTCCCCAAGCCCATAACGTTCCATAATCTTGGCGAGTAGAATCGTCAGACATCCTTTCAACCGGAAGCCGGACATCGGGGTGTTACGTTTATATTGATCATAAGTATCTAAAAACAGGCTGATTTCCTCTTGAACAAGCTTGGTTGTCATAATTCCCGGAAGTTGAAAATTGTCTAGAATTTCATGATGATCCCCAAGTCCAAAATCAAAATGTGTGAAAATAAACCTGCAACCGCCTAGGGTTGTTGCCGTATAGGCCACTTTTGGACTGAAAAGAATTAAATCTCCTTCTTGTGCGAGGTGCACCTCATCGTGAATACGGATTTCTATTTGCCCTTCTTGCACATACCACAAGTCATAATCTTTATGATTTTTGCTCTCTACCCAATCACTTGGATGAACAATTTCGCTGCAAGCATTTATTCGAAGCATCACAAGCTCAGATAGCTCATTAAAAATATGTAAGTTTTCCACGGTAACCAACTCCGTACTTTTCGACATAATAACTATATACTATTGTAACAAAAGGGGATAAGAAGAAGTAGTAATCTTACTAAATGACATGAAAAGCTAACTTCCCCACATTTTTATATGTGATTTATAACATATAATGGATAACGAGACTAAATGTAGGAGGAGATCATCATAACTAGTAATCAACCGAAAGTAGTTGTGTTAGGAGCGGGAAGTTTGTTCTTTGGTCGTCAGTGCATCTGGCAAATGGTTCATTCCGAGCATCTAAATAAAGGTACTTTGGCCTTGGTAGATACCAACGAAGAGAGGTTGAACAAGCTGGTGAAGCTTGCCAGAATGGTTGTCGATGCTAATAATGTAGATTTAAAGATTGAGGGATCGATTGATCGTAAGGATGTACTGAAGGATGCGGATTTTGTAGTACTTAGCTTCGCTGATGATACAGTAAAATATAGGGGGATCGACTGTGAAGTCTCCGAGAAGTATGGAATAAGAATGTGCTCGGGAGATACAATCGGGCCAGGCGGGATTTTCCGAGCAATGCGCGAACTTCCAGCGATCATGGATTGTGCAAGGGATATCGAAGAAATTTGTCCTGAGGCATGGGTGATTAATTATATTAATCCGTCCACTGTCAATGGCATGGCGTTAAAGCGATATGCGCCTAATCTAAAGAGTTTTGCACTATGTGATTCGCACCATATGCCACATAAGAAAATTATCTATGCCAAGCGGGCAGGTATTATTAAAAATGAAAACGAATACACAGAAGAGATGGATCAAAAATTCGATCTCCGTATTGCTGGGGTAAACCATTTTACTTGGCTGTTAAAAGCGGAGTATGAAGGGAAGGATGTCCGTCCCGCGATTGCTGAATCATTGAGGCGATCAGCCGAAACAGAAACAGTAGGGGGCGA
This sequence comes from Gracilibacillus sp. YIM 98692, assembly GCF_010993965.1. Lineage (GTDB taxonomy): Bacteria > Bacillota > Bacilli > Bacillales > Amphibacillaceae > Gracilibacillus. The sequence goes on along the minus strand of NZ_WIXM01000001.1, from coordinate 427,656 downwards.
CACAGGAGCCAAGGCACTCTTCAATGATTCAATAAGCTACCAATTATACGACATCTTTGGATATGTTCCAACCTGTACTGCTCATACAAAGGAGTACGTCCCTTATTGGCAAGGACTTGGCAAACTGGAAGATGACATTCCACCGCTATCGATTTGGGAAACGGAAGATCGGTATAAACGCCATGAGGAGATGTGGCAGCAGATAGACCGTTTCCTAAGTGGCGAAACACCAATCGAGGAGTATATGACAACTTTCGGTCCAGACCATGCAACAGATATTATTGAAAATATGGTGGGGGGATTAGGAAAACCGTTCTACATTAACACATTCAACCAAGGTGCCGTAACGAATATGAACGACGATGCCCTCTTAGAGCTGTTGTGTGAGGTTACGATGGATGGGGTGAAGCCGTTACCTGTTGGTGAGATGCCTCGCGGAATTCGCGGCATGCAGGAAGTCGTACTGGATACCCATGAATTAACGGCTGAAGCTGTTGTTGAAGGCGACCGCAAGAAGCTTAGAAGGGCGATGTTGACAGACCCACTAGTCAATTCCATTGCTGATGCAGACCAAATCATAGATGAACTTCTAGAGTTGGAGAAGGATGTTATTCCTAAAGATTGGTATGCTATAAAGTCTTACGTAGTTAAATAGGAGTTATTTCAGTCACCGATCCTCTGGTGCCTTTTTTTTCGGATTTTGTCTATTTTGAGAAGTGGCAGGCGCCATTAATATGGGGGAGATGCACCGAAAAAGCGTTGTCAGACGATAGCATTTCCTTGATTACTTGTTTTATGGCAAATTTATAAAAAGTAAGTACCAAAATTTAAAGCGAGAAATTAAAATAGTACTTAAAATAAGAATAAGAACCAAAACGAGAAAGCAAATAGCCAAAATGGAACTTAAAACTGGTTTAAGTGCCAAAATGAAACCCAAGATCATAAATTTGGTACTTAGAAAGTGAATAAGTACCAAAATTTCAATTTAACAAGCTGATTTTGGTAGTGACAGGCAACATTAATAACTCTATCATCTATCAAAAATATAAAAGACTTGTCCTATTTTCCTACTAGACTTCATAGAGTAGAAGTAAGAGGTGTTGCTTGTGGTGAAATATGGGAAAGAAATTTTTAAGGATAACTTCACACAACTAATGACTATTGTTGTTAGTTTAGTGTTAGCTATTGTGGCTCAAAAGCTGTCTGGGGAAATAGCAAATATGTCTTTAATAGCTTTTATCATGGAAGGTTACGCCATGATTGATAGTAGTGGGCATTTGAGTATTTACCGTAATGTTTTGTTACCTTTTATGATGTATTTCCTTTCCTGTGCATTTCTGCTTTGGATGGGGATTACCAATTTCGTAACGTGTAACGAAAGGGCCGACAAGTCTTTTGTACTTTTAAAAATCGTATTGGGTTATCTACAGTTTGTATTATTTGGAATGCTCCTAATTTTTTCAGGAAAACTATTTGTTTATTTTATGGTATTGGCATTCATAACAATCATTTTGACAGCTATTCTCAAATTTGCAGCAACTTTTCCTAAGGTGACGGAAAAAGCATAAAAGAGTTCCCCATAAATATGTCCATGATGGATGCGCCGTTTGTTATGGAGAGTGTTATAAGAAGTTTGCAACAAATCTATCAAGATAACATCAGTTATTAGAAACAACATAGCTAAACAAAATTAGAGTATCAGGCATTGTTTCCAACATGCCTGATTTTTTTGTTCCTATAGCCCGTAGCCAAATCTAAACAACGAATAAAACCAAACAGAATTAGTGAAAAATTTTCTCTAAAGTTATACACTATTTAAAGTGGTAAAAGAATTAAAGTTTCATAATTTATAGGGTTCATATCAAAACCCAATGTAGAAGGAGATAGATTAATGAATGCGTTAACAAATACAAAACGGTTACAGTTGGCTTTACTATTAGGATCACTATCCATACTAGGTCCTTTCACAATAGATATGTATTTGCCGTCATTCCCAACTATTGTGGAAGAATTTCAAACAAATGCTTCTTTAGTACAAATTAGTTTAACAACTTGCTTGTTAGGACTCGGCTTGGGGCAGTTAATCATTGGGCCGATGAGTGATGTACAAGGTCGTCGGAAACCATTGCTTATTTTTCTCGGCTTATATTTACTATCTTCTTTAACATGCGCTGTAGCGCCTAATATTTATGTGTTGATCGTTTCACGTTTCATACAAGGCTTTGCAGCAGCAGGTGGACTCGTCATTTCCAGAGCAATCGTTAGAGATCTCTATAGTGGAAGAGAATTAACGAAATTCTTTGCTACGTTGATGTTGGTTGGAAATCTAGGACCAATTGTTGCACCGGTAATGGGTGGCGCTATTCTCTCCTTTGCAAATTGGAATGTGGTTTTCGTTGTCTTGGCGTGCGTTAGTTTAGTTTTAATCTTAACTATTTCATTCAAACTTGAAGAGACATTACCAACTGAAAGACGTATACCAAGCAATTTTAAGCAAGTCGTCGGTAATTTTGGCTCCTTATTAAAGGACAGAGAATTTACAGGTTATGCTTTTGCGCAAGGTTTTACGATTGCAGGAATCTTTGCTTATGTATCCGGTATCCCTTTTGTCTATCAAAATATCTATGGCGTTTCGCCTCAAGTATTTAGTTTCTTATTTGGTTTGAACGGTTTCGGATTAATTATGGGTACTCAAATTGTTGGTCGAGTATCGGTTGTTTCGGAGAAAACTTTTTTGAAGATAGGTTTGACTATTTCTAATTCGGCTGCTATTTCATTGCTTATAGCTCTTCTGTTAAAAGCACCATTAGTAGCTGTTGCTATTCCTATTTTCTTTCTCGTAACTTCCATCAGTATTATTGCAACTTCTTCTTTTGCTTTAGCTATCGAAACAAAGGGGCACATTGCAGGAAGTGCATCTGCATTACTAGGTGTATTGCCATTTTTACTCGGTTCTTTAACCGCTCCACTTGCGGGAATAGCAGGGGAACATACAGCTATTCCAATGGGGATTGTTATCTTTTGCGGAAGCTTTTTAGCCTTTTTATCCTATTTTGTGTTAGCTCGAAAAGCCCCAATTAAAATAGAGGAAGCAAAACAAGTTGTAAATAATAATTAGAGTCATGAAATATCCACACACCTTTCTAATCGAAACATTATTCGAATAGAAAGGTGTTATTTTAAAAATCAAACGAAATCAATTGTTGAATATAAATTATTGATTAATAAATGTCACGTTTGGGAAAAATGATATATAAATATGTTACATGATCGTTAATTTTGATGATATAATAAATGTATTAGGAGGGATGTAAGGTGAATAAGGTGTATGAAGTCATTTTAAAAGAATATGGATATGATGAGCCTGTATTTACGAAAGATTTGAAAAAGCGTATCAATATGTCCGATGAAGCCTTACGTCAAAATTTGAAAAGATTGTCTGATAAAGGTAATTTAATTAAAGTTAGGAATGGTATTTATTACGTACCAAGAGCCAACAGTGTATTAAAGAAGCCACGTGTAAACATAGATAAAGTAATAAGACGAAGATATATAAAACCAATTGATAAAAATGTAATAGGTTATATAACGGGAACAAATTTTTCGAATCAGCTTGGTTTAACTTCACAAACAGCCAGTATGACAACGATTGTAACGAATGAAACAGGAAGACCTGAATATGAAGTAACACTTGGCAAAAAAGTTGTGAAACTAAAGAAACCAAGAATAAGAATCGATAGTCAGAACTATAAACTGTTGCAAGTATTAGATTTATTGAATGATTTCGATCGAATAAGTGAAATTCCATTAGAAAAATCCGTTGATTCTATAAGGAGATATTTAAAGGATGCTAATTTTACCATCAGTGAATTAAATCAGTATCTAAAAAAATATCCGAGAAAAACATTGGAAAATATATTAGAAATGGAGCTTTATAATGAATTTGCACGGAAATAAGGAAGTATTTCAAGAAGTAGTTGAAGCTGCATCAGATGAATTTAACTTACTACCTTTTCAAGTGGAAAAGGATTATTACGTATCACTATTGTTAAAAAAACTACATGAGGTTGCGCCAAATATAGTATTTAAAGGCGGGACCTCTCTTTCAAAATGTTATGATGTCATAAATCGTTTTTCGGAGGACATTGATTTAACGATCAATTTTGAAGGGAATAAGTTAACAAGTGGCCCATTGAAGAGAAACCAAGAACCATTGATTCAATCAATTAAAGAAACAATAGAGAAACTAGATTTTACTTTATTAAATGATGAACATGAGGAACCCATACGATCTAAAAGACATTTTAATAAGTATAGGATTGGTTACAATCAGACTTATAAGGATGTGGATGACTTACAAATGCTAGATCATATTCTCATTGAAACAACACTTGCATTTAAAGCATTCCCGTGCGAAGTAAAACCTGTTAGTAACTACATAACTAAATTTTTAGAAAAAGAGAATTTAATAAATTTAATTGAGGAGTATCATTTGGCTCCTTTTTCTATGAGTACTCAATCTATCGATAGGACTTTTTTGGACAAGTTATTTGCTATATGTGACTATCATCATGAAAAGGACTATAACCGCAAATCACGACATATTTATGATATTCATATGATTTATCAAAGCGGCTTACTAAATACAAAAAACTTAACATCTCTTGTAAGTCAAATAATAGAAACGCGAAGGATAGGCAAGAAAACATATTCCTGTGAAGCAGGTTTTGAACTATTAGATGTATTACAAGAAATAATAAACGATGCTGTTTTTAAGGAAGATTATGAGACAAATACAAGAGAGTTTTTATCAGAGTATGTTGATTATGAAATTTCCATTAACTCCTTGCAAGAGATCGTTACTAGAGGTTGGCTACCAGATGTGATTCCGGTAAATCCAGCTAATTTAATAGAATTTAAATAAATTCGATATGCAATTATTACAATAACTAAAGGTTTCAATTGGACGGTATGAGTGCACTCTACTAAATTGGGTATTGACCACAGGCACCATTAAATCCACACAACAGTTTCGCTAAGAGATAGGAGTTGGTAAATCTCGAATGAATTATTACACTATATGAAAAGCCTATTTAAACTTGAAAGATGAAGGAGAGATTCCCGTGGTGAACTATAGATTAAAGGCTCAAATGCTTGAGGTTGTAGATAATCAATTACGTGATAATGATCCAAAATGTACGAAAAAAGCATTAAATCGATTATTTGATCTTGGTTATGCCGAGAATGAATCAAAGGAAATGATTGCTGCTGTATTAGGAGAAGAAATGTTTGATATGATGAAAAATGAAGAAGTATATAATGAAAAACGTTACTGTAAAAAGTTGGGGAAACTTCCTGAGTACTATTTACGGAAATATATAGACGCAGAATCAGATGAAGAAATGCAAGTTCCTGTAGTTAATGAACAGAAAATTGGTAGAAACGACCCTTGCCCATGTGGTAGTGGGAAAAAATATAAGAAATGCTGTGGTTGAGGAAAACGAGAAGAGAACAAATACTTTCAACAAATGTATAATAAATAACTCAACTTTCGCATCATTAAAACACATAATTACTACAAATTATGAAGGAGTTTCATTATAGAAAGGAAGCTAATCATGCCAGAGTACAATAAATTAGTGCGAGATTTGGTTCCGCAAATCATTGAAAAATCCGGAAAGAATTATGAAACGAAGATACTAGATGATGAAGACTACATAACAGCATTAGGAGCTAAACTGGGTGAGGAAGTAGAGGAATACTTTGCCGCTGAAAATGATCAGGATCGTTTAGAAGAGTTAGCGGATGTATTAGAAGTCATTCATACCCTGGCTTACAAAGATGGTACAACGATGGAAGAGGTCGAGAAAATTCGTCAGCAAAAAGCAGAAAAACGTGGAGGATTTAAGGATAAAATTTTTCTAGTTGAGGTTGAAGATGAGTCATAAGTTAAAGGTGGGAGAGCTCCAAGAGACATACATAACAGATGAGGATATTTGGCGAATTTTTACCATTGTATTATCTAGCAAATCCGTTAAGTCCTCGACTTATAAATATGCACTGATCAAATCTTTGATTGAAAACCTATACCAGATCAATGATCAATTTGAGTTGACCTATGATCAGTTGGCCTATTCCTTTACAAAAATCTATTGGAACCTGATCGCCCATCATAATTTAGTCAAACAAAATAGAGGGAAAAATGCGAGGGTAGTCACAATTATAAAGGAAGCGCAAATGAAACATGGCATTCCAGCTGAGATTAGTTTTGATAAGATTGATTTAGACTTACAGGTAAAGCTCGTCAGTCAAGTAAAACGTACGATGAAAGAAAATGTGTATGGCGCACTTTATGGGGATACAAGAGGAAATTTTTATGCTTTCGATCATAAGCAAGAATGCTTGCGGTTAAACCCTGTTGTTCATCGCTTTATGTTAAATTATCAACGGTTAATTGTGAATCTTACCAATTATCATATGGCTACAATGATTGAAAAATTGAATGAAGTGCCAAGTATTAATTATTTACTTGGAAAAGTGGAAAGTATTGCAAGACGTTCTTCTTTACACCCGTTTGAAAAATTGCTACTACACTATTTTGATTCGACCTGTTTCTATTGTGGAAAATCATTAGCAAGCAGGAATAGACAAACCCATGTGGATCATTTTATCCCATGGTCGTTTGTGCAGTCTGATCAGATTTGGAATCTTGTTCTATCCTGTAATACGTGTAACAGTTCCAAAAGCGACAAACTTCCAACTAGAGATTACCTGGGGGTTATTATTGAGAGGAATAACGAATTGAATAAGCAAAAACAAGAAGATACAGATGTTAAAAAATTAATGACGAACTACAAAGACAAAAAGATCATTTTACTTTACGATTACTCGATTAAAAATGGTTTCGATACGATTTGGAGTCCGTGACATAATTCGGGGAGTGACAGGCACCAAGTATTAATATCAAATCTATTTCCAATAAGAAACAAGTTAGCCAATTTAAACTCCCTACAATTTAAAATCAATTTCATAGTATAACAACTTTATTATTAAAAAAATTAAGTTAACATATTCTAGTTTAATAAATGGAAGGTGCATGTGATCTAAAAAATATCCCTATTTATATTGTTTTTAATTCATACCAAGAGAAAATAAAATTATTCCACCAATAACGCATGCAATTAATCCCTAATAAACCGCCTACTAGATTATGGTCTAATATACTAACGATATTTCTTTTAAATTTAGCTTTATCCTCCAGTAAACTTTTGTAGCTTTGAGAGTGCACCATTTTTGTAACAAGACTATGCTGATTCCTATGCCATTGTTCATTAAGAAACGTCTCTTCCTCAGTTGTTAGGTTAAATTTAGATGAAATATCAGGTCGACTAGCTTGGTTTTCTATTATTCCTTTTGTAGCAGGATTTTTTAAATAATATAACATGATTGAAACAAAGGCTTGCCCAACGCTAATTTTAATTGTTCTAGAAGTAGGATTGTTTACGGCTACTAATGACAGACCATGCCATTGTGGATCTAGGATAGTAGATATATTGCCTATTCCCTTTGCAACTAAAGAAACTCTAGGATGGTAAGTACCACCAATTCTACGAGATACCCAGATAGCTTCTACAGTGAATATACATACTGTATTATTAGGTGGAATAGTTATGGTTGTTTCATCATCGCTTACTAGTTTAACTCACATCGTTTTCGTTCCACCTAATATATCCGTCCTTTACTCGATTCTACTAATAATTCTTATATATAAATTTATTTTAGAAAAAGTAAAAGTAATAATTTAAAACATCATAAAAGTGGGCATAATGTCACTAACAATAGCTTGGAGTGATATAAGTGTCTACTGCGAAAGCTTTTTTACATGAAAGAGTAATTTATGAATACTTGGAGTATAGGACAAAGCAAAATAAGTTATATTTGTATAAAACTTTTAGCAAAGGAAAGAGGGTTCTAAAAAGAGCATTATTTAAAGTAAATATGATAAAACCAATAGAAACTTCTTTTCCAGATATAAATGAAATGTTATTTGAAGGTACTAATAGAGTTCGGCCTGCCGAAGTGAAATTTCTTACATCATTATTTGATTATCATAAAATTGATAAATATGATAGGGAATTTAATAAATTTAAAAAGGAAAATGGTTGTATTATTGTACTAAAACACGATTTATTACCAAATGGATTAATTAATAAATTTAAAGTCGATATTTATGAAATTGATATTGAAGATTTTCGGGCTTTTGTAATTGAAAATTTTAACAGGCTCATACAAAAACAACTTCAAAACAGAGACAATAAATATCAAAAAATATGGCTTACTAGTCAAGTGAATAATTTTTATCACCATTATAGAACATACCCTGTAAAACCTGCTAGATTAAGTGGAATATGGTGTCCAACTAATAATTTGACTAGTTTTGACTTAGCAAAAGGTGATAAAATTCTTTTTGTTAAGTCTGGTGGTGAATTTCAAATAAAACAAAAATTAAATAAATACTGGAAAGATCAAAATGCTATTTACCCAAATTGGAAATTACAAAAGCTATTTGTAGGTAAAGTAACATCACCTATCATGAGTCGTGAAGAATATTGTGATATTCACGGGATTGACCCAAGCATCCCCCTATGGAATGATGAATATAAAAGTGGAAAAACAAAATGGACTAGAGTGTTTAGCTTTGAAAAAGAAAGAGAAATAATTATTAATGGTAATAAAGGTATATCGGTATCCGAAGCGTACGGTGATTTGGGAGAGTTAATTTTTCCTATACTATTTGACGTTTACACGCAACAAAACACTCGTGAAATAACTCCAAATCAATATTTTTCATTATTAGAGTATATATCTAGTAAGATATCTGATGAATTAGAGGCAAGTAGATTGTTAAAAGAAAAAGTAACGAATTTAATATCTAACATAAAGGAAAGTAGCTCAAATGCTTATAGAACAAATCATTTTATAGAAAATGAATTTAGGGACATTGAAAATAATTTTTTACAGTGAAAGGCAGTTTTCATCTATGTATTTTAGGTTTAGATTATTTTTAATGATTTCTGTGTATTCTTTACTTATCTCATATCCATAAGCATTTCTGTTTAGTTTTAAAGCGTTAATTAAGGTAGTACCAGTACCCGCAAAAGGGTCTAGAACTTTATCATCCTTTAAACTAAATAATTTAATTAATCGATAAGTTAAATCATCAGGGAAAGTAGCTGGATGTTTAGGATTTGGAGGGGAATGGATTTTCCATATAGGATTTAACCATTCAACTAAGTCATTTTTCATAAGTATATTTTCTTCTTGAGTTAATCTTTCAGGAATTGTCCCTCTACTTCTTTTGCCGGGTTTTCTAAAAACTAAAATGTGTTCCATTATTAGATCAGAGTATAGTAGTGGGGGTACAGCTTTATCTTTATTTTTTCCAGTACCAACCGATCCATAAATATTAGGGCCTTTTCTTTTTTTGACCCCGTATTTCTCCCAAATAAAGTGCTGAAATAAATCAAAATCCATCTCCTCTGTAAAGTATTCTATTATACTAGACTGTAATGAATAAATTCTAGGGCGCCCATTTTGCTTATAGTCTCCAGTCCTAACATCACCTACTACTATACATATAAAGGCATCTTCTTTTAGAACTCTCATACATTCAAACAGATTCTTTTTTAAATTTTCAAGAAACATCTTATAAGTCAAACCTTTTCCTAATTGATCTGGATGATTATAATCAATTATATTCCAGTAAGGAGGGCTTGTAACAATCAAGTCAATAGACCCTGTTTGAAATTCATTCATTCCAACTGTTGAATCTTTGTTATACATTATTAACTCCAAAATTTTCTCCTCCCTGTCCAACTCATTTATAAAAGGTATGATATCGCCTGCTTGTCCTATTCAAGTTGATTTTCTTTATTGTTTAATGAGTTGCTAACACCCTAGGAAGGTTGATACAGGGGTTTATACTACTGAAGGTATACCGTTTGCAAGTAAATACCAATATTATCTAGGTCTAAGCTACTTAACGCTTACCAGATTTTATGATTGATTATACGCAATGTCACAAATACCTTCAAAAATACGAATTGAAGAGAAGTAATAAAATTTGCTTTTTCCAAAAAATGACTTGTTCACCAAACATTCTAATAACTCATCACTGCATTAAAAATATTGAAACTAGTAATTTAATCCCATATAATGGTGATTAAATAGTTTCATAACAATAATAGACAACACAAAAAGGTGATTTTAAAATGGATCCACTTATCCAGCAACTACAGAACTCTTTCCATAAAGGGTTCATTGATAAAGAATACATTCATTCCGGGAGATTTAAGCCAGAACTTTTAGTAAATAATATAGATAAACGGCAAGATGTTTTAACTAGTCTAATAGATGAGTTGAAGTCATGTCAGTCATTTATGTTCTCTGTTGCTTTTATCACAGAGAGTGGCTTAGCAGTATTGAAGTCACATTTGCTAGATTTACATGAAAAAGGAATAAATGGTCGTATTCTTACTTCGACTTATCAATATTTTAATCAACCTAAAGTTTTTCAGGAATTATTAAAGCTTAAAAATGTAGAGGTTAGAATTGCAGATGTGGATGGATTTCACTCAAAGGGATATATTTTTCAACATAATACATATTATTCATTAATTGTTGGAAGTTCGAATTTGTCAGCCAATGCTTTAAAGGTAAATTATGAATGGAATGTGAAATTAACTTCTCATGAGAATGGAGAATAGTCGATCATTTCTATTCTCAATTTGAAGATATGTGGCTAGAGGCTATTCCTTTATCTTTTGAATGGATTGATCATTATAAAAAAGAATTTGAAAGACAAATGCCAGAGAAAGTAGCCGAATTTCCGGGTTCTTACATAACTAATAAAGTAAAGAATGCACTAGAGATTGAACCTAATAAAATGCAACAAACGGCATTACAAGGAATTCAAAAAATTCGTGAGAAGGGTGAAACTCGGTCTTTAATCATTTCAGCAACGGGTACTGGTAAGACTTATCTAGCAGCTTTTGATGTTAGGAAAGTTAAACCAAAAAGAATGTTGTTTATCGTTCACCGAGAGCAAATTTTGAAAAAAGCAAAATTGGATTTTATGCAAGTACTTGGAGGTAATGAATCTGATTTTGGTATTTTATCAGGCACAAATCATCAAATAGATGCTACATACTTATTTGCAACAGTGCAAACGATGTCTAAAGAGAGCACTTTGCAGTTATTTGATCCTGAATGTTTTGATTACATATTAATTGACGAAAGTCATCGAGCAGGTGCAGGCTCATATCAACGAATTATTGATTACTTTAAGCCTTCGTTCTTAATGGGGATGACAGCAACACCGGAACGTTCAGATGGATACGATCTATTTAAATTATTTAACTATAATATAGCCTATGAAATTCGTCTGCAGGAAGCACTTGAAGAAGATATGTTAACCCCTTTTCATTATTATGGAGTAACTGATCTTGAAATAGATGGAGAAGTGAAAGATGTTGTCTTATTTAATAAACTTATCTCAGAAGAAAGAGTCACACGGATACTAGAAAAGTTAGATTATTATGGTTTTTCAGGTGATAGAGTTCGTGGCTTGATTTTTTGCAGTACGAAAAAAGAAGCTCATGCCCTTTCAGAGATTTTTAACCAACATGGATTTCGAACGGTTCCATTAACTGGAGAAGATTCACAAGAAAAAAGAATGAGGGAAGTTTCCCGGCTTGAGAATGGTGATTTAGATTACATATTAACGGTTGATATTTTTAATGAAGGCATTGATATCCCTTGTATCAATCAAGTAGTCATGCTACGCCAAACTCAATCCAGTATTATTTTTATTCAGCAGCTTGGTAGAGGGTTAAGAAAGCATGATTCTAAAGAGCATCTAACTGTAATTGATTTTATTGGAAATTATAGCAATAATTATTTGATTCCGATTGCTTTATCTGGTGACTATTCTCAGAACAAAGACTCGATTAGACGAAAAATGATTGACACTAGTTATATAAAAGGTACTTCTAGTGTTAATTTTGAAGCGATTGCTAAGGAACGTATATATGAGGCAATCAAAACAGCTAAATTAACACATATGAAAGTATTTCGTGATGCTTATAAAGAATTAAAAAATAGAATTGGACGGATGCCTCTATTAATTGATTTCTTTGAACATCATTCCATTGATCCAGTTGTGATAGCTAATAAAAAGAATAACTATGTTGATTTTTTAAAATCAATGCGTGAAGATATTTCTGATGTATCAAGTGAAGAATCTAAATTATTGACCTTTATCACTCAGGAAATACTTTCAGGAAAGCGACAGCATGAAGCAATATTGATTACAAAGCTTTTAGAAATGAAACATCTAGAAAAAGAAGAGTATGTGAATATTCTAAATGAGAATGACTTGTTATCGGATTCTAGTACTATTCATTCGATAGAAAGGATTCTGGAGTTATCATTTTTCACTGAAGTAGATCAGAAAAAGTATGGGCAGAAATCAATTATCATAAATAATGAAGGAGTATATGAATTATCAGATAGTTTGAAACGGTGCTTAGAGAGTAAATGGTTTAGAACATTATTTGAGGATGTTCTGAAAGTAGCATTTCGACGAACTAATCGCTATAAAAAGGATTCACCGTTAACTAGATTAGAAAAGTATTCGCGCAAAGATGTGTGTAAATTATTAAATTGGGAAAAAGATGAGCACTCAACTATGTATGGCTATAAAACAAAACGCCAAACCTGTCCTATTTTTGTCACATATCATAAGGAACCAGATGTTGAAGCTAGTGTGAATTACGAAGATACTTTTTTAAGTCCAGAAGTGTTGCATTGGTTTACACGAAGTCGAAGAAGAAAAACATCAAAAGAAGTAGTAGAGATTATCGAATCACAAAAAAGAGATGTCACGATTCATATATTTGTAAAGAAAGATGATGACGAAGGTAATGATTTTTATTATCTAGGGGAAGCACTACCTGATCAAAATTCGGTTGAGGAGACAACGATGCCAAATGATAAAGGAGAAGAGTTACCAGTTGTAACAATGGATCTTTTATTAAAGGATAGTGTGGATCAGCCATTTTATGATTATTTACACGAAAATATGAATTAAGATAGAGCGCCTATTAAGGCGTTCTATCCTTATTTTGCTATCTTGTTGTGTTTCATAATTTCTTCTACTGCAGGTATATCTGCAGGCGCCCATACGATAGAGTCTAAATTTTCTTTAGGTAGCCATATCAGCTTAGCGTGTTCTGATACTTGTGGAGTCCCTTCTACGATTTTGGCTTCTATAGCAATTAAGTTAATAATAAATTTTTCATATTCACGAGTATGATCATAAATCAGTTCATGGGCTACAATTTTACAATTTAATTCTTCTGAAATCTCACGTTCTAATGCTTCTTTTAAGTTTTCACCTTGTTCAACTTTACCTCCAGGAAACTCCCATTTGTTCGGTATTGACATGTCATGAGATCTTAAAGCACATAGAATTTCGTTATTTTCATTTTCGATAACAGCTGCGACTACTTTCACTGTTTTTTTCATAAAACTCCTCCATATTATATTGAATCAATTATTTTTATAATAGCACGTAATAAACCACGAAATCTAGTTAGGCTTTTTTAGAATTTATTACAACAGGTGTTTCATTGATAAAGCCTTATCTATTAGATGCTGCAAAGCGTAGGTTCTTCAAGACGATGACTTTTATAATAATTAATTGTAAGCTTTAAGAACTGACAGATTTTCTCGGCACCAAGCTTGAGTCGGATTGGAATAACCAGCCATCTTTCCAAAATCAACACCTTCCATCAATATTTGTTCGATAAAATTCTTTAATGCTGTCATTTGTTCTTTGTAGTCTGAGAAGGAAGATGTAGCGCCAACTGCTTATTTGTCCAAATTGTTTTTCTTATTGAACGTAATAATGTTGTCTTCATCTTTCGTATCATTTCATCCTATCAATGTTGATTTAGTTGCTCAAATTTTTTATAGAATAAAATTTGATGTTTTCCTCCCTTGTTTGCACACAATCTAGCGTGTTTTGTTATTACATTGTCCTAATTCTTCTTAACTACTAAGGGTTAATTTCATACCAAGCCACCATAATCCATCGGTTAGTACGGGGCTTTTCCTATTTGTTATAAGAAATCCAGTCCAACTTCCTTTCTTCATTTTTGTTTTTGCTTTGGCGAATCATGTTCTTACCTCCTTTCAATTTCATAAAGAAATCCTTCTATAGAAGAGGGGGGCGAGGAACAAATGTAATCAGTCATTCATGATAGATAACTTGGAATTAGATTTTTTGTAAATTTTTTCTTTATATAAGGGGATTTTCTGACAAAAGGGCCGTGATTCTATCTATTCCGTGGTAAATTTGATAGTATTTGTCATATAAGAAAAAAGTCAGATTTACGGAGGTAGTACGATGGCTAAGCTTACGTTACAACAATTAGAATCACATTTATGGGAATCGGCTAATCTATTACGAGGTAGTATAGATTCCTCTGATTATAAAAATTACATATTTGGTTTATTATTTTTGAAACGATTAAGTGATGTTTTTATTGAAACAGCAAAAGAAATTGAACGAGAAGAAGACGATGACTATGGTTGGTATGATCGTGATGAGCACCAGTTCTTTGTTCCTGGACGGGCCCGCTGGACATATATTCAAGTGCAAACACAAGATATTGGTAATGAAATTAATAAAGCTTTTGAATCGTTAGAAGAAGAAAATCCATCATTAGCTGGTGTGCTAGCTAACATCGATTTTAATGATAAAGAAAAATTACCTGATAAGTTGTTAATGCAGTTAATTCAGCATTTTTCGGCGATTGATTTAAGTAATGGCAATCTATCAGAGCCTGATATGCTAGGTCGTGCTTATGAATATTTAATTAAGCAGTTCGCCGATGATGCAGGAAAAAAAGGAGGAGAATTCTATACCCCAACTAAAGTCGTAGAACTGATTGTCAACCTGATTAAACCTGAAGAAGGAATGCGGGTATGCGACCCAACGGTTGGTTCAGGCGGTATGCTTGTTCAATCCGTGGATTATATCAAATCACAAGGTGGTGACCCACGTAACTTATCTCTGCATGGTCAAGAGCGAAACTTAAATACATGGGCGATTTGTAAGATGAATCTTCTTTTACATGGTTTAAGTGATCATCGCATTGAGCGTGGAGATACGATCCGTGAACCAAAGCTTTTAGGTGAAGATAAGGAATTGCTTTTATATCAGAGATGTATTAGTAATCCTCCGTTTAGCTTAAAAAACTGGGGAAAAGAAGAAGCAGAAGCTGATAAATATGGTCGTTTTCGTTTTGGTATTCCACCGAAAAATGCTGGAGATTATGCATTTGTTCAGCATATGGTATCAACACTAAGTCATGATGGAAAAGCGGGTGTAGTCATGCCACATGGTGTGTTATTCCGTGGTGGTGCAGAAGGGAAAGTTCGTAAAGAATTATTAAAAGATGATTTAGTAGAAGCCATTATTGGTATACCCTCTAATCTCTTTTATGGAGCAAGCATACCAGCATGTATTCTAATTTTGAATCGTCAAAAAGAAGAACATCAAAAAGGAAAAGTCTTTATCTTAGATGGTTCCAAAGATTATGAAGAAGGAAGAAATCAAAATATTTTACGAGTTAAAGATATTGAAAAAATAGTTAGCTCTTATGATGCATGGGAAGAGCAAGAAAAATATTGCCGAGTCGTTGACTTAGAAGAAATAGAAGAAAATGACTACAACTTAAATATTGCCCGTTACATTGATACGACCGAAAAGGAAGAAGAAATTGACGTTCAAGCAGCATTAACAGATTTGAAAAAGCTAGAGCAAGAACGTGGTGACATTGAAGACAAGATGTATGGGTATTTGAAGGAGTTAGGATATGGTGAGTGAATGGCAAAAAATAAAGTTAAGAGAAATATTAGAAGAGAGTAAAATTCCTGAGTCTAATGAAGATATACACAAAAGATTATCTGTAAAACTTCATATGGGAGGAGTTTTCCCGAGAGAGGTTCGAGATACGGACAAAATAGGTTCAACTAAATACTATCATCGAAAAGTTGGACAGTTTATTTATGGTAAGCAGAATTTACACAATGGTGCTATTGGTATTGTTCCTGAAGAATTAGACGGTTATCAATCATCTTCAGATTTACCAACGTTTGATATCGCTGAATTTGTTAATAAAAACTGGTTATATTATTATTTTGCTAGAAAAAGTTTTTATAACAGTTTAGAACGACTTAGTAATGGAACAGGTTCTAAAAGGATTAAGCCAGATGAGCTATTAAATATTGAAGTGAGTTTACCACCATTAGCAGAACAACAAAAAATCGCAGCAATCCTAACCTCCGTCGATGAAGTAATCGAACAAACAGAAAAAATCATCAAACAAACAGAGACGGTGAAAAAAGGATTAATGCAACAGTTGTTGACGAAAGGGATTGGGCATTCACAATTCAAAAAGACTCCTTTAGGTAAGATTCCTATAAATTGGAAGTTAGTTACATTAGAAGAAATTGCAGATAAAGATAGAAATGCTATAAAACCTGGCCCGTTTGGCTCAGCACTAAAAAAAGAGTTCTATGTTAATAAGGGATATAAAGTCTATGGGCAAGAGCAGGTAATTCCCAATGACTTCTCTAAAGGTGATTATTATGTAGATGAAGAGAGATATTTTTCTCTACAGAGTTTCAAAATTAAACCTGGTGACTTGCTTATAAGTCTAGTTGGAACTTATGGTAAAATCGCTATTGTTCCAGAAGATGTTGAACCTGGAATAATTAATCCACGACTTCTAAAGATTACATTTGATAAAACTATAGCAAGTGTGAAATATTACAAATACTTTATGTCATCTAAAATTTTTTATAACCAATTAAGCAAATATAGTCAAGGAGGAACCATGGGAGTAATTAATAGTAAAACACTAAAATCTATTTACTATCCTTGCCCTCCTCTGTATGAACAAATCAAAATTTATCAAACCATCAAATCCTTTGATAATAAAATAAGCCATGAACAATTTAAATTAACAAAATTAATTCAGTTAAAACAAGGTCTTATGCAACAACTTCTAACTGGCAAAGTCCGTGTACCAATCGATGATAATGAGGAGGTTCCGTCATGAGTGAAGCGCAAGCTTGGAATGAGGAAACGTTAGTCGAAAATCGAATGATTGACCAACTTCAACAGCTTGACTACACGTATGTCCATGGGGCGGAACTGGATAAAGAGCGTATATCTCAATTAGAAGTGGTCTTAAAAGAAAGGCTACAACAAGCGATTCAACGCTTAAACCCATGGATAAATGAAAACAACTTAAACAAAATGGTTCGCTCTGTTGCGCATATGGAAACAACGAGTCTGATGGAAGCGAACCAACATTTTCATGAATTACTGATTAACCAATTATCGGTGCAACAAGATGTTGGTTCAGGAAGAAAAAATCAAACAGTCAAGTTAATTGATTTTGACAATATTGACAACAATGACTTCCTTATTACGAATCAATTCAGCTATACCCATGCTAATGAAACGATTCGTCCTGATATTATGTTGTATGTCAATGGACTGCCATTAGTTGTGATTGAATGTAAAAGTCCAGCATTACCTCCAGATGAACAAATCGGACAAGCCGTGAAACAATTACGTCGTTATCAACAAGAAAATGAAGCCCTTTTTCATTATAATCAGTTACTGATCGCAACAAGTAATGACCGTGCTAAAATAGGAACGATTGGTGCACAAGTTCAACATTACAGTGCTTGGAAAGAACCATATCCATTATCCACAAAAGATATCGGGGAAAATGCAACGTCTCAAGATATATTAACGGTAGGAATATTGGAGAAAGAACGTCTTTTTGATATCATCTTAAACTTTATTGTCTATGAACCAGAAGATGGCCGTGTAATTAAGAAAATGGCTCGCTATCAGCAATATCGAGCTGTAAATAAAGCTGTAGAACGTATTCTAACAGGAGAACATCCACAAGCTCGTGGTGGCGTTGTATGGGCGACACAAGGTTCTGGTAAATCCTTATCCATGGTCTTTTTATCAATGAAATTACGTCGATTAAAACAGTTGGAAAATCCTGTTATTGTAGTGGTCACGGATAGACAAGATTTAGATGCCCAAATTACCGCAACATTTAAACGTTGTGGTTTTCCTAATCCCAAACAAGCAGAATCAGTAGAAAAACTTAAGACATTACTACAACAAGGACCAGGCTCAACAGTGATGACCTTAGTGCAAAAATTCCAAACTGATGAAGACGAGGATTATCCACTGTTAACTGAATCGGAAAATGTGATTGTCCTAGTCGATGAATCGCACCGCTCGCAATATAGTTCGCTAGCAATGAACATGCGTATTGGTCTTCCAAATGCAACTTACATCGGTTTTACGGGAACACCAATTGATAAAGAAGATAAAAGTACGGTTCGAACGTTTGGGACTTATATTGATAAATATCCAATTGAAAAAGCAGTGGAAGATGGAGCAACGGTTCCAATCTTTTATGAAGCTAGGTTGATCGATTTACATGTGCAGGGGGAAACGATTGATACGCTATTCGACCGTTTCTTCCGTGATTATTCTGATGAAGATAAGGAACGAATTAAACAGAAGTATGTAACAGAGGAAGCCTTAACCGCATCACCGAAACGATTAAAAAACGTTGTCCTTGATGTCATTGACCATTTTGAGCAGCATATCCAACCTAATGGTTTTAAAGCACAAATTGTTACGGTATCACGTGAGGCCGCAGTTGCTTATAAAAAATTAATGGATGAACTAAGTGATTACGAATCGGCGGTGATTATTTCAAAAGGTCAAAATGAATCAGAAGAAATGAAACAATATGTTGTATCCAAGGCAGAAGAAAAAGAAGTGATCGGGCGCTTCAAAAAACCAATAGATGTAGACCCGCTCGCTTTTCTAATCGTCTGTGATAAGCTTTTAACTGGTTTCGATGCCCCTATTGAACAGGTCATGTATTTGGATAAACCATTAAAAGAACATAACTTATTACAAGCAATCGCTAGAACGAATCGAACCTATGATAAGAAGAGCTATGGCTTAATTGTCGATTATTATGGCGTATCTCAATTTCTAGAAGAATCTCTAGGTATCTTCCATGAAGAAGATATTAAAGGTGCCATGCATCATGTTGATGAAGAGATGCCTCGCTTACAATCCCATCATCGTAGGATCATGCAGTTCTTTGATTATATTAATAAGAGTGATGCTGAAGCTTGTTTAAAAGTATTAGAACCAGAAGATGTGCGAAATAAGTTTGATACAGCCTTCAAGAAGTTTTCTGAAAGCATGGATATGGTAATGCCTAGTCCAAAAGCTAAGGCTTATGTAGATGATTTAAAATGGCTAGGAAAGATTCGAAAGCTTGCCAAATCTCGTTATTATATCGATGATGGTACCATGGATATTTCAGATTGTGGTGGTAAGGTACGTGAATTAATTGAAGAATACGTCTATGCGTCCACTCCTGAAATCTTATTTGAACCAGTCAATATTTTAACGAATCAATTTGATGAAAAACTAGATGAGCTAAAAACACCTGAAGCAAAAGCAGCTGAAATGGAGCATGCCATTAAACATGAAATCAGAATTAAGTTAGATGAGAACCCAGTGAAATATACATCGATAAGAGAACGCTTAGAACAATTAATCCAACAACGTAAATTACGCCAATTAACGATAGAAGAGCTCTTAGAAGAGTATCAGTCCATACGAGAAGAAATGATAAACATAGATCGAGAGAGTCAATCATTTGGCCTTTCGGATGCGAAACAACTACCATTCTATCAGTTACTAGAACAGCAATTACCAGAAGAAATTGAACAAGAGAGTATTAAAGATTTAACCGAGATAATTACGGATATCATTCAAGATAATGCGGTAATTGATTGGACGGAGAAAGAAGATGTGAAGCGAGAAATGAGAAAGAAATTGAAGAAACAACTTCGAGCAAGTTCTGTTCCTAATAAGCAGGTGGAAAGTGTTGCGAGACAGTTGATGGAACTAGGTGAAATTCACTATAAAGCTTAATTGCTTCAACGAGAGGCATAACATCAGAGTAAGATGTTATGCCATCTTTCATATCAGGAGGTAAAACAATGGGTGATAAAAAAAGAACAAGTTGTGAAGATGAAATGTTACAGGTTATCAAGGAGCTCGTGAAAGAGAAAGGTAAAATCAATTTCACAGTCCAAGGAGTTTTGGATAAGATGAAACGAGCTGGAACCACGTATAAAGAATATACAATGCGTACACATCTAACGAGCAAATGTTGTGTGAATATTTCACAGCATCACCAAACCGTCTATAATGATTACAAACGAATTGAACTGGGTTATATGCATTGAATTCAGCCGATACAATGTAGTTCAACACCATGAACTCTTAGCCATTCTTTGGAATGTTCATAATGAGGAAGTGTCGATTTAACTAAACGCCAAAATTTATCATTATGTTGAGGAACAAGTAGATGAACTAATTCATGTACAATGATATAATCAATCACTCGAACTGGAGCCATTACCATTCTCCAATTCAGATAGATATCACCATTGGGCGTGCATGTACCCCATCGTCTATGTTGCGTTCTTAATTGGATGGAACGAGGTTCAACACCTAAAATCGCTTGATAATCCTTTGCTCGTTCTATTATTTTTTTAAAACCATGTTGACGATACCATGCAATAAGTTGTTGTTCAAGAAGATCCTGGATTTGATATTGAGTCCAATCATGTGGAACGACCGCAATAAAGCGCCCTTGTTTAAGTTGTATAGAAGCAGTCTTAACAGGCTCTTTGAATACCTTTAATCGATAATGACGACCTAGGTATGGAAGTTTTTCGCCGCTAACAAACTCTTTTTGTTGAACGCTTGTTTTAACTTCATTTAGTTCCTCAAGCTTTTGGTTGATCCATGGTGCTTTTTGAATAAGTATATCGTTTAATTTAGATTTACTTACATTCCTTGGTTTATAGATTTCAACACCATTTACAAGATCTATTGAAATTTTTACGTCTTTTCTATTCTGAATGAAGTAATTATAATAGATTATTGTTGTTCCGAAATTGATAGTGGGCATCAGTTTCACTTCCTTCTAAAAGACATTGTACTATTTCAAATAAAATAGAACAATTATATGGTGAGGAGACCCTAAGAATTGAATCTTTTGACAGGTCTGGAGGTTATATAATTGGAAAATTTAATTGAGTATCAACCTTTACGAGATTTTAAATTTGATAAGTTACACTTTACTGAAAGGTCTGAACAAATAGCTGATTTTATTAGAAACTACTCCCCCATACTCCGTTTGCAATATCGATAAATGGAGATTGGGGTACAGGAAAATCTACTATGCTAAATTTTTGTGAACAGTTCCTAATAGATGATAAAAAATGTCATATCATCCGATTTAATCCTTGGATGGTTAGTAATAGCGAAGAATTGTTAAAAAGTTTAATTGAAGAGATTTATGAAGTGATTGATGGTAATTTTTCTAAAGCAAAGAAGAACTTTAAGGAATATGCATTAAAATTGATGCCTACACTAGGCAAAGTTGGAGCATACCTGGGGGCGATTAGTTCTGGAGTCGATCCAAAATCAAGTCAGGTTATTTCACAAGCAGCTGGTAAAAGTCTCATAGGTATGAATGACATATATTTTGGTAACCCACTTTCTAAACAAAAGCAGAAAGTTATAGATGAATTTACTTCTTATAGATATATTCAAAATAAAGACAGTAAAAGTGTACCTGAATTAGTTAGTCGTACTAATGATTTGATTAGAGCTTGTTATCCTGATATCAGGGAAGGGAATGTTACAAGGACTAATAAATAATACAGTAACAGAAGTGGTTTTCTTTTTGAAAGGTTTTCCTGATTATATTAGACATAAAAAGTTAACTGAAAACAGATAGATAACTTATGTTAAATAGTTTACATGATTTTAATATATTTTAGAAGATTATAAGGGCAACGTTCTTCGGCATTTCTGCGTATTATGAAATATTGGAAATGGTGTCAAGCTATTTAATTTCCAGTGCCTGTACTTACCGGTTTTTGTCGATTGTCTCACCGTAACAAACATGATAAAAGAATGTTTGTTCAAGTTAGTTGTGTTATACCGAAAAATGGGTAACGTTTTTTTAGGTTAAGTTGGGCTACTCCCTAACTAGAAAGGGAGTAGCCTTGTGAGTATGTATTAGATTTCATAATGTTATATACTTTTGGCACCTTCTTGATTGTATCATTGATCGAAGAATGCAGCCGATTCCTCTAAGGGGGACTACTTATCCACACCCCATAGTGACCGCTATGGGCTTTATTATATGAATTTCTTAACCTTCAACAGTTTAAAATATTGACTGTTTTTTTTCGTTCTATGGGAATTTATAAGCAAGAAATCTTTCTGATTTTTATAAAGGTATCTTCATGCTTTTCCTTAATTAAAACATAACCGCACGGAAATTTCCTCGTTCCATTTCTATATTCCTCAAACTACATAATCATACAAACTCCTATAATGTAAAATTTTTGTAAAAATTAACTAGACTAACTAACCTTTACGCATCTTTTGATGATTATAAATATGGCATGGTCAACATTATGAATATTTGAAAATAACCTGAGGTGATACCTATGACACCAGCTGCCAAAATGCCGAAAAAAGTAAGTGAAACACTAACTCCTAAAAGTATACAGGTAAGTAATTTACTTACCAAACGCAATAAAACGGTAAGTAAAACACTTACTTTCAAGTTCGTAAAATACGTACCGATAAATGGCGGGGAGTCAGTCGTGATAAGGGATACAAGCTCCGTAAAGACATTATTAAAGACATTAAAGATTAAAGACATAAAAGAATATTATAATAATAATAAAGACGAGCGCTTTTGGGAAAAAGTGATTCATTTTTATCGTGACAATTTACAAAGAGGGATTATCGAGTCACCTTTCAATTACGAACTGTTGACACAGTGGTATGACGAATATGGCTATGATTTGTTACTTGCTGTAATGAAAGTCGCAGCGAAAGCAGATACAAAAGGGGTGAAATACATTGAAAGTGTGCTGTTAAACTGGGAACATACTGGTATTAAAACGTTAGATGATACAAGACTTGACAGAAAACGATAGCATTTCAGAAAAAAATCATAAATCTAAACGAGATATTGTGCTGGATTGGTATGTGAAACAAAAAGAAGAGCATAATCAAAAAATAAAACAGGAAAAGGAAAAAAAGAAAAAAGCTACTAAGTCTGATCGAAGGTTGCAGGAATATTTGAGGAGTCAGGAGTGGTAGTGTGCATATTTTCTACCACATCCTACTTCAAATTATGTTAAAATAAGGGAAAATTAAAAGGAAAATTTACTATGTCATGCCCATTTTTTTCCATAACAACAACCTAGAAATCATTCTTGAAAATGATCTAGCGCTAGCCTTTTTTGATAAATACCCGGTACTAGGTAGATGTCATAATAATCAGAGTCGTACGCTTCTACTTCGGCCATTCCCAGCAATAACCTGCTAGAATCCTAGATTTATTATTGTGCTGATTTACTGAATAATTTGCTCTCGCATTTCATGAGGGTTGGAAAAGACCTAAACAGCATGACTTCGGGATGAGCTGGAATTTGGACAACACGACCACTAATATGTAATGAAATGGAGGAATAATTATGTATCAGCCTGAACCGCAGTCTATTACTTTTTCCACTTTAATTCATGATATTGACAAAGGAATTATTAAAATCCCACAGTTCCAACGTGATTTTGTTTGGTCTAAAGCTCAATCATCACAGCTTCTAGATAGTATTATCAAAGGATATCCAATCGGTACATTTATTTTATGGGAAACAGATGAGAGGTTACGCGCAATCCGTAATATTGGAGGAGCAGTACTACCGGAAACTCCAGATGGAGCTAAAGTACAATATGTATTAGATGGTCAACAGAGAATGACAAGTCTCTTTGCTAGTTTAAAAGGATTAACTATTGCCCGAGATAAGAATAAAAGCGATCATTTTGAAGACATCTATGTAGATCTAGTGGCGGAACAAGACGAACCAATTATTATTACGGAAGTCAAGGATAGAGACGAAAAAGAAATTATTAAGTTGAAAGATTTGTTATTTGGTGGTATTTCCGTATTATCAAACTATCCGCCAAGCAGTTATTCTGTTTTAGAAGATTATCAAAAACGTTTAAATACATATAGATTCTCTACCATTCTATTACGAGATGCAACTATAGATGTAGCAACAGAAGTATTCACTCGGCTTAATGTTGGAGGTAAAGACCTATCCGTATTTGAAATTATGGTGGCAAAAACATATGATGCTGAACGAGATTTTGATTTATCTGAACAATATGACCAAATAAAGGAAAGGCTAGAGGAAGTTGGTTTTGATACCGTACCGGCGATTGTTTTTTTACAAACAATGGCCTTGTTACAAAAGGGTGAATGTGCAAAGAAGCATATTTTAAAACTAGACAGACAAAAGTTCATAGATGAATGGGATGGAGTGGTAAATGCAGTAGAACGGTCTGTAGATTATTTTAGGAATTATTTTCGTATCCCTGTTTCACGAATATTACCGTATAACTCATTAATAGTACCATTCGCATACTTTTTTTATCATCATCCCGATAAACCAGAAGCTAATATGAAACGTCGGTTAGAAGACTTTTTCTGGAGGGTGTCATTATCAGAAAGATATTCATCAGCAGTGGAGACGAAATTAGGACAAGATGTGAAACGAATTGATAAAATATTATCGGATAAGCAACCTAAGTATGATTTTCATGTGGATATTAGTCCAGAAGCAATAATAGAGAATGGTTGGTTTAGTGCCAATCGAAGTTATATTAAGTCTATTCTTTGTTTATATGCATATCAAGAGCCAAAGTCGTTTAATGACCATTCAATAGTGCGAATGAATAATGGTTGGTTAAAACAAGCAAATAGTAAAAACTACCATCACTTTTTCCCTCGTGCCTTTTTAAAGAAACAAGGAAAAGAGGAATCTTATATAAATCATATTTTAAACATCACAATAGTTGATGATTTTCTCAATAAGCGAAAAATCAAAGCAAAAGCTCCTTCGATTTACATGAAGGCTTTTAAAGAACAAAACGAGAAGCTTGCAAAATCAATGAAAACACATTTAATTGATGATATTGATACCTATGGCATATGGCAGGATAATTATGAAGTATTCTTCCAAAAAAGAGCGGAAAAGGTGAGCAAGGAGCTAATGAAAAAGTTAATATAAAATATACAAGAGAATGATATCTTTTCTAGCTAATGAATGTACTTTTATAACAAATAAACTTGATAAGGGGATTTATGATGGAGCATCTTCCTGTTTATCACTTGATTTAGAGACAAAATTAGAGCTAGCTAGTATAGCGTATGACTACGATAAATTACATAAACATCCTATTGAAGCGTTAGCATTTCCTAGATTTCGTGAAGAAGTAAAAAGCAGATTTAGGTGATCAATAGGTTCAGTAGTCCCTGTTGTGGGTACATTTATTGGAGGTGCGATTGGAGGTATAGCTGGTAGTAAAGTATCCAAGAAAGCTTTAGATAAAGTAATCGATGATGATTTGAACGTATTCGTGATATTCGTGCTTCAGAAAAGAGGTTTTATTATAAAATAACTGATATACCTTCTATCAGATTTATTAAAAAGAACATTGAAAGGCTTTTCGTTCTATGTTAATATTTACGTAACCGGTTACGTTAGTTAGTAGGGAGAAGGATATCGTTATGGCCTATACAATAAAAGATGTAGCCCAAACAGCAAATGTATCAACAGCAACAGTTTCTAGGATATTGAACGACCAAGGTGGTTATTCAGAAAAGACAAAAAGAAAAGTACTTAATGTCATTCAAGAATTAGATTACTATCCTAGTGGGATAGCAAGAGGTTTGACTAATAAAAGAACAAATACCATTGGTGTATTAGTCCCTAATTTAACAAGTTCTTTAGTTACTGAATTTTTGGATGGAATTGAGTCAGTCGCACACAATATAGGATCGAGTGTTATCGTATGTCACACAGAATCGCATGGTATCAAAACTATGAAATACCTGCAACTATTACATGAAAAACGAATCGATGGTCTTATTTTAGCTAGTACAGTACTGAAAAAAGAGTATTATGATTATGTCGAAAAAATGGGCGTTCCAGTTGTACTGTTGTCTGCTTATTCAGAATTTCCCGTCCCTTACGTTACAGCAAATGACTACGAAGCTGCGTACACAGGGACCAAGTATTTAATACAAAAAGGTCATAAGAAGATTGGAATGATTAGTGGAAATAAAGAAGAATGGATTGCCGGTAACCTTATTCCTAGAGTAGAGGGTTTTAAAGACGCTCTCTCTGATAACAACATATCTTTTAATGAAAGTTGTATTGAGTATGGGAAGTTTTCTATCGATGATGGAGTAACAGGCCTCAAACATTTGTTAAATCGAGTACCCGATCTCACAGCTATTTTTACAGAGAATGATGAAATTGGTATGGGTGTCTTGTCTGCAGCTTATAATTCAGGTATTAAAGTTCCTGAAAAATTATCCGTTATTGGCATGGACGATATAAATTTATGTAATTTTATGTCTCCACCGCTGACATCTGTTTCGCTATCTCATAATGAAATGGCAGAAAAAGCTGCAAATCTGATGTTTAAAATGATAAATTCGGACACAGAAGTAAGTAATTGTATCCTTGATTATCAAATTATTGAGAGACAGAGTGTATGCTCGCAATAGTCTCTCTTTCAAAAATACGTAACCGGTTACGTGAAACAGGATTTAATTTACCAAAGGGAATATTGGTAGGGAGCACAGTTGGTGTTTTTTTGTTAATTTACGTAACCGGTTACGTATAATGAAAAGAAATCTAATTACTCCCTATATATTGAAAACGCAACTATAGAAAATCAGGAGTGTATTAATTATGCAGAAAAAATGGTGGAAAGAAAGTGTAGCTTATCAGGTCTATCCAAGAAGTTTTAAAGATAGTAATGGAGACGGAATTGGTGATCTTCAAGGAATGATTCAAAAATTAGACTATATTAAAGAGTTAGGTATAGATGTTATTTGGATTTGCCCAATGTATAAGTCGCCAAATGATGATAACGGTTATGACATATCTGATTATCAAGATATTATGGACGAATTCGGCACTATGGAAGACTTTGATCAGTTATTAGAAGAAGTTCATAACCGCGATATGAAATTAATTATTGATTTAGTAATAAACCATACCAGTGATGAACATGAGTGGTTCATAGAATCAAGGTCATCTAAAGAAAATCCAAAGCGAGATTGGTATATCTGGCGTAAAGGAAAAGAAAACGATCAGCCGCCTAACAATTGGGAATCAATTTTTAGTGGTTCGATTTGGGAATATGATGCAAAAACAGATGAATATTTTATGCACTTATTTTCAAAACGACAACCTGACTTAAACTGGGAGAATGCTGAAGTACGTGAAGCGTTATACGATACGGTCAATTGGTGGCTTGATAAGGGGATTGATGGTTTTCGGATTGATGCTATTTCCCATATCAAAAGAGAACCTGGCTTCCCTGATTTACCGAATCCAAAAAAATTAGACGTTGTGCCTGCTGCAAAATATACAACGAATGTAAAGGGGATTGATAAGTTTTTAAGTGAATTCGCTGAAAAGACAATTAAAAACTATGATGTGATGACTGTTGGAGAAGCTGGCGGTGTGACTGTCGAAGATGCAGAATATTGGGTAGGAAAAGATAATGGTTATTTTAATATGATTTTTCAATTTGACCATGTAGCTTTATGGGATAAAGGAAAAGGAAATTCGAAAGATATCGTAGGTTTTAAAAAGGCATTATCTAAATGGCAAGTTGGCCTAGATGGAAAAGGATGGAACGCTTTATTTTTAGAAAATCACGATCTACCTAGAAGTGTTTCATCATGGGGCGATGATGATCGTTATTGGAAAGAAAGTGCAAAGATGCTTGCTACAACATATTTCTTAATGCAAGGTACTCCGTTCATTTATCAAGGACAAGAAATTGGGATGACAAATGTTCAGTATGAAAATATTGAAGATTACAATGATGTTGGAATGCTAAATTTTTATCATAAAAAACGTGAACAAGGTGAATCTCACGAAGATTTAATGAAAATTCTCTGGGCTCAGTGTCGAGACAATGCTCGGACTCCAATGCAATGGAATTCGGATAATAATGCTGGTTTTTCGAGCTCAGATAAACCTTGGTTAAAATTAAATCAAAACTATGATTCTATTAATGTCGCTGATCAAATAGCAGATGAGGATTCAATTTTAAATTTTTACAAAGGTCTAATAAAACTGAGGAAAGACTATGAAGTATTTGTTTATGGAACTTATCAGCTCCTACTGCCTGATCACCCTGCAATCTTCGCTTATTTACGCGTTTTAGACGATAAAAAGGCATTAGTTATCTGTAATATGACTGAAGAAGAAATTACAGTTGAGCTACCAGAAAAAATAGAATATAAGGAGTCTTCGCTTATTCTCAACAATTACAAGCAGACAAATGATAGTTTATCAAAGGAATTAACATTTAAACCATATCAAGCGTCTGTATATTCATTAAAATAGGACACATTTAGGAGGAATTAATATGATTAAAAGAAAATTATCATTTGGGCTTATCATGTTCGTGCTAACTACACTATTGATCGCATGTGGACCGCAACGGGATACAACAGAGGCCGAACAGGAATCAAACGGTGACGAAATTCCAGAGAAACCAGAAGAGTTGACTTTTTGGGCATGGGAAGATGTTTTACCTGCATTTCAAGCTATCGGAGATAAATATACAGAAGAAACAGGCATTAAGGTAAACGTGGTAGATGCTCAAAATGCGGATCTGTCCTTAGATGCACCTGCAGGGAAAGGCCCTGATTTATATTACGAAACACATGACCGTATAGGTGATTCATATTTACAAGGTTTAGCTGCGGAATTGACATTAACAGAAGAGCAACTAAGCGGATATGAAGAGTCTGCATTAGAAGCGTTCACGTACGACGGTAAATTATTAGGAATTCCATCATCAGTTGAAACAATTGGATTATTCTACAATAAAGAACTTGTACCTGAGGCTCCTAAGACAATAGAAGATATTACAAATATAGCAGCAAATTTAACTAATGCTGAGAAAGATGAGTATGGATTTCTAAATATCACATCAGACTTTTATCCTACGTACCCATTCCTAACTGCAGCAGGTGGATATGTGTTTGGAAACAATGAGCAAGGTGGATATGACACGAGTGATATTGGTTTAGCAACTGATGAAGTAGTAGAGGGAGCAGAATTAATTGCTTCATGGCATCAAAATGGTTATATTCCAGAAAGCGTTACTTACGATGTTATGAATGGATTATTCCGTGATGGAAAAGTTGGTGCAATTATCTCGGGGCCTTGGGGAATTCCTGATTTTAGCTCAGGTTTAGGTGATAACTTAGCAATTGCTCCACTCCCGACATTTAACGGCAATCAATTAGAATCGTTTTTAGGAGTAAAAGGAATGGCTATCTCAGAATATAGTGAAAACAAACATTGGGCGACAGACTTTGCATTATTTATGTCAAATCCTGAGAACTCTAAGTTTCTATTCGATGAACTACAACGAATTCCTGCACGGACGGATGTAACAATAGACGATGAGCTATATCAAGGAATTCAAGAACAAATACAATACGCTGCCCCAATGCCTAATATACCTGAAATGGCCCAAGTGTGGGATCCGATGGCTGACGCATTAGTATTCATTTCTGAAGGTGAAGATCCAAAGGCAGTATTAGAAGAAGCAGTACAAAACATTAAAGATCAAATTAATTTAATAAGTGGTAACAACTAATATTCAGAATCAAAACCGGAAGAATGTGTTAGCACATTCTTCCACATAGATTGTAAAGGCAGGTGCAACTATATGATACACCAACGAAAAAATCCAAAGGTGGCAGCTTTATTGTCAGTTATTCCTGGATTTGGACAGATGTATAACCGTCGCTTTTTGAAAGGAACAATCTTTTTTTTATTGTTCATTTCGTTTATAACGTTATTTTATCAATTTTTAAATATAGGGTATTGGGGTCTCTTTACACTTGGTGAAATTCCTAAATTAGATGATTCTCGAGTTTTGCTTGCTCAAGGAATCATTTCGCTTATAATCACGACTATTGCATTAACTTTCTATATATTGAACTTGAAAGATGCATTTAAAGATGCTCAAAAACTTCAAAAAGGTATTATTCTGAATAGCTTAAAAGGAAGTTTTAAAGATGGTTGGGATAAGGGTTTTCCTTATATACTCGTAGGCCCTGGACTATTCTTATTAATATTTGTTGTCGTATTTCCATTACTATTTATGGTGTTTTTAGCTTTTACGGACTACAACTTATATAATTCTCCACCGAGGAATTTATTGAATTGGGTAGGATTTGATAACTTTACTTCATTAGCAACAGTTCCAATATGGCGTAGTACATTTGCGAGTGTATTCTCGTGGACAATTATTTGGACTCTAGTAGCTACAACATTACAGATAGCATTAGCTTTGATTCTAGCTATTTTTGTTAATGATTCAAGAATTAAGTTTAAAAAACTTCTAAGAACTCTATTGATTTTACCATGGGCTGTTCCGGGATTCGTAACTATTTTAATCTTTGCAGCACTGTTTAATAATGATTTCGGTGCAATAAATCGCGATATTTTAATACCGCTTTTCGACCAAGCACTCCCTTGGATGACTGATCCATTTTGGGCTAAAGTCGCCATTATAGGTATTCAAGTTTGGTTAGGTTTTCCTTTCGTATTTGCTATCTTTACTGGGATATTACAAAGTATTTCTAGCGATATGTATGAAGCAGCGGATATGGATGGAGCCACTAGTTGGCAAAAGTTTAAAAAAATCACTTTTCCTCATGTGATGTTTGCAACAGCTCCAATATTAATCATGCAGTATGCTGGTAATTTTAATAACTTTAATATAATTTACCTCTTTAATCAAGGTGGACCAGCTGTTAGAGGACAAAACGCTGGTGGTACAGATATTTTAATTTCATGGGTTTACAACTTAACATTTGAAACCCAAAACTACAATATGGCTGCTGCGATTTCAATCATCATCGGTTTAATTATTGCTACCTTTGCATTCTTTCAATTCCGACGCACAAGTTCCTTTAAGGGGGAAATGTAAATGACTAGAAAAACCAAGAGCAATCTTCAAGTAATAGGAATGTATGCATTTATCGGAGCCGTTATTGTAGCGATCTTATATCCATTACTATGGACAATCGGTTTATCCTTAAATCCAGGAACAAGTTTATATGGTTCATCTATGATACCAGATAACTTTTCATTCGTTCATTATAAGTGGCTCTTCTTTGACCCTGCTAGTGATTATTTACTCTGGTACAAAAATACACTTATTGTTGCAACGATCACATCTTTTAGTGCTGTAGTTTTTGTCTCCCTTATTGCATATGCCTTTTCAAGGTATCATTTTATAGGTAAAAAAAATGGTATATACACCTTCTTGCTATTACAAACATTTCCAGTTTTAATGGCGATGGTTGCTTTATACATTCTTTTAAACATGGTAAATTTGCTAGATACGTTAACTGGTTTGATTCTAATTTATATAGGGGGGGCAATTCCGATGAATGTTTTCTTGGTAAAAGGCTATTTCGACACAATCCCTAAAGAATTAGATGAATCGGCCAAAATTGATGGTGCTGGACACTTAAGGATTTTCTTTACAATTATGCTGCCGTTAGCAAAACCGATCTTGGCAGTAGTTGCACTGTTCAACTTTATGACTCCATTTATGGATTTTATCCTTCCGAGTATTATTTTACGAAGTCCAGAAAACTACACGTTAGCCTTGGGACTGTTTAATTTTATCAATGAACAATTTGGTAATAACTTTACTCGTTTTGCAGCTGGAGCAGTGCTAATTGCTATACCAATTGCAGCTGTCTTTTTATTTTTGCAACGATACCTAATATCAGGACTAACATCTGGTGCTACGAAAGGATAGTATTGTAAAAAGAAAAATCCTATTATGTAAAAATGTTAAGGTACAGAAAAGGCAAGGGGACTAACTCTTGTCTTTTTCTGTATAAAAAGCATTCTAGCATCATATCCGCATAGATAAAGGATGCGAATTATGTTTTGGAGGAAATAAAATGTTTAAACTTGATGATAAAATAGAGTTTCAAAACAAACTCACGGATATCTTAACTGTAGGAGAACTTCTTGTCGATATGATATCGGACGACTATAGTGATAATCATGAATGTAGTTCATATAGAAAGTTTTTTGGTGGTTCGCCATCTAATGTTGCTATGAATGTAAAAAATGGGGTATTGACCACAGGCACCATTAAATGAAGGAGCTTAAAAGACAACAAAAGCTTGCTGATTAACATAGTAATATTATTCTTTGCTGATGCAATTTACATAGATTAAAGCAATCACTTTTCTTCATTATCAAAGTTCTTAATACTTAAGAGCGTTTACGCTAATGAAGAAGAGTGATTTAATCATTTATTCTCCATAATATTTCTTGAATATGTAGAATTAGAGCAATAAATGATTAGACTATTTTCAGAGCGACCCTATATGTTTGTTACTTTGTAGAATCGAGATATTAGACAAAGATTAAGAAAGTAAACGACTCTATATCCACTAGAAACGTTGATATATCAATGGTTTTAAGAGTTTTTTATAGTGCAGTATATGTCCTGTATACTACTGTGTATGGGGCGATATATGTCCTGCGATATTAAAAGTTACTTAAAATTGGTGAGGTGAAGGTTATTTCTATAGTAATATGGATACAGTTTACTAGTGTTTACTGGTAATTATTCCTACTATATAATGATAGTATAACAATACATAAATGAGGGTAAAACATGAGCTTAAATTGGATACATTTATCAGATCTACATCTTATATATGATAATTATGATACAGAGATTATGAGAGGAGCAATGATTAAATACTTAACTGAAGATATTCAAGGTGAATTTGATGTTGTATTTATTACAGGTGATATAACTCATAAAGGATCCAACTATGGTACGAAAATTTATGACTTCTTAGAAGAAATTATACAAGCTCTAAAGGTATCGAAAGAAAATGTGTTTATTGTTCCTGGAAATCACGACGTAAAGAGATTAAAGATGATGGAGCGGTTAGTGAATGATATACTTTCTTCTCCTAATCCAAAAGATGAGCTAAATTCATTAGATGAAGAGTCTTATGAGGTATTATTTAAGGGTCAAAAAAAATACTTCGAGTTTTATGAGAAATTTCTAGGAAGAAAGCACCCTGAGGAGAATTTGCATTTTGTGGTGGAGAGAGAAGGCTATAATATTATTCATATTAACACATGTTTGATTTCTGGTGGAAATAACGTCGAAGGAAGTATCTTAGTTGGATTAAGGAAACTTCAAGAAGCACTGAGGGAATTATCAGACAATAAAAGTGTTATTAACTTTGCTATAGGCCATCACACTATAAATTGTATTCATGAAGGTGAGAAAAGAAGCTTATTGAATAGATTCTCTGATAATAATATTGATTTCTATCTGAATGGTCATGTGCACAAACCGTCTTATCACCAAGAAATAAACAATTATAACAATACTTATATGTTTACTGCTGGTGGTAATGTAGTTGATGGATACGCTAAAGCTACATTTTTAACTGGAAAAGTAAACAAAGAAGATGGAACTGGAGAAGTTACTTATCATTCTTGGAATAAGGACGATGAGTTTTGGCATGTAAATAATACTATTGGTAGAGAGACTGTAAATGGCACATATTCTTGTGTAATTGAACGTTTTAAAAAAAAAGATGAATCACCAAAGTTAGAACAAGGTGATATTAGGGAAGATTCTAATAATGTTGATGAAGATGAATTTAAGGAATTTCTTATCGATTTTTATGAAGTAATACAAAAAGATGAAGAAATAAAAGAGAACTTAATACCTAAAGACGTAGAGGTAAAGTTTCGTAACATGGTTTGCTCACCTACTTTAAAGATTCAGTACGATATGTACTCAGGTTTATTTAATGTAGTAAACATGATCTTGAAATCTTCAGCATATGTACCTTTAGAGAAAAGATTATTTGTGCCACATCGAATAATATCGGAGTATATGGATATTTTAGATGAACATGAGAATGGTGATTTGATTTTTAAGCATATGAAAAGAAAGTTAGTAGAAAAATATGAAGATAAAATTCATTATAGTACTGATAGATTAGACATGTATATTAGTGTACTTATATTTTGGAGTATCTATGAGTGTAATATCTATAACGAGGATAAAAGAGCAGAGGGAGTCTCTAAATAAATGGATTTTTTCTTAATAAATAAAAATCAGCCTGTGGAAGAAAATGTAATTTTTACTTCGAAAAAGTTATTTGAACTATTGAAGAATGAAATGCATATTGATGAATTATTTGAGCGCTTTTCGAAAGATCAAGGAATAACATTAAATCTAAATGTAGAAAGGATATTATATCTATCGCTAACATTTCTTTTCTCATTTGATTTAATTTCTTTAAAAAATAATCTAGTGAAGAGGATAGATAATGATACTTAGGAATTTGCTAATTTATAGCTTTAGCGAGAAGAGTATATTAAAAGAATATGAGTTCAATGAGTATGGCTTAAATATACTTATGGGCGAAAGAAAGGAAAAAGGGCAAGAGACAAATGGCGTAGGTAAAACAACTATGATTGAATCTATAACATACTTATTAGGTGGTTCTTGCCCGAAGGACTTTAAAGGTAAAAAAAGTTTATCAGAGAAAGACATATTATTAATACTTGAAGTTAAAAACAATGATAAGAACATTTTTTTAGGTAGATTGATAAATTCACCCGAAAAAGGTTTCGTTCTATATTCTGACAAAATAAGTTTTAATTTAGGTGAATGGGTAGTAAAAGAAACCCAACAGGAATATAAGGAATATATCAATAATCTATTTGGCGAACAGAATACAGAAGATACACCAGCTTTTTCTGCATTGAGAGAATACATAATAAGGGATGAAAAAAAAGGGTTTGTAGATATTAATTTACCTAATAGAAATGCTGCTAATGAAGCATCTTACTTTGCTTATTTATTTGGTTTACCCCATAATTTTGAATTTGATATTGCGAAAATAAAAAAAGAGCAGAAGGAACTTAATAAAAAATTAGGCATTATTAATTCCTTAAAGCAAGAAATCGGAGATTTAAAATTAAAAGAGGATAAAATTAAACAAGAGATTCAGAAGTTAGATGAAGTACTTTTAAATGCAAGCTTAAAAGAAAAACTGAAAGATGATGCAAGTGATTATAGTAAATCAAAAGAAGAGTATAATAATTTACAAAACACAATTTTTAAACTTGAACATATTAAAAAGCAGTATCAGAGGAACATAATAGACCTTGAAGAAAAAGTTGAAGAAATAAAAAGTTTAAATGATATAGAACCCTTTTATGAACAACTAATTGGATATTTCCCTGATAAAATAAAAAAGAACCATTCGCAAATTCAAACTTTTTACGATTATATGATTGAAAATAGAGGAGAATATTTTAAACGTAAGATTGACGATATTAATTACCAGATTAATGAAGAAACAAAAAAACTAAATAAAATTGGTAGTTCTCTATCTAGAAAGTCTCTTGCATTTATCAATACTGATATAGTTTCAGATATTTCTAGAATAAATGAAGAAAAGAACGAGAAATTTGAAGAACTTGCCGATATTAGAGTGAAGATTAATCTATATCAAGAAAAAACAGAGGTAAGTTCTGATATTAACAAAAAGAAAAGAGATATACTAAGACTTATCGATCTAAAACAAGATATATACAACAATTACCTTGAGAAGATAGAGCATATTGAAAACTTCTTTAATCATTTAGTTAGTGTAGCTTACAACGAAACAGGTTTGCTTGACTTTGAACTGAATAATAAAACAAATATAAATAACGTAACAGGAAGAATCGAAATTAGCTGTAAGATAGATGATGAAAAATCACATGGTAGGTTGTACATGAAGATTAATATGTTCGATCTAACTTGGTTTTTATTTGGTCTAAAAAATGGTGAAGGTAACATTCCATTTCTTATTCATGATGGTTCTTACTCTAAGCCTGATAGACACGCTAAAAAAAGATTGCTCGAATATGTCCAATCAGAGTTGGAGTTTATTAGGAAAGGCCAATATTTTATAACAATAAACGTTGATGAGTTGGAAAAGGAGACAATCAAGCAATTTGATAAAGATGGCTCAATTGTTGCAAAACTCAAAAGAGGTAATAATGATCAAGATAGGTTTTTTGGCTTTAGATACACTGATTAAGTATCTTCATTTTAATGTATTGAAGTTTCTGATAAACACAAGTATACTAAACTAAAGGTATATATTAATCGTATGGACATTAACAAAATAGGCATTGATATTATTTTTAATGATATTGGTACATCAACGGTTGTGGCGGAATTGGCAGATGCGCACGACTCAAAATCGTGTTTCACTAGGAATGTCGGTTCGCTCTTGATCACCAGTACCAACGTGTCTCATATTAGAATATACAAAACCTTTCGCCTATCAAATCAACGAAAAAATCACATCAAACTCACCAACATAAAGCCGTTTCCTCCAAAAAAGGAAACGGCTTTTCCTATTCGACAAAATCCGCTAGGCACCACCTCCCAAAAAACTCAGATTATAGTTGCGAGAAGAAAATTTCTCTTCAAAATCAAAAGGAGGTTGTCTCACATGGCTAGACCTACAAAGCAAGGTGTCGATTATTTCCCGTTGAATGTGCATTTAGATGATAACTTCAAGTTAGTGGAGATCCAATTTGGATTTGGAGGATTTGCTGTAGCGATTAAATTAATGCAGAAAATTTATTCACACGGTTACTGGTGCAGGTGGACAATGAAAGAGCAGCTATTGTTTGCGGATGAAGCGAGAACGAATACCGATTTTGTGGAAAAAGTGGTCGAGGAATGCATGGAGCATGGTATTTTGGATCGCGTTATGTATGAAAAATTCAGTATCCTGACATCCAGGGGGATTCAGAAACGCTATAAAGAAATTGTGAAAAGGAGAAAAGAGGTCGAAGTCATAAAGGATTACTTGTTGATCGATGAAATGGTACCGGAAGAGCCAAAACCCCAAAAAGATGACAAGCCAACAGAGGGCACAACTGCCGAAAAAATAAATGACGATACCTTGCCAACATCATGTCAACACGATGACAACAAAAACTCACAAAGTAAAGGAAAGGAAAGTAAAGGAAACCAAACGAAAGCAAAAGAGAGTAAAGAAATAATACATAATAAGAATAATACGCGCATGCGCAAGTTCAATCCCATCCAGTACTTTGATCAACACATAGCGCGTATATCGCCGAACATTTCTGAAAAAATCACAGACTGGGAAAGTGATTTTACTCAAGATGTGATTATGAGAGCCATGCAAGAAGCGGTGGAACAAGAAAAACGCAGCTGGAAGTATGTAGAGCGTACTTTGCAAGATTGGCAAAACAAAGGGATTAAAAGCATTCAGGATGTTGATCGCTTGCTAGCGGAATTTTATCTATCCAAAAACAGTCACTCAACTCATACCAAAGCGCCCATAAAGGTGGCTGATTTCTAATGCAAAAGCCATTTTTCCAGGAACAGATGAATCACCTGGTAACCTTTTTTCCGAATTGGAATATTGCACTCAACCAATCGGCCGTTGCGAAGAAATGGTTCGAGCAATTTGAAGCATGCACCGACCGTGAATTTCGCCTCATGGTACAGCGGTATATCGATCATGAGACCTATCATCCAACCGTTGCTGGTTTGAAAAAATATTGGGTGAAAGAACAAAAAAAGTGCGCCGAGCAACTGGCATGGGAGCAGGTAATGGAGGAACAGGAGCGAAAACGAGAGCAAGAGGGGAGGCTTCATGATGCAAATCGAACTTCTTGAGCGTCAGCTGCTCGGCTGTTTTCTAAAAGATAATACGTTGATCGAGGAAGCGAAAATAACCCCTGGCATGATGGAGAAGTCTGTTCATCAAGTTCTTTTTCGTGCGATGGTGAAGCTGCACCAAGATGGGAAAGGGATCGATCAGGTTACCCTTCTTTCTGCATGTTATGAAGAGCTCAAACGTATGGGCGGGATCGATTTTTTGAACACCTTGAAAACAGATGGCGTGACAAGCAGTTTTGAGAGTTATCAGCAAACTTTTTTAGAAGTGTTCAAAGAAAAAGAGGTACGTAAACAGTTAGAGCATTATCTAGCAAGCGGTGAGCCAAACACGGATCAGCTGATGGTACACTTAGAAAATATTGCGGATAAGGGGGTCAGCGAGGAACAGGAAGTCCAGGATGTGCTGCTTGAGTTACACAAGGAGCCGTTCCAAGAAAAAGGGAACGAATCGATGATCACAACTGGGCTGAAATCGTTAGACAAGCTGCTGATTGGTTTTGAGAAAAAGACAAGCATTATCGTTGGTGCAAGGCCATCGATGGGGAAAACAGCGCTGATGCTGCGGATGGCGAAAGGGGCTTGTGAACAAGGGGTTGTGCCGATCATTTTTTCACTGGAAATGTACAAAAAAGCATTGCTAAGAAGGATGATTAGTACAGAAGCGAAAATTAATGGGATGCTGTCAAAACAATCGCATATGCTGACAGATGCCCAAAAGCGAGCATGGTCCGAAGCTATTGGGGTGTTAGGTGGTTATGATGTGGAGATTTTCGATGATTCGATGAAAACGATCCAAGATATGCGTTCAGACATACGGCGTGTGATGAAGAAATATCCGAATCGGGAGTTTATTGTTTTTATTGATTATTTGACGAAAATCCAAACAAAGGAAACGTATCAAAGTGAGCACCTTCGTGTTACATATTTGTCTCATCAGCTCAAAGCGATGGCAAAGGATTATGATTTGCCGGTAGTCACCCTTGCACAATTATCGAGGGAAGTGGAAAAGCGAAGAAATAAGCGGCCGATGCTGTCGGATTTAAGAGAGTCGGGGAGCATTGAACAAGATGCGGATGTGATTGTCTTTTTATATCGTGATGATTATTACCATGATGAATCAGAAACGCCAAATATATTAGATGTGAATGTTGCGAAAAATCGGGATGGGGCCATTGGCAATGTGGAGTTATTCTATAACAAAGCGACAGGGATTATCGCTGATTTGGAGGTGCGAGAATGACATTAAAAGAGTTGATTGAGGCGTCGATTGAGGAGCAACGGGTTGCAGAGTTTGATCATGTTTGTTGTTTTGCAAAAAAGCAATTAGTATATCCTGGGTATTTATTTGGGTGAATTTCACTTAATGTAAAGGGTGTTCCTGCAAAAAGGTAGAAGAAGCAGGAGAATCCCGCTTCTTATTTTTTCATATACCTTTTTTGTTCCCACTTGGTTACTTGTGAACTGTATTCCAGCCATTCACTTTCTTTCTCTTCAATAAACTTTTGAAAGGCATAGTCTCCAAGAGCTTTTGAAATGACCTCATCTTTCTTCATACTATCTAGAGCTTCTTTCAAGTTAGTAGGTAAAGTTGGGACATCTTTTGCTTCAACCTCATATAAATTTCTTGTTTCTGCTGGGCCAAGCTTGGATTGGTTTTTGATACCGTCAAGTCCTGCATAAATAATCGCAGCTATTGCTAAATAAGGATTTGCAGTTGGATCAGGGTTTCTCACTTCGAACCGGGTACCTTCGCCTCTGGTTGCTGGCACACGGATCAGACAACTTCGGTTAGAATGTGACCAAGCCACATTGACAGGTGCTTCGTAACCAGGAACAAGACGCTTATATGAGTTCACTGTTGGATTTGTAAGAGCGGAAAGGCCTTGTGCATGGGTTAGTACACCTGCCATAAATTGGCGAGCTGTATCGGATAAATGGTCTGCAGCTGCTTCATTATAAAATACGTTTTCTTCATCTTGGAATAGAGAAATATGAATGTGCATGCCAGATCCATTTTGACCAAATAAAGGTTTAGGCATAAAGGTGGCGTGCATATCATAATTAGCTGCAATATTACGCACGACATATTTAAAAGTTTGAATTTTATCAGCTGTCCTGAGTCCACTATCAAAACGCCAATTGATTTCATGTTGTCCATTTGCTACTTCTTTATGGGATGCTTCCATCTCAAAACCAATTTTTTGTAATGTTTTTGCGATACTGCGACGGCATTTTTCGCCTCGATCAAAAGGGGATACATCAAAATAACCAGCTCGGTCATTTAACTCGGTGGTATGGTAACCTTTTTCATCATGATTAAATAAGAAAAACTCAGGCTCAGGGCCAAGATTGACATCATACCCCATTTGTTTTGCCTCTTGGAGAGCTTTTTTCAAAATAGATCGTGGGTCTCCGGCAAAGGGTTCTCCTTCAGGCGTATAGATGTCACAAATAAAACGAGCGACATTTTCTCCATCTTCTAGCTCAGGTGGCACAATGATGAACGAGTCTAAATCTGGATGCAGGTTCATATCACTTGCCTCAATCGAGGTAAATCCAACGATGGAAGAACTATCAAACATGATTTCGTTATCTAATATTGCGCTAATTTCGCTAGCAGGAACCTCAACGTTTTTGGTATCTCCTAACATATCAGTAAATTCCATGCGAATAAATTCAACCTTAGCTTCTTCAATTTTATTAAGGATCTCTTGTTTATCCATGATTAAATTAAGTCCTCCTATGTATAACGTCAAGGATCATTCCCTATTGGAATGCTCTTTCCTTCATCCGGGATAGTTACTCTATGGGTAGGTACTTTTCAATGATAAATACGTGCGTAACGTTACTACAGTGCACGTCTCAAGTATAAAGGTTATAGCAGAGACAACTATCTATATTAGGTATCTTGTTACATTTTTTTGATTTCATTCTTTTTTTAGCAATCTTTTAAGAACTCAACAATTAAGGATGATATCTCTTCACCTGAAAGAATTGTCATTAGTATTCAAATACTTCGAGAAAGTGTGATTGTCTTTTTATATCGTGATGATTATTACCATGACGAATCAGAAACGCCTCATCTATTAGATGTGAATGTCGCGAAAAATCGGGATGGGGCCATTGGCAATGTGGAGTTATTCTATAACAAAGCGACAGGGATTATCGCTGATTTGGAGGTGCGCGAATGACACTAAAAGAGTTGCTGGAGGTGTCGATGGAGGAGCAATATTACGGGTTGCAGAGTTTGATCATGTTTGTCGTTTTTGAAAAGCAAGTGTTAACGCTGGAGGATGATCAGAGTGAATTGGATCTTTATTTTAAGCCAAAGCATCATGAACGGATGAAGCAATTGTTACTGAATTACCAGAAAACAATCGGGATCGAAACCCCTTTATTGGGGTATTGGGCGGAGACAGGAGAAGAACCTGTTACCCTTTTGGCAGAAAACGAGGAGCAGGCAAGGGAATTATTGCAAAGGAATGGATATACGGTGAAGCGAATCAAGATGCTGGATCCTAAAGAAGAACTCGTGTATGTTCGGCGATCGGGTATGATTACGTTGAGAACGAGTGTACGGGCGTTGGCAGAGGAATATAGAACGGCGAGGGTTTTGTGAGTAGCATTTCCAAATCAGAATAGAATGTGAAGAATGTCCTTGGTCGTACTACCATCACAGGTGGGGTAAGGACTTTGGAGGGGACAAACAAAGGGGCAAAAACCTCTTTGCCCCTTATTATTACTTATTTTAAAAATACTTTTTTTATAAATTGTAGGGATTCTTTAATGTCTGCATCTAATTGAGCTTCATCTGCATTGTTGGAAAGGTCTCTCCAAACTCTAATATCTGATCCGACAATACCGCCTGGACGAACAAATGGTTCCATGACAACGTCTCTGTCATATCCTATATCGCGAAGAGCTTGCCCTATTTCAGTCCAAGGCAGATGTCCCTTCCCTGGCACTTTTCGGTTTGCTTCACCGATATGTAGGTGACCTAAATATTGACCTGTATAACGGATGGTATCACCAATATGATCTTCTTCAATGTTCATATGGAAGCTATCTAGCATTACTTTAACGTTATCTTTATTAATGTCCTTGACAAAGTCAACGGCTTCCTTTGCATCATTAATCAGGAATTGTTCAAAACGGTTTAGTGACTCTACTAATAATGTAATATTATATTGAGCTGCATAGTCAGCTAGTTCCCGCATGCTTTTAATACCTTGCTCACGAGCATCTTCCTTATTTATTGGCTGTGTATAATCTGCTGGCCAATAAGAGTAAATGGTACCTCCGATAACACGAATATTCGCTTTATCTAAGGCATCTAAAATTTTTTTCATAAATGCTATTCCATTTTGGCGTATGTTTTCATCATTAGAAGAAACGTCATAACCTTTAGGGAGCCCTATCCCAGCGGTTAGTCGAATATTGTGTTTTTCTGCTTCTGCTTTTAACTTGTACAGTTCTTCATCTGACATATTGACGATGCCAGCCGCACCTACTTCTAAAACATCAAACCCAAGATTGGCTACTTTACTAACATATTTAAGGTAATCTGTATCCCAATCTTGTTCCCAATAAGCAAAATAAGTACCAAATTTCATAAATAAAACCTCCATAATGTTTCAAATTTATGTTAACCCTATTGATAGGGTTTTCAAAAAAGTTGGTAAAGTAATGAGTGGCAGAAACAAATAAAATTTTTATAGGATGTCAGCATTCATCATATCGTTTCAAGTATTGTTGCTCCATATTAGTACTAACTTTATGATGATCATATCAAGGGTGAATGCGTTTTTACAAAATTAATCAGCGTATTGAACGATAAAATTAACTATGTTATTATATAGTAACAATACGATATTGATACTGCATGCTTAAATGATAAAGAGACTTGAACATTTCTGTCAAGCGAAAAATCAACAGACTAGAGTGAAAATCGAGAAAAAGGTTATCATTATAGTGTTTTTGCAGTAAATTTTTTAAAGGTTGTGATGGTATGTATTCAGAACATGTAGTAATTAGAAGAGAGGAAGATAATAGTGAAACAAGTAGTCTTAGATAAATCGGTACCCATTCCGCTTTATTTTCAACTGAAGGAACTCATCCTTTCTGAAATTAAAAATGGAACATATAAAATCGGTAGTATGATTCCAACCGAGAGTGAATTAAGTGAAATGTTTAAAATCAGTCGAACAACAGTTAGACAAGCAATAACTGAACTTGTTCAAGAGGGTTGGTTATACCGTGTGAAAAGTAAAGGGACGTATGTGTCCAAGCCTAAAATTAATCAAAGCTTTGTCCAAGCGTTAGGCTCCTTTAATGATCAAATTGCCCAATTAGGACGCACTCCACACACAGAACTTCTTGATTTTGAATTGGTCGATCCACCTGAGTATGTAGCTAATGAACTCAAATTGGATCCGAATGAGAAAGTAATATACATTCATCGTAGACGGTTTGCTGATGATGAACCAATTGTGATGGTGAAAACATATCTTCCTTATAATAAGTGTAGCTTTGTCTTAAATCATGATTTAGCTGAAGAATCCTTGTATCCGGTGTTAGCGACACATGATGATACACAGATATATAAGATTCGTCGTTATATTGAAGCGGTTAGTGCGGAAGATTACGATATTCAAAATTTGAATATTAATAGCGACAAAGCGATTCAACAATTTTTATCGATTGGTTACAACGCATACGATGAACCAGTTGAATACTCATTAGCGAGATATCGTGGAGACAGAAATAGATTCGAAGTTATTATTTCGGCTAACAATCAATAATAACTTTTATTACATTGTTTGGAAAACGAATACACAGTTCTCGTTAGGACTGGAGTGGAGGTGTTTGTGAGTGACGAAATATATATTAGCGCATGATATAGGAACATCAGGAAATAAAGCTACTCTTTTTTCCGAAGGTGGAAAGTTAATAGGTAGCCATATTGCTTCCTATGATACAGATTATTTTAAAGGTACATGGGTTGAACAGGATCCAGAGGACTGGTGGAATGCGGTAAGTATTACAAGCAATAAACTAATTAGCACGTTAAACATTAATCCGACAGATATTGCTGCAGTGAGCTTTAGTGGTCAGATGATGGGTTGTCTGTGTGTAGATGAAAGTGGGAATCCGTTACGCAAGTCTATTATCTGGGCAGATCAACGAGCGCAAGATCAGGTGGCTCAAATTGAACGTTACATTTCACAAAGGGAATTCTACCATATTGTAGGACACCAAAACACGGCGTCGTATGGTGTGCAAAAACTTATGTGGGTTCGTGACAATGAGCCAGAGATCTATAATAAAACTTATAAAGTATTGAACGCAAAGGATTTTATTGTTACTCGACTAACAGGAAATTTTTATACGGATTATTCTGATGGTAACAGTAACGGATGTTTTGATCTGAAAAATTTAACATGGTCTGACAAAATCATCGAATACGCTGGGATAGATAAAGATAAGCTTCCTGAGTTAAAACCATCCACATTTGTCGCTGGTGGTGTCACAAAAGAGGCTTCAGAGGCAACAGGTCTAGCAGAAGGTACACCAGTAGTGCTTGGTGGAGGTGATGGTGTTACCGCAAGTGTAGGAGCAGGATCCATTTCACCAGGAAAGACATATTGCTCTATTGGAACTTCGGCTTGGGTAACAACAGCTTCTGATGAGCCTATATTTGACGAGGATATGAGAACGGTAACATGGGCGCATGTTGTACCGGGCTTATATGCACCAAATGGAACAATGCAAACAGCTGGTGGAGCTTACAATTGGTTTAAAAATACAATATGTAAATATGAAAC
The DNA here is from genome assembly GCF_010993965.1 of Gracilibacillus sp. YIM 98692. Taxonomy (GTDB): domain Bacteria; phylum Bacillota; class Bacilli; order Bacillales; family Amphibacillaceae; genus Gracilibacillus. The sequence continues at coordinate 382,680 of NZ_WIXM01000001.1, read as the reverse complement.
ACACCAAGCAGAACTAAAAGATACATCACCTTATGATTATATTAATGAACAAATTGAACAAACACCAGTTGGTTCTAATGGTGTTATTTTCCTTCCTTATTTATTAGGAGAGAGAGCCCCAAGATGGGACCCCAATGCAAAAGGTGCTTTTATTGGCTTAAGGTCTGAAAATCAACGTGGAGATATAATGCGAAGTGTACTAGAAGGAATCACGATGAATCTTTCCATTGTCCTAGACATTCTCCGTAAGCAAGTAGATATAGAGGAATTGCTTGTTGTTGGTGGAGGGGCAAAAGGTGCGATATGGCGCCAAATGATGGCCGATATTTATAATGCTAAGGTAAAAGTTCCAACTGTACTAGAAGAAGCAAGTTCAATGGGTGCTGCTGTAACTGGTGGTGTTGGTGTTGGGTTATTTAAAGATTTTGATGTGATTAATGAATTTATTGAAATTAACTCAGAGCATACGCCAGATCCGCTAGCAGTAAAAGACTATCAACCTATGAAAGAAATATTTGATGATTCTTATTTTGCATTAAAAGAAGTTTTTGCAAAAATGTCCAAAATGTAAATGATTATTTGAACAGAAGAAAGAAGGGAAGGAAACGAATATGTCATTAGTTACGACTCAACAGATGTTACATGATGCGAGAAAAAGGGGGTATGCACTAGCTGCTTTTAATGTCGAAAACATGGAGATGGTGCAAGCAGTTGTAGAAGGTGCAGAAGAATTAAAATCACCAGTTATTTTACAAACATCTGCAAACACTTCTAAATATGCGCATTTTTCGTATTATTTTGCAATGGTGCAAGCGGCTGCTGAACGTGCAAGTGTTCCGGTTGCGCTTCACTTGGATCATGGGGATAGCTTTGATTTAGCTATGCAAGCATTAAGAGCTGGATATACATCCATTATGATTGATGGTTCTAAAAAAGAATTTGATGATAATATTGCCATCTCAGCGAAAGTTGTGGAAGCTTGTGCGCCGTCTGGAATTCCTGTAGAGGCTGAATTGGGGAAAGTCGGTGGAAAAGAAGGGGATGAGGAAACTAGTGAAGATGGCTATACCGACCCTCAAGAAGCAAAAGAATTTGTAGAAAAGACTAACGTATCATCATTAGCTGTGGCTATAGGTACTTTACATGGGGTGTATAAAGGAATTCCAAAGCTTGATGTGGAGCGATTATATGAGATTAGTAGAACGATAGATGTACCATTAGTTTTACACGGGGGATCAGGTCTTTCTGAAGCAGCTATTCAAGATTGTATAAAAAATGGTATTTCCAAAGTGAATTATGCAACAGAGCTTCGAACTGCATTTTCACAGGGTGTCAAAAAAGTACTTGCCGAAACGCCAGATGTAATTGATCCCAAAAAATATACGATTGTTGGCCGTGAATATGTGAAACAAATGGCTATCGACAAAATGAAAGTATGTGGCAGTGTAGGTAAAGCATAATATATAGGAGGTGAGATCAGTTATCGTATGGAAAATTTACTGTTAGGCATTGATATTGGTACTTCAGCATGCAAGATTGCTATATTTAATGTGGAAGGTCAAGTAATAGCACAGTCCAATCAGTCTTATAATATCTTCTATCCTGATGCTGGATGGGTAGAACAAGACCCAAATGAATGGTGGGAAGCTGTTTGTATAGGTGTTAAGGAATGTATGGGAAAGGAGGAGATTGATCCGACTCAAATTAAAGGGGTTGGAATTGCAGGACAGGGCTGGTCTGCAATACCTGTGGATAAAGGTGGAAATTGTCTAGATAACACACCAATTTGGATGGACACAAGGGCAAAAGATATTGCGGAACGTGTGACGGAGCAAATTGGAGATGAAAAAATCTTTGAAGTTGCAGGTAATTCTTTTTTACCTGCGTATACAACGCCTAAACTATTATGGTTTAAAGAAAACAAACCGGATATATATGAACAAGCATATAAATTTTTGCAAAGCAATAGTTTTATTGGCATGAAATTGACTGGTGTAATGTCTGTTGATAAATGTCAAAACTATGGGGTGCATTTCTACAACACAAAGACGTGTACCTATGAAGAAGAGCTTGCTAAAGAGATGGGCTTATCTTTAGATAAAATGCCAGATATTTATCAGTGTCATGACGTCATTGGCAAAGTCACAAGAGATGCAGCAGACTTAACCTCTCTAATAGAAGGTACGCCTGTTGTTGCAGGTGGACTAGATGCAGCTTGTGGGACACTGGGCGCAGGAGTACATTTGCCTAAGCAAACCCAAATTCAAGGTGGACAAGCGGGTGGAATGAGTATTTGTGAAGATGAACCGATTGCACACCCAAAGTTAATCTTTAGTCCGCATGTGGTTCCTGATCAGTGGCTATTGCAAGGTGGAACCGTTGGTGGTGGAGGTGTCTTACGCTGGTTCAAACAAGAATTAGGTGCAGGAAAATCGTTTGATGAGCTAACGGCTCTAGCAGAGGACATTGCGCCTGGGGCAGATGGTGTCACTTTTCTTCCGTATATGGCTGGTGAACGCTGTCCAATTTGGGATCCAAATGCCAAAGGTGTATTTTATGGTCTAAGCTTTGATAAAACAAAAGCACATTTAATTCGTGCAGCTTTAGAAGGTGTGGTTTTCTCTGTTCAGCACAATTTGAAGGTAGCGGAAGAAGCTGGCGTTGATGTGGATGAATTAGATTTAAGAGCAATGGGCGGAGTAGCCAATAGTGAATTATGGATTCAAATGTATGCTGATGTAACAGGTTGTAAAATCAGCATTCCAACATCTGATACAGCTACTACACTTGGTGCGGCAATTTTAGCAGGTGTAGGGGTAGGTATATATAAAGACTTTCCCGAAGCTGTTGAAAAAACAGTAAACATTAATCGAGTGCAGGAACCAGATATGGAAAAACACAAAAGTTACGAAAAATCTTTTGCGTTATATTTAGAACTATCAGATAAATTAGCGGATACATTTGATAGATAGAAAAAGGAGGATGGAATATGAAAGCAGGAGTATTACACGCAAGAGAGGACTTGAGATATGAAGACATTCCAACACCATCTCCCAATAAGGGGCAAGTTCTCGTTCGAGTAAAGTACACAGGAATTTGTGGCTCCGATCTGCCAAGGGTTAATGGAGACGCTTCTCGCTACTATCCTAATGTGTTAGGTCATGAATTTTCGGGAGTTGTAGAAGAAGTTGGTGAGGGTGTTACACGTATAGAGGTAGGTGATAAAGTAGCAGGTGCACCATTAGTTCCGTGTATGAAATGTGAAGATTGCCAGAAAGGAAATTACTCCCTTTGTAAATACTACAGCTTTATTGGTTCTAGACAATATGGAAGTTTTGCGGAGTATGTAGTAGTTCCAGAGGAAAATGCGGTGAAATTTGATGACTCAATAGACTTCGAAAAAGGCGCTTTCTTTGAACCAATTACTGTAGCATTACATGGCTTGAATCGCCTTGATTATAAGGGTGGCAAAACTGTTGCTATCTTAGGTGGAGGAACGATTGGTCTGTTTACTTTGCAATGGGCAAAGATCTTTGGAGCTAAAAAGATAGTTGTTTTTGATATTAACGATGAAAGGCTTGACCTTGCCAAAAAATTAGGTGCTGATGAGTGTGTCAACACTTTGGAGGAAGGTTTTATCAAACTTGCAAAGTCATATACAGATGACCGAGGGTTTGATTACGTATATGAGACAGCAGGCAGTACAGCCACTATGAAAATGGCATATGATTTAGTCGCGAATAAAGGTGGGGTATGCTTAATTGGTACTCCAAAGAAAGAATTGACCTTTTCAGTAGATGAATGGGAGTTATTAAATCGCAAGGAATTTATGTTGACTGGCTCTTGGATGTCTTATAGTTCAGGTTTTCCGGGTGAAGAATGGACGTTAACATCTCATTATATTAATACAGGTGAATTCAAAATAGAAGACGCCTTCATAGACAAAAAGATTCCTCTTAGTCAAATAGCGGATGCATTTGAATTATTTAAGACACCTGGCGAAGTGAAAGGAAAAATTTTAATAGATAGTAGTAAATAATCATGTTTTTATAGAATAGAAAGGATAGACTATGATTACTACAGTTACATTAAATGTCGCAATAGATAAATCGTATATCATTAGCGAATTAAAAAAAGATGAAGTAATGCGTGTTCAGGATTGTAAGGTAACCCCTGGTGGTAAAGGTTTAAATGTCGCTAGAATCGTAAAGCTTTGTGGGGAGGATGTCCTTGCTACAGGTTTCATCGGTGGACATGCCGGAGCATATGTAAAGGAAATGCTAGATGAACAGCAAATACCGAATAACTTTGTGCATACAGCGTCAGAAACTAGAACTTGTATTAACGTGCTAGACGAAGAGGGAAACTCCACTGAATTTTTAGAACCGGGTGCGTCGGTATCTGATAAAGATATAGAAGGATTTCTTAAAAAGTTTGAGCAAATCATTGATGAAAGCGAAGTAATTACTATATCTGGAAGTACTCCAAGGGGTGTAGAGACGGATATATATGCAAAACTCATTCAAATGGTTAAACAAAAAAACAAAAAGGTCATACTAGATACTAGTGGAGATCTTCTTAAGGAAAGTATTACAGCAGAACCTTCCATAATTAAGCCGAATACGGATGAAGTGCAAAATTTACTTAGCGTTTCCGACGATAATTGGGAGAAATTTGTCGATGAAGCGAAACAATTACAAGGTCTAGGTATAGAAACAGTAGTCATTTCATTAGGGGAAAAAGGAGCACTTGTTGTAAGTGAAGAAGGCTTATTTCATGGTAAGCCACCTAGAATTTCACCTGTGAACACGGTGGGATCTGGAGATTCAATGGTAGCTGCTCTTGCAGTTGGTCTAAAGAGAAATTATAGTATTGAAGACATGTTAAAGTATGCTATTTCCGTCTCAACAGCAAATGCATTAACAATGACAACTGGTAGCTTTAAAGAAGAAGATAGAAAAAAATTGTATGATCAAATAAACGTTAAGCGTCTATAGTACAGGGGAAAATACGTTAAAGGAGCTAATAAAATATGGATATGTTAAAAAAGTTATTTTCGTTAGAAGGAAAAGTAGTGTTAGTCGCTGGCGGTGCTCAAGGTATTGGGAAGATAGTGGCTGAACATATTGCTGCTGTCGGAGCAAATTTAGTTATTTTTGATAGACAAGGAGAAAAAGCACAAGAAACAGCCGATGAATTAGCTAAGGAATTTGCTTGTAAAGCAATTGCATACGGAGTTGATGTTACACAACCAGAGCAGATTACTTCAGCAATTGAAAAAGCAGATGCAGAAATGGGCAAGGTAGATTTATTATTTAACAACGCTGGGATTGTTTTGCAGAAGCCGGTTGTAGATTTAGAGCCAGATGAGTGGCGTAAGGTAATTGATGTGAATTTAAATGGTATTTTCTTTGTTGCACAAGCGTTTGCTAGATATTTAATGGCCAATGACAGAAAAGGAGCTATTGTCAATACAGCTTCTATGTCAGGTACAATCGTTAATTACCCACAACGCCAGGCATCGTACAATGCTTCTAAGGCTGGTGTTGTTCAATTGACGAAGTCTCTTGCAGTAGAGTGGGCGGATCAAGGCATAAGAGTAAATTCTATAAGTCCTGGCTATATTTTTACAGAATTGACTTCTTTCGTCCGTGAGGATTGGAGAAATCTTTGGGAGGATTTGACACCATTTAAGCGTATGGGTAAGCCAGAGGAATTAGCAAGTGGTGTTATCTATTTGCTGTCTGATTCAGCATCCTTTACAACTGGTACTGATTTAATTATGGACGGTGGCTTTACTTCTGTATAAAAAATGCCTGTAAGGAATGGAACTTGTAAGACAATCGGAAGAAAACTCTTTCCATATGTGCCGGATGAAATTGCTTTATTAATAATGTGGGAAATTTATATAGTAAATAGAATTGTTGATACTCAGTAAATAGTATCAGTAGATTCATTTTATAAGAATTAAGATTTTCAATAAAAAAAACGGTTGAAAACGATAACAAAATGTAATATAGTAATAATATAACTAATACATAATATTGTAATGTCATAACAATACTATGTATTAAAAATATTAAAAATTTATCAGGGGGTTATGCAAAATGAAAAAGAGTTTATATTTATTACTACTAGTTCTCGGATTAACAATGTTCGTAGTATCAGCATGTGGTTCTTCTGAGGGCGCATCAGGTGATAGTGAGGGAGCAGACTCAGGAGAGGATACTTCAAGTGAAGAAAGTTCAAGCGAAGAAGGTACTAGTGATGAACAAATTGACATTGGCTTCGCTATTAAAACACAAGACTCCCCATATTTTGTATCTTTAGTAGAACAAATAGAACAACTTGGTGAAGCAGAAGGATGGAATGTGGACGTACTTGATGCAAACGGTGACACAACAAAAGAATCAAACAATATTTCAACTTTTATTTCTCAAGGTAAAGATTTAATATTTGTTGATGCAATTGAGCCAAGCGCAGTTGTATCAAGTATTGATCGAGCTGCAGAAGCAGGGATTCCAGTAATCAACCTTGATAGTGGGGTTGATGAAGAGGCAAATGATGTTACTACAGTATATTCTGATAACGAGCAGAATGGTAGATTAGTAGGTTTAGAATATGCTGAGAAAATGAGCGATGAAGAAATAAAAGCGATTATCTTAAGTGGTGCAAAAGGAAATGTTGCTGGTAAAGAAAGAAGAACTGGTTTATTTACTGGTATTATTGAAGGTAAAACTGGAATATCTGAAGAAGAGGCTTGGGAAGAAGCACTTGCATTTGACGATGAATTACTTTCAAGTGGTCAAGCAAAGCATGAAGAAGCGAATTTCAGCGTAGTTGGACAAGGTTGGGGTAACTGGACAGAAGAACTTGGTCTTTCTGAAGCAGAAGATTTAATTACAGCCAACCAAGACTTAACAACAGTGTTAGGTGAAAATGATCAAATGGTTTTTGGTGCAATAACAGCACTTGAAAACGCTGGGATTGAAGGTGTCGACATGGTAGCTGCAGCAGATGGTGCACATGAAGCATTTGACTTAATTAAAGAAGGCGAATACTTTGCTACTGGTTTAAACAGTCCGACTCTAGTTGCTGAAAAAGGTGTAGAAATTGCTAAGGAAATTTTAGTAGATGGCGAAGATCCAAAAGGATATCCAGAGGTTACTTTAACAGAGCCAGCAGCGATCACTGAAGAAAATGTTGATGAATATTATGACCTTGGATTTTAACACCAAATACTAATTAAAATTACATTTATCATATTTGTAACATAATAAGGCAATTATTCAATTAAACATTTATTTAGATTCGATTATAAGTGTAAACCTTTTCTTATAATATGAATCTAAGAAGTAAGTGAAGTGGGAATCCTCCTTTTTTAACAACGGGAGGATTCTCTAGCACGTAAGGAAAACTGGGTGAACTATCAATTGAATGATGTACCTAAGTTTTCTTTGCGTTTTTGTATAAATATATATTTTAATATTCTGCTGTGGAAGGGAGACACAACAATGCAGGATGAATATAATATCGTTCAAATGAATAACATATCGAAACGCTTTGGTGGGGTGAAAGCATTAACAGATGTTTCCCTAAATGTGAAAAAGGGAGAAATACATGCGTTAATTGGTGAAAACGGTGCTGGTAAATCTACTTTAATGAAGATTCTAGCTGGTGCCTATAAAAGAGATGAAGGTGAAATCATTATTGACGGAAATGAAGCAAAGTCAACTTCACCGAAAAAAATGATAGATATGGGTGTATCCGTTATTTACCAGGAATTTATGTTAGCATCTGATTTAACCGTTGCAGAAAATATATTTATCGATAATATGGCCGAATCTGGTGTTTTTGTAAATTGGAAAGAGTTAAAAAGAAAAGCTAAAACACAATTAGAACGTTTAGGTTTTGGGCATATAAATCCCGAAGACACGGTAGGAGACTTAAGTGTAGCCTATCAGCAAATCGTAGAGATATGTAAATGTTTAGCAAGGAATTCAAAGGTATTGGTTTTTGATGAGCCAACGGCAGTGTTAACATTCTCAGAAACAGAAAAGTTATTATCGATAATTCGCCAATTAAAAGCTGAGGGTGTAAGTATTATTTATATTTCACACCGTTTAGAAGAGCTTTTTGAAATTTGTGATAGTATTACTGTACTTAAAGATGGTGGCTATGTTGATACCGTTGCTACTTCAAAAATCAATAAAGATCAACTTGTTTCAATGATGGTTGGTCGTGATATTGAACAACTATTCCCAGAAAGAAATGCGGAAATTGGTGAAGAGATACTCAGAGTAGAAAATTTAAGTACAAGTGATATGGTGAAGGAAGTGAACTTTTCTGTTCGAAAAGGTGAAGTAGTTGGATTTAGTGGTCTAGTTGGGGCTGGTAGAACAGAAACAATGCGTGCCATATTTGGAGCAGATAAGAAAAGTTCTGGAAAGGTCATTTATTTTGGTGAAGAAGTTAATTTCAAGAGTCCAAAAGATGCAATAAGGAATAAGTTCGGATTAGTACCCGAAGATAGAAAAAAACAAGGTTTATTATTGGAACAGTCTATTCGAATGAATACAACACTATCAGCCATGAAAAAAGTAAAAAAGCTAGATATAATTAATCACAAAAAGGAAAAAGCCTACGCTAAGGAATTGCTAGCAAGCGTTTCTACCAAATATGGATCGCTTGAAGATAACGCAAATAGTTTAAGTGGTGGTAACCAACAGAAGATAGCTTTAGCAAAATGGTTAGCAGCGGATTGTGACTTCATTGTTTTCGATGAACCAACTCGTGGTGTGGACGTTGGTGCAAAAACGGAAATCTATAAAGTTATTAATCGATTAGCAGAAGAAGGTGTAGGCGTGATTGTTATAGCGTCAGAAATGCCAGAAATAATTGGGCTATGTGATAGAGCGATTGTTATGCGTCATGGCTCAGTGGTAGGAGAAGTTCCAAAAGAAGACTTAAATGAAGATAATTTAATCAAGTTGGCGATGGGGGTTTAATGAACAATGACTAGTGAACAAAAGGGATTTGATCTAAAACATTTTTTAATTAATTATAATACTTATTTTATTTTTGTTTTATTGATTATAATTAGTGGGATGCTTTCAGACTACTTTTTTACAACAATGAACTTAACGAACATTGCTTTACAACAAGCAGCACCAATCCTTGTAGCAATTGGTATGTTGTTCGTTATTTTAACCGGTGGTATTGACTTGTCAGTAGGTTCGGTAATGGCTGTTGGGGCAACCGTATCTGCTATGTTGATTACAGATTTAGGTATTAATTACATACCAGCAATGATCTTAGCAGTAATTGTAGGTCTATTATTTGGTATGTTTACCGGCATATTGGTAGCGTATGCAGGTATTCAGGGATTCGTTGCATCACTCGCAACGATGACGATTGCGCGAGGTTTTGCATTTGTTTTAACCATGGGTACTCCTGTAAAAATGGAGCAAGGAACACTTGATAATATTGTGGATAGAGATAACTTTTTTCCAATAATTTTGGCTACAGCAGCTTTAATTGTGTTATTTATACTAGTACAAAGGTACACAGGTTGGGGTAGAACGGTTATTGCAGTAGGTAGTAATGCAACAGCAGTTCAACTAGCAGGGATTAAAACTAAAAGATTCGTAATGTCTACGTATGCACTGTCTGGATCTTTAGCTGCATTAGCTGGGGTTTTTGTCGCAGCAAGAACATCAACAGGTAGTGCAACAGTCGGTCAAATGCAAGAGCTAGATGCTATTGCAGCCTGTGTTATTGGTGGTGCAAGTCTTGCAGGAGGAAAAGGTTTTGTGGCTAGAGCAGTAATTGGGGCATTAGTATTAGGTTTAATTGGTAACGTAATGAACCTCATGTCTGTTCCATCTTACCCTCAAGATATTATAAAAGGTTTCATTATAATTGCAGCAGTTCTATTACAAATTGTAACTAGTAAAAAGGAAAAAACAGTTTAGTCCTAGTAATAACTAGTAAAATGCTAGTCTCAGCGTTTCATCTAGAAGGGAGGCATATAAATGAAAACCTTAACTGTTGATCGAGAAGGCCAATTAGAAGTAACGGAAATTCCAAAGCCATCATTTAACTCAAAACAAGCTTTAGTTAAAACTATCAGCTGTGGTTTATGCGGTACAGATGCAACATTAATAGAAGGAAGTTTTAAAAACTTTCCAAAAGATAGTTACCCAGTCATGTTAGGACACGAAGCAGTTGGAAAAGTAGTGGAAGTCGGTTCTGAAGTGACTAGTTATCAAATTGGAGATATTGTTATGCTTCCATTCAATGATCCGAATAAAGAGCTTTATGGATCATTAGGGTCTGCTTGGGGAGCTTTTAGTGAATATGGAGTCATTCATGATAAAAATGCATATGATGAGAAAGATATTCCTGAACCCGCTTATGCTCAGCAAGTTGTACCAACAGACATCAATCCTGTGGATGCAGCAATGTTGGTGACCTTTAGAGAGGTTTATAGTACGATTGAATATTTTAATATTAAACTTAGCGACAGTATTGTCGTTTTTGGTAGTGGCCCAGTTGCTGTTACTTTTATAAAATTAATGAGTTTAAAAGGTGTACATTCCATCATTGGTATTGCTAGAAGCGAGGAGAAACGCAAGATTTTGCTAGAGAATGGTGCTACACACGCTATTAATAGTAGAGAATGTAATATAAATGATGAAGTTCTTCATTTATATCCAGAAGGTGTGAACAGTGTTCTGGATGCAGTTGGTTCAACAAAAGTGATCAACCAGGCGATGGAGCTTATTAGAGATAGGGGAGAAATCCTTTGCTACGGAGTTCCAAACGGTAATCAGATGCTCCTTGATTGGAGCAAAGCACCGTATAATTGGAAGCTGAGTTTTCAACAAATGCCGTACAAACAAGAAGAAGGCGAAGCTTATGAACAAATACTGAAATGGATAAGGTCTGGAGATCTTCAATTGAAAGATTATATTTCAGATTATTTCCGTTTTGAAAATATTCTCGAAGCTTTCGAGAAATTTTCCAATAATGAAATACTAAAAAAAGCAATCATTACCTATGAGTAATTGCTTATAATGGAGGAGAGGAGTTTGAAGATGTTACAAGCAATAATGGTGGAACCAGGCAAGATTGAATTTAATGATGTGCCTGTACCAGAGATGAAATCTGATCAGATCAAAATTAAAATGAAAAGTATTGGGGTTTGTGGTTCAGATATTCATGTAAATCACGGTAAACATCCTTATACAAGCTACCCAGTTGTACAAGGACACGAGGTATCTGGAGAAGTTGTAGAAATCGGATCGGAAGTATCGAATGTTGAAGTAGGCGATAAGGTTACGGTTCAACCTCAAGTTGTTTGCGGGAAGTGCTATCCATGTGCGCATGGAATGTATAATGATTGCGAAGAGTTAGAGGTAATGGGCTTCCAAACTACTGGAATGGCTAGTGAATACTTTGTAGTGGATGCCAATAAAGTAATCGCGCTACCAACTGACATGACTTACGAGCATGGTGCATTAATTGAACCACTTGCCGTGGCAGTTCACGCTATTAGAAGAGCAGGAGACATCAATGGGAAGAAAATTTTAGTATTAGGCGGCGGACCTATTGGTAACCTTGTGGCACAGACAGCAAATGCAATGGGGGCTGAAGCGGTTTTAATTTCTGAACTAAGTGAATACCGCTTAGAAGTGGCAAAAAATTGCGGTATTCAAACTGTTGATGCAAAAAATGAGGATTTACTAGATGCTATATTAGACAATTTCGGTCCAGATAGAGCGGATTATATTTTCGAATGTGTAGGAATTAATGCAACAACAGGACAAGCGATTGACTATGCTCGAAAAGGTAGTACGATTGTTGTTGTAGGGGTGTTTGCAGACTTCGGCAATATTAACATGGGATATGTACAAGACCATGAATTGACTTTAAAAGGAAGTGCTATGTATATAGAGGAAGATTATATTAAAGCTATTGAATTAGTGAATGATGGTTTCATAGAGTTTGATTCCCTTATTACACATAGACTCAAATTTAAAGACTATATGAAAGCATATGAAATTATTGATGAGCAAAAAGATAAAGCAATGAAAGCAATGATTGAGATGGAATAAGTATCCGTTAATGAATTTAAGGAGATTTTTGAATTATACATTTTAATTTTAGGTTCCGAATATATGTATTAAACGCTCCCTTAATTGACAATATTTTCTAAATTATGATCTAATTAAAATGTGAGTGGTAATTACAACATGACATTTAAGTATGAAGATAAATAAAGGTTGAAAATACCTTACATTAGGGGGGGGATTCATTGAAAAAAGTAAAGGCTGGGATTGATAAGAATAATCCATTACCTTTGTATTTCCAATTAAAGGAGATAATAAAAAAAGATATAGAGAATGGAGTTTTAAAGCCTGGGGAGCCCATACTTTCAGAACGTGAGTTAATAGAGATGTATGATATTAGCAGAACGCCAGTCAGGCAAGCATTAGACGAACTTGTCTCTGAAGGGTTACTTCGGAGAGAGCATGGTAAAGGTACTTTCGTAACTGGAAAGAAAATTAGCCAATGGTTTTTAGAGAACTTAAGGAGCTTTGGCGATGAAATGAATGAAAAAGGTCTTGAGTATCGAACAATTTTATTAAGCAAACAAATAGTAGAGACTAACTCTATATTAGAAGAGATATTTGGGTCGAAGTATACAAGGTTTTATCACTTAGAACGGCTTCGATATGTCAAGGAGGAACCATACGTCTTAGTAACTACGTACGTTCCTTATGATCTCGCCCCAAATTTACTAGAAGAAGATTTAGAAAATCAATCACTGTATAAAACGTTAGAAACAAATTATGAGCTTCACATAAGCTATGCCTTAAGAGATATTGAAGCGATTAATGTGAACGAAGAAGATGCTGAAAAAATTGGTGTTCACCCAGCTTCAGCTATTCATTTAACAAAAACTGTAGCTTATTTAAGCGATGATAAACCATTTGAATATTCGATTGGGCGCTATCGAGGAGACTTAAATAAGTTTAGTGTTCGAGTACCTCTAAAAAAGTGATTATTCTGATGGAACTGGTAATGACAACATTATGACAATATTTACTGTCATCTTTAATATATTAAAAAATAATTAACATCAAGGAGTGTTTTTCAATGAGTGAAGAATTTAACGTAAGTCCATTTACCATGTATTTTGATTTAGCAAACGGTATGTCAAAAGACAAAGAAACGTCAAAGCGATACCTTTCCAACATGAAAGGGATGTTTTCTGATGACGAATCCTTAGAAAAGATGTTAGAAAAACAAGATGAACTTGCATACGAGTTTTATCAATTAGATTTACCGCAAAAAGATAGTAACTTGTTGTTCGGAACAAGCATTGTCTATCCAGGAACGGTAGGAAATGAATATCATATGACTAAAGGACATTTCCACACGATATTAGATACGGCAGAGGTATACTATTGCTTAAGTGGCAGTGGCTATTTATTAATGGAAAATCCAGAAGGAGATTGGGCAGCAGAAGAATTTAAGCCGGGTAATGCTGTATATGTCCCGGGGCGTTATGCACATAGAAGTATTAATACTGGTAACGAACCATTGGTTACTTTCTTTGTTTTCCGTGCAGATGCAGGTCACGATTATGGCACAATTGAGACAAAAGGCTTTAGACATCTAATTGTAGAGAAAGATGGAAAGCCAGAAATCATTGAAAATCCTAAGTGGAAAGAATAGAGAGACTACTAGAAAGAAGCCTTGCATATTTAGTAGAGTCGCAAAATATGTGAATCTATGACGAAAGAAGGGTTTAAAATGATTCAAACGGTTCTCGGTTCAATTGAAAAAGATCAAATGGGGTTCTGTCATAGTCATGAACATTTATTTCTTGCTGATGGTCAGCCAGCTAAAGTGAATTCTGCATTAAGAATTGACGATTATAAGCTAACCGTTGAAGAGCTAGAAACCTTTAAACGAATTGGTGGTTCGACCATTGTGGATGCTCAACCGCTTGGATCTGGTAGAATTGCTTCATCATTAGTTCAAGCTTCACAGGATACTGGTATTCATATCGTAGCTTCAACAGGATTCCATAAATTAGCTTTTTATCCGAACGATCACTGGATTTTTAGCTTTACGGAGGGACAGTTGACAGAGGTTTTTACTAATGAGCTAACAGAGGGAATGTATATTCAAACAGATACCCAACCCCCTCAACAAAAAATAGAAAACCGAGCGGGAATTATCAAAACGGCTATTGATGAAGAACGTGTGAAAGACCCAGAGAAGAAATGGTTCCATGCAGCAGCAAAAGTAGCATTGGAGACAGGTGCTCCAATTATGTGTCATACCGAGAGTAAGCAACAGGCTGTTATTTTAGCAGACTTTTATACAGAAAATGGTGTTCCGCCAGAGCAGCTAATTATGTGTCATTTAGATCGGACGTTAGATGGCCTTGAAGTGCATAAGGAAATAGCTGAGCGAGGTATTTATCTCGAATATGATACGATTGGAAGATTTAAATACCATAGTGATGAATCTGAAGCAGAAATGATTGTGCAAATGATTGAATGGGGCCTAGAGGACTCTATTTTACTCGGCCTTGATACGACTAGACAGCGATTAAAAAGCTATGGCGGTGTTATTGGTTTAGATCATATTAAAGAATCATTTATTCCATTATTAAAGAACTATGGGATAGAAGAAAAGTCAATAGAGAAAATGATGGTGCATAACCCAGCAACAGCATTTTCCTATAAAAAATAAAAGGAAAGGCGTGTATAAAAATGGATTTACCAAGAAAAGCAACCCAACCAACCATGTATTTTATTGGGGTAACGACAAAACAATCGTCCATCATGAAACTATTTCCGCTGTGGGCTAAGGAGCTTGGTTTAAAAGATGCAGTACTAGAAGGAATCGATATTGACATTCATGCAGACGAAAAGGATTATCAAGATTGTGTAGATTTTATTAAAAACGATCCATTATCAAAGGGTGCTCTAGTTACGACGCATAAAATTGATTTATATAATGCTACAAAATCTATGTTTGATTTCATGGATCCTCATGCTGAAATGTTAGATGAAATTTCTTCTATTTCAAAGAAAAACGGTAAGTTAGAAGGACACGCTAAGGATCCAATCACTAGTGGATTAGCAATGGAAGCATTTATTCCAGAAAATTTCTGGCATAAAGATGGGGAAGTTTTTATTATGGGGGCTGGAGGTAGCGCATTAGCTATAAGCTCCTATTTAACAGAGAAAAAACATGGGGATAACGTTCCGAAGAAGATAATTCTAAGCAACAGAAGCGAAGCCCGTCTGAAATCTGCAGAGAAATTACTAAGTAAAATAGATACGCCAACAAAATTTGAGTATCATGTTTGTCCAGAGCCTGAAGATAATGATGCAATCTTAAACAAACTTAGCACGAATTCGATGGTAGTTAATGCAACAGGTTTAGGAAAAGATCGTCCAGGTTCTCCACTTACAGATAACGGGCAATTTCCTGAAGGTAGCCTTGTATGGGAACTAAATTACCGTGGCGAACTTGACTTTATGCATCAAGGATTAGCACACAAAGAAAATAAAAATTTACATGTGGAAGATGGCTGGATTTACTTTATACATGGCTGGACACAAGTGATTGCAGAGGTATTCCAAGTGGATATCGACAAACACTTTGATCAATTAGAAAAAATAGCACATGATCTAAGAATGTCAAAATAAACAAGTTTCATCTAATCAAACTTGTAGGAAGGATAGTGAACCAAGGTGAGCTATAAAGTACTAGTAACTCCACGTTCTTTTGGTAAGCATAGTCAAGAGCCTATAGACTTATTAAAAGAAAAAGGGTTGGACATCATCCATAATCCTTATGGCCGTATTATGACAAAAGATGAAATGATCGAACAAGTCAAAGATATAGACGGGGTCATTGTTGGGGTGGACCCTCTAGATGCAGATGTGTTAAAGCATGCACAAAAATTAAAAGTAATATCAAAATATGGTGTCGGAACAGATAATATTGATGTGGATTTTGCCAAACAGAACAATATACCTGTTACTGTTACGCAAAATGCAAATGCGGATGCTGTTGCAGACTATGCATTAGCATTGATGCTTTCCTCAGCAAGAAAAGTAGTTCATATCGATCAAGAGTGCCGGCATCTAAATTGGAACAAAATTACGACGGTAGATATGCATAAGAAGACACTAGGTCTAGTCGGACTTGGAAACATCGGTAAGAAAGTAGCACGTCGTGCTCAAGGATTTGATATGAAGGTATTAGCATATGATCTTTTTCATGATAAAGCATATGCTGAGGAAAGTGGTGTGGAGTATGTAGATACGGTGGATAAAATATTCTCACAAGCTGATTTTATCAGTCTACATTTACCATTAAATGAGCATACACAGCATTTGGTCGGAGCGAAGCAATTTGAAATGATGAAGTCAACCGCAGTCATTATCAATACTGCACGTGGTGGACTTATTGATGAGAAAGCACTATTCCATGCATTAAATGAAAAACAAATCTGGGGAGCAGGGATTGATGTATTCGAACAAGAGCCGCCATCTAATACAGAATTGCTATCTTTAAACAACTTAGTAATTGGTTCCCATTGTGCGGCCTCTACTGTTCAAGCTGTGGATAATATGGGAATAATGGCTAGTCAAAATCTGATCAATGCGTTATCGAAATAGGAGATGAAATAAATGTTAGATAAAGAAACGATTATTAAAAATATTACAGATGTGGGAATTGTTGCTGTTGTTAGAGCGGATAATACAGACCAAGCATTAAGAATCGCTGAAGCGTGTTTAGAAGGAGGGATTAATGCCTTAGAAATTACTTTCACTGTACCTGGAGCGCATCGCGTGATTGAAAAATTATCGGATTCCTACAATGAGGGAGAAATTGTGTTAGGTGCTGGTACTGTCATGGACTCAGAAACTGCGCGTATCGCAATTCTTTCAGGGGCACAATATATTGTATCTCCTTATTTTGATGAGGAAACGGTACGTTTAAGTAATCGCTATCGTGTCCCTTGCATGCCTGGTGCTATGACAATAAAAGAAGTTGTGGAGGCTATGGAGGCTGGAGTAGATATTATTAAGCTATTCCCAGGTGAAGTAAATGGTCCGCAAATGATAAAGGCGATTAAAGGCCCAGTTCCTCAAGCGAAGTTAATGCCTACTGGTGGTGTAGATATTAATAATGTTCACGAATGGATAAAAGCAGGCGCCTCAGCAGTCGGAGCAGGTGGTTCTTTAGTAGGTAGTGCAAAACAAGGGGACTATAAGGAAATTACAAGAAGAGCCAAGCAATTTGTAGAAGTTATTAAAGAAACCAGAACAGACATGTCCTAAAACACCGTAATGTGTGATGAGATGGGTGTGTAGAAAACACGCATCTCATCATTTTAACAACTTGTTTGAAACAATGATTCAATTTATAGGGGTGAGATAGTTGAGAAAGTGGATTGTTACGAAAGATTACCATGAAATGAGCCAAAAGGCAGCGAAAGAAGTGTCTCATAAAATAAAAGAACAACCAAATCTTGTATTAGGATTATCTACTGGAGGAACACCTGTAGGAACATATCAAACATT
Organism: Gracilibacillus sp. YIM 98692; assembly: GCF_010993965.1. Classification (GTDB taxonomy): domain Bacteria; phylum Bacillota; class Bacilli; order Bacillales; family Amphibacillaceae; genus Gracilibacillus. Next base: position 365,053 of record NZ_WIXM01000001.1, on the reverse strand, counting down.
CATTGAATTGCATAAAGAAAGTGATTTGGATTTTAGCCGTGTCACAACCTTTAATTTAGACGAATATGTTGGCCTCTCTGAAGACCACCCTCAAAGCTATACATACTATATGTGGAACAATTTGTTTTCTGAAGTAAATATAGATAAAAACAATATCCATATTCCATCAGGGATTTTTGAAGATGAGAATCAAGTCTTGCGAGAATATGATCAAAAACTAGCGGAAGCTGGTAGTATTGATGTCATGATACTTGGAATTGGGGGAAATGGTCATATTGGTTTTAATGAACCGAATGAAGAGTTAAAAGCAGGGACACATATCGCTTCTTTAACGGAAGAAACAATCCAAGCAAACGCTCGCTTTTTTCAAGATATCAATGAAGTTCCAAAGCAGGCAGTTGCTATGGGTGTCGGAGATATTTTGCAATCCAAAGAAATCATATTGATTGCTAGTGGCAAGGAAAAAGCAGAATCAATAAGAGCAACCTTTAATGGAAAAATTACCTTACAACATCCATCCTCATTACTTCAGTTACATAATAATGTAACCATAATCATAGATGAGGAAGCAGCATCTCTTTTATAGTCAAAGAATAAAAATGAAGATTTATTGATGTTTATAATTCAGACACGAGGTGCTAGCTAGCCTCTTTTTCCGAAATTCTAAGTAATTGCTATCAAAAAATTAACAAGGATTGATATCTTTTTTATTCTCAGGGGGAATTTGACATGTTTTTAGAAGATATGTTTGGACTAAAAGGCAAAGTTGCTGTTGTAACTGGTGGAGGACGTGGCATTGGTCAAAAAGTTGCTATTGGTCTTGCGAAGGCAGGGGCAGAGATAGCCATACTTTGCCGAAGTGGAGCTGATGAAACAGTGAAGCTGATAGAAGATCAAGGTGGAAAAGCATACTGGATTGCAACAGATGTAACGACAGAAGAAAGCGTTGATAACGCACTTTCAGAAATCCTTAATCGTTCAAGTTCTATCGATATTTTATTTAACAATGCAGGAATTTGTATGCATCAATCTACATTGGATGCAACTGTTGCCGAATTTAGAGAAGTAATAGATGTAAATCTCACCGGGCAATTCATTGTAGCTCGTGCTATAGGTAAGATTATGATTGAACAAGGTATCAAAGGAAGTATTATTAATATGGCTTCAATGTCTGGGTCTATTGTTAATGTGCCCCAAATGCAAGCTTCTTACAACGCATCTAAATCAGCTGTTGTCCACATGACAAAATCATTGGCTGTTGAGTGGGCAAAGCATCAAATTCGAGTTAACAGCCTTAGTCCCGGATATGTTACTACCCCAATGTCTATCGACACACCACAGGAACTTAAAGATGCTTGGTTACCACTTATTCCTATGCGCCGTTTTGCAAAACCCGAAGAGCTATTGCCACCTGTACTTTATTTAGCTAGTAATGCTGCAGGTTATACCTCAGGTAGCGATGTAGTAGTGGATGGAGCTTATACCTGTTTATAAGGATATAATTTATAGTAATAAGATATTAATATAGAGAAAGGGGTTTCTTTGAAACAACTTTTATAACGATCTTCGATTGAACGAACGTCAAGTATAAGGTTCTTCGTAAGCAAAATTCGCCATCGTTTTTGACCTTACTTTGCTTTTTAACTGCCCAGGATTGTGTTTGTAAAATGAGAGCCTTGCGAGATTAATAATTTGTTAAAAATGACTGCATTTTGTTAAATGTCTAAATTATTCCAATTATAATGTGACCGTTATCGTACTTAGGGATTGGTCATTTGCTCGGATGCTGGCACCCTAACTCTTCTAATTGTAGATGGTTGGCATTCGTACGGAACCAGGTGGCACTCTAGAAGATACCCTTATCATATTCGCGAGCAAATGACCCTTTTTTGTCGTTATATAGTTGTTTTATCCCCAAAATTACTTTGAACGAAAATAGACACCCCTATTTCCCTTTACGAGTGATTAGATGAGGGTCTATCAAAAAAGTGAAAGCCATAACCCATAGTTCCCGTATGGAATATGAGTATATGCATTGCTTAGTGATATTATAGTATTTAATGGCATGTTACTTCTATTGCTTATATACCTGAACGATGTGTGCTCAAATGGCATACTTTTAAAATGAAAAATACTATACTGCTTTGAAATGTAGCTGTTTTAACCCTTTATAGAATTCAATGCAGCTAATTTATTCAGTAGATGAAGTATGTTGCTCTATGGTTTGAGTTGAGTTTCGTACTATTAATTCGGTATCAACAATATATTTTACTCTTGTTTGTTGTGGGTTATTCATTAATTCTATTATTTTGTCCACTGCTAAAGTAGCCATCTTTTCTTTATCTACGGATATACTGCTTAATTCAGGGGTAAGAATTTTAGCTTCTTGAATATCATCAAACCCAACAACTGATACATCATTAGGAATTTTTAAACCGACTTCACTTAAACTTTTGATAAAACTAATTGCCATATAATCTGATTCACAAAACACCGCAGTAGGTAAATCATCACGCCTTTGATCGATTTTTTTTTTGAATACTTCTTGAGATGATAACACTGTAGGGATCATAGTTAAAATATCTTTATCTAAAAGTTTTAAGTTATTCTGATTTAACGCCTTCATAAAGCCTTCTTTACGTAATTCGAAGTTTCTAATTCTAACTTTCGACTTTACATATCCTATTCTTTTATGTCCGGCTTCGATTAAATATTTTGTTGCTTGATATGCCCCTTGCATGCTGTTCATATTTACAAAGCTAACATTAAGAGTGTCAAAACAATTATCAAGAACAACAATATTCGGCTGGTGTTTTGCAATAAATTCTATTTGTTCCTCATTTAAATCTGTACCAAGCAAAATAATCCCATCACAACCTCCTTCTTTACTAATAAGTTTAATATCCTCATGTAAATTATCCATATTTATATTAGATAGCATTAAAGAATAATCCTTTGAGAAAAGATACTTCCCAATATTATTAATTAATTCAGTGAAAAATGGCAATGACTCGTATTCTTCTATTACGATACCTGGATTGGTACATGCAACAAATTTAATAATATTATCTGAACGGTTTACAACGTTTTTATTTTGAGCAAAATTATTTTTGACGACATACCCATTTGCTTCTGCAATTTTTAGGATTTTTTCTCTAGTTTCTTGAGCTAGACCTGGTTTGTTGTTTAAAGCTAAAGAAACTGATGAAATGGAAACATTAGCGAGCCTTGCTATATCTGTAATAGTTAATTTCATGCCAGAATCATACCTTTCTTTTAAATAAAAGATTTTAAGTCAAATATGAGTGGTTCATATGAATTCGTATTGTGATATCGATACTTTATCACTAATTGTATATTAACAAAATTAGTTAATCAAATATTTTTATTAAAATTTTTAGTTTTTAAATTAATAGTATTGAATGATTGGAAATATGGTGTTGCAGTACAATATACTGATCGTGAAAATGAAATATTTAGATTTTCTTTTTAAAAAATTTTAATAAAATTTTTATTGACAGCGCTTTAATTAGTTGTTATATTGCTTATAAGCGTTAAAATAATTAAAATTTTTAATAAAAAGGAGGATCTTAATGGGTTCAGAACTTTATTTGAAGACGAAATCGCTGGAAATACGTAAAAGTTTATTAGAAATGATTTATAATGCAGGATCTGGTCATACAGGTTCATCACTTTCTAATGTAGATATTTTAACTTTGTTATATTACGATCAAATGAATGTAGATCCGCAAAATCCTAATTGGTCTAAAAGAGACAGATACATTCAAAGTAAAGGACACGCTGTAGAATCGTATTACGCAATACTAGCGGATAAAGGTTTTTTTTCAAAAAATCAATTAAAAAATTTTAGTGCTTTTAAATCAAATCTTATTGGACATCCAAATAATAAAATTCCAGGTGTTGAAATGAATACAGGTGCTTTAGGACATGGGTTATCCTGCAGTGTTGGAATGGCATTGGCAGCAAAAAAGGATAAAGATACTTACAGGGTATTTACTTTGTTAGGTGATGGAGAATTAGCTGAAGGCTCTGTATGGGAAGCAGCTATGGCAGCATCACACTATAAATTAGATAACTTAATCGCAATCATCGATAGAAATAGGTTACAGATTACAGGAAAAACGGAAGATGTCATGTCGGTTGAACCACTAGTAGAAAAATGGAATTCCTTTGGATGGGAAGTGATGGAAGTTGATGGTCATGATTTTAAAGAGTTAAAAAATGTATTCGATATCATTCCAACTATTAAAGACAAGCCGACTGTTGTCATTGCAAATACTATCAAAGGAAAAGGAATCTCTTTAGCTGAAAACCAAGCAGGCTGGCATCATAAAGTTCCGTCAGACGAGGAATATGAAGTGGCAATGAAAGAACTTTCTGAACAATTGGAGGTGTTGTCCAATGCATAGTATTAACACAAACACAATTCCTAATAGAAAAGCGGTGGGCGCTAAATTAATTCAAATTGCAAAGGAAAATAAAGATATTTATGTCTTAACCAGTGATTCCAGAGGTTCTACAGCTATGGCTGAATTTGGGAAAGTCTTGCCTGACCAACTAATTGAAGTAGGAATTGCCGAACAAAACTTAATTGGGATTGCATCTGGATTAGCGAAAAGTGGTAAGAAACCTTTTGTATCATCTTATGCGTGTTTTATTACAATGAGGAGTATCGAACAAATTAAGGTGGATGTAGCCTACTCAAATTCTAATGTAAAAATTATAGGTGTCAGTGGTGGGGTAAGCTACAGCACATTAGGCATGTCTCATCACTCTTTACAAGATATTGCGGTAACAAGAGCAATTCCAAACCTTGATGTGATGATCCCAGCAGACAGAATTGAATCTGAAAAAATGATAGAAGCACTTGTAGATTATGATCGTCCTGTATATATGAGAATTGGAAGGAATGCTGTCCCTGATGTATATACAGATACAAATTATAACTTTGAACTTGGCAAAGCTGTTCCATTAAGAGAGGGAGATGATATTACAATCATTGCAACAGGTGAAACTGTCAGCCATGCCATAGAAGCTTCTGATAAATTAAAGGAACAAGGTATTGAATGTCGAGTTCTTAATATCCATACGATTAAGCCTTTAGATGAAGAAAAAGTGTTAATGGCAGCGGAAGAAACAAAAAATATTATTACAATGGAAGAGCATAGTGTTTTTGGAGGTTTAGGGTCGGCTGTATCAGAGCTACTATCACAGCATTACCCAACTAAACTTAAAATCTTAGGTTTTCCAGATGAACCATGTATAACTGGAAATAAACAAGAAATATTTGATTACTATGGATTAAATGCTGATAGTGCTGTTAAGGAAGCATTACAAATGTTAGCGACAGATTGAGGTGTTAATTTTGAATGCTGAAAAAATTATAGCAATTGATCAAAGCACTTCCGGTACAAAAGTATTACTAGTTCACAAAAATGGTAAGATTCTAAAAACATTAAGTCAAGAACATAGACAAATATATCCTCATTCAGGATGGGTAGAACATGATCCGAATGAAATTTATGAAAATGTTAAGAGTTTATTAAAAAAGATAGTAGCAGAATTAGAAAATGGTAAACAGGAACTGGCAGGCATTTCTATAACAAATCAAAGAGAAACAGTAGTTGTGTGGGATAAATATACTGGTGAGCCTTTGTATAACGCGATTGTCTGGCAGTGTAGGAGAACTGCATCTATGTGTGAGCAACTAAAAAAGAAAGGCTTTGAAGGCGTTATAAGAGAGAAGACAGGATTAACAATTGATCCATATTTTTCAGCTACTAAAATAAAGTGGATATTGGAAAATGAAACACAAGGAATAAACGAAAAAATGAAAGAAGATAGAATATTAATAGGTACAATGGACAGTTGGCTAATGTGGAAGTTAACGAATGGTCACATTCATGCAACTGATTATACCAATGCCTCTAGGACGTTGCTTTTTAATATCAATAATTTAGATTGGGATAGTGAGTTATTGGAAATCTTCGGATTAGATCGCAATATGCTGCCCAATGTGAGAGCTTCTGATGAATTTTTTGGGAATATCTCAGATATACAAGAACTAGAAAGGTTACCTCTTTCTGGAGTAATCGGTGATTCACAAGGCGCATTATTTGGACAAAAATGTTTTGAAAAAGGAGAGGTAAAAGCGACATTTGGTACAGGGACATCACTTATGATGCATGCGGGTGAAAAAAAACCTGAAAATGTAAGCGGTTTAGTCAATACAATAGCTTGGAAGTTGAGAGGCCAAAGTGTTTGTTACGGGGTAGAAGGCATTATTCATAGCACTGGTGATACGTTGAATTGGATTAGGAATAACCTTCAGCTTTTTCATAATTTCAGTGAATGTGACGCAATACTGAATGAAATTTCAGACAATGAGGGGGTTTATTTAGTGCCTGCATTTGTGGGTCTAGGAATTCCTTACTGGGATCCGAACGCACGTGCAGCCATATTTGGTGTCACTAGGTCGACAAAAAAAGCACATATAATACGCGCAGGACTTGAAAGTATTGCTTATCAAGTGAAGAGTGCATCTAAAGTGATAGAGGATAAATCATCTGTTGCTCTTTCGGAACTAAAAGTTGATGGTGGTGCCATTCAAAATAAGTTTTTAATGCAGTTTCAAGCAGATATCCTAAACTGTAAGGTGGTTGTACCGCAAATAAAGGAATTATCAGCAATGGGGTCCTTTTACTTAGCAGGATTAGCTTTTGGTTTTTGGCATTCTCTAGATGAAATCAAATCAATTCATAATAATGAACAAGTATATGCTCCAAAGATGAATATAGAAACGAGAGATACACTTTATCAAAAATGGGAGAAATATGTAAAAAAAGTGTTAACTACAGCTGAGGTCTAATTTTTAGATATTAAATAATAATAGAAAGGGAGAGTTATATGTTAAAAATAAAAAGTTTCATCAATTTATTTTTGGTGGTTATTTTAATTACACTTGTTGGTTGTAATAATAATGAAAATGTAGATAAAAACGTTGACATGACAGAAATTGATGGTGAAACAATGGATATTGCTTGGATAGGAAAAACACTTAATAATCCTTGGTGGGTTTCAGTTGCTGACTTTGCAGAACAAGAAGCAGAAAATCTTGGAGTTAACTTAACAATATCTCTTCCAGAAGAGGAAGTTGACCTTGGCAAGCAAGTAGCAATGGTTGAATCAGCTATCGAAAAACAAACAGATGCCATTGTTATATCTGCAACAAGCTCAGATGGTATTATTCCTGCGATAGAAAAGGCAAGAAATGAAGGAATTAAAATTGTTAACTTTGACACAAGAATTAGTGATCCAAGCATGTATGATGCTTTTGTTGGAGCTGATGACGTAGAAGGTGCATATAAAGCAGGTAAATATATTGCAGAACAGTTGAATGGTGAAGGGAAAGTAGGTTTAATCACTGGTTTATTAGCACAATCAACTGGAATAGATCGCAAAGAGGGTTTCATGAAAGCCATGGAGGAATATCCAGGTATTGAAGTTGTGGCAGAAGCAAGTGGTGATTGGAGATCAGACTTAGCCGCTGATGCAACTACTAACATGTTAACCGCGCATTCTGATATTGATGCTATATTTGCTAGTAATGATCAAATGGCGGTTGGAATGGCAAGTGCTGCAGAAGCTGAGCAAAGGGCAGAAGATTTGATCTTAGTTGGTTACGACGGAATTATTGATGCTGTGGATTTAGTATTAGAAGATGATTTAGACGCATTTGTAGCATTACCAAACATTGATGAAGGGGTAATGGGCGTAAGATTGGCTGCAGCTTTAGTGGCAAATCCTGATTTTGAATTTAATCGAGAAGTTATTTATCCAACTTCATTAGTAACAAAAGAGAATATTGAAGGACTTACAGATCAGACAATCTATGAATATATAGCTGAGAGATTTCCGTTATTCGGTATAACTGATAAAGGATACTAAATGTGGCTATATGACGAGATGTTGGCTTTTAAAAGCCAATATCTCTACTTCTCTTCTTTTAATCTATCAATAGTGTATAAATTCTATATTGTGGAAAGGAGTGAGTGAACTTGTCAGGTACTTTATTGGAATTCAACTCCATATATAAAGAATATCCAGGAGTAAAGGCTGTAAATGGTGTTTCATTTAGTATTTCTAAAGGGGCAGTCACTGCTCTGCTCGGAGCAAACGGTGCAGGGAAATCGACGCTAATGAAGATATTAAGTGGAGCGGAAACTAGAGATAGCGGAGACATCATCATTCAAGACAATTATTTGCCGAAAAATTACAGTACTTTAGAAGCGAAGTCATTGGGAATAGGTATTATTTATCAAGAGCTTAGTTTGCTTTCAGAACTTACAGTTGCAGAGAATATTTACTTAACGAATGAACCTCTAATTACACAATTTCCTAAAATCATTGATTATAAAAAGATGAAAAAGGAAGCAAAACATCAATTAGAAAAACTACAAGTTTATGATGTAGATGTAGATGAAAAAGTCTCTAATTTATCACTTCCCAATCAACAAATGGTAGAAATTGCAAAAGCATTAGCTCAAGATTGTAAAGTGATCATCATGGATGAACCGACTACATCTCTAGCAACGGATGAAACAAAAAGACTCTTCGATGTAATAAAGCATTTAAAAAAGCAAAATATCTCAATTATATATATTTCACATCGACTAGATGAAATCTTTGAGATTGCAGATAATGCTGTCATTATGCGGGATGGCGAACTAGTGAATAAATTAGATATAGATAAAACTTCAAAAGACGAGATTATTACATCTATGACGGGGAGAAAGTTAAATAGAGTAAAAACAGAAGATGAAATAAGTAATTCTAATGAAATAATGTTTGGTGTAAGAGGAATTAGTGATAGAAAATTTCTTAAGGATATATCTTTTTCAGTGAGAAAAAACGAAATATTAGGCATAGGCGGGCTAGTAGGAGCACAAAGAACAGAGCTTGCAAGATTAATTTTTGGGGCAGATAAATTGGAAAAAGGCGAAATCTCTTTGAATGGAGAAATTATCCAAAATAAAACACCAGAAGATGCGATTCGTAATGGGATTGGTTATTTAAGTGAAAATAGGAAAGAGGAAGCACTTAATTTAGGGTTATCCGTTCAAGAGAATATTATTCAAACTGATTTGCCCAAGGTAAGTAAAGGTCTTGTTGTTAGCGATAAGAAAATAATTGAAACTTTTAAAAGTTACAAGCAGAAAATGAACATAAAAGGAGCGGGATCAACAGCAGTAAAAAATTTAAGTGGTGGAAACCAACAAAAAGTGGCAATCGCTAAATGGCTCCATGTTGGCGCAAAACTTTTGATATTTGATGAACCTACAAGAGGTGTTGATGTAGGTGCAAAAGCAGAAATTTACCAATTAGTCAGAGATTTTGCAAGAAAGGGAAATACAGCAATAGTCATTTCGTCTGAAATAGAAGAACTGGCTACAGTAAGCGATCGAGTATTAATTATGGCCAAAGGTGAGATTACACATGAATTAAAAGGTTCGGATGTGAATCAAGATACGATCTTTAATTGTATTACAACGAAAGGGAGTGATTAAAACATGAGTACAGAATACGTGGTATCAGCAGACAAATCGATAAATTATAAGCGAGTAATGAATTTGTTATTCGGAAAGTTAGGTATATTTTTGGGATTATTCGCTTTAATGACAGTTTTTTCAATCCTATCACCTGTATTTCTTAGTCTTGGAAATTTAGAAAATATACTTATACAGTCGGCAACAAACGCAATTATTGCTGCAGGAATGACGTTTGTAATTATTTCAGGTGAAATAGACTTGTCTGTAGGTTCCATTTTAGCATTAACCTCTATAGTCAGTGGAGAAATTATGATTACAACTGGCAGTGTTTGGTTAGGCGTAGGTGTTGCGTTATTAATGGGGATATTGATGGGAGTTTTTAACGGAGTTTTTGTTGCTTATTTAGGTTTTCCTGCGTTTATTGTTACCCTCGCAACGATGTGGTTGTATCGAGGAAGTGCATATGTTTATTCAGGAGGACAAGCGGTTGTAGGATTGCCGGATGGTTTTAGAGTATTAGCCAATGGGAAATTTCTTTATATTCCTTACATTGTATGGATTATGCTCATTATTTACGGATTGTGTTATTTTGTTCTAACAAAACTTCGGATGGGAAGAAAGATTTATGCCACAGGTGATAATAGTGAATCAGCTAGACTATCAGGCATTAATGTTAGAGCGGTTAAAATGATAGTATTTTCAATATCTGGATGTTTGACAGCTGTTAGTGCTTTGATATTGATGGCACGTTTAAATTCAGCACAACCTGTAGCAGGAATGACATTTGAATTAACAGCTATTGCTGCAGCGGTAATTGGTGGAACTAGTCTGACAAAAGGTGGAGTTGGAAGTATTGTTGGGACATTAATTGGTGCAGTATTTATTGCTACACTGCAAAATGGTTTAGTTATTTTAAATGTTTCGTCGTTTTGGCAGCAATTATTAATGGGGATAGTTGTTTTAATTGCAGTTGGAATAGATAAATATAGAAAAAAATTATCGTGATGAGAGGAGAAAAGTTATAAATGGAAAAGTTGAAAGATTTACCTAAAACAATGCATGCAGTAGTTTGTCATGGACCTGAGGATTATAGGTATGAGCAAGTTGATGTACCCGAGATTAACGAGGATGAAGTTCTTGTGAGGATTAAGGCATGTGGTATCTGTGCGAGTGATATAAAATCCTATCAAGGAGCAGCGATGTTTTGGGGAGGAGGAGTACTGCCTCCTTGGAATGATGCCCCAGTAAATGCTGGACATGAATTTATCGGTGAAGTAGTAGCCATTGGTGATAAGGCTAAGATAAGACACAATTTGGAAATTGGTGATTTAGCAATAGCTGAGCAAATTGTTCCTTGTAGGGAATGTCGATATTGTATTGATGGTACGTATTGGATGTGTGAAAATCAAAATATTTACGGTCACCAAAGAATTGTTGCCGATGGTGGAATGGCAGAATATATGAAATATCATTCAAATTCAATTGTCCATAAAGTTCCTAAAACAATTCCTGAAAAACACGCTGCTACTATAGAACCCTTGTCCTGTTCGGTTCACACTATAGAAAGAGCAAATATTGAATTTGATGATGTTGTCGTTGTTGCAGGTTTAGGCCCTATTGGGTTGATGAAACTGCAGTTAGCAAAATTAAAAAGTCCGAAATTATTAATTGGAATTGATCTTAAACCAAAAAGATTAGACCTAGCTAAGAAATTAGGTGCTGATATTGTACTAAATCCAGCTGAACAAGATGTTGAAGCAGAAGTTAAAAAATTAACAGATGGATATGGATGTGATGTATATATTCATAATTCTGGACATCCGTCAGGTGTTATTCAAGGGTTGAAAATGATTCGAAAACGGGGTACGTTTGTTGAATTTAGTGTGTTCTCAGATGAAACGAGTGTAGATTGGAGTATAATTGGAGATAGAAAAGAATTAAACGTTGTTGGTTCTCATATTAGCGGTCAAGATGGATATCCAGTAGCAATTAAAATGCTGGAAAAGGGTTTGGTAAAAGTAGATGAAATCATAACGCATGAATTCCGTTTAGAAGATTTTATGGAGGCATTTAGATTAGCTGAAAAGGGGGATGATTCTATTAAAACAATATTGGTTCCATAACCTTTATGGATAGACTTTGGTTGTGAAAGTTTTTATTCACCTCTCTATTAGAGAGGTGAATTTTAATTAATTTATAGCTATTATTCTTCTTACCGATCTTTTATTAGTAATCTCTCTGAAAAGTTCAATAACATCCGTAACTATGGAATTTTTGTAACAGTAAACACCTTTTCCTAGGGAGCTTTATACTTTTTTAAAAGGGGGAAAATGAAAGTTTTATGGAGGATTTCAGGATTAAGGTTATGCAGGCGTTTCCACAGGACGTTGCCAATTTAACCTGCGTTCTCTTAGTACCTTCTTGATTGCATTACTCGCTTTGATCGTTTCGTTGATCAATAGAAAATAGACCTCCCTATTAACCGACAAAGTGAGTAGGTGAGGTCTATCCTGAATGGTTAGCCGAACCCTCTGGGGGAACCGCTTATCCATAAACCACAGCTACCACTGTGGCTTATTATTATATGCATTACTCATATTTATTATAACATGTAGATATTAGTTTTGGAAGTAGTGGTAATGCAGGTAATCAGATAATTGTGTAGCAGCTCACTTTAACAATTATATCCAACCAATCTTACTTTGAATTATCGGTGGAAAACCAACAACTGGGAGATACTTCATCGAATTCCAATATTCCCACTGCACGCTGCGACATATTAGTTAATCTCCTTTATGGTTATTTAGTACATTTAAAAATGCTTCTAAGTTAACGGAAACCCATTTGTCCCTATGAAAAGCTGTGTAAAGCAATAGGCTTTTCCTCCAAATCAGTTTTCATTTCCCTAAGTTCTTCTTTATCAATTTCATCTTTTATTAAAGAATGAGGAAGCATTGATTTACATAATCCGATCATACACATTTTTTGATTGCTTCAATGCTTGGCAATTCAATTTTGGCAACAGATGTTTCTCTCTCCATTTTCAAATATTTTTCAATGATGGGGCGCATCAAGAAAGCTTGTTTGTTTTTACAAATTATAACAGCATATTGTGGATTGGATTGAATAACATGATATTGAGGGAGGGAAATTATGAAAAAGAAATTCTATAATATTGTAGCAGTAATGCTAACAGTATTTTTATTGGCAGCCTGTGGTGCAGGCGGAGAAACATATACTGTAGCAACAGACGCCAACTTCCAGCCGTTTGAATATAAGAATCCTGAGACAGGGAAAATGGAAGGATTCGACATCGAACTCATTAAAGCGATTGCGGAAGAAGCAGGATTTAATGTGGAATTTGAAACGATGCAATTTGATGGATTACTTGCTGGTATTAAATCTGCTCGTTATCCAATGGCTGTTGCCGGTATTTCTATTACCGAAGAACGTAAAAAAACGATTAACTTCTCGGACAAGTACTATAACTCTGGTTTGATCGTTATGGTACCAACAGAATCAGATATTCAATCGGTTGATGATTTAGCTGGTAAAAAAGTTGGTACACGTCAAGGTTCTACGAGTCAGGAATACTTACAAAATAATACGGATGCTGAAATCGAGGCATTCCCGGCTATTGTAGATGCATATATGGCGTTAAAGTCTGGTCGATTAGATGCCGTTCTCTATGATTTGCCGAATGTGAAGTACTTTATCCAACAAGAAGGTGAAGGGAAACTGAAAACCGTTGGTAAATTACTTGAAGGACAACCATATGGTATTGCTTTCCCAAAAGATTCTGATCTCGTCGATGATGTGAACGAAGCATTGCAAACGATAAAAGATAATGGCACGTATGATGAAATTTATAAAAAGTGGTTTGGTGAAGCACCTGAATAAAAACATGCAACCAAGAATTAATAAAAATTCCAAGCGTAACAAGTGATAGCTTGTTGCGCTTTTTTATAGAACAAAGGAGAGATTTAATAGATGCTGGATGCGATTTTGCAGTCACATTATATTCAAAGTTTGCCTTCTCTAATGGTGGGGTTAGGTATGACACTTTTTATTACAATCATTGGGCTGATTTTAGGTTTTGTATTAGGGGCATTTGCCGGTCTTGGACGTTTGTCTAAAAACAAATGGATTAATGGTATTTGTTCCGTTTATGTCGAGGTTGTACGTGGAACACCAATACTTGCACAAGTATTATTTATCTATATGGTCGTATCGGAGCAATACTTAGGTTTTAATATTGATAAGGTGATCGCGGCTATACTTGCGATTACAATTAATGCTGGTGCTTACATTGCTGAGATTGTTAGGGGAGCGGTTCATTCAATTGATAAGGGGCAACATGAGGCGGGCCGGACAATTGGTCTGACTCAAAACCAAACGATGCGATATATTATTTGGCCGCAAGCGATCAAACGAATGATTCCACCACTCGGTAACCAGTTTATTATCAGTTTGAAAGATACGTCACTATTTTCGGTTATTGCAGTCGGAGAGCTACTCTATATGGGCCGTCAATACTATAATGTGACCTTTGCCTATTTTGAGACTCTATTAATGGTCTGTTTGCTCTATCTTGCTATTACGATTCCGACTTCATTAATTTTACGAAGAATAGAAAGGAAGCTTGATGTCTAATATGATAACCGTACACGATTTGCGTAAATCATTTGGCAGTTTAGAGGTGTTGAAAGGAATTGACGCAGAAGTTAAAGAAAGTGAAGTGGTGTGTGTCATTGGTCCTTCGGGATCAGGGAAAAGTACCTTTTTACGCTGTTTGAATTTGTTAGAGGAGATTACTTCAGGAAGCGTTGAAATTGACGGGGAGCAGCTTACAGACCCGTCCACAGATATAAACAAGCTTCGAACAAAAGTAGGAATGGTGTTTCAGCATTTTAATCTGTTTCCGCATATGACGGTGTTGGACAATATTACATTAGGTCCAATTAAAGTAAAAGAACTAACAAAAGAAGAAGCAGAAAAAGAAGCACTACCGTTATTAGACAAGGTTGGCCTATCTGATAAAGCAGATGTATACCCTGAAAGTTTATCTGGTGGACAAAAGCAGCGTGTAGCCATAGCTAGAGCACTTGCGATGAATCCGGCAGTCATGCTGTTTGATGAGCCGACTTCAGCACTTGACCCGGAACTGGTCGGAGATGTTCTGGAAGTTATGAAAAGCTTGGCAAAAGAGGGCATGACGATGGTGGTTGTCACACACGAAATGGGTTTTGCAAAGGAAGTGGGTGACAGAGTCATTTTCATGGATGAAGGCGTCATTATGGAAGAAGGCAACCCAATACAGCTATTCGATAATCCTCAAAATCCAAGAACACAATCATTTCTAAGTAAAATATTGTAGGTGGAAAGAGATAATTCATTCGGCTTATAGTGTAAGCGTTGTCTTAAACGGTGAAGAGGTAAATGTATCAAAAGAAGTGATGGTATGGGGAGATCCATATCATTCTATTGAAAAGTCTAGATGATCAAACGAAAATAGACCTCCCTATTAACCGTCCAAAGTGAGTAGGTGAGGTCTATTGGCAAACTGATAGCCGAACCCTCTGGGGGAACCGCTTATCCATAACCCACAGTTATCACTGTGGGTTATTTATTATATGCATTACTCATGTTTATTATAACATGTAGATATAAGTTTTGGAAGTGATGGTAATAACGGACACTGTCACTTTTTTAAACCGTTGAGATAGTAAGATAAAGCTTCTTTGATTATACAGTACCATTATGATACGGTTCTATTCTCAAAAACTTCAAAAAAGTTATACTGTAGCCTTATTATCTTTGTTACGTAAATTATCTAGAGACAGTTCTCCCATGAATAGCTCGTTAATCCAAAGTGTAGCTGCCCCGAGTACACCAGCTTTATCCCCTAATTCAGACGGAACAATTTCAAAGTTGTTTACATTGGTCTTAAGCGCATGTCTTTTAAAAGAATCATGCAGTGGATTCATCACATCATTTTTAGCGGTGATGAAGCCGCCAGTAATAATAACTTTATCAGGGTTAATCACATTTACTAGTGTGGAAATACCTATGCCTAAATATCTAGCGGCAGATTCTAATGTTTCTAACGCTAAATCATCCTTATCTTTTGCTCCGTTGTAAATATGTTTAGTAGAAATTTCATCAGGATTGGTTACTGTATTAGTGATAGAGCTTGGAAAACCCTTCTTTATTTTACGGACTACATTTTCAACAATGGCAACTTCACTAGACATTACTTCTAAACAACCATAATTTCCGCAAGAACACTGAGGGCCATTATCATGAACGATTGTATGCCCGATTTGTCCAGCGCCAAAGTCTCTCCCGTGAAATAATTTTCCATCAATCATGATGCCTGCGCCAATTCCATAGTCTACGTTTACGGTTATAAAAGAATCTAAATTTCTTCCTGTTCCAAACCAATATTCTGCTAATGCTAATGTATTACAGTCGTTGTCAATCAACACCGGAAGTCCAATTTTCTTTTCAAGTAATTCTTTGACAGGAACATTATCCCAATTAAGGTGTGGTGGGTAAACGGAAATGCCATTAATATAATCCACAATTCCATGCATACCAAGACCAATTCCGTTAATATCGCTTTTACTAGTTTTGGAATCATGCAGTAAGTTGTCAATTAAATTAGATACTTGATCCAAAATGTTTTCCGGACATGTATCAGAAGGTAATTCTTTTTCTACATAACTGAGAACTTCCCCTAACATATTGTAAAGGCCAACTCTGATAGATCTAGAGCTTATGATGATACCAATTACTTTAAATGAACTTCTTTCTAACTCATATAGAGTTGGGAACCTTCCTCTTTGAGTTCGAGATTCTCCTAAATTTTTAATAAGATTAAGTTTTTCTAGAGCATCCATAATATCGGCAATTGCTGGTAGTGTTAGACCGGTATATTTAGAGAGTTCAGACTTTGAAGTTGCACCATTCTCTTTAAGAATTCTTAATACTAATTTTTGATTGTATTGCTTCATTATATCTTTACTAATCTTTTTAGTAGCTTTGTACACAGATGCTCACTCCTTAGGTATTCAGTAATCATATTCTAAGTTTCACTTCATTCATTTAATAAAGTTAGTTTAATATATAATGTGAATGCTTTCAAGTAACAAATGTCTATTAAGATTAGAAAAAACTGCACTTTATCGACACTATGAAGCAAAAGAGTGGAAGTTTTTTAGGGGTTAATGTTTAATGGGGATAAATTTTAAAAATTCAGAAAATAATAATTAATTTGTTGACTTTATTAAAGTAAACTTAGTATAATACTTAATAGTTAAAGAAAGCGATTACAAATAAAAGGAGGTATAATTAAAACGGTAACTTTATGAAGGTGGGATTAGTATAGTGGGTTCGAGTTATAAAAATGGATTGCAGAAAAAGAGGAGGTATTTTATGAGAAGGCATTTTTTTATTTTTTTTATTCTAGTTCTTAACATCCTTGTCTTATCAGCTTGTTCAGGTGAGGGAGAAAAATCAAGTGGTGACGGAGAAACTCAGGAAATTACTGTATGGACTTGGCCGAACAATGACCAAACATTTGAAGACATAACGATTCCTTTGTTTGAAGAGGAACACCCTAATATCAAAGTTAAGGTTCAGGGCTTCGGTACTGGTCAATATGCCGATAAGTTATCCTCATCTTTAATTGCTGGTGAAGGACCAGATGTTGCGATGGTTGAAATTAATGATGTGATCAATTTTAAGGAAATGGGATTATTTGAGGATTTAAGTCAAGAACCATATAACGCCAATGAATTTGCTGATCAATACCTCGATTATTTTTGGGACTATGTAAAAGGTGATGAAGGTTATATTTTTGCACTTCCGAAAAACTCAGGACCTGCTGCAATGTTCTACAATAAGCCAATATTTGAAGAGGCTGGTTTGCCAACGGAGCCAGAAGAAGTTCATGAGTTATTAAAAACGTGGGATGATTACATGAAGGTAGCCGAGCAATTATCCGTGCCTGGTGAGCAATGGATGTTGGGGGTACCTAGTGAGGTTTTAAATGCTGTAGTTCAACAGGCGGGAACATCTTATTTTAATGAAAGTGGTGAATTGCAAATAGAAGATGAGCACTTTATGTATGTGTATGATACGGTTCAAAATCTAGGTGAAATGGAAGCGTTTGCTCCATATGAACAGTACTCACCAGAATGGAATGCTGCAATACAACAAGGTAATATTGCTACATTCTTATTTGGAAACTGGTTCGGTAAGTATTTAAAAAACAATACAGATGGAGCAGATGGTGAATGGGGGGTTACTTATGCGCCTGCCTATCAAGGGAAATCTGCTTATGACCAAGGTGGAGACTTTATAGGTATTGTAAAGGACAGTAAGAAGAAAGAAGCAGCTTGGGAATTTGTAAAATTTGTCACACAGGATATGGATAATCTGAAAGGTATGTACGAAAAAGATGAACTTTATCCAACATATTTAGAAGCGTTAACTAAAGATTGGATGAACAATGAGAATCCATTCTTTGGTGGTCAGGTAACAAACGACGTATTTAAAAATGTTGCGGAAGATATGTCCGCTCCTTATGTAACGAAAGACGACCCGATTGCTAGTGATGGTGTAAGTGCTCTATTAACTAACATTACCGAGGGTGGCATGAGTATTGAGGAAGCGTTAGAACAAGCAAAACAAGAAATTAATGCGCGAATTGAGTAATAGCTTAATGTAGAGTCGGAACTAACTTTCCGACTCGCTACCCTTTTAGGGAGGTAAATCTATGCAAATGGAAACAAAAAAAGAAGCTTCATTAGATAGTGATAGACTAATAAATATCGAAAGAAATTCTTTATTAAAGAGAATGAAGAAAAATAAGATGTTTTATATTAGTATTGCTCCATTCTTGATTTTGTTTTTGATGTTTAGTGCATTTCCAATTATTGCTTCATTTTTTCTAGGGTTTACGAAATGGAATGGAGTGGGGATGCCGGAATTTGTAGGTGTTAATAACTATATCAAACTATTCAAAGATCCGGTCTTCATTAAGTCTATCTATAATACCGTTCATATTTGGTTTTTTTCAACTATATTCACAATGGGACTTGCTTTCGTATTGGCTTATATGGTTAACCACTACGTCCATAGGGCAAAAGGATTCTTTCGAGTAGTTTTCCTATTCCCTTTGTTGGTAGCTCCAGCACTAACAGCTATTATGATTAGTGTTGTTTTCTCAACAAATTCTGGATTAGTTAACGCTGTAATCAGTTTATTTATAGAAGGAACTTTTAATTATGATTGGATACGTTCTCAATTTTGGATAAAGCCATTGATCGTTCTGATCATCATGTGGAGGTGGACAGGATATCACTTTATTTTGTACATTGCAGGTCTTCAAACAATCCCAACAGAGCTTTACGATGCAGCTAAAATTGATGGAGCCAATGGTTTGCAAATCATTAAAAATGTAACCTTACCTTTAATGGTGCCGATTATATTAGTAAGTGCCATTACAGCTACTGTAGGTGGCATTCAGATATTTGATGAACCATATGTCCTAACGCAAGGAACTGGAGGGGTAAATAACTCGGCGGTAAGCATGGGGATGTATCTGTATCAAACTGCCTTTCAATATTTCCAATTTGGTTTAGCGGCTGCTCAATCCTATGTTCTATTTGCAATTATCTTAGTAGTTACGTTAATTAATGCGAAGGTATTGCGGAGACGAACATAACTTGGAGGTTCTATCGTATGAAAAATATTAAAAAAGGAGCGAATAGGTACTTTTCTTATCTATTTGTTATCGTTGTAATGCTTTTATTTGTATTTCCGCTTGCATGGATGTTTATTTTAGCAACTAATTCTAAAGCAGATATTTATACTTTTCCTCCACCCTTACTACCTGGAACAGAGTTGGTTTCTAATTTTCAACGATTATTTGACACCATCCCATTTTGGATGAATTTATGGAACAGTGTTTATGTGGGAGTTCTAAATACCGTATTAATTTTGTTTGTCAGCTCATTTGCTGCTTTTGGATTTGCGAGATTTGTAAACGCTCCAGGGAATAAATGGCTTTTCTATGTTGTGGTCGGCTCGATCATGGTTCCTCCTCTCGCTGGAATCATTCCGTGGTTTATGGAAATGAAATGGTTAGGATGGATAGACACGCATTGGCCACTTATTATCCCGACAGCAGCTTATCCTTTTGGTGTGTTTTGGATGCACCAATATATTAAGCAGGCAGTGCCGGAAGAGTTATATGAGGCATCCATTTTGGATGGGGCATCAGAAATGAGAATTTATTTGCAGGTGGTTATTCCGCTCATTCGTCCTGGTTTAGGGGCCTTGGCTATTCTAGCATTTCTAAACTCATGGCAGAATTTTCAACTTCCTTTAATCGTTCTGAATAGTACGGAGAAATTCACAATTCCTTTAGCATTGGCCAACCTTACAACTATGTTCGGGACCGATGTAGCAGGCATTATGTTGGGAACTTCTATTAGTGTACTTCCAATATTTATTGCCTTTGTCTTGGCAAGTAATCACTTTATTGAAGGTTTAACAAGTGGTTCAGTCAAATCATAGTGCTCATAAGATTATGAAATGATAGGAGGAGTTAATGTGTCGGTAACAAATGTTCAACAAAAAATTTCTATTAATCTAAATGGAGAATGGAACTTTAATCTTGATTCAGAAAATAATCAAAGTTGGTCGGGAGCTAACGGCTTATTACCAGAACAAACGATCCAAATACCAGGATCTTGGGAGGAGCAAGGGTTTGGCAATCCTTCAGGTCACCACCCAATTGGAACTTGGAAAAAGAAACATGAATATGAAGGTGTGGCTT
This sequence comes from Gracilibacillus sp. YIM 98692, assembly GCF_010993965.1. GTDB lineage: Bacteria > Bacillota > Bacilli > Bacillales > Amphibacillaceae > Gracilibacillus. Next base: position 344,635 of record NZ_WIXM01000001.1, on the reverse strand, counting down.
GGTACGTAAAGGAAATAGAAATTCCTGATTCCTGTGCCGGGCGAGACTTATTCCTTGTCTTAAAAGGAGTACGTTGGCTAACAGAAGTTTGGATAGACGACCAGTACGCGGGTAAACAGGATAGTATCATTAGTCCGCATCGATATAGCGTTACTCCGTATGTTCAAGTTGGGAAAAAACATCGATTTGTTATTAAAGTAGATAACCGTATGCGAATGGACTTACAAGAAAGTCATATACACTCGTACCATACGTCCACTTACTGGGGTGGGATTACTGGCGGTATTGAGTTAGAGGCACAATTACCCTATTCTATTGAAAAGGTAAACATTGAATCACATATCAATAAGAAGCGTGTAGACCTTAAAGTTAGTATTAATAGAAAGAATTGTCAGAATCAGAATGACTGGAGTTTAGATGCTAACGTGTTAGATAAGAATGGGAACGTTGTAGCGAAAGCAGCAAAAAAACTTAATCAAGATAATAGTGTAGCATTCCTTGAAGAATTATTAAGTTTAGATTTTAAAGAAAACCCAGAACTTTGGTCACCAACTAATCCTTATTTATATAAGCTTGAACTGAAATTGAAACACGAAGAGACAGAATATGACCAAAAAGAATATTCATTCGGATTCCGCTCTTTTGAAACATCTAAAAATCAGTTTCTATTAAACGAACAACCAATCTTTTTAACAGGGTATGTTGACTGCTGTATATTCCCGCAAACCGGATATCCTATTTGGGATAAAGAACATTATTTGAAGCAATTTAAAACCGTGAAAAGTTATGGTTTCAATCATGTTCGTTTGCACGGCTGGAATCCGCCTGAGCCGTTTTGGGAAGCTGCGGATGAGACGGGAATGCTCGTACAAACAGAACTACCCCACTGGAGTCAGTTTTATCGAGCGAGAGAAAAAGATGCACCAGAGGAAGTACAACAATTTTTTAAGAGGGAATTGGAGAATCTATTAAATATCCTTCATACGCATCCATCGTTTGTCATGTTGTCCTTGGGTAATGAATTAACAAGTGAAGAAGGGCATAATCAACTAAATGAATTGGTACGTTATGCGAGAGAGCTAGATTTTACACGCCTATATACGGATAACACTGGTTTTGGGGAACTACCAGCTAATGACCGTGAAGGTGATTTTTATATCCCAACACTAAATTGGCATCCACCATATAATATAGATCATGCGGCTGGCCCTGATACTACCTTCGACTATCGAGAGGTTACTAGATTGGATGATAAGCCGTTAATTGCTCATGAACACGGTCAGTTTACGATGTATGTTCGTCCGGAGGAAGCTTCCAAATATGAAGGTGTGCTACAGCCAAATTGGTTGGAAACTACTAACGATACGCTCGCTAAAAAGGGTTTAGATCAGCGCCTTGGTGAATTTCAAGAAGCAACTGGTATCCATCTTGTTCGCTCTTTAAAAGAAACGATGGAAAAGGCTAGAAGAACCCCAGCACTTTCTGGAATCCAACTTTTGGACATTCGAGATTTCCCGGGTCAAGGTCATGCAACTGTAGGAATATTAGATGTGTTCTGGGATTCCAAAAACATTGTGGAGCCTAACGCTTTTTGTCAATTTAATGAGCAAACTGTCCTTTTAATGCGTTCTAGAAGCCGAACTGTCTACAATGGTGAAATGCTATCCGCAGATTTAGAAGCTTCTCACTTTGGAGAAGCACTGAAAAAAGGAACACTTAAATGGACGTTAAGTGATCATGACGCCGTTATTCAAGAAGAACAAGTGGATGTCGATCACATTTCAGGTGAAGGATTAACAGCCCTTAAGAAAATAGCTGTACCAATTCCAAAAGGTGCTGCCCGCAAGTTGGTACTGCGAGCTGAACTGGAGGCAGATGGAAAGGTTATCACAAATGAATGGGATTTTTGGGCTTTTCCTCATAATGCATTGCCTGAAAATAAAAGTAGAATTTGGACCAATATGCGTGAACTGAGAGCTGTTCTTTATGGGGCAAGATTTGAAGATACGATAGGAATGAAACAACACAGCTTCCACCCGGACAATCAAGTGGATTTAGTTATTACTGATCAACTGTCACGGGATATTATCCAACATATCGTAGATGGTGGTTCGGTATGGATGATGGCCAAAGAGAACAATCAATACGATGAAGTGTTTACTAGATACTTGCCAACGTTTTGGAATTATATGTGGTTCCCAGAGCAAAAGGGTACGACAATGGGGATGAGAATTCATGAACATCCTGCCTTACACAATTATCCGACCGATGGTTTCTCTGACTGGCATTGGTACCATTTAGTAGACCGAACGCCAGCCATTAATCTAGACCATATTCCAGAAGTGGAGCCAATTATTGAAGTAGTTGACAACTTTAATCGTGCAAAACGTCTTGCATATGCTTTTGAAGCTAGAGTAGGAAGAGGGAAGTTATTTGTCACTACGCTGAACTTCTCGGACAAAGCCTCGCTGAAGCTTCCTGAAGTAAATCATTTATTTTTGGAGTTCATTCATTATTTGAACAGCAACCAATTCCAACCGGAAGCTTCGATTACATTAGGGGATTTGCTTGGAACATTTAAAGTAAAGTCTTTGTTTACACGTTAGGAAAGCATAAAATTTTAGCACGAAGTTACTCGACGTAGTAAAAATTTTTAAGTGCGAAGTATAAGTGCAACTACGGCTCTGCTGTCGCCTAAAGGCTCGGCAATCGCCGAGTTTTCTTTAAAATGCGATATTAATAAATAACGGATTTTTAGGACAGTAGAGGTAGATGGATAGGAGGTAATCATAGTGAACAGATCTTTTGATAGATTAAATAGTATGATGGATAGCTTCATATTTTTAGCTTACATCAATGCTTTATGGATACTCTTTACACTAGCTGGATTGATTGTTTTTGGATTTTTTCCAGCAACCACTGCGATGTATGCTGTTTTCCGTAAAAGAGTTATGGGAGACGAAAGTATAAAAGTTTTCCGGTTATTCTGGAGTACTTACCGTAGGGAATTTATCAAAGGGAACAAGCTTGGGTATTTTGGCTTATCTTTTTTACATCGAATATGTCGCAATTGAATGGATAAACCATGATTTGAGCAACTATTTTTATTACCCAATTTTCACTTTGAATCTAGTAGCTATTTTATTGTCATGTTACCTATTTCCAGTCTTTGTTCACTATGATCTTACCGTGTTCCATGTAATAAAACGTGCTTTTTTCATCATGATATTAAACCCAAGAAACACACTTATCTCTATTGTCGGAGTTGTTTTTATATACTACATGTTGATGACAATTCCTATCCTGGCTTTGTTCTTTGGTGGAAGCATCTTAGCGTATTTTACAACATATATGTCCTATTTATCTTTTGAAAAAGTGGATCAATTAGTGACTAGATGAGTGGTTTGCTCCATACGCAAAGTAACAGATAGATTTGTTTGAATGAGGGGTGTTTATTTTGACAAAAGACCTAGTGCGTGTTTTTGAAAGGGATGTTAAACTTCCTACCTATGAAGTGGGAGAAGCAGAGAAAAACCCGATGTTTCTTGAAAAAAGAGTCTATCAGGGAAGCTCGGGGAGAGTATATCCTCACCCTATTATAGAAAGCATAGCGGATGAAAAGACTGATAAAACTTATCGAATGATTATATTAGAAAATGAGTATTTATATATTGAATTAATGCCTGAGATTGGTGGAAGAGTTTATCGTGCATTAGATAAAACAAATAAATATGACTTTGTTTATTACAATAAAGTCATTAAACCTGCACTTGTGGGATTGGCAGGTCCATGGATCTCAGGTGGTATCGAGTTCAATTGGCCACAGCATCATCGGCCGAATACGTTTGGACCTGTAGAATATACAATAGAAGAAAACGATGATGGTAGTAAGACGGTATGGATGAGTGAAATTGACCGGATGTATGGAACAAAAGGGATGGCTGGATTTACTTTATATAGTGGTAAGGCTTATTTAGAGATTACCGGTCAACTGTATAATCGGACACCTCATCCACAAACCTTTTTATGGTGGGCTAATCCCGCGATTCCGGTAAATAATCATACACAATCCATCTTTCCACCGGATGTCAATGCGGTTTTTGACCATGGGAAGAGAGATGTTTCTAAGTTTCCGATTGCAACAGGTACGTACTATAAGATGGATTATTCATCTGGAGTAGACATTTCTCGTTATAAAAATATTCCAGTACCTACTTCGTATATGGTATATAAATCAGATTACAATTTTGTTGGCGGGTATGATTATTCCGTAGGAGCTGGGATTTTACACGTTGCCAATCGTCATATATCTCCAGGAAAAAAACAGTGGACTTGGGGAAGTGGTGACTTTGGCAAGGCATGGGATCGAAACCTAACAGATGAAGATGGACCATATGTGGAATTAATGACTGGTGTATATACGGATAATCAGCCTGATTTTACGTGGCTCCAACCATATGAAGAGAAAAGATTTAGACAATATTTCATGCCTTATAAAAAAGTTGGAGAAATTAAAAATGCTTCTATTGATGCAGCGGTCAACTTAGAGTTTAAAGATAGCAAAGCTGAAATTACCGTTTATACAACGGCAGTTTTTGAACAGGCTAAGGTTGTGCTAAGACGAGAAGGAACTGTTGATCAGGAGTTTACTGTTAGTCTTTCACCAGAGAAGCCTTTTACCACTATAGTAAATGTCGATGCGGAGATGGAAGATTATAAGTATAGTGTGTCAGTGCTTTCTAAAAATGGGGAGGAACTGATTTCTTACCAACCAGAACCGGAATCTATTGAAAAAATTCCTGAAGCAGCAAAGGCTATTGATGAACCAGAGGAATTGAAGAATAATGAAGCACTATTTCTGGCAGGACAGCATCTTGAACAATATCGTCATGCTACCTTTGAACCGGACGGCTATTATTTAGAAGGGTTAAAACGTGACCCAGAAGATTCGCGGATCAATAATGCTTACGGGTTGTTATTGTTACGTCGCGGGCTTTTCAAAGAAAGTGAAGGTTATTTTAGAAAAGCGATTGAAACAATCACGAGACACAATCCTAATCCTTATGATACAGAGCCATATTATCATTTAGGTGTCTGTCTAAAATTGCAAGGAAGACTAGAAGAGGCATTTGCTTATTTCTATAAGGCAATTTGGGCTGGGAATTGGCAGGACAAAGCGTATTTCGCTTTAGCACAAATTTCTTGCTATAAAAAAGAGTATAAGGAAGCGCTCGAGCTAGTAGATGCTTCATTAGATAGTAATCGGAAAAATATCTTGGCATGGAACCTTAAAGCTGCGGTTTTAAGAAAATTAGGTCTGCTTGACAAGGCTGTAAAGGTTGCGCTTGAGTCCATTGAATTGGATGTCCTTGATTTTGGAGCAAGAAATGAATTGTATCTCACGTACCTAGAGAAAGGGCTTGAGACTGAGGCCAAAGAAGTAATGGAAGAATTAGAGCGGATTATGCGTGATTGCCCTCATAATTATATTTCTTTATGCCAAGATTACCTAGCTTCAGGACAATTTGAGGAAGCAATTAAGGTGTTGAAAAGATATACAAGTAAAAACAAAAAGTCATATCCGATGGCGTATTATTATTTAGCCTATTTATACCAGCAATTAGATCGAAATGACAAAGCTGAATTTATGTTGGGTAAAGCTAGTGTCATGCCATCTGATTACTGTTTTCCAAATCAGCTTTTGGATTATATCGTTCTTGATGATTCGCTTAAAAGGAATCCGACTGATGCGCGTGCCCATTATTATGTAGGAAATCTACTATATGATAAGAAGCGGTATAGTGATGCAACGAAGCATTGGGAAGAATCAATTGCTATTGATGAATCCTTTCCAACAGCTCACAGAAATTTAGCTTTTTCTTACTTTAACAAAATGGCTGACTCGAGAAGAGCTGGAAAATCATTGGAAATCGCTTTTGAATTAAATAAGAAGGATGCACGAGTATTTTATGAGCTGGATCAGCTATACAAGAAGGTAGGAGTTTCTCCGGAAGATAGATTTAATAAATTGGATAGTCATTTTGATCTGGTTGAACAACGAGATGATCTATACGTTGAGTATGTGACGCTGTTAAATACGTTCAAGCGTCATAAGGAGGCCCTTCAGCTAATTAACAAGCGAAATTTCCATCCTTGGGAAGGTGGAGAAGGGAAAATTACCTCTCAATACGTACAAAGCAAAGTTGGAATTGCTTTAGGTCTAATCGAGACTGGTCAATTTGATGATGCCATTTACCATCTAAAAGAAGCGAAAGAATATCCTGAAAATTTAGGTGAAGGAAAATTATACGGAGCACAAGAGAATAATATTCATTATTTCTTAGGAGTGGCTTATCATAAATTAGGGGATGATAAAGCGGCAAATAATTACTGGTTACGTGCATCAACTGGATTAAGTGAACCTGCGAGTGCCATGTATTATAATGACCAACCGCCTGAGATGATTTTCTATCAAGGAATGGCATTAAAAAAGTTGGGTAGAGAAAAAGAGGCGCGAAGTCGTTTTAATAAGTTAATTGATTATGGCGAGTCCCATTTATTTGAGGAGCTGACGATTGACTACTTTGCCGTTTCTTTACCAGATTTCTTAGTGTTTGATGAAGATATGGAGCGAAAAAACAAGGTTCATTGTCACTTTATGATGGGGCTTGGTTACCTAGGATTAGGAAAGGAAGACCAATCAAGAAAAGATTTCAACCTTGTACTAGATATGGAACCAGCTCACCAACAGGCAAGGGTCCATAAGGAATTCTTGAAGCGGGAAAAGCTAGTTTTAGGTTGACAATCTGAAGTTCTAAAATGATACTGACAAAACACCATGTTCTCAAAATGAACGTGGTGTTATCTGCTTGTTATATTGTCCGAGATTAATGCTGTTAATGGAATTTTAATTATGCTAATGAATTATATAACTTATATGACATAAAGATGTTTCAATTTCTTTGATATATATTACTTCTACTAAGATGAATGAAACGAGAAAAATTTTTCAAACAAGCAATACTTAAATTGTAACACCACATTTAACAAAGGTTTAAATATCTTATAACGAAGTTTTTTTCTAAAAGTAATTGTTGTTAATGAGACATAGGTGTTTGCGAGCAAGTTTCTAAAATATACTTTTTACCGTATCAAGGTGTTTGGAAGGAACTAAAACTTGCATCACAGGTGGGGTAAGGCCTTTAATAGGAGTCTTGGAAAACGCCATTTCCACTTTATATCTTGAAATACCGGCTTTCTTTAGCTCGGAATGTGCTTTTATCATGTCATCTCCATTCATAATCTCACATGCCATAACCATCGTTGGGAAGAATAAATTTTTTATTTCCTTAAATAACATTATCAATATCATTATTAATTTTTTTGCCATGTCTATCTCTCCTTTTAATAGAACTTCTTTACAGCCATTGTTAGTAGGTTTGTTATTATTAAAATACTCAAATTTTTAATTATTATGATAGGAATTTTAAAATTTTTTAATAGGATGGCCCAAGAACATTCAAGATGGATATGCGTAGTTAAATTTCTTTAATTTGAAATCTCATAATAGACATTCTATTAATAACCACAGTGCTATGTGGTTTTAAAAAAGATCGAAATGGTCCTGGTAAGAAAGTATCAGAAGGACTTAAAAACACTGATTTTTAAATGTTTACCACTGATTTTTGGGTTCCTTGTTTTTCATTCCTTGTTATAATGTGGGATACGAAAGGGATTTTATTATTTGTAATGGAGGTGAAATGCTTTTTTCTATTAAAAAAATGAGTACAACAAAAGAATTCCTGTCATATAAATTACCCTACCCTACCTTACCTTCACACAGTCTTTATACATTTTTTCTCATCTAATGAAACTAGCACTTGATTATTAATCTATTTAGGAGGATTTATCTATGTTAAAACGTTTCAAGAAACGATTGCAGAAAAGTGCTGTTGTTGTTAGCGCAGCCATCATGGCTACATCATTTGCTAGCTCAATGCCAACAGTTACTGCTGCAGAAGAAGCATCAACAACCCCTTATCAAATGGAATATTTGGAGCGTGGAGTTGTTGCTGTTAACACAGATGACGGTATCTTTGTAAGCTGGCGTTTATTAGGAACAGAATCGAAAGACACTGGATTTAACCTTTACCGTGATGGTACAAAAATAAATGATGCACCGATAACATCAAGCACAAATTATTTAGATGAAGAAGGAACAATGGATTCGGTTTATAGTGTGAACGCTGTCTTAAACGGTGAAGAGGTAGATGAATCAAAAGAAGTGGCTGTATGGGGAGATCAATATCACTCTATTCCGCTGGATAGACCAGAAGGTGGAACAACACCGGATGGCGTATCTTATACTTATCATGCCAATGACGCAAGTGTTGGCGACCTTGATGGTGATGGAGAATACGAAATCATTTTAAAGTGGGATCCATCCAATTCAAAAGATAATTCACATAGCGGCTATACCGGTGAAGTTTTCATGGATGCGTATGAATTAGATGGTACGAAACTTTGGAGAATTGGTCTAGGTAAGAACATCCGTGCAGGTGCGCACTATACTCAATTTATGGTCTATGACTTAGACAGTGACGGGAAAGCAGAAGTTGCCCTTAAAACAGCAGACGGTACAACGGATGCCACTGGCAAAGTGATTGGTGATCCAGAGGCTGACTACCGTAACGAGTCTGGCCGTATACTAGAAGGTCCTGAATATTTAACAGTCTTTAACGGCGAAACAGGCGAAGAACTTGTTACAACTGATTTTTCTCCAGCTAGAGGCAACATGGCAGACTGGGGCGACTCGTATGGTAATCGAGGGGACCGCTTCCTTGCAGGTATTGCCTACCTTGATGGTCAAAAGCCTAGCCTTGTTATGACACGTGGTTATTATGAAAAGACAATGCTTACTGCGTATAATTTCCGAGATGGTGAGTTAACAAAGCAATGGACGTTTGACAGTGATGATGAAGGTAATCAAGCATATACTGGCCAAGGTAATCACAGCTTAGCTATTGCGGATGTTGATGATGATGGAAAAGATGAGATTGTATTTGGAGCCATGGTTGTTGATCATGATGGAAAAGGCCTTTACACGACTGGATGGGGCCATGGGGATGCGAACCATGTATCGGATTTAAATCCTAATAGAGATGGTATGGAAATATTCCAAGTTCATGAAAGTAGTAATTCTCCGGTTGGCTATGGTATTCGAGATGCAGAAACGGGTGAATTACTGTTTGGAATTGAAACAGGATCAGATGTAGGAAGAGGTATGGCTGCAGATATTGATCCAAGGTATGATGGAGCAGAGTTTTGGGCTTCTGATAGTTGGGATGGAAGTTCAGGGCGAAGTCCACTTCATTCGGTAGAAGGTGAAGTTATTTCTGAAATATCACCACAATCGATGAACTTTGCGATCTGGTGGGACGGCGATTTATCACGTGAATTATTAGACCATGATTGGACGAATTATGAAATCGGAATCGGCACACCTAGAATCGATAAATGGGATTATGAAAATGAGGAGCTTAACAATCTTCTCACCATAGAAGGAACAAGTTCTAACAATGGAACGAAAGGAAATCCTAGTCTACAAGCGGATATCATTGGCGACTGGCGCGAAGAAGTAATGGTGAGAGATATCGATAGTACGGAACTTCGTCTATACACCACAACAGATATCACAGAACATCGATTCCACACGCTTATGCATGATCCGGTTTATCGCTTAAGTGTTGCTTGGCAAAATGTCGCGTATAATCAACCTCCGCACACAAGTTACTTTTTAGGGAATGATATGGAGGAAGCACCTAAACCGAACGCTGACTATATTGTCCCGTCAACTGTCGATGTGAATCCTGATACGTTGGATGGGAAATTGAAAGGTGATCTTACCATTAATGTTCAGGTTCCAGCTAATGCTGCTGTGTTAACAGAGGCTTCGACTGAATTTAAAATAAACGGACAAACGGTTAGCGGCAACGTATCAACCGTTAATAAAGGTTATCAAGTGAAAATGGATCGTAGAGAGTTTGTTCGCGCACTTGATAGACAAACTGGTGACGTTGAAGTAAGCGTAAGTATCACTTCAGAAACTGGTGAGATCTTTGTTGGAACGGATACGGTGAATGTTCAAACTTTGGAACCTGCTTTATCTGTACAAGAGGCAGATGATGTAAAAGTAGGTGATTCATTTAGCCTTACTTATACAGCAAGCGGTGAGGGAGATAATGTACGCTCTATGGAAATGAATCTTACGTATGATTCAGAACTTTTGGAATTTGTTTCCGTGGATTCTTTAGTTGAAAAATTAAAAATCTCCCATGATTCCAAACAAGCAGGTGAGGTCCATCTTACTGTAAAAGGTACTCCAAATCGCTTCTTTAATAATCCTGACTTGTTGAAAGTCAATATGAAAGCGAAGGATACAGAAGCGTTCACAACGGATGTTGCTCTTACTGATATTGCATATACAACTACCGGTAAGGAAGTCATTCCAGTGGATGATGTCATTCAGTCTATCGATTTATATGATGATGTTTCCGAGATTATTGTCAGTGGAGAAGATGGAGATGAGTCTATTGATACGAACCGTGGATCATTGCAGTTGCTAGCACAGGTATCACCTGCTAATGCTAATCAATCAGTGGAATGGTCTGTTACCGATGTAGACGGATCAGATACAGAGCTAGCTTCTATCACTTCGGATGGGTTGTTATCAGCAAATGATGAAGGCCTCAATGGAGAAGTGAAAGTTATTGCAGAGGCGATGGATGAATCTGGTGTTGTAGGAGAAATCGTAGTTGACATTTCAAACCAGTTACAATTAATAACAGGAACTCCTTTTGGAGCAGGTCCGCCATGGGCACCAGGTGCAGAATTTGATAAAGCATTGGATGGAGATATTACTACATTTTATGATTATAGTGAGGCAAATGGTGGATATACAGGAATTGATGTAGGTGAAGATAATCAAGAGGTGCTTAGTGAAGTTAGGTTCTATCCACGAGAAGGTTTTACAGGTAGAATGACTGGAGGTAAGATACAAGGGTCAAATGTTTCTGAAACAGAAGGGTTTGTCGATTTATACACGATATCTTCAGAACCAGAATCTGGATGGAATGTAGCCGAAATAACAACTGAGGAATCATATCGTTATCTTCGATATATCAGTCCAGATGGTGGTTATGGAAATATAGCTGAACTAGAATTTTATCACGGTGAACAATAATCCGTAAGCCCCCACTTCAATACTTAGAATAATGAAAAAGGATAAGTGTGGGGATAACGGATTCTAGCACCCTGATAAGTTTCGCTAACCATCATTGGGGGATGAAGCCCTAATGATGGAAGTCTCACTTTATACAGAATAGTGAATGAACCAGTATTTATAAAAAGAGGCTGTGACAAAATCCAGTAAATCAAAATAATAAGCGCGGTACCCACCAGTAATGAGCTGGTAAAGGTACCACGCTTATTTTTTTACTTTAATGTTAAGTTAACCAAAAAGTGCATCTTCTGTCGCTGGGTAGAGAAGCTAGGCCAAAAGGTGGGAGAATATGATAAAAAATAGAAGCAAGTGAAAATGGAAGCGTCGTTCAGAGCGTAATAACATTTGGAAAGCGTGATTATTTGTAATAAAATAGAAAATAAGGAGATGATGATATGTACGTTAAAGAACTAACGGTAAATAGATTGTTGAGTTCAAAAGTTATTGGAGATCTTACAAATTTAGCGAAAAATTTTGAGAGCGATATCAAATTGCAATCCAAACATTATAATATTGATGTGAAAAGTATTTTGGGATTACTTTCACTTAACCTTCAAAAAGGCTCGGAAGTTAAGATTACGACCAAAGGTGATGATGATAAAGAGGCATTGATTGCCATTAGTGAGTTTTTAGAAGATACAAAGAAATGATCTATTTTCAGCAATAGGTTGATGGCTTGCTATTTTTTTGCTTAAATTTGTTGCCACAGGACGTGGCGAATTTAGCCTGCGTTCTCTTTCGTACATTCGGTACTTTCTTGATTACATTATTTGCGTTGATCATTTCCTTGGTGAAACGAAAATAGACCTCCCTATTAACCCGCAAAAGTAAGTAGGTGAGGTCTATCGCAAACCGATAGCCAATCCCTCTGAGGGAAAAACAGCGATTTTTGCTTTAGGGTCATTTTTTAATTGCCAATTAATTACTTGGTTTCATTCATTACAAAAATACTATCTAATATAATATTAGACAAAAAACTGAAACCTCGGGAAGTGACAGGCACGGGAAAATAATTATTTCTTCATTTCCTTTACCCGCCATTTTTTATCTGAATGGGTATGAAAGTTTAGTTTTTTTGCGAAAATATCAGCACTGTAATAAGTATGGAATATTTTGTTAGAAGTGCTGTTTGAGTTTTTTAGGATTTCTGTTTTCCCTTTTACAACCCTTACAATTAAGTACATTATGGCTCAACTCCTAACTTTAAAAGAATAAGCCGAATCCGAGGTTTGTCTAATATCTTGTGTTGATGCTCGATCTCCTTTTAATTTTGACTTCTCCTAAAGCATAACAAAGACTTGTATCAAAACTGTGGAAAAGTAATTACACCGTATTTACAAAAGTATTGCAAAAATTCGATAACAGGCACGCGCAAATAGTGTTTCTTCCTTCAATGTTTAGACCTTCTGTATGATTATATATTATCTGGTAATTATAGTATAGAAACCAATTTTTATGACCTTCATTTGCATTAGGAATTCTCACGAGCGTCTTGGGTTGTTTTTTTGAGAAGTGATTTAGGAGATTTGACAGCCGACTCTTTAAAAAGGATTTCCCAAGTATGATTTCAGACAGAGTAAATGATCCGGAAAATGGATATTCCAAAATATAGGAGTTGAAAAAGGATGAAATATTTACAAGGGGTTACACCAGCAATGGTTACACCTTTTGATAAAGATGGTAGTGTGAATCTAAAGAAATTAGTTGACCTGACAGAATTTCTTATATCCAAAGGGGTTCATTGTTTGTATCCGCTTGGTACGACAGGAGAAATGTTGAAATTAACCGTTGAAGAACGAAAAGCTGTTGCAGAAACGGTTGTCAAAACAGCGAATGGAAGAGTAACTGTTAATATACACGTTGGTGATACTGTTCAAAAAAATGTCATCGAATTAGCTCACCATGCACTAAAAATTGGTGCTGATGGAATTGGTATAGTAACTCCGATTTACTTTAGTGTGAATGATCAGGAAATGGAAAATTTTTATGTTGAAATTGCTAGCAGTCTTCCAGATGACTTTCCAGTTTATTTATATAATATACCACAATGCGCTTCAAATGACTTATCATCACAAGTTGCACAAAGAATCGCTGATAGATGTAAAAATGTAGTAGGAATTAAATATAGTTATCCAGATATTCTTAAGACTAGTAAGTATTTAAATATTAATAACGAGAATTTTAAAGTTGTTTTTGGGGCGGAGCAATTGCTTCTTCCGGCATTTGCTTTAGGGTGTGATGGCACAGTTTCCGGTGTATCAGGTGTATTTCCTGAACCATTTGTTGCACTATATAATGCCTGTCAAGAAAATGATTTGGAAAAAGCTCGTCATTTTCAAAAAATCATAACGCATTATTGCGAAATACTTAAAAATGGAAGTATCCCCCATTTTAAAGAAGCGTTAAGATTACGTGGAGTAGATGTGGGGTATATGAGGCGGCCGCAATTAGATATAACAAATGAAGAGTCAGCTGCATTAAAGGAGGAACTTAAACAAATTAAGTTTTAAGGCCTTCAGGATAAAGGTCATGCAGGCATCGCCACAGGAGGTGGTGAATTCAGCCTGCTTTCCCTTTCGTACGTTCGGCACCTTCTTGATTGCATTACTCGCTTAGATCATGCCGTTGATCAAACGAAAATAGACCTCCCTATTAACCGACAAAGTGAGTAGGTGAGGTCTATCCGACAAACGGATAGCCTAATCCTGGGGAACCGCTTATCCATAACCCACAGTGACCGCTGTGGGTTATTTATTATATGCATTACTCACGTTTATTATAACATGTACATTTCAGTTTTGGAAGTTTTTACAAACTCTTAGAAATGTCTAAAAAAGAAAGGTGTTTTATTTTTTGTACATTGTTGATTCTGGCTGATTTTTCAATTGGTAATAAAAAGGGGAAAACCTTATAATTGTAGGTAAAGTACCGTACTGAGGTGATAATAGTGCAACAAAGTAATTTCGCTTTTTTGAATAGTCATTGGCCTATCTTAGCCAACCTCGGCGAGACAGCAGAAAAGAATGTTTACATAGATCCAAATACCTCACTAATCAAAATACGAATGTTTGGTGAAGCATTATCTAAATATATTGTTGCGGTTGAGGAAATGAATGAATCGTATGATATCAATCAAAAGGTAAGGTTAAGCACATTAAGAAGTTTAGATTTAATAAATAGTGAACTGTATGATATGTTGGATGTTATTCGTCGTAAAGGGAATAAGGCCGTTCATGAAGCAGGATATGGTACAACAGAAGAAGCAAAAACCCTTTTACACATGTCCTTTCGTTTAGGTGTTTGGTTTATGGAAGTATACGGAGATTATACGTTTACAGAGCCACAATATATAGAGCCTGCGAAAGTACAGGAAAATCAGCAAGAATTAAAAGAACTTGCAAAAGCATCTGAAGAAAGAGCGGAAAAATTGCAAGAAGAATTAGATGAACTTCGGAAGCAACAACTTTATAAAACAGATCAAGAGAAGAATGAGCGTAAAGAAAAAGCCAAGCGTTTCAGTTTCAATGCTGAGTTAACGGAAGCAGAAACTAGATTAATTATAGATGAAAAATTAATGAAAGCAGGTTGGGAAGTAGATACGAAGAACCTGCGCTTTAGTAATGGGACAAGACCAGAGAAAGGTAAGAATATAGCAATTGCTGAATGGCCTTTAAAAAAGGGCTATGCTGACTATGCTTTATTTATTGGCTTAGAATTTGTTGGCATAATCGAGGCGAAAAGAGCCAGTAAGGATATCCCCGCTGATATTCAACAAGCTAAACTTTATGCAAAGCAAGTAGTTAAACAAGAGGATGAAAAAATTCTAGGTCCATGGGGAGATTATCAAGTTCCATTTTTATTTGCTACAAATGGCAGGGAGTATCTACAACAATTGGAACAAAAGTCAGGGATATGGTTTTTAGATGCACGAAAATCTACGAATCACCCGCGGCCATTAAAAGCATGGTATTCCCCTGAAGGGCTGAAGGAGCTTTTAAAAAGAGATGAAGATGAATCCAATAAAGCTTTAGAAGATGAAACGATGGATTACCTAGGGTTGCGTGATTATCAGCAGGATGCTATCACTGCCGTTGAAAATGCACTTAAAGTTGGCCAACGTGAAATTCTCCTTGCGATGGCAACTGGTACTGGAAAAACAAGAATGGCTATTGGTTTAATTTATCGTTTGATTAAAACAAACCGTTTTAAAAGAATCTTATTCCTCGTGGATAGGAGTGCACTTGGTAAACAAGCAGAGGCTGCTTTTAAGGATTCTAAGTTGGAGAATTATCACTCCTTTACAGAGATATTTGAATTACAATCGCTGGATGATCGAAACCCCAATCCTGAAACAAAAGTTCAAATAGCGACGGTACAAGGAATGGTTAAGCGGCTTTTCTATAATGAAACAGATGAGGAAGTTCCGACTGTGGATAAGTATGACTGTATCGTAGTCGATGAAGCTCACCGTGGTTATACTTTAGATAAAGAAATGACAGAAGTAGAAATAATGTTCCGTGATCATAGTGATTATGTAAGTAAGTATAGAAAGGTATTAGATTATTTTGATGCTGTTCGCATTGGATTAACTGCTACTCCTGCACTTCATACGGTTGAGATTTTTGGTAATCCTGTATTCAATTACTCTTATCGTGAAGCCGTAATTGATGGTTATTTAATTGACCATGAACCTCCATATCAGTTTGAAACTGAGTTGAAAAAAGAGGGGATAAAATGGCAAGTAGGAGAAGAAGTAACAGTTTATGATAGTAGCACTAGTAGTGTGGAAAAAGAAGTACTAGAAGATGAAGTGAATATTGAAGTCACCCAGTTTAATAAGTTGGTCATCACCGAAAATTTTAACAAGGTTATCTTAAAAGAACTAGCCAATCATATTCATCCTGAAGAAGATGGGAAGACTTTAATCTTTGCAGCTACTGATGAACATGCTGACATGGTTGTCCGTTTATTTAAAAAAGAATTGGAAGAAAAGTATGGTGAGATTGAAGATAATCTTGTTAGGAAAATAACTGGTTCTATCAAAGATCCATTAGGAGCAATAAAATATTATAAAAATGAAAGACTTCCTAAAATTGCTGTAACGGTTGATTTACTGACAACTGGTATTGATGTACCAAGCATTTCAAATTTAGTTTTCTTACGCAGGGTACGTTCAAGAATTTTGTATGAACAAATGTTGGGAAGGGCAACAAGAAGATGTGATGAAATAGGAAAGGATCACTTTGATATATATGATGCAGTGGGTCTTTATGAATCTTTAGAACCTTACACAACTATGAAACCTGTAGTAAAAAACCCTAAAGTAACATTAAACCAATTGTTTGAAGAATATGAACAGCTAGATAATGAGAAGCACCAAAAGCAGCACAAGGAAGAATTGATTGCGAAAATGCAACGCCAAAAGCAAAAGTGGGATGATAAGGAACATGAAGATTTCAAATCATTAACAGGTGGAAAGTCAATCAATGAATTTATTGATACGCTTAAAAACTCTAACCATGAGCAAGTTGTCCATGAGATTAATAAGAATCCGTCCATCATTCCATATATAGATGAAAATCGCTCTAAGCCGGCAAGGCAATTAATTTCAGAACATGAGGATAAGTTAGTTTCTGTGACTAGAGGTTATGGTGAAGCGGATAAACCAGAAGACTATTTAGAAGGTTTTGAGCAGTTTATTAATGAAAATATAAATCAAATACCTGCGTTAAACTTAGTTGTAACTCGCCCTAAGGATCTAACTAGAGAGGACTTGCGACAGCTTAGAATCGCATTGGATCAAAAGGGGTATAACGAAACAAACTTACAAGCTGCCTGGCGCGATGCCAAAAATGAGGACATTGCTGCAGATATAATTAGTTTTATCCGTCAGCAAGCACTTGGAGACCCATTAATTAGTCATGAAGAACGAATTAAAAACGCCATGAAAAAAGTATATAGTATGAAAGTGTGGCCAAAAGCACAAAAAGATTGGCTAGCTAGAATAGAGAAACAGTTGTTAAAGGAAAGTATTTTAGATCCTAATCCAGAAAAAGCATTTAATGTGGAACCATTCAAAAGTCGTGGTGGTTATAAGCGATTGGATAAGATATTTGATGGCCAATTAGAAGATATTGTTGATACAATTAATACAGCATTGTATGACGAAAGGGAGCAAGCATAGAAAATGGGAAATCAGGAAATCGTACAGAAATTATGGAGTTTATGTAATGTATTACGAGATGATGGAATTACGTATCATCAGTACGTTACCGAGTTAACGTATATTCTTTTCTTAAAAATGATGAAAGAAAAAGATAATGAAAAACATATCCCTGAAGAATATCGTTGGGATTCTTTGACGGAAAAACACGGTATTGAACTTCATGACCATTATCGTCAGCTATTACTGGACCTTGGTAAAGTAGAAAGTGAAATTATTCAACAGATTTATAATAATGCTACAACGAATATTGAAGAACCAAAGAACCTGGAAAAAATTATTCGCTCCATCGATGAGCTGGACTGGTACAGTGCCAAAGAAGAAGGTCTTGGGGATTTATATGAAGGTCTTCTTGAAAAAAACGCTAGTGAAACCAAATCTGGTGCCGGGCAGTATTTTACACCTAGGCCGTTAATTGATGTGATCGTAAAATTAGTAGATCCACAACCTGGTGAACGTTGTAATGACCCTGCAGCAGGTACATTTGGATTCATGATTGCAGCAGATACCCATGTCCGTTCTAATACCGATGATTATTTTGACCTTGGTGAAAAAGAAGCAGAATTTCAGCGGAACGAAGCATTCACAGGAGCAGAACTTGTAAAAGATACGCATCGCCTTGCTTTAATGAACGCCTTACTTCATGATATGCACGGAGAAATTAAGTTAGGGGATACGCTTTCTGAAATGGGTTCGGATATGAAGAATTATGACGTGGTATTAACCAATCCGCCATTTGGTACAAAAAAAGGCGGAGAGCGCCCAACTCGTGATGATTTAACTTTTACTACAACAAATAAACAGTTGAATTTCCTGCAACATATTTATCGTTCATTAAAAGCTGATGGACAAGCAAGATCAGCGGTTGTTCTTCCAGATAATGTTCTGTTTGAAGGGGGAGCTGGTGCTAAAATTCGTGCAGACTTAATGGACAAATGTAATCTGCATACTATTTTGCGTCTGCCAACTGGAATCTTTTATGCCCAAGGCGTAAAAACGAATGTGTTGTTCTTTACTCGAGGAACAAAAGATAAGGACAATACGAAAGATGTTTGGGTATATGATATGCGGACAAATATGCCAAGCTTCGGAAAACGCACTCCTTTAACTGTAAAGCACTTTGATGATTTTATTAAGGCATATCGAGCAGGAGATCGTACAAAGGTTAATGACGAGAGGTTTAATCTATTCACTCGTGAAGAGATTAAGAAAAAAGATGACAGTTTGGATATCGGTTTAATTGCGGACGAGTCCTTATCGATGTATGAAAACTTGCCAGAGCCTATTGAATCTGCTGAGGAAGCAGTTGGTAAGTTAGAGGAAGCAGTTGGATTATTGAATGAAGTCATCGAAGAACTGCGAGCAGTGGAGAGTGGTAAGGATGAGTAAGAGGAAAAAGAATGTTGAGAAATTGATGGAAGAGGCCATGGTGCCAGAAGAGGAGCAGCCTTATGAGGTGCCGGAGAACTGGGTATGGATTAGGTTAGGCTCCTATTTTGAACATGTTAATAATCAAGTAATGCCTGAAGGTGATGAAAAATATTTAGGTTTAGAACACCTGGGTAAAAATGGCGGTATTATAGATGTCGGAACACCAGAAGGGTTAAAAAGTAAAAAAGTAGTTTTTAAAGCTGGTGATGTATTATATGGGAAACTTCGTCCATATTTAAATAAGCATGCTATTGCCAATTTTGAAGGTATTGCTTCCACAGACATTTTAATTTATCGGTCTAGATTTATTGAATCAAATAAACTATTAGATAAATATTTAGGTCTTCCGTTAGTGGTGAAATATGCAAATGAAAACAGTAGTGGTATTAATTTGCCAAGAATCTCACCTAAAAAGATGAATAGATTACCTATACCATTACCGCCACTAGAAGAACAAGACAAAATTAATAATAGGATTGAAAAACTGATTAATAAAATTGATAGAGCCGAACAATTGATTAAAGAAGCAAAAGAGACGTTTGAACTTCGTCGGGCTGCTATTTTGGACAAGGCTTTTTGTGGAAAACTTGGGACGAATAAAGGACACGAAATGGTAAGTGACACTCTAAGTAAGAACAGTGATATTAGTTTAAATGATAATACCCCTTACGATATTCCAGACAATTGGTTGTGGGTTAAAACAAAGTCTATTGCAAAATGGGGATCAGGAGGTACACCTAGTAGAAAGAAATCAGAATATTATAATGGCGAAATTCCTTGGTTGAAGACAGGAGAATTAAGAGATAATTTCATTGTAGATTCAAAAGAAAAAATTACAGAGGATGCAATAAAAAATTCTAGTGCAAAGTTATTTCCAAAGGGGTCTGTTGCTGTAGCTATGTATGGGGCTACTATAGGAAGAACTGGGATTTTTGGTATTGATGCATCTACCAACCAAGCATGTGCAGTTGGTATACCTGAAGAATCTGTTGACCCGGAGTATATGTTTTATTATTTTCAGTCGCAAAAGCAAAGACTGATTGAAAGAGGTAAGGGAGGAGCACAACCAAACATTTCTCAAACTATAATAAAAGATTTTCCATTTCCTCTACCACCTCTTGAAGAACAAAAAAGAATAACCCAAAAAGTAAAAAGTATGTTGAGAAAATTAGAATCTGAATATGAATATTCAGAGATTGTTTTGCAAGCATTAGAAACACTTAAAAATTCCATCTTATCAAAAGCCTTTAAAGGTGAACTTGGTACTAATGACAAGAAAGATGAAAGCTCAATAGAATTATTAATAAAGACACTTCAAAAACAGTAATTTTAAGAAAGCAAGGCTGATTTGCTCATTGGCCTTGATAGTGAATTACATTCGAGAAAGCCGTTTCCTCGAAAAAGGGAAACGGCTTTTTTTATCCGACAAAATCCGCTAGGCACTAAGATTTGTAGCGAGGAATTCACACCTGTAACGCAAGCTTTTAAAGTAGAACTCATCATTTCAGCAATCCTTCAATTACTTCCTATCTATGCATCAAAACCCATTATTGAATTGAAATATATTATTAGAAAATTGCTTTTTCAGCATCTCTAAATATGGGGATTTATCCTTTTTTCTCTTTTGAGAATGTCAAACAGATCTTCTATAAATAAAATAGATAAACTTTTTTAGTGGGTGTGTTGTTAAAATAGTCAAAACATAAAGTACTATCAATGAAAAACTTAGCGGTTTTTAGCGATTTTTGTAACAGGAAAAATAACGGTTTATTGCTATTCAAAACATTGCTCATACAGGGTTTTACTGATTGTTGATTTAAGTTTAATAATAAATTTTTTTATATAAAAAACTAAAATAAATTATTGACAACTGTTAATTATAGCTTTAGAATATTAAACATAAAGTTGGTTTTAATAAACTTTTTTAGTTACAGGTTTAGCTTTTAGAGAGAGTTATTTCTCTAATCTATAATGTTTTCTTAAAAATTACGAAGAAAAGGAGGGGCTTTTAATAATAAGGCTTGTTTTATACTTAAATCTTTAAATATTAAGGGGAGTTGATCAATTTGATGAAAAAATTGAAAGCGGTTTATTTTGTTGTGCTCATTTGTTTAGTGTTTTCGTTAGTAGCATGTTCTAATGAATCAAACGACGAAACAAATGTTGATTCGGAAAATGGAAATCAGGAAAATTCTGAAGGTGAATCCAATAATGAAGCTAATAATGAAAATGGAGGAGACAAAACCCTAAAACTATCTATGCCTGGCGGTAACACATTATTACCTTGGGTAGCTGATGAATTTGAGAAGGCGAACCCAGATGTAACAGTAGATATTGAAGAATACGATACAGAATTTTACACACAAAATATCGTAAGACTGTTAAACTCCGAAGATGATCGACCAGATGTAGCCTGGTATTGGACTACCGGTTTTTATCCAGATATTGTAGAGTCGGGTGCATTAATTCCGCTTAATGATCTATATGAATCTGAAGGTTGGAATGAAGCACTTCATCAATCATCCATTGATGGAGTAACTTCCCCTGATGGTAATCAGTATGCAGTACCAATAGAAGCAATCAGCAGTCCAATTATTTATTACAATAAAAAAGCATTTGAAGAAGCAGGTGTTGAAGTTCCAACGACATATGAAGAAATGCTGGCTATGGGACCTGCATTAAGAGATGCCGGATATATTCCTTGGACTTCTGGATTAGCAGAGGCTAGTCAAGCCACACAACTTTTTGATATTAATTTAAGACGTCATGTGAGTGAAGAAAATTACGATAAATACATGAATCATGAAACAATTGATTTTACACAATCAGATACAGTTGCGATGTTTGAAACCATTGTCCAAATGTCTGAAAATTTAATGGAACCTGGTGCTGCTGGTGTAGGTGCTAATGAAGCAAGGCAAATCTTTGCTCAAGGAAGAGCTGCTATGTATAGTGATGGTTCTTGGCAAGCTGGTCCTAATGCTCTAGGTGGAGAGATTCCAGATGACTTTGAATTAGGTGTATTCTTATATCCTGAGTACAGAGAAGATGTTCAAGAAACGGCTGGTTATTATGATCGGACAGGAATTATGGCTGTTGAAGGATCAGGTAATGAAGAATTGGCAAAAGAATTTATTGCATTTTTATTAAGTTATGATGTTCAATCTCGTTTAGGTGAATCCACATCAGCATTCCCAATTCGTTCAGATATTAACGTGGAAGAAATGGCTGAACTGTATTCACCGGCAGTATTAGAAATCTATGAATTGGTGCAAGAAGCAGGAACTCACTCGTTGTATAATGCAACCTGGTATGGTGAGTATCGTTCAAATGCTACACAATTAATACAAGGATTAGTTACAGGTGGTTTAACCCCAGAAGAAATGGGTGAAGAATTCACGAAAATGTTAGAAGAAGTTCAGTCTTTTAGAGAAGAATGATCTAGAAGGAGCTAATTCGATAACCCGTTAAACTTATTTTTCAAGTTTAACGGGTTGTCTATAAAAAAGAACCTTGAGGGAGGTACTACTATTCCATGAGTCAAAGTACAGAAACGCAAACAATGAATTTAGATAGAAAAGAATCAAATTTGTTAAAAAGAATGAAGAAAAACAGAGCAGCTTATTTATTTATACTGCCATCCATCATATTATTGACTGTATTTATGGTATTTCCATTGATATATTCAATAATTATGAGCTTTTATAGATGGGATGGATTTTCGACACCTAATTTTTTAGGGATAGATAATTATATCAGGCTGTTAAATCATGATAATTTTTTGTTGGCATTAAAGAATAATGCTATTTTTATGGTTCTTTTCACAACTGGAACGGTTGTACTCGGTTTTTTGTTTGCGGTTGCAATATCCAGAAAAGTACCTGGGTGGAGAATTTATAAGTTTGTTTTCTTTATTCCGGTTATGCTCGTAACTGCAGTTATTGCCGTGTTATGGGGTAAAATATATGAACCATCTTATGGACTTCTAAATTCTTTTTTAGATCTGATCGGTTTAGAGTCACTTCAACAATTATGGCTAGGTAATCCGGACATCACATTGTACTCGATTATTTGTGTGGCGATATGGCAAGTAAGCGGCTGGTGTATGCTATTGTTTTTGGCGGCAATAGAAGGAATTCCGAATGAGGTGCATGATGCAGCAACTATAGATGGTGTTTCGCCTTTTCAAAGAATCATTTTAATTATTATGCCAATGGTTAAAAGAATGGGGTTTATTTTAGTCATGCTCCAAATAATTGCATCTGTAAAAACATTTGATCTTATTTATGTAATGACAGGTGGAGGACCGTTTTATGCCTCGGAAGTTTTAGGGACCATCCTTTACCGGGAAGCGTTTGAAAATCAAAGGTTTGGTTATGCTTCGTCCATTTCTGTTGTTATGACAATCATCATTGCTATTATCACTATCAGTTACCTAAAATTTACTCAAGTTTCTGAACAAGAAAAGTAGGTGAAATTTATGACAAATGGCAAAATTTCTAAATCAATAGTTGTTTTTCTACTGATACTTGCATCAGCAGCAGTAGCATTTCCACTTATTTATATGTTTATGACATCGTTAAAGACGCATCAAAATATCATTTTAAGTCCGTTCACTTTACCTTCGGAACTGCAATTTGAAAACTATTTTATAGCATGGACAGATACGAATTTAGGCTTGAATTTTCTTAATAGTATTATTGTTTCAGTCGGGACATTACTATTTTTAATTATGGTGGTATTAATGGGAGGTTATGCTCTTTCACGGTATCCATTTCCGGGGAATAAAATTGTTTTTATCGGATTGATCGCTTTGATTGCTATTCCTGTCCATTCATTATTAGTTCCTATCTATTATTTTATGGAAACATTGGGATTACGGAATAGCTTAATAGGCGTAATATTGTTGTATACAGCAATTAACTTGCCATTCAGCTTAATTATTATGCGCACATTCTTTGAACAAATGCCAAGAGCGATAGAGGAAGCGGCTGAGATTGACGGCTGTAATATTTGGCAAGTTTTTTGGCATGTGGCCATTCCGATGGCTAAAGTTCCGATTGCCACCATCGCAATTATCAATATTATTAATATTTGGAGTGAATATCTGTTTGCGTCTGTATTATTAGTTGATTCCACAGTCAGAACACTTCCAGTAGCTATTGCAATTCTTCAAAGTGGTGAGCAAGGTTTAGATCTCGGTATTTTATTTGCAGGTCTAAGTATAGTAACGATTCCAATGCTCATTATTTATTTGATTTTCTCTAAACAAATTACTCAAGGTGTAGCATCTGGAGCAGTAAAATAAAAAAATCCCTCTTATCCGAAGTAGGATAAGAGGGATTTTTATAATTCATAACAGTGATAATAACTGTCCTTAAGCGCACTCAATTTATTTTAGCTTTTTAGTTGAATTTCGTTTAATAAAGTTTGTATTAACGATCGTGCTATATTTGGTATCATTATTTTCCTCTATTTGCGAAATCAATTTATTAACAGCAATTGCTGCTATTTCTTGTTTCTTAACGTTAATAGTTGTTAGTTCTGGTGTAATAACTTGTGACTCAAAAATGTTATCAAATCCGATAACAGAAACATCTTCAGGTACTTTCACGCCTAATTCAGTTAAAGACTTAATGATACTGATAGCATTGTAATCGCACTCACAAACAAATGCTGTAGGAAGACTTTTTAAACGGTTCTTTATTTTTTCTTTAAAAGTATCTTGAGATGAAATAATAGTCGGAGAAACAGAGAAAATATTTTTGTTTAACAATTCGATTCCATGATCATCAAAAGCTTGTAACACTCCTTTTTTTCTTGTATCAAAATTATACATTCTTGCGTTTGATTCGACATAGCCAATATCTTTATGACCTAAATCGATCAAGTGTTTAGCAGCTTGATAAGCACCATAGAAATTGTTCATTACAACAAAATTAATATCCATCATTTCAACATAAGTATCTAATACAACTAGATTAGGTTGTATTTTCGATACTAACTCAATTTGTTTGGCTGATAAATTAGTTCCCAGTAACAAGATACCTGCTGATTGTTGCTCATTTTCCAATTTTAGTAACCCTTCTTCTAATTCCTCGATATTTAATGAAGATACCATTAAAGAATAATCATTTACTCCTGTCTGTTCTTTAAGATTGTTCATTAATTCTACGAAAAAAGGAAGGGTGTCATAATGTTCTGTTACGATTCCTTCATTCGTACATGCAACAAAACGCAGAATTTTAGAATTGCTTTGGAAATATTGATTAGGATTTATGATAGATCGCGGAAAGTAACCGTGCTCTTTTGCTATATTTATGATTTTCTCACGAGTAGCGTTACTTACGCCGCTTTTACCATTTAAAGCTAATGAAACAGCAGATCTAGAAACATTAGCTAATTTAGCAATATCATCAATTTTCATTTATAATGACACCTTTCCATAAATTTTTATTGTAAATAGTTTATCACTATTATATCAAAAAAAACATTAAAGTAAATATTTTTAGTTCAAATAAAAATGATTAATTTGTCTATTTATAAAGGTTTTTTGATATAAAAACGGATAACTGTATATAGTTTATAACTAAAATATTTCAGTTATATTGTTGACTTTTTTTATAAACATGATAATATTTAGATAAACAAACTAAATAATTTAAGTGTAAAAACTAAAAAGAAGCAGGTGATTGTTTAGTATCTAGTTTCTATGGAACAGTGAGAACAATTTAAAACCGTAATCATTCGGATGATAACAATTTATCATGCGAATAGAGAGGTTGAAGTAAATGGATCGTATGATCGAAATTTGAGAATGACAAAAGCGTAGTAAGTAAGCGCTTATAATATATTGCATAAATGGGGGGAATTAAATCATGGATAAAATTAAATTAGGATTTGCGCCAACAAGAAGATTTGTTTTTAGTAAAGAGGATGCTTACAAATATAAAGGTTTAATACGAGATCAAATGGAAAGCTTTGGATTGGATATTGAAATAATCGATTTGGAAGGAATCAACGATGAAGGTTTACTTTACAACAGAGCAGAAGAGCCTCAAGTTATTAAACGGTTTAGGGATGCTGGTGTAGACGCTTTGTTTTTCCCTCATTGTAATTTTGGAACAGAAGATATTGTCGCTCGAGTAGCACAAGCAATTAATAAACCAGTTTTATTATGGGGGCCAAGAGATGAAGCGCCACTAGAAAATGGAATGCGACTTCGAGATTCACAATGTGGCATGTTTGCAACAGGGAAAGTACTGCGTCGTTTCAATGTTCCGTTTACCTATATTACGAATAGTGCTGTTGATTCAGAAGTTTTTGAAAGGGGATTCAAAAACTTTATCGGTGCAGCAAATGTTGTCAAACGTTTTAAGGAACTAAGAATATTACAGATCTCAACTCGTCCGTCTGATTTCTGGTCTGTTATTTGTAATGAAGGAGAATTACTAGAAAAGTTCGGTATTCAGATTCACCCTGTAACCTTAGATGAAATTAAGCAGAAAACTTTACAGGTGGAAAAAACAGATAGTCCTGAATTGGATGAGGCTATTAAATATATTAAAGATACCCTTGATTGGAGTGAAGTGGGGGATGACCACGTTCGTCGTATTGCCTCATTAAAAGTTGCGATGAAACAACTGGCTGATCAAACTGGTAGCTCAGCGATTGCCATTCAGTGTTGGTCTACACTACAAGATATTATTGGGATTATGCCTTGTCTGGCAAACGCCATCTTAACAGATGAACAAATACCTGTAACTTGTGAAACAGATATTCATGGTGCTATTACATCTATTATGGTCCAAGCAGCTACATTAAATACATCTCCGACATTCTTTGCAGATATTACAGTTCGACATCCAGAAAATCCAAATGGAGAATTACTGTTCCATTGTGGTAACTTCCCAGTTTCACTAACTGAAGAAGATAAACCGAAGCTTAAAAGACATTTTCTATTTGAAGATCACTCACCAGGGACGCACGAAGGAAAAATTAAAGGTGGAGATATGACCATTGCTCGCTTTGACGGTGACCACGGGGAATATTCGATTCTATTAGGAAAAGCAAAAGGAATCGAAGGACCATATTCAAGAGGGTCGTACGTTTGGGTAGAAGTGAACGATTGGCCGCTTTGGGAAGAAACATTAGTAAAAGGTCCTTATATTCACCATTCTACAGGAATTCACGCTAACGTTATTCCAGTTATTTATGAAGCCTGTCAATATATTCCGGGATTAAAGCCTGATCCAGTGGATCCAACAGAACAGGAAATTAGAACGTGGTTACGCGGAAGTGACATTAATAAATAATAGAATTTAAGGAGGGTGAGGGCAATGGTAGATGCCTTGTTTTTAAAGCGAAAAGCTACGGAAATTAGGAAAGACTTACTTAAAATGATTTATGAAGCAGGTACAGGACACACAGGCTCATCTTTATCCAATACGGATATTTTAACAGCATTATATTATGGAGTGATGAGGATTGATCCTGAAAATCCGGATTGGGAAGATCGAGATCGATATGTACAGAGTAAAGGGCATGCGGTGGAATCTTATTGGGCAGTGTTGGCAGATAAAGGGTTCTTCCCCAAAGATGAACTAAGCACTTTCTCTCAATTTGGATCAAGATTAATTGGTCATCCAAATAATAAAGTGCCAGGTGTTGAAATGAATACAGGAGCATTAGGACATGGTCTTTCCATTTCGGTTGGCATGGCACTAGCTGGTAAAAAGGATAATAAATCTTATAAAGTATATACCTTAATGGGGGACGGAGAACAAGCGGAAGGGTCTGTATGGGAAGCTGCAATGGCTGCATCCCAATATAAATTAGATAATTTAGTTGGAATTATTGACCATAATCGACTACAGATTACTGGAAGTACCGCGGATGTTATGAGTAATGAGCCGTTAGATGAAAAGTGGCGAAGCTTTGGTTGGGAAGTAGTAGAAGTGGATGGTAACGATGTGGTTGAATTAGTAAACACTTTTAAGAAAGCGCCTTATGTGTCAGGTAAGCCGACGATGGTATTAGCTAATACAGTGAAGGGAAAAGGGATTTCCCTAGCAGAGAATGAAGCTGGTTGGCATCATCGAGTGCCCAAAAAAGAAGAGTATGAGCAGGCGATGGATGAACTAACTAAGCAATTGGAGGTATTGCAATGAATAATGTAGCGCTTAAAGCAAGTACCGGAAATAAAATAGCAAATAGGAAAGTAATTAGCGATACGTTGTTAGAATTAGCAAAAGTAAATAAAGATATTTTTGTTTTAACTAGTGATTCCAGAGGCTCTGCTTCGATGGTTCCATTTGCAGAAGCTCTACCTGACCAATTAATAGAAGTAGGAATTGCAGAACAAAACTTAGTTGGAATTTCTGCAGGGTTAGCTGCCTCGGGAAAGAAACCATTTGTTGCCTCACCTGCTTGTTTCTTAAGTATGAGGAGTATTGAACAAATTAAAGTGGATGTAGCCTACTCAAGAACAAATGTAAGGTTAATTGGTATTAGTGGTGGTGTGAGCTATGGTGCACTAGGTATGTCCCACCACTCTGTGCAAGATTTAGCTGTAACACGTGCCATTCCTGGATTACATGTCATGATGCCAGCTGATCGTCATGAAACGAAAAAAATGATAGAGGCATTAGTAGACTATGACACACCAGTTTATCTTCGAATTGGCCGTAACCCAGTAGAGGATTGCTATTTAAATCATGACTATGATTTTGAGATTGGGAAAGCCGTTACGATGAATGAAGGAAATGATGTGACAATCATTGCAGCAGGAGAAACAGTAAGAGTTGCATTAGATACAGCAGAAGCGTTACAAAACGATGGAATTCATACTCGAGTGCTCAATATGCATACGATTAAACCATTAGATGAAGCAGCGATTATTAAGGTGGCTCAAGAAACAGGTAGAATAATAACACTGGAAGAGCACAGTGTTTATGGTGGTTTAGGAGCAGCTGTATCAGAAGTAGTATCACAAAATCACCCTGTGCCAATGGAAATAATAGGTATTCCTGATGAACCAGCTATTACTGGTAAAACACCAGAAGTGTTTAATCATTATGGAATAAGTGCTGATAATGTTTCCAAAATCGCAAAACAAATGATTGGTTATTAAGCCGAGGTGTTGATATGAATAAAGGTTATATTCTTGGAATAGATCAAAGTACCTCTGGATCAAAGGCATTGATAGTTAACTCAGAAGGACAAATTATTTATAAAAATTCTAAGGAACATAAACAATATTATCCTTCTAATGACTGGGTGGAGCATGACCCAATTGAAATCTATGAAAATATTAAGCAGTTAATTAATGAGGCAATAGATACAGCACCTGTCAAAATTGGAGAAATAAAGGCTTTATCTATTACCAACCAAAGAGAAACAGTGGTGATATGGGATAAAGATACTGGAGAGCCTGTATATAACGCGATAGTGTGGCAATGCAGGCGAACAACTAAAATGTGTGAACAATTTAAAAATGAAGGTTATGAGGATCTAGTGAAATCAAAAACTGGATTAACGATAGACCCTTATTTTTCTGCATCAAAAGCTAAGTGGATTTTGGATAATGTTGAAGGGGCAAAAGAAAAAGCCATTCAAGGAAAGTTATTGTTAGGTACTATAGATAGTTGGATTATTTGGCAGCTAACTAACGGGGAAGTTCATGCAACAGATGTAACAAACGCTAGTAGAACACTTTTATATAATATCCACAATTTGAAATGGGACGAAGAATTGCTTGAGGTTTTTGACATTCCATACGCAATGTTACCAAAAGTGAAAAATTGTGATGACATTTATGGTGAAACGAAGGATCATAACCTATCATTAAATGTACCTATTTCTGGTGTCATTGGAGATTCGCAAGGAGCACTGTTTGGCCAACGTTGTTTTGAGAAAGGAATGGCGAAAGCAACTTTTGGTACAGGGACATCCCTTTTAGTTCATACAGATCATTTGGTAGAGGCAAATAATGGTTTAGTTACTTCGGTTGCCTGGGGATGCCAAGGTAAGGTGAATTATGCTTTAGAGGGGATTATACGTGCTACTGGTGATGTCATTAATTGGCTATATAAAGACCTTGAGTTATTCAAAGATTTTGATGAAGCAGAAGAACTTGCAAAGACCTTACCTAACAATCAAGGGGTGTATTTAGTTCCTGCATTTGTAGGGTTAGGTGCACCATATTGGAGTCCGAATACCAAGGCAGCTATTATAGGTATGAGCAGGGCAACAGGTAAAGCACATATTATTCGAGCTGGGTTAGAAAGTATTGCTTATCAAGTGAAAGATATTATTCAATTAATGGAAGAGAAAGGAGGGTTGAAAATAAAAACACTGCAAGTAGATGGGGGAGCTACTAGTAATCAATTTTTAGTCCAGTTTATAGCAGACATCTTAGGTATTAATGTTACTGCCTCCAATACTGCTGAATTATCATCCATGGGTTCCGTTTATCTTGGTGGTTTAGGTGTGGGAATTTGGGATTCTATTGATGATATCTCTGAATTAAGCCAAAGTAACAAAAGTTATCTAGCAGAGATGTCAGAAGAAGTAAGATTGAAGTTTTATCAACAATGGAAAGAAGCAGTAAATAGTGTATTAGTGGAAGATAATACAGTTATGAGTCATTAATTTCTTTTTGGTTTTCAGACTAGGAATGTAATCGCTTATATTTTATGAGGAATGTTGGATGCAAGTATCGCTAGATCTAAAATCTTATTATCAAGCTTATTGAAAGGAGCTAATAAAAATGAATTATAACTATCAAGTTCCAAAACGTAAGAAATTGAGACTGATTATTAATACGGATGCAAAAAATGAGGCAGATGATCAATTTGCCATTGCTCACGCGTTGCTTACACCTAAATTTGATATTAAAGGGATAATTGCTGCTCACTTTGGTGAAAGAAAAAGTAATCAGTCTATGGAAGATAGCTATGAAGAAATAGAAAAATTACTAGATTTAATGGATCTTCCGTCAACGGTTAATGTAGTGAAAGGAGCTCCAAAGTCAATACCTGACGAGAAAACCTCCATACTGTCAGATGGAGCACAATTAATCATAGATGAAGCAATGAAAGATGATTCTCTTCCTCTTTTTGTTATTTTCTTAGGTCCGATAACTGATTTAGCTTCTGCTTACTTACAACAACCTGAAATTGCTAATCGATTAACTGCCATATGGATCGGTGGCGGTGTATATCCTGAAGGTGGTAAAGAGTTCAACTTATCTAATGATATATCAGCTGCAAATGTTATATTTAAATCTAATATTCCGTTATGGCAAGTACCGAAAAATGTTTATCAAATGGTAAAAGTAGGTATTTCTGAATTGGAACATAAAGTTAGACCACATGGGGAAGTAGGGAAGTATTTATTTGAACAACTAGCCGAATATAACCTTAGTCCATACTGGACAAACCCGTGGGCGGATAGTTGGTGTTTAGGAGACTCGCCTGCTGTATCTCTTCTTATTGATTCACATGATTTCCATTACGAAGAAAAAGATGCCCCTTTAGTAACAGATGATATGTATTATGTAAGTGGTGCAAGTAATAGAAAAATAAGAGTGTATAACTACATTGACTCACGATTTACATTAGAAGATATGTATGCAAAGCTTGCTTTAAACTATCCTGAAAAAAGTGCAACATTAAAAGGTAATGAGGTGGTTAAAAATGAGAATTAACTACGGGGTACCTGAACATAAAAAACTTAGAGTTATCATAAATACAGATGCTAAGAATGAAGCGGATGATCAATATGCCATCGTGCATGCTCTGTTAACTCCTAAATTTGATATAAGAGGAATTATTGCAGCTCATTTTGGAAAACTTCGCTTTGGGACAGTTCCTGTGGAGAATTCTATGGAAGATAGCTTCAATGAAATTAACAAAGTATTAGATTTAATGGATTTAAAGGAAAAAGTTCCAGTAAATAAAGGTGCAGAACAAGGATTGAAAGATGAAGCTACTCCACAAATATCAGATGGAGCTAGATTAATAGTTGAAGAGGCACTAAAAAAAGATGAACAGAATCCTCTTTTTGTAATCTTTCTAGGACCAATAACAGATTTAGCATCTGCCTACTTAATGGAACCGGAGATTCAAGATAAGGTTACTGCAATCTGGATTGGCGGTGGACAGTATCCAGATGGTGGTTTTGAATTTAACCTGAGCAATGATATCAATGCGGCAAATGTAGTTTTAAAATCAAATATTGAACTGTGGCAAATTCCAGTAAATGCTTATCGCCTAATCAGAACTAGTCTTGCAGAGTTGGAACATAAAGTTAAACCACATGGGGAAATTGGGAATTATTTATTTGAACAATTAGCAGAATTAAATAATGATCCGTCCTGGCCTCTTCCATTTGGTGAGAGCTGGTGCTTAGGGGATTCGCCTGCAGTTTCTTTGATGATTGATGATCACAAAAGTGCATATCGAGAATTATCAGCACCTCGGATTACTAGTGATATGAAGTATGTACACTACCAAAAGGAAAGAAAGATTAGGGTTTATGACTATGTAGATCCACGTTTTACCTTGGATGATATGTTTTCCAAGATTTCCGTGAATTTCCCCTTAGAAAAAGTTCAATAAATCTTAAGTGGTTACCTAAACCAATACAGGTTTGTATTGGTTTAGGTTATATTTCTTGTATGAACTAATTTATTAGACTAAGTCAAAAAGTGTTTAGCAGTTAAAATGAATACTAATTAAATAGATTATAAAAGGTTAGGGTGATTTTTGAAATGGTATTAAAGGATGAAAAGAGAGATTCAAAACTTGAGTCAAGACCTCGTACTGTAGTAACAACTGATGGAGAAGTAGATGATATGAACTCCCTCATCCGTTTCTTTCTGTATTCGAATGAAGTAAATGTGGAAGGGATAGTGCTTACTAGCTCAATGTATCACTATGCTGGTGATGAAAAACGGGGCGTTGAACCGTTTAGATGGACAGGAACAGATTGGTTATATGAGATGATTGATGCCTATGAGGAAGCGTACTCAAATTTAATGAAGCATGCGGAAGGTTATCCAGAACCTGACTACTTACGTAAAGTTACGAAGATTGGGAATATTTCTGATGCAGGTGAAATGGAAGAAATAACAGAAGGGTCGGAATTTTTAAAAGAATTATTTTTGAATGATGACGAAAGAGATTTATATGTACAAACGTGGGGTGGGACGAATACTACTGCTAGAGCACTAAAGTCAATTCAAGAAAAGTATGAGGATAAGGATAATTGGGAGGAAATAAAGAAAGCGGTAAGTGATAAATTAGTTATCTATATTATCTTAGACCAAGATGAAAGTTATAACGCTTATATCGCGAAAAATTGGCCTGATATAAGAATTATCAATGACCAATCAAACTTTTGGCATTTTGCTTATGCATGGAAGTATCATGCAGACGAAGTAAACAGTAAGCTGCAAGGTGACTGGAATTATGAACATATCAAAAAAGGGCATGGAAAGTTACTAGAATTATATGCTCTCATGGGTGATGGGAATTTTATCGAGGGAGAACTTCCAGAAGAGCAGCGTGGAAGTGAAGAATACTTAAAAAATAACCCTCAGTACAACCGTTATGATTTTATTTCAGAGGGAGATTCACCTTCATTCTTCTATTTAATTAATAACGGATTACGAAGTATGGAAGATCCATCTTACGGTGGATGGGGTGGCCGATTTGGAGCTGTTAATGACAAGCTTTATAGAAATATTGTATTAGATTACGATGTTTATACAAATCGTTATGAATCGGAGTATACTTTGATGAGATGGTTTGATGACATTCAGAATGACTTCGCTGCACGGGCAGATTGGGTCATAGCTTCCAATTATGAGGAAGCAAACCACAATCCTACTCTTGAAATTAAAGAAGGATTGGACTTAGAGGTTGAGAAGGGAGAAGAAGTTACTCTCCATGCTATAGGTACAGACCCAGATGAGGATAACTTAACGTACAGTTGGTGGAGGTATTTTGAGGCGGATACATATGAGGACTCAGTAGTATCACCATTAAAAGTAGAACAAGATGCTAGAGGTGGTATGCAATTTGGTCTTCATCGAGAATTAAATAAGGGGGAAGTAACTAATAGTATTACTCTCGCAGGTAGTGATACAGATACTGTAAGCTTCACAATTCCTAAGGATGCCAAATCTGGAGATACGATTCATATCATAGCAGAAGTACAAGATGATGGAGTACATCAACTAAAGCATTACCAACGTGTGATTTTGACAGTTAAATAGTGAGGGAAAAACTTCTTGCATTTTATGTTTCAAAACAACTCTAACATCTTTAAGCTACTTCATGCTTGTTAATTCAATGCGTTAGCGAAATGTTAGATTTTCGCTAACGCATAATGGAGATCACTCTCTAGCTTTATGATGCAAAATTTGTCATAATTTAATAAAACAAAAGATTGATTACAAGATTACTAGTATTATTAAAAATACCAAAAACGAATGGCTATTATGAAGTAAACTAATATCATAGCGATAAGTAAGCGAATTTAAAAAAGTACTACCAAAACAGGAGTATTATCTGGTTTAATTTCAAAAAAAGGAAAGCGTTAACTTAAAGGTAATGAAAGCATTTATAAACAGAAATAAAAAGGAGTATTAACAAATGGCAAAACCAGCAGAAAAAATAGATTTTAATAGCGATCGAGGAAGTAATAACAATATAGGTTTTACGGAAAAATTGGGTTACGGTTTCGGTGACGCAGCAAGTAATGTCATCGTAACAGCAGCAAGTTCTTTTCTAACATTTTTCTATACAACCGTTGTGGGAGTGTCAGCTGCAGCGATCGGTACAATTTTCCTGTTATCTAAACTTTTGGATGGAGCAACTGACTTAGGAATGGGTGTTCTAATCGACAAGACAAAATCTAAATATGGTAAGGCTCGACCATGGATGTTATGGATGGCAATCCCAATGGCTATTGTCACAATTCTCTTATTTACTGTTCCATCAGGTTGGGGCAATACAGGTCAACTTATCTATATAGCCGTTACGTATAACTTATTGTTCATCGTTTATACCGCTATTAACGTTCCTTATGGTACGTTGAATTCATTAATTACACAAGATCAGCATCAACGTTCAGTATTAAATATATTTAGAATGAGTAGTGCTCTTATCACAATGTTGATAATTGTAAATGTTACATTACCTATTGTAAATGTATTTGGTGGTAATCAAAGTGGTTGGATCATTGCATTTTCTATATTCTCTGTTGTTGGTGCGGGATTATTTTTAGTAACATTTTTTACAACTAAAGAAAGAGTGCGTCCTGCAAATGCCGAAAGTGCAAGTGAGAATATTCCATTTAAAGTTGGTTTTAAAGCACTACTTAAAAATAAATATTGGGTAATGATGCTTTTCCTTATGGTGCTCATGTATGTATTTCAAAGTTTCATCACTGGTGTAACGATTTATTATGCGGAATACCTATTAGACAGTGCAGGGCTAGTTGGTTTATTAACTACTATTTTACTAGTTCCAGCAATTTTAGGGATGGTTTTCATGTCACCAATTTTAAAAAGGTTTGGGAAAAGAAATACCTTCATAGCTGGTGCATCTCTCATTATCTTAGGAAGTTTATTAGTATTAGTTAACCCAGAAAGTACAATGATTGTCTATGCTGCTACAGTTATTCGAGGTATTGGTATGGCTCCATTAGCAGGTACAATTTTTGCGATGTTAGCGGATACAATTGAATATGGAGAGTGGAAAACAGGAGTTCGTACAGAAGGCTTAGTCTATAGCGGTGGTAGTTTTGGTACTAAAGTTGGTGGTGGTCTTGGTTCAGCAATGCTCGGTTGGATCCTAGCAGCAGGTGGATTTATTAGTAATGGTGATGCTATTCAACCAGACTCAGCTATCACTGCAATCATATTCATGTTTGTATGGATACCAATTATCGTAAGTGCGATTATGATAGTAATATTATCTTTCTATAAATTAGATAAACTTTATCCACTAATTGTTAAAGATTTACAAGAAAGAAATAGCTAAACAACGATAGCCATGTTTTGTTTTATAAAGGTAATTTTCACTTTTAAATTCGTTCGAGTAAGGTGAAACATCGTAATAAGTCAAAAAAGTCAACTTGTGGATGGAGGTATTAATATGGTCAGAGATAAAAAGCTTCGTACCGTAGTTATGCATGACCCAGAGCTTGATGATCAAAATACTATAGTTCGATATTTACTATACAGTAATCAGTTTGAAACAGAGGGACTAATCTACTCTAGTAGTATGTTTCATTGGAAAGGTGATGGGAAGGGGACATTATTTCATGGGGAATCTGAACATTCTAATTTTGATTTAGGCCCCATTAGCAGTTGGCGATGGGATGAAGGTTCACGTTTTATAGAGGAAGCGGTTGATATTTATGCTGAAGTTTATCCAAATCTTTCGGTTCACGCAGAAGGTTACCCCGCCCCCGATGCGTTACGATCTCGTATTTATGAGGGAAACATAGATTTCCCAGGAAATATTTCCAAAGATAGTCCAGGGTCGAATCTCATCAAGAAATTGATTCTAGATGATAAGCCGGGTCCGCTATATTTGTTAACGGGTACAGGTCAATCAACAATTGGAAGAGCACTTAAATGTATAGAAGAAGAATTCAAGCATACAGAACAATGGAAGCGAATTTATCATAAAGTTTCTAAGAAGGTTATTATCCAGTCTTTCGGTGATCAAGATGGTGTTTATGAAAACTATATTTTTCCCAATTGGCCAGGTATAGAATTTCGTCAAATGGCAACAACCATTTGGGGGTATTTCGCACGTCAAGTTGTTCTTAAGGAAGATCGCCATTACCTTTCAGCTGCATGGACGAGAGAGAATGTTTCCAAGGTCGGTCCATTTGGAGAGTTTTATGTGGTCTGGGGTGATGGAAAACAAATGCATAATAATGATATTACTGATTTCTTCGGTTTTAGTGGAGTGACTGTAGAACAACTTAAGGAACTCGGTTATTCACCATGGTATGGAAATGTTGAAGAGCCTGGTTCTTGGATATCTGAGGGAGATACATCGATGTTCATGAACCTTTTGGACAACGGGCTTGATGGTCATGTAGATGCGAGCTATGGTGGCTGGGGAGGCCGAAATGGTAAAGATGTGGACCCTGATGGTGTTGCTTCTAAAGATTATTCTTCTTCATGTTGGTTCGGAGCTGCTCAACGAGACTTTGCAGCAAGACTTAAGTGGACGGTTACATCTAAATATGAAGATGCTAATCACCAACCTATAGTAAATGTAGTTGATTTAGAGAGCAACATCGTCCGCCCCGGGCAAACGATAACTTTAAAAGGAGTTGTTAAGGATCCAGATGGTGATCATCTCACAGGTCGTTGGTGGCAATACAAGGAAGCAGGTACTTATCCAGGAGAGGTAGAACTAATTTCCATAGGGGAGAGCCAAAACACTAAGCCGAAATACACTTATCCCTTTAACGTTCCTTCTCCAAGTTCACTCCAAATTGCTGAGATGACAAGAGACGAAATCGAGATAACGAGTCAATTTACTGTACCAACGGATGCTGCCGATGGACAAACATTACACTTTATTCTCGAAGCTTGGGATAATGGTGATAATCCTTTAACCTCATACAAGAGGGTCGTATTGACTGTTGCAAGATAAAAACATAACTAAAAAAGGAAAAATCCGAACATGTTTGAATTCTGATTAAAATTTCAAATTATTGTTCGGATTTTTCTTTAGTTAAAATATTTTCCTCCCATTCAAGTATAGTGCTATATAAGTTAAGTCATCTGCTTAGTTATAGTCGCTCATAGAAATTTCATTTTGTATTTTTTGTAGATATTTACTGAGAGAATCTTCCACCGTTTCTGGAACGAAAGATGAAAACCCGACCACCGTTAAAATTCCAATTAACTCGTTTGCATAGTTTAATACAGGAATAGAAACGGATGACACTGATGGGATCAAAGGTTCTTTTGCAAATGCAATTTTTTCCTTATGTATAAGTTGTATTTCATTTTCATCGCTTATGATAGAAGGATCATCACTTTCTCTCCAATGCTTTGTTTTTTGACTATCCCCAAACACATAAAAAATTTTACCAGCAGAAGAGTTCGGAGGTAATAATGTTCCTATCTCAGCACCTATATTTAGTATTTGATTGGATCTTGTCATATTTGCAATTACAGGTCCGTTGAATGTAGGCACTGCAAAAATTGTCGAATTATTTGTGTATTCACTAATCGAATGTAAGTAAGGTGTAATCATGGCGAAAATATCTTGATTACCAATTGCTGTCATTCCATATTGAATTAATTTTGATCCTAAATAATAGAGTCCACTATGTTCATCTCGAAAAATTAAATCATCTAGTAATAGGGTATTGATATATTTATATAAATTACTCTTAGTTACGTTTGTCTTCTCTTGAATTTCGGTAATTTTCAACGGTCTCTTCTCTTCCATTAATGCATCAATAATCGAGAATCCTATTTTTAGTGATTGAATTGTATCTTTACTTTTTTTGTTTGCCATTGCAATTCTCCTTACGGTGAATAAAGAATAATGAATTTAAAATTGTAAATGAATGAACGTCATACGATATTTTATCAATTATAACATTGACAATCAGGAATGTTCCAGCGTATAATTTTATATATAATATAATATAATATATTATCATAATAGTGGAATTAGAAGGAGTTCTTTTTAAAAAAGATGAAAGAGAAAAAAATATAGGAAAAGAGGAGATAAAATGAAACTGATTACGTATACCGTAGATGGTTACTCAAGACTTGGAGCAATAACAGATGGCAATAAAGTTATTGATTTAAACTTTGCGTATCAAGCACAACTACAAAGTGAAGGGAAATATCGCTATAAAGAAATTGCAGAAGCTTTTATACCATCGGAAATGAAAACGTTCTTACAGGGTGGGAAAGAAAGTATGGATTTAGCAAAGCATGCAGTAGAATATGCCTTGAAACATGCAAATTCATTTCCGCATAAACTTGTATATAACAAAGATGCAATTAAAATAGAAGCACCATTAAATTCTCCAGAAAAAATGGTTTGTGTCGGTCATAATTATCGCGAACACATCTTGGAAATGGGGAGGGAATTACCAACTAATCCAGTTCTATTTGCTAAATTTCCAAACACCATTATTGGTCCAGAAGATGATATACCATATTATCCAATATCCGAACAGTTAGATTATGAAGCTGAATTTGCTTTTATTGTAGGGAAACAAGCATGGAATGTTTCGGAGCAAGAGGCATTAGAGTACGTCGCTGGATACACGATTGTTAATGATGTGACCTACCGTGATATTCAACGTCGAACCTTGCAATGGTTACAAGGAAAAGCAGTGGAAGGAAGTGCACCAATGGGACCGTGGATCGTAACTTCTGATGAATTGACAGATCCTTCTGGACTAGAAGTTGTCCTTACAGTAAATGGAGAAGAACGCCAACACTCTAATACAAAGAATCTAGTTTTTACAGTACAAAAGCTGGTGGCGTTTTTATCTAAGTTAATGAAACTTGAACCAGGCGATGTTGTTCTCACAGGTACGCCAGGTGGAGTCGGAGCTGCACGTGATCCACAAGTTTTTTTAAAAGACGGCGATGTCGTCAATATCACAGTAAATGGAGTTGGCACTCTAGAAAATAAAGTTGTGTTACAGAAAGGAGTGGAATCATAAATGGCAGACTCAAAAGTAGAAATGTATATTAAATCCATTACTAGTTCACTTGAAAAAATAGTAGAAACCATTGAAACTATATCAGAAGAAGAGATCCGTTGGAATCCATCTACTGAAGAATGGTCTATTTTGCAAATCTTAAGCCATATTAATGAATCTACCTTCTTTTGGCTATCAGAATTGGATGCGATTTTAGAAAGGCCTGGATTCGAATGGGGGCGGGGGTTGCAGCATGATGAACGTTTAGCTGCAGTAAATTCACCTGATGAATTAAAGGTGGCAGAAGTGATACCAAAAATAAAAGGATTGAAACAAGAAATAATAAACCGTTTATCCCAAGTTAGTGACGAACGATTACTAGAAGAGAACCCACACCGAAACTATAAAAAATTCGGGGATAAGCCTATTTCATTTTTGATAGAACATTTTTTAGTGGATCATATGGAAGGACACTATCATCAGATTCAGCGAAACCTATCCAAATTCAAGGATACAACATCAAAATAAAGGAGATGTTTCCATGGCGGAGAAGGCAAGTTATCTTCAAGATCAAGATGTGAAAGACTTTACGAACGATATTCAACAGTACAACCTAGGCCCATTATGGGAAGCTATTCCAGAAGTAATGAATAAAACGCCAAAAACACACGCACAAGCCTATTTATGGTCTAAAGAATTATTAGAAAAGAAACTAATGGAAGCAGCGGAAATATTT
Organism: Gracilibacillus sp. YIM 98692; assembly: GCF_010993965.1. GTDB lineage: Bacteria > Bacillota > Bacilli > Bacillales > Amphibacillaceae > Gracilibacillus. The sequence continues at coordinate 304,246 of NZ_WIXM01000001.1, read as the reverse complement.
ACGCCTGAACGTGGAGGTGAACGTCGAGCGATCTATTTTCAAAACCCTGGTCTTATCTATCGTCAGCCATGGGGCCATGTTTCAACAACGCAAACATTATATGCTGCCGTTCAACTTCTCTTACCTGGTGAACAAGCTCCTTCCCATCGTCATACACAGAGTGCCATTCGTTTTGTGACGGAGGGAGAAGGTGCTTATACCATTGTGCAGGGTGAGCGAATTTTTATGGAGGAAGGAGATTTTCTAACAACTCCTAAAAACTTATGGCATGGGCATGGCCATCTTGGGGAAAATAGAATGATTTGGATGGATGCACTTGATATTCCAACCATTTATAACATTGGTGGTACGTTTTTTGAGCCGTATGAGGCGGGACTTCAACAGCCAAATGTTCCGGATAATTTCTCTGAAAAGCGATACAGAGGAGGAATGGTACGTCCTGTGGGAGATGAAAAATTCGATGTTGCACCACTAGCAAACTATAAATGGGATCGAACGGTCGCTGGAATTGAAGGGTTAAAGGAATTCGAACCAGACCCAAACCATGGTTTTGCGGTGGATTATATGAACCCAACTACTGGTCAATCAGCAAATCCAACAATGGGTTCACGTATGCAATTTCTACCTAAAGGATTCAACACAAAAGCACTTCGTCATACACATTCAACCATTTATCATGCGTATAAAGGGCATGGGTATACCATTATTAATGGCATACGCTTCGATTGGAAAGCGGGTGACTACTTTGTCGTTCCAAGCTGGGCATGGTATGAGCACATATCTGCGGAAGATGCCTATCTATTTTCGGTAAATGACCTTCCGATTATGAACCGATTTGAACTAGAAAGAGAAGAACAGTATGACAAAAACAAAGGACATCAGACAGTAACAGGTGAATTCAAACCCGATTTAAGATAAGATTATTTTTCAGATAACGCTACTTTTAAAAAAGTTATTCCTAATGGAGGTTACTATGGAAAATCAAGCATTTAACCCCTATTTACCAAATTATGAATATGTACCTGATGGTGAGCCTTATGTATTTGGAGATAGAGTGTACGTCTTTGGTAGTCATGATAAATTTAATGGAACGATGTTTTGTGAGAATGATTACGTATGCTGGTCAGCTTCAGTGAACAATTTAAGTAAATGGAGAAATGAAGGTGTCATTTATAAAAAAACACAGGATCCCATGTGGCAAAAAGGATATAAACTTTTTGCACCAGATGTACAAAAAGGAATGGACGACAGATATTATTTGTACTATGCATTTGATTTTCTTGGAGTTATTTCAGTTGCTGTTTCTGATTCGCCAGCAGGTAAGTATGAATTTTATGGGCATGTACAATATCACGATGGAACATTACTTGGTGCGCGAAAGGAAGATGGATTTCAGTACGATCCAGCTGTATTTGTAGATGATAATAATAAAGTATATTTATACTCAGGGTTTTGTCCAGTGAGTTTTCCATGGGAAAAATTTGGTGTTAAAGAACAAACTATTAAAGGGGGGATGGTAATCGAGTTGGAAGAGGATATGCTTACTGTAAAGGAAGGCCCTAAGTATATTTTTCCTGATAAGCTACATGGAGCGGGTACAAGTTTTGAGGGACATGAGTTTTTTGAAGCACCTTCCATGCGAAAGATTGGAGATACCTACTATTTTATTTATTCTTCTATTAATAAGCATGAATTATGTTATGCAACATCCAAAAGTCCAGCAGAAGGCTTTCAATATAGAGGCACCATTATATCTAATGGTGATATCTACTTCAATGGAAGAACTGCCAAGGAACGACTGAATTATACAGGTACGAATCATGGTAGTATTGTTGAAATAAATGGTCAATGGTATGTATTTTATCATAGGCAAACGAATAGGCATCCATTCTCACGACAGGGGTGCGCGGAAGAAATTCACATTGAATCTGATGGAAGCATTAAGCAAGTTGAAATGACGAGTTGTGGACTAAATGGAAAACCTTTAATTGGGAAAGGTGAATATTTTGCATATATAGCCTGTAATCTCATAAGTAGGTTTGGTGCAGTTCATTATAACGTTGGTGTTGAAATTGATGATATACATCCTTACTTCACTCAAGAAGGTGAGGATAGAGAAGATAACCCTAATCAATATATTACAAACATGACAGACGGTGCAATTGCTGGGTTTAAGTATTTTGAGTGTGTGGATGTTACTCAAATATCAGTGAAAGTTAGAGGACAAGGAAATGGAGAACTTCAGGTAAGCACAATTCTTGGTGGTGAAAAGATTGCAAGAATTTCTATTAATGCAGGAGAAGAATGGCATATTGCTACAGCACCTATTCATATTAAAAGTGGTGTTAATGCATTATGTTTCACATATCAGGGTGATGGTGCGATAGATTTTTATTCCTTTATAATAAAATGAAAGTATAAATGAAAAGTAATCGGCACGTTTTCATGCTATCCTACACCATGTTCCTTCACCGAATTCTGTATTACCACGTTTAGGCCATTCTTCTAACATTACATTTTGATAACTTCATTTGTAGATACGAATGGAAATGAATACTTGATAAATAGTTTTCCAAATAAAAGATTGAAAGCTGGTATGCATGCGAATGATATTGTTATTATTTGTCTGGATAGTATACCTCATACTGTTTTAGAACTGATGCAAGATAACCATTTCAGAAAACAAATATCAATTATTGAAAAATCATAATGAGGAAGTCGTCTATAATAGAGTTAGACTAATTGATCTTCCTCAATCAGGGCGCAATCTTAGAAGAATGGGGTTGCGCTATATTTTTTTGGCCAGAGTTTTTAACAGGAGATCTAAATACACTGGTATGGAAGTATTTCAAGTTCACGAATGAGTGATTATGGTCTCACCATGCGTGATGTCGAAACAGGTGAAATGATATGACTTTGACAATTTGTTTAACCTATATCTATTTATTAGCTATTAAACTTCAAATTGGTCTTTAGTACATCCTTAACGTGTGTAGTTCATTTTCAAATGCTTGAAGTGCTTGTGTTTTTTTCTGCTTTTTTAGACTAACTATATAAAAGCTTCTAGATAGCTTGCGATTTTGTAATCTTGTCATATTTAGATAACCCGATTCTATATCTTTTTTAATAATAAACTTAGACACAATTGAAATTCCTAAGTCGGTCGAAACAGCTTCTTTTAGTGCTTGACTGCTGTTAAAAATGAATGATCGCTTTAACGTCAATCCTAATTCAGCAAACAATTGGTCAACATAGGCACGTGTACCAGAGCCTCTTTCCCGCAGAATCCATGTCTGATCTACTAGCTGATTATTTTGTATGAATTCGTGTTTTGAAAAAGGGTGGTTAGTAGGAGTAATAATAACTAATTCGTCATCCATTAGCTTATTAGTTATTAAATCGGATGATCTTACATCCTCACTAATTAATCCAATATCTATATCACCAGCACGAAGTTTTTTAATAATAGAATCATTATTTTCTATTGTCGTTTTAATATCAACTAAAGGATAGTCTTTAGTGTAAGAGGATAACATCCTTGGCAATATCGATTCACCAATAGAAAGTCCTGCACCAATCCGTAGAATACCTCCAATTTCGTTATTTAGCTTCCGAATTTCTTCTTTCGCTTCTTCGTATAAAGCAATCATGTTTTTTGCCCTTTTATAGACAATTTGTCCAGCCTCTGTAATCTTAACATATTTCGGAGTACGGTCTAATAACTGTACACCCATATCTTTCTCCAAATTTCTAACCTGTTGACTGACACTAGGTTGGGTTAAATACAATTGTTCAGCGGCTTTAGAAAAACTTTCTAATTCTACCACAACTACAAATACCTTCAATGGTTCTATCATTTTATTAACACTCACTTTACGTGGGATTTAACAACTTTTAATATTAGTTTTTCCAATAACAATCATAGCTTTTTCTTATTGTACCATAGGAATTTTCTATGGTTATAATTTTTGTAGCAGGACGAATAAAACATCTTTTCTTTGTGGAACAACTTAAAAAAATACAAAGTTAATAAAGTAGGAGGAATTATCTTGAGCAAAATATGGATCAAAAATGGGATGATTGTCACACCTAAAGAAAGCTTTGTGGGAGGTCTCATTGTCATTGACGGTAAAATATCAGAGATTTTAAAAGAAGAAGAATTAGTAACAGTTCAACCTGCTATAGAAAAGGATATGGAAGTCTATGATGCAAAAGGCAGTTATATTATTCCTGGTTTAGTAGATTTACACGGAGATGCACTAGAAAAGATCATTCAACCGCGCAAGAAAGTGCTTTTTCCAGTTGACTTTGCTCTTCGTGTTATACAGCCACAGCTATTGTCATCAGGTATTACCAGTATGTATCATGGTGTTTCTTTTACCGGAGAAGCCGGTATAAGGTCTAATGAAAATGGTTATGAAATTGCAAAGGAGATTAACAGACTAAGTAGTAGCCCTAATACCTTATTAAGACACCATCTCCATCTTCGCTATGAATTAGTGAATCATCTTGGTTTAGATACAATTACAGAATTAATAAAAAAAGGGTGGGTAAGTTTACTTTCCATCATGGACCATACTCCTCAGTATGGAAAATATAGGACGTTGGATGAGTACAAGTATTATGTTGAAAAAACTCATCAGATTTCTGGTGAAGATTTAGATCAATACATTGAAAAACAGCGGGCGAAACGTGATGCTGTTGATCCAGAAGCTGAATTAAAGTTAATAAGAACAGCAAAACAATATCGAATTCCGGTAGCTTCTCATGATGATGATACATCAGATAAAGTAAGGACAAATGTAGAAAAAGGAATCCAAATTTGTGAATTTCCATTAAATGAAGAGGCTGCTAGTTCACTTAGAGAGGTTGATATAGACGGTGTTGTAGGCGGGCCTAATGTTCTAAAAGGTTTCTCTCATGAAAAAAATCTTTCAGCTCGAGAAGCGTTGACAAATGGCTGGACAAATATCATTTGTTCTGATTATTACCCATTTTCTTTACTTTCGGCTATCTTCATTCTAGCTGATGAAGGAATTCCATTACCTCAAGCAGTTGCATTTGCAAGTTTAAATCCTGCAAAAGCAGTTGGTATAGATCATACCCTTGGATCACTAGAGAGAGGGAAAGCAGCAGATTTATTAATAGTTAATCGTGACGTTCAAGTTAATCCACCAATAGTTATTAGAGCTATGGTTGATGGGAAATGGAATTATTCCATTTCTAATAATTTTGAGAAAAAGGAGGAGAATTTACATTATATTCACAGTGATTTAACAGTAAAAAGTTATGGTAGTAGTAAGCAGTAATAGAAAATTGGTACTACTAAGAATAGCAGTAATTAGCAGGGAAGTTAACAACATAGAGGTTTCAAAATTCAATTCCGATTAAACTTATGTATTTACATTAAATTAACTAAAGGAGAGGTTAACTTATGTTTAGGAAATTTGTAATGTTGCTTGCTATATTATGTATTGTTGCTGGTTGTAGTCAAACATCTTCTGCAAAAAATGATGCTATTCGTTTTACAGTGACGGATTTAAAAGGTTTAGAAGAATTAAAAAGAGATTTTGGGCCTTTTCAGGAAGCGTTAAGCGAAGCTTTAGACCGAGAAGTTAAGTTATTTCCAGTTTCTGACCGTACAGCAGCTGTTAGTGCTTTAAAATCAGATCAAGTTGACCTTGTTTTAACTGGTCCTGCTGAATATGTGATTATTAAAGAAATTACAAATTCAACTCCATTAATTGGAATCTCTCGTCCGGGTTATCGCTCTGAGATTGCAGTTCTTGCAGATAGTGGCATTAATAGCCTAAGTGAATTGGAAGGTAAGAAAATAGCAATGTCTGACATTGGCTCTACAAGCGGTCATATCGGACCATCTAAGATACTTTTTGATGCTGGACTTCAAAATGGAAAAAACATTGAGACAGTTATGTTAGGAGATGCAGATCGCCAAGCATTTTACAATGGAGATGTTGCTGCATGGGGTGGAAATCCAATCGATTTGGAGCATTTCATTGAATCTAATGACAACATATCAAAAGAAGATTTTAAAGTTATTAAAGAAGGGCCGATCCTTCCAAATGACATTTTTATTGCGAATACAAACACATTAACTGAAGACGAAATTGCTGACATTCGTCATTCTGTATTAGAAAACGAACAGACTATTATTGATAGCATCCTTTCTGTAAAAGCTAATGATAAATATGAAGGAACAGAATTAGTTGAAGCAAAAGATGAACAATATGACTATGTTCGTGGAGCGTATGAAGCTATTGGTGTCACTGATTTAACTGAATTTGTTGGTGATTAATTATTTTCTATCCAATGGGGGAAAACAATGAATTTTAAAACAGAGAATCTATGTAAGAGGTTTTCGGATGGCCATTACGCTTTAAGAGATATTAGCTTTACGGCTAAGGAAGGACAAAGTATTGCTATTATCGGTCCGAACGGTGCGGGTAAATCAACATTAATTAAGTGTCTGGTTGGATTAGAAGAGATTACCTCTGGCAGCATTTCATTTGGACAAGTTGAAATAAGTAATATGAACAAAAAGAATTTAAGAGAGCTTAGAAAGAACATTGGTTTTGTTTTTCAAAATTTTAATTTGATACAAAATTTATCAGTATTCCATAATGTTCTATTTGGTACGATGGGTAGAAAAGCGAACCCGCTTTCATGGTTCCCATTGACGGCAAGTAAAGAAGATAGGGAGCTTGTTATGTTTCATCTAGATAGAGTTGGACTGGCAGATCATGCAAAGAAACGCGTTGATCACTTATCAGGAGGGCAACAGCAAAGGGTAGCAATAGCTAAAATGCTTATGCAAAAGCCTAAAATGATTATCGCTGATGAACCAGTAGCTAGTTTAGACCCTAAATCAGGCCTTGAAGTGATTGAACTTCTAAGTACTATTTCCAGGGAAGAAAGCTTAACAGTAATCTCTATTTTACATCAATTAGATTTTGCCAGAAATTATTTTGATAGAATTATAGGATTAAAAAAAGGGCAGATAGAAATGGATAAGCTTACTAGTAATGTTTCTAAAGAAAATCTTGATTTGATTTATAGTAATCCTCTAGAGGAAATCATTGTCTGATTGGTGTTGATATCATGAATAGAGAACTTGTTAATAAGATGCCAGGCCGTTGGAAAAAAACTTCTTTTTCAACAACAATAATTTTAGTACTTGTAGCTACATTACTTGTTCATGGCTTACAAAGAAGTGAATTGACCATTACCCGTCTTACGGATGGAATTTGGCGGCTTGGTGATTTTATTACTCAAGCTTTTCCACCGGATTTTAGTAGAATCACCAATATTCTTATAGCTTCATTTGAAACCTTTGAAATTGCATTGATAGGAACAATATTTGGTGCATTACTTAGTGTTCCGTTAGGGGTCTTAGCTGCACGAAATACGACACCACATAAAAGTGTGTATTTCATAGCTAGAGGGATTATCTCTTTTCTAAGAGCAATTCCAGATCTAGTTTGGGGTTTAATCTTTGTGGTAACAATCGGTCTTGGTCCAGCACCTGGTATATTTGCAATAACTGTTGATGTTATCGGTTTTTGTGGTCGCTTTTTTGCAGAAAGGATTGAAGAAATTGATTCGGGGCCAATGGATTCATTAAAGGTTAGCGGAGCATCTAAACTTGCTATTGTTACTGGCGCTATTCTCCCGGCAACACTTCCGTCTTTTATTGCTACATGCTTATTTTCATTAGAACAATCAGTTCGGTCTGCAATCATCTTAGGTTTAGTAGGTGCAGGTGGAATAGGTGTTGAGTTGCAAACATCTATGCAACTATTTCGATTCAAGGAAGCATTAACCATTATTCTTATTATATTTGCCATTGTTTTAGGGGTAGAGAGAGTTTCCGCCTACTTCCGAAGTAAAATAATATGAAATAAAAGAGCAGAGGATTTTAACATGTTTTCTGCTCTTTTTTCGATAATAAGTTTGTAGAATATTAATCTATCTAAAGCTGCTCTCCTATGTGAAAATTTATTCATGCTTTTCTATTGAAGTTTAATAGAATTTTTTCCTTTTAATTTTTTTAGTAGAAAACAAATAATAAATTCGCATGATAAAGTATAAGCATTTCCCAGTATACAAGATAATATTAGATGACTGATAGATCGCTATTGATTTACACACAGCTTTTCCACCTACCGTTAACGCAGCCACTATACTAGTTAATAGCACCGTTATAAAGAAGAATAGAAATGACCCTTCTTCTGATTGTAATAGTTTTACCATTTGAAAAACGACTGCAGTTGAAGCAGAACCACTTATAATCCCCGAAATGTCTCCTACTACATCATTAAAGAAACTCGAGAAGACAGGAGCGTTTTTGGAAATATATGCGGCTTCCTTTGCTCCTGATATTTTTTTTGAGGCCATAGCATGAAAATATGATTCGTTTGCTGTAGCCGCAGCCATTCCAACCGTGTCAGCAATTATCCCAATCAGGATAAAGCTAAAAACAATGACTAAACTAAAAAATAGAGTCGCTCCATCAATAAAAACGGTAGAAAAAATCGAAAACACAATAGCTAATCCTAAAGTTAGTAAACTTATTTTGCTGCTCCAGGGTAAAGATCTTTTCAAATGTTTTATCATCGTTGACTATACTCCTTTTTTACATAGTCTTCATATTCTCTCTTAATTTTCGTAGACGAACTAATTTTTCTTCAAGGAAACTTTTTATGTAAAAAAATTATTATGGCTATATTTTTATAAGAGAAAAAAAGTTTCTTTAGAGAAAAATATATAGCTTAATCCACAAAAAGTCAACCTTATTTCAGTAAATTACAGATTAATCCTCTAGTATTATCTGATATTCGCCAAAAAACTAAAATTTCGGGGAGCGACAGCATAGCTAAAAATATCCACGCTTACTTTTTTGAAAAATGTTGTATTTGATATATAATTTTGTTAGTAATGTTTATTCAATAAAGAAACACATTGGGAGTGAAAGAGTTGAACCAAATTTATCTTGATTACAATGCCAGTACGCCCATTGCTCCTGAAGTGGTGGAGGCAATGCAACCATTGTTAAAGGATTATTATGGTAATCCTTCAGCGTTACATTGGGCTGGAAAACCAGTAAAAGCGTTGCTGCAGAGAGCAAGAGAACAAGTCGCAGCGTTGATTTCTTGTTCTCCAAACGAAATTATTTTTACAAGTGGCGGAAGTGAATCTAATAACCTAGCATTAAAAGGATATTACTTTAAGAATCGTGTCAAGGGTAACCATATTGTTACATCTACTGTAGAACATCCGGCTATTTTAAATCCTTGTAAATTCCTTGAACAATTAGGTGCAAAGGTCACATACGTTGGAGTTGATCAATATGGCAGGGTGGATCCAGCCGACGTGGAGGAAGCTTTGACGGATGATACCATTTTAATCTCCATCATGCATTCAAATAACGAAGTAGGGACGATCCAGCCAATTAAAGAGATTGCCAGTATAGCAAACAGGCATGGTATTACCTTTCATACAGATGCTTCGCAATCTGCAGGTAAGATTCCACTCGATGTAAATGAGGAAAACGTTGATATGTTAAGCCTTGCAGGTCATAAAATTTATGCACCAAAAGGAATAGGAGCATTATACATTAGGAACGGAATCGAGTTGGAACCACAAGTGCATGGTGCTGGGCATGAATTCGGCCTGCGTGCAGGTACTGAAAATACGTTGTTAGCTGTCGGGTTAGGTAAGGCATGTGAAATTGCCAAAAATAGATCGGATTATCACCAAATGAAAGATTTGACAAACTATTTCTGGGAGCAATTGAACGATACATTTCCGCAAAAGGTTGTATTAAATGGGCATACAGAACATCGTCTACCGAATACCCTCAATGTTAGTTTCACCAATAAAATAGGCCAGGATATCTTAGACGCTATTCCTAGCCTTGCAGCTTCAACTGGCTCTGCTTGTCATGCAGGCAATGTTGAATTGTCTTCCGTTTTAAAAGAGATGGAAGTACCAGAATATATTGGTATGGGTGCGATTCGATTTAGTTTGGGCAGAGATACAACCAAAGAAAAAATAGACCAAGTACTCGAATGGCTCAGAAAAGTAGTCTAACATGGGGCTGGTCAGAATGGTGAGCAGATTGGTACGAATATTCCACCTGCGAACTCTGCTATCTGGTGGGACGGCGATTTATCACGTGAACTACTAGACCATGATTGGACAAATTACGAGATCGGAATCGGAACAGTCTCACTTTATACAGACTAGCGAACGAACCAGTATTAATAAAAAGAGCAGTAAATGAAAATAATAAGCGCGGTACCCGCCAGCAATGAGTTGGTAAAGGTACCACGCTTTTTTATTTTAAGTAAACATAAAAGGATATCTTTTGCCGCTAGGTTAGAAAGCTGGGCCAGAAGATGGGGGAATATGATAAAAAATTGAAATTGAAGCAAGCGAAAATGTAAGCGAACGTAAACAACGTCGTCCAGAGCGCAAAGCACCAAAACAATAACATTTGGAAAGCGTGATCATCTGAAATAAAATAGAAAATAAGGAGATGATGATATGTACGTTAAAGAACTAACGGTAAATAGATTGTTGAGTTCAAAAGTTATTGGAGATCTTACAAATTTAGCGAAAAATTTTGAAAGCGACATCAAACTGCAATCCAAACATTATAATATTGATGTGAAAAGTATTTTGGGATTACTTTCACTTAACCTTCACAAAGGCTCGGAAGTTAAGATTACGACCAAAGGTGATGATGATAAAGATGCATTGATTGCCATTAGTGAGTTTTTAGAAGATACAAAGAAATGATTTAACAGTAAGGCCCCGCCTTCAAGACTTAGAATAATAAAAGAAGTATAGTGGGGGGAAGAAACCTCCACTGATGGAAGTCTCTCTTTATCTGTTTTAATTATTCTTTTTTGCAAGATCACCTCTATCAAATGCTCGTGGCGGTTCCTCCATCCCAACATGCTTAATCATAATATTTGCTCTATCTTCTGAATATAATCCAATTTCATGATTCAATCTTGCATAATGTACTGGTAAATCTCTTCTCGGGCTTGGAGTGGGTCCGTTCATCAAGTGCTTTTTCGAGCAATGGTGAAATTGCACCAAGCTGGGAGGGTTATCGATCAGGTCACTCTTTTTTCTGCATGTTATCAAGAGTTAAAAGTATAGGCGGGGCCGACTTTTTCCTCTGATGATGTCTGCCATTTTCCGTATTTTGTTAATTTAGATATATTTCGAGTTGTGATAGGCACAATTAAATCCTAAATCAATACAGGTTATAACAAAAATGATACTTATCACAAGAATAAGTACCAAAATAAAAAAAGTACTTTGTCAAAATAGTATTTAAAGCACAATTAAGTACCAAAATTAATAACTACAAGAACAAAATTGTACTTATAGCGCTGATAAGTGCCAAACTCAAGACTAGTCCGAATTAATTTGGCACTTAACAGAATACCGACTTTGTGGAAAAAGTCGTTGAGGAATGAATAAAGGAAAAAGCGAAATCGTCATGTAAATGAAGGAACAGATGTCCTCACAATTCTTGTGCTACCTGTAACTATCCATTTATCGTTACTTAAGCCTAGCATTATATATGAGTTCAGAGTATTTGCGATGGGTTTTATTGGTCAAAATTAATGCGCATGAATTATGGAATATACAGCAAGGTTTATCATTGCTCATACAAAGGAAATAGTGACATAGTAAATGCCTATTTAAAATGACTCAAAAGCGATTTGCTTTAGAGTCATTTTTTTACTGCCAATTAATCACTTGATTTCATTAATTACAAAAAAAATTCATTAATTTTATAAACTTTAAAGGGGTGGAAATAAGTAATAAGATGAGTTCGAATAAAGTTGTAAACGATTTCAGAGGAGGGTGAGATAATAGATAAACAAAATTTATAAGAGGAGGAAATTTCATGAAAGAATTATCAAAAGGCTATTCACAAGAAGCAATTTTTGAAAATGATAATCCTGCAAATGTACAATATCTTTTTTCTAAATCTAAAATTTCAATTTTTAATATACCAGTTATTTGGTTTGCTATTTTTGCTGCGGTTACTTTAACAAGTATGTACACCGGAAATCTGCCAGGGGGAATGATTGGTAGCTTACTGGTCATGGTTGTATTAGGAGAGTTGTTTGGATGGTTAGGGGATCGTTTACCGATCGTAAAAACCTATCTTGGTGGAGGGGCTATACTTGCTATTTTTGGTTCCGCTTACATGGTATATAGCGGACTACTACCGGAAACTATCACAACTTCTATTACAGACTTTATGAAAACAGGTGGTTTTCTAAACTTTTATATTGCAGCATTAATTACCGGCAGTATTTTAGGAATGAACTCCAAAATATTAGTCAAGGTTGGCTTACGCTATTTTCTTCCAATTGGAGGAGCTGTCCTTGGTGCAATCGCACTCACTGGAATAATTGGCTCCATTGTTGGTTTCACACTTCAAGAGGCTGTATTAGTTATTGCAATGCCCATTATGGGTGGAGGAATGGGTGCCGGCGCTGTTCCTATGAGTCAGGTTTATTCTGAATTACTAGGAAATGATCCAAGTTATTACATTTCGATGCTCGTGCCAGCACTAGCACTTGGAAATGTATTCGCCATTGTATTAGCTAGTCTTTTAGATAAAATCGGTAAGGTCTATCCATCACTGACTGGTAACGGTCAATTAGTTAAAGGGTTCACATATGAAAAGCCAGAACTAAAATACGATATTCAGAAAATGGGTGCCGGCTTACTTGCAGCTCTAACATTTTTTGCGGTTGGTACGTTATTAGGCGCTGTGATTCCATTACATCCATACGCGATTATGATTATTCTTGTAGCTATTACTAAGATTGCAAACATCATTCCAACACAGGTTGTCGATGGTGCCAGTCAATGGTATCAGTTTGTAGCAAAAAATTGGACATTAGCTTTGCTATTTGGGATTGGTGTTGCTTATACCGATTTAGGAACAGTATTAGAAGCGTTGACCTTACAGTATGCTCTCATTGTATTTGGTGTGGTACTAGGAGCTATCATGGGTGCGGCGTTATTAGGTAAACTTGTTGGTTTCTATCCAATTGAAGCAGCAATTACTGCTGGCCTCTGCATGGCAAACATGGGAGGTACAGGTGATGTTGCAGTGCTTTCTGCAGCAAAACGAATGGAGCTTATGCCATTTGCACAGATTTCTTCACGATTAGGTGGAGCACTAATTTTATTAATCGCTGGCCTGCTCATTCCATTGTTTGTTTAAAAAAGGAATGAATGACTTATTTTAGTTTAATTAGTTTTATAATGTACACTTTTTACAATAAATAGCGTAACATATAATACAACATTAATTGTATGTGTTGCATTATATTTCGGGAGGCGATGAAGTGGAAATAGGAATTGGAGTAAGTGGTACGGGGAGAATTGGAAGATTGTTAATAAGAAAGATGATGACTGAAGAGGGGATGCGTACATCTCTAAAGGCAATTAACAGTGTTTATTCAGCAGAAACAATCGCACATTTACTCAAGTATGATTCTGTACATGGAAAATGGGATGCCGATATTTCTGCTTCAGCTAATGAACTTCGCATTAATGGAAACGTCATCCATGTTGTTTATCATCGTGAGCCTGCTAATATTCCATGGGGAAAACTTGGTGTAGACTTGGCTATCGATGCAACAGGGAAGTTCAGAGATAAGCAAAGCGCTTCTGGGCACATTCATGCAGGAGCAACCTCTGTAATTGTTACGGCACCAGGAAAAGATCTCGATTTAACCGTAGTGATGGGAGTGAACGAGCAATTATATAATCCAGAAAAGCACACATATATATCTGCTGCATCCTGTACAACGAATTGCGTTGCTCCTGTATTAAAGGTTTTAGATGACAGATTTCATATACAGAAAGGCTGGGTAACTAGTATTCACTCGATAACATCTGACCAAAAGCCTTTAGACAATCCTCATAAAGATTTGCGTAGAGCACGAGCCTCTACACAATCCATTGTTCCAACAACGACAGGGGTCGGAAAAGCACTTAAAGATGTGCTGCCACATTTAGCGTCGAAAATGGAAGGTACAGCTGTTCGCGTACCAACACAAGATGTATCTTTAGCTGATTTGACTGTACAGGTAGATGATGAGTATACCGCAGATGAAGTGAGAGCAGCATTTGAATCAGCTAGCGAGGGAGAAATGAACAAAATAGTCGGTAGTACAAATGAGCCACTTGTTTCTGTCGATTATATTGGTAGTTCACAATCAGCGACAGTTGATGGTCTATCGCTTGAGGTAATGGGAGATCAAATAAAAGTATTAGCCTGGTACGATAACGAATGGGCCTATACGTGTCGAGTAGCGGAGTTATCTCATTATATGAAGGCGAGGATGATTGAAAATGAGAAATTACAAAAGTCTTCCTGATATGGGTATTGTTATTTGTATACACTGTGAAAGCGTCATTGATATAGTCCCTTCGATAAAAGTAACCACCTTTTATGCTTTTTGTAGTCCGACTTGTATGAAACTTGAGAATGAAAGGAATGAGAATAGTGAAAGTGCTTAATAAAGTAGATACGCTTTACTCTAGAAAGGTACACCAAAACTTACCCGTATCCCAGTTAATCGAAATGGCTGTAACACGTAAGGAAGCAATGCTTACAGAACAAGGAGCACTGCATGCCTATACAGGGGAATTTACCGGCAGGTCACCAAAAGATAAATATATTGTGAAAGATTCATCGACAAAGGAAAAGGTGAAGTGGGGGAAAATCAACCAGCCGATGTCTCAGCAAACGTTTGATTCGCTTTACCAAAGAGCGTTAGAATACATGTCTGAACGAGAGATATTTACGTTTGATGGAGTAGCCGGTGCTGATCCAAACCACCAACTCTCCATCCGGGTTATCAATGAATTTGCTTGGCATAATTTGTTTGTAAAACAATTATTTATAGATCAAAATGTGATAGATTCTGAGAATCATAAACCCGATTTTGAGGTGGTTTGCTTGCCTGGCTTAAAAGCAGATCCAATTGCAGATGACCTTAACTCAGAGACATTCATTGCTGTTTCATTTGAAAGAAGAATGGTGTTAATTGGCGGGACAGCTTATGCAGGTGAAATGAAAAAATCTGTATTCAGCGTTCTTAATTATTTACTGCCATTTGAAGGCATATTGCCAATGCATTGTTCGGCTAATATGGGTGACAGTCCTGATGATGTGGCTTTGTTTTTTGGTTTATCTGGAACAGGAAAAACGACACTGTCAGCAGACCCCGAACGGAAGCTGATTGGTGATGATGAGCATGGTTGGTCAGATAATGGTGTCTTTAACTTTGAAGGCGGCTGTTATGCGAAATGTATCGGATTATCCCAAGAAAAAGAACCACAAATATGGAACGCCATTCAATACGGTTCCGTATTAGAGAATGTAGCGATTGATGAAGACACACGATCATTAAAATTTAATGATAATACGCATACAGAAAACACTCGAGTTGCTTATTCGATTGAAAAAATCTCGGGAGCAGTTACACCTAGTATAGCTGGTCATCCAAAAGTCATTATATTGCTTACAGCAGATGCGTTCGGTGTACTTCCTCCGATATCAAAGCTAACAAAAGAACAGGCTATGTATCATTTCTTGAGCGGGTATACATCGAAACTTGCTGGTACGGAGAGGGGCATTACCGAACCGGAAGCTACCTTTTCCACTTGTTTTGGTGAGCCGTTCCTACCGCTTGACCCTAATGTATATGCGGAGTTACTTGGTAAAAAAATTGATGACCATGATGTACGTGTTTATCTTGTCAATACAGGATGGTCCGGCGGTGCATATGGAGTCGGTGAAAGAATAAAATTAGCATACACTCGTACCATGGTTCGAGCAGCAATTAATGGTGATTTGGAGAAAGTGAACTACAATCAAGATTCTCATTTCGGTTTGTTTATTCCAGAAACGATAGCAGGGGTTCCGACAGAAATATTAAACCCTCGTCATACATGGGAAAACAAAAATGCTTATGACAAAAAAGCACAAGAGTTAGCAGAAAGGTTTATTTCCAATTTCGAACGCTTTTCTAATGTAGAGCCAGAAATAAAAAAAGCAGGACCGCAAATTAAATCATAGGTAGAACACGTTGAACAAATTAGAGTTGAGTAACAGATCAAGTTAATTTTGTATTTTGTTAGAAGGCCCGAAGCATTTCGATTATTAAATAAATCATTTCAAACACAAAAAGCCGTTTTCTTCAAAAAAAGGAAACGGCTTTTCCTTTACCCACCATCTTTTATGTGAATGGGTATGAAAGTTTAGTTTTTTCTCGAAGGTATTTGCGCTGGAAAAATTATGGAAGATTTTATTAGAAGTGCTGTTAGAGTCTTTTAGGATTTCTGCTTTCCCTTTTACTTTCCTTACAATTAAGTACATTATGGCTCAACTCCTACTTTTACAGAATAAGCTGAATCCGAGTTTTGTCTAATATTATATTTAACTGATTAATCAAGCTAAGCAGGGTGTAAATTGGTTTTGATAACTTATTCCACTATACCGGTTTCAGTTAGACTCACTTGTACATCTACGTTTATGTCAGCATTGGGATAAACATCCAGCCAATGATTTTCATCCCAATTTCTTTGCCGACTCCTGACTTGTCCCCCTATTCCAATAGGGTCAATTCTTAACTCTTGGAACATACTTATCATATCATCAGCTTGTTTTTTTACTTGAGATTGCATACTTTTTTGTGCTGTTTTGATTATTTTTTTATCAATCTGTTGCCCTTCAGAGTATTCCTCTACATTACCCTCTATTTTTACATTTATTGTGATTTTAGGAACTTCAGTAGTATTCTCTATTTTATAAACTCGTTTAGCCCTTATTTTTAATACAGAAACATACTCCCCTTCTCTTTGGTTAGTTTCCGTCAACTTAACTGCTGTAGAGTCTTGCTTTGTATATTTATCCATTAATACTTTAAAGATAAACATGTTTTTTGCAGAGAGTTCTCCAACCATTTTATCTCCACGAAACAGAGCGTGACCATCAAGTTTCACTTGCCCATTTTCTTGTTTTACTATGGGTATAAAAGGATCTATCCCTTGCGAATAATAAGCAGATAAGAATTGATTCAAATTTGTTCTTGGGAGAGAACCGGTATCAATATTTTGTTCAAACATATGTGATAAATATATGCCATTATCTTGCTGCCCATATTGCTTTTCTAATAAAGATTGCATGTTACCATCAACAATTGCTAGATAAGCTCTTGAACCAACGGCAGGATCTCTATAAAAGGTATCAAGTAAATCTAGCATCCCTTTTTGTGCAAGATCCTTGCTATATAATCCAATTTCTATTTTTCCACTTACAAACGGCCTTGATGATTGCATATTTAATTGTTTCCGTATTTCTTTACTTAAAGGGCCTGTTTCTGTGAATATGTCACTAATTATTGTTTTATCAGGCTTGTATATTGGCGTGACTGCTGTAGCTTTAAGCTCATTTTCATTTGTTAATTCATATCCAATAGCAGTAACTAACTGAACATCATCCAAAATTTGTTTTTGAACACATGCTGATAATACACCTAATAAACAAATTACAATCAATAATAAAATGCGCTTCATTTATTCATCTCCTAAGTAAGCGAAGATATGAAAATACAAATAGCAAGGGTAAGTATATAACAATTAGATAAAAACCTGTCATAGAAACATAAGAACTTAACATTTCTATCTGTTGACGTTCCTGCAAAAAATAAATAATAATCCATGTCATAAGTAGCATGCCAATTAATGCTTTTCTTTGACTAAATCTTAATAGCTGTCGTACTCCTCTAGAAGCTGCCCAAAATGATAAGCAGATGTTTGGTAAAATAATAAGGGCCCATGATGAAATACCGACATACTCAAACCGCTCGACAAATGGCAATTCTACGATTTTCCACATCGTTAATGTAGGCCAAATAATTCTGCTTAGATATCCTTGTCCAAAATATGCTATAGATAATATCATTAATCCTGCATACAGCAGCATTGTAAGTAAATTTCCTCCATGAGCCCATTTCTGTGACCTTTCCGGATTTTTTAAATAAGGATAGAACATTAACAGCGTGCTCAAACCTAAATAACTTAGTGTCATATCTTTTGTTGCCAATGAGATGTCTTTCAAAGAGTGATTCCAAATTGGCAATAAATTTCTGAATTCTGTGAACTCTATTGGAAAGATAAGTGTTAGTAATAAATAAGCAGGTATGACAACGCCTAAAAAACATATTCCAGTTACAACGCGAAAACCACCAATAAGTAAATAATAGACTAAAGAAAGAAATATCAGGCTAAATTGCCATATACTGATATCTGGGAACATCCAAACTTGTACAACTTCTAAATAAGATCGAATGACAACAAGCCCAATTGCCCAATAGTAGATAATCCATATTAAACTAAAGATTCCGCCTAGCCACTTTCCAAACAAATCATAATGGATTGTGATAAGGTCTCCTTTTCCATTTTTTAAAATTTTGTACATCATCCATATAATGATATGAACGATCAGTCCTGCAAAAATCACGGCTATCCATGAGTCATTTCCAGCAGATTTTACAATGTCTTGTTGATAACTTAAAATTCCAATACCGATTTGCATAGAGTGAATTAAGAAAAAGACAAGAGAAGCGGTTATCATGTACCTTTCATTTACTTTTCTTTGCATCGCTTTCATAAGAATCTCCTATTCATCGATTTCTCTTTTATCTTTTGCTTTATTTTGTTTAAATCTCATGGTATCTTCTGTTTGTAACTGAATAGGTCGCTTGGCCTGAAAATTAAAGGGCAAGCGTATGACGGCGTCCTTTAAATCTGAAATTCTTGGAGGAAATATTGGCTCTAAAAAAGGCCTGCCGAGCGACGTTAATTTTAATAAATGGGTAATAGTAAAACAAAAGCATATAGCAACACCTAATAACCCCCAAAAATGAGCGAAAATTAAAAACGGGAAACGAATGAGACGAATAGTATTACCCATTTTGTATACAGGTGTAGTAAATGATGCTAAAGCAGCAAGTGCAACGATAATTAACAGCACATTACTAGTAAGACCAGCTTCTACAGATGCTGTTCCAATAACAATACCTCCCACGATACCGATTGTCTGACCAACCTTTGTAGGGAGTCGGGCTCCGGCCTCACGTAATAATTCAATAGCTATCTCCAAAAATATGGCCTCTAATATTGGTGGAAGAGGAATCTCTCGTCTTGATATGACTAAAATACTAACTAAGTCCTTTGGAATTAATTCATAATGATACGTCAGAACGGCAACGTATATGGGTGTAATTAATATGGAGAATATAACAGCAAATAATCGAATTAATCGGAAGAAGGAAGCTGTGATCCAATTTAAAAAATAATCCTCAAATGCTGAGAAAAATTCTATAAAAGTCGTTGGACCCAATATTCCGTGAGGTGCACCATCTACTAATATGGCAACCTTTCCTTCCGCTAATACAGACGCAATTCTATCTGGCCTTTCTGTATCAATTAATTGTGGAAAAGGAGAATTTTTATTGTCCGTAATTAATTGCACAATATAAGAACTGTCATTAATCGTATCAAATTCTATTGCTTGAATCCGTTGCTTTACTGTATTTACATTTTCTTCATTGGTGATTCCTTCAATAGAAACAACCGCCACTCTTGTTTTTGATAATTTCCCAACAGAATATTCAGCTATTTGCAGTTCAGGTATGGGGAGTCTTTTACGAATAAGGTTTAAATTCGTATCAAGGGATTCTACAAACGACTCCTTTGGACCAACAACACTAAACTCTACTTCAGGAAGGGAAACTTCTCGCGCTTTATTTAATTCTGCACGTATTAATGCAACTTCTGTACTACTTTTATCCAATTGAATAATGATTGATCCTCTAAGCACTTTCTGCTCAATTTTATTTACATCACTTGTAATCTCAATATTTTCTATCGGAAGTTCCTGTTTAAGCTTCTGTAATGATGTCAATGATTCACGATTTAAGTATGGTAAAATATCCCTGTGGATAATTTCAGAATCAACCAATGACATGAAATAATACAAATGTATTGGTTGAGGGGATTGATCATTTTTAAAGTAGATAAAGTCATTAGATACCTTCATTTGTTTAATAAGACTTTCTAATGAATCATCTACTTCGGGATTAATGTTGTCTTTTTGTTGATTATCATTTTTTTTCTTTTTTTTGTACCATCTGTGAATTCTCATTTTTCCATTCCACTCCAAGCTGAATAAACAATCATATGATAAGTGTTTACTAATTGGACGCTATTTAAACAATACGAGATATACTGTAAAGTAGAAAAATGGGGGGGGGAGTGTAGAGTGAAACTGCACCCTCTAAAATACGTCGATCACGGCACGTTTATTATTGGCTTTAGCATAGCCAAACATTGCCCCTGAAAGGGCAGGGATTATTCATTGACCAAAGGGAATTTAAGGAGTTGATAAATTCGCTCATTCCGAACCTAAGTACGTATATTTGTAATCAATAGTAGGGTTATTACGACTATAGTAAATGAGGAGGGGGGGGAAATTGTGCTATCATTCATCCCGATTTTTTTTAGTACTAATTGTCTTTATTATAGGGGGCAAAAGTGAATCGAATAGAGGGGGGAAAAGATTCAATGATTAAGGGTGTATATTTATTTGATGTTATTCGCTACATTAATGATGACCATTGGTGGAAGGGTAGTTTCTTTTATAACGTTAGCGGAATAAGAAGAATTAAGGGCAAATTATAATGCAATGATTGAATCTGAAAGAGAAAGAGTATTAGGAAGAGCGAAAAAGTCTTGGTTGGATTATCATCCCATTTCCAATCTTTAATTACTTTCAGCGTCGTTTAAATAAAACACAATAAGGTTTTAATGGAAACACGGAAACAGGGAAGATAGAATTAAAAAAGAAGTTTGACAAATAAGATGCTCCATGCATCTCATTTGCATACTTTATACATACCCCTAGATCGAATAATCATGCACTAAACTACTCCTCGTTCCCCTTGATTCATTCACATATATTTCAACATTCTATTAACCATCTCTATATCGAAATTTTGATGCAATTGTCCACTGCTCCAACTGCGCATGTGCTTATGATCCGGATGATTTTCATCAGCCATAATTTCAAGGAAATTCTCATATCCAATTTCTCCACCTACATCCTCTGGCGGGGTGTTTCCTTCACCTTCCAAGCAGATAGGGGTGTTCCTATCGTAATCCTCCATCACCCGCTCTACTTCTATATCATGTATCCAGTCGTCACCAAAATCATAAATATATGTTGCTTTAGCTGGCATGTATTCAGACAGCTTGATTGTGTCATCCATTTTCATCGGTATAGCATCATCCCCGTAGCTAAATGCCTCCTCATTACACACGAGATTTATAATGGGTTTATATCTTTCTCCGTCATATGCTGGATGATTAGGAAGAAAGGGCTGATTAGATTTTTTGCTATCAAAAATATAAAATTCATGAAGGTGGGAATTCTGCCAACCAAATGCAGTCTGAATCGCCTTATGTAATTGATGGAAAGTGAAATGCATCGGAACGATTAATTTCCTGTACACTTTGAAATTCTCCAGGCGTAAAGTGATCATCATCTCTATCGCTTTTGTTTGCAAAATGGAGGTACCAGTGAATGCAGTGAATTTCTCCAAGTCTTTGTACATCTCTTCGTTTGGATGGAAATAGTCGTTCTTTCCATCACCGACTAAGTCTCGACTGATCTCAAGGCTCAAGTCAGGTTGATAAATGGTATTAGGATCCAGCATTCTCCCAAAGAAATACAATGTTTCGCAGGCTTTGTTCATTCGTGCAACTAATTTCTTGTTTTTTGTTTTTGTATAAGCAATAGTATTGCTAGAATGGATGAACTGCTTTATGACATCGTTTCTTATACATTCATGTTCGAAAGTATTCCGGATCGATTGTAAGATGATTTTATCCATGTTTTTAAAATCCTTAGCCTTAAGTCCATGCAAAACAATCGTGTATCGATTCTTATCGTTCACGAGTACAACGGTTTTCCTTCGATTCAAAGTTAAAAAGTTCGCATGCCAAGAAATAAGAGGATCCTCTTCCTCAACCATTTCCGGCTTCTTTTTTAATTGATCTAACAATTTTTTCGTGCATTGAATGATCATAAGTTAAAATCCTTTCTATTACATTTTGATGATTCCCTTTTGGTAGCGGCAGGCATCATCTAGTAGAACAGTTCATATAACGATTCCTGTCCAATATGACGAACATATTCTTCAACAAGTTCCTGTAAATTATCAGAGTCATCTAAGTAAATCCAGTCCTCAATACCACTTAAAAAACAAAATCTTTCAATCTCAAATATTCGGCTCTGTTCATCCATTAATTGAAGGCGCATCACGGTTTCATAGTCTTTATATTTTTCTGAATTCCCTATTAATGGTGAAAGGAGATCTAGTTCGTTGATTGATGTGGAAACGGTATAAATATAAACGAATTCCTTTTTGATATCTAGTTTAAAATTCTGAATCGGACAACATTTTCTCATTGCCTTTTCAATAACTTTTATTTCTTCGTCCTTGATCGATTTTTTAAGGATCTTACGCAAATAAACTTTTCCATTTGGGTTCTCGTAAATTTCATACCCCTCTGGAATTTGCTCCATATCCGCCCCAGTACTTTTTTTAGAAAAGTGATAGGTAGTATTGCCCTTTTTAGTCAGCCGACTATGCAAATAGTACAAATCTCCGCGAAAATTTGTACCACGGTGAACAATCGTCCGTAAACCCACACTTCAAGAATAAGAATAAGTAGGGAAGTAGAAGTGGGGGTAACGGACGCTAGCACCCTGATAAGTTTCGCTAACTATCAGTGGGGATAAAGAACTCCCCACTGATGGAAGTCTCTCTGTATAAGTTACAGCCACTATCACACACCACCTTCTATTGTTATGGTTTGACTTTCTATCTATTATTATATCAGTAATAGGGGAATTTAAACTAGATTAATCGACTGGTGATTGGCACTTTTTTATTATAAAAGTTATTTTTGGAATAATATGTTAATGTAGATGTATTGTTTATTCTATAAGGAAGGCGTACGGTAATAATACGCAACATGATATAATGAATCTATTACACCAAGAAAGAAAGGTTGCACTACATGAATTTAGTGAAAGATCAATATTTTTATGCATTTTTGAATGATGTATCAAAAGAACTAGCTTCGATTGCTAGAGAATTAGAACATAGTGTGTTTACAAGTCCAAGAACAATGCTCACCCATGCACGTGTTTTTGTGGAAGGGGTGGTGAGTCGAGTTCTTCACCTAGAGAATATTTCAGATTCAGGAGGTGATGGATTAATAGATCGACTCACATTGCTTAAGGAAGATGGGCTTGCTACAGAAGAACAATTAGAGGCGCTGCATACGGTGAGAAAGCTTGGCAATGAAGCTGCACATCAAACCAGAGCATTTCGTTATTCCGAAGCATTAATTGTATGGGAAGCCCTCTATATTATTATCAAATGGTTTGTCGAAGCATATGGATCACCTACGATACAAGTTCCGTCATACCAAGATCCGGCAAATGAAACAAGTCATACATATGAAAGGAAAGAATTAGATTTACGTTTTAAGCAATTGGAGGACCGTTTAGTAGAGAGATTTGTTGCTGTCACAGCAGTGGAAGAGGAAGTTTCTGATGAAAAAGAAGAGGAACCGCTCGTATTGCCAGGTGAAACGGTAATCCGAACCATTTATTATGCAGGTCAATCTATTGATATTCCTTACTTTTTGCGTGATGCATTTTTGCTACCGCAGCGATTTAGTCGAGCAGAACGGTTCATGATTGCTTTAGGCGGTGTGCAGCAAGCTCGCATTATGAGTGAGCTGCCCGAGAAAATAGAGGGAATGTCCAAACTTGTCAAAAGGTATAAAGAGGATAATGAGAGATACCTATTTTTAGATTTAGTAGATTTTGTGGAAGAAGAGCGGGCAAGAAGGAAAATTGTCCAAGCCCATCCGGGGGAATTATTTTTATTTTTTAAGGAAGAGTATTTAATTATGACGGAACGACTTGCTTCTATCCCATTAACAGAAGCATATTTCAAAGGATTCCCAAGTTTTTTGAATCAAATGCAAGCTGATGGAATCAATACGGTTGGTCATTTACCAAAAGAACTTCTAATATTAGCTAAATACGAACGGGTCGGGGTTGGAACGGTAGAGAAGTTGTTTAGGCAATTGTCCAAGTTATAACTTTTGCTGCTATTGGCAAAGGTATAATAAATAGCGAAGACTTTCCCTTCTTTGGTAAAATTACCAGGGGGTGGAGGATATCAAAGAAAGAATATTAACGGGAATAGCACTAATCCTATCTTTTTGTTTTGCGGTCTCCATATGGGCATTAACGATTCAATATATAGGCGTAGACGATCCGAATAAAGCAACCATTATTAGTGGGCTATTGAGTATGCTTGGTGGTATGGTTGGTGCTTTTGCTGCCTATTTAATTGCTAGAGCTCAAATTACAGAACAGTTAGACCTTCAAGATAAAAAAGACAGAAGTAGAGTGTTATTAGAAATTAGACTTAGAAAAGCAGAGGAAATTCTGGATATTTTAACGAGGACAAGAATGACTTTTTTTAGTCTTCACGGTACATGGACATCTGTATTTATGGACTATAGTAATTATATAGAGAGCCACTGGACTGAAGATGTTAAGTATGAAGATATGAAGAACGAGAAATTATTAGAAGCTTTAGATAAGCAAAGAGACGAATTTATTAAGACTTATTCAGAATGTTACAAATTCAAACCTTATTTTCCTGACCTAATTACAAATATCGAAAAAGAGCACAATGATTTTTTAAAAGATCTAACATTAGGTATTAATGCAGTAGTATATCGTTTTTCAGGCGTTGATTACACATATAAGACTTACAAAGAATTGTGGGAATCGATAGAGACAAAAATTAGTGATGTAAATGCGAATTTTGAGAAAACTTTAGAACTTATAGATCAGGAAATCGTTGATACCGAAAAAGAAATTAGTCATTTGCTTCAAAACTTTAATGAACGTACAATAGATTAGATTTCTTATATTATAGCACCTAAGGTGAGAAACAGGATAACATTAGATAACTAAGAAATAGTTTATAATAGAGTTAGACTAATGGTATATCATTCTTTTTAGTGAATTTTAGGTAATTAATTGGAAGTTATAGTTTTCAGATGAAATGATTACGAAACAAAGAATTAAAAGTTGGAATCTTGATTAAACTAACATGGCAGAAAATTGAACAAGATGATTGCCGAAACTTGTTGGAGGAGTCTCTTTTCTAAATAAAAAGAGCACAATGTTAAAATGTATGTTACAGTTAGAAAGATTATTTTAAAAGTGAGTAGGTGAAACATGATTGAGATAAAAACATCTTCACTTAGTGATGGAGAATTCAATAGAGGGGTATTTGCAACAAGTGATATCAAAAAAGGAGAGCTTTTACACGAAGCACCTGTCATTTCTTATCCAAATGACCAGCATCAATACATTGAGCAAACTATACTCGATGATTACGCTTTCGAGTATGGGATAAATCATTCTGCTATCCTTCTTGGTTATGGAATGTTATTTAACCATTCTTATGAACCTAATGCAGATTATGAGATTAATTTTAGAAATCACACATTTGACTTCTATGCTTACACAGATATAAAAGCAGGTGATGAGATTCTAATCAATTATAATGGTGACGTTGATAATAAAGATCCACTGTGGTTTAATCAGGACTAAAAAGGATAAAAAGTACATCAGAATTTTGCCTTTAATCAATATACCTACCTGGTTTATAACCCTTAAGGTGAAAGAGGTTTAAAGTTATCGATTACGAAATAATTAGTATAGATTAAAACATTGACCAAAGCAGTAATATTCCTATGGCAATCGGAATTAGTGAAGCGATTATAAGAAGAGTTTTCGCAATCCAATATGAGTTACTCATAATTCGGTAAAATATAGCATTTTCATAATGATAATAATCCTTTTTCATCCACTTGTTCTTTTTTATTTCTTTTTGATGTGCCTCTTCTGTATATTTGGTTATGACTAAGAAAAGGAAAACAAGTCCGCCTAAAAGGAAAAAGGAGATAGGGAGAAAGTCTTTGATTATTTGCATATAAATCACCTCATTAATATAGCTTTACCGATTTTGGAATATACATCCTTTGTGTAATGAGTGCAAGATTTAACAAGAAGATCGCCAATCGTGGCGGTCTTTTCTTCTTTGCAAGAATAAGTGTAGAAACAAATAAAAATGAGGATTTCTTTAGCTTTGCGAACTATATAGTAGCAACCCCTTAATAAAGTGATGTTGACGGAATAAAGAGTATCTGTATTATTTCATCTACTCTTGCTTCTCCTTTTTCTTAACGGTAATTAATCCAATTTCCGGGTAATATAATCCGCCGTACGAATCGCTAGGGCTACTGTAGTTAATGTCGGGTTGGCAGCTCCTGTGTTTGGCAAAATGCTGTTGTCAGCAACATAGAGTCCAGACACATGGTGGACTTGACCATAGCGGTTCGTTGCTGAAGTGGATGGGTCATCCCCCATGCGACACGTCCCCATAGTGTGATAAGCACTACCAGGAGCGCTTAAGCAAGTTTTAGGTGGACTGGTTGCTCCTATGGAATTAGCAGCTTTATTTATACTATAGTTCAATTCAGAAATGATAGATTTATCTTTGGCGCTATAGGCAAAATGAACCTGGAATTCTGGAACACCGTACTTATCCCTTCTGTAAGGATTTAGAAAAAGCATGTTTTCATATCGGGGTTCTACCTTTCCAAAATTATGTGACTCCACTACAGGCTCTGCTAATTTATTCTGAGTTTTATCTCCCTCTAATATCTCAATCTGTAATTGGTATGGACGGTTTTCTGTTTGTGGAATGAACAGGTCAACCATTCCTGAATGACTCTGAGCATCGTTTAGTGGTCGCGATACTTGATAACTTGATTTTAAATAAGAATGAATAGTTAAATAATGTCCAATTGCCTCTCCTTTAATTCCTGAAGATAGTAAAAGACGCGGAGTTTCAAAAGCGCTCGCAGAAAGGATGATGTTTTTTGCTTTTAATGTATAAGATTTCATTTCAGGTGTCATCACTTTAATTCCGGTGGCTTTTCCTTGCTCAGTAAAAATTTTTACAGCTCTGGCATTAACTGCTAAGTCAAACGGTCTCTGAATTAATGCTGAAGCCAAAAATGATATGGAACTGAAATTTACAACAGGTCCATACTTGACCGGTTCTAGATTCAGTGCGCGTGGATTAATTGATGCTTCAGGAAAACCATTCTCCCAAAGACGTGTTAAGTAAGTATAGGAAAGAGGATCCGTCGGCTTTGAAACAGTCATCATCTGCTCAGCGATATTATAATAAAGTTCTAATTCTTTTTTATCTATTGGATAATTGTCCCATTCATCAGCAAACATGCGGGGACTGGTACGTCCCCAAAACAAGGTTCGTCCTCCAAGAGCAATCACATCTCTTGCACCAGGTAAGTCGGGAAGAAACTGGCCAATAGGTCTCGATATTTTAGGGTTAAAAAAATAGTTATCCCACCTTCCAGTTAACGTTGGAAGGTTGCTGGCATGGGTTTGTAGTAGGATCGGTCCTGCTTCCACGACACCAATCTTCTTGTCGGTGTTCCATAGTTGTTCACATAACCTCCAGGTTGCCGCACCGCCCCCAGCTCCGGTACCAACGACGATCACATCATAATCCGTTTGTGCCATTTCATCTAATGGAGTTAGAGGGATAAAATAATCTTGGAATTCTTCAGGTACTTGATGGGGGCAAGGAGGAAGAAGGGTATGCTTTCTTCTAGGCACTCTTTGAGGAGGAGAGGGGATATTTACTTTTTTCTTGCCAATATCTACATCAGTACTGGGGATGTGCGGATTGATAGAGAGGAGTCTTTCTAATTCGATACCGGACTTGTTCGCTATTGTACGGAGTGTATCTCCGTTCGCTGCCACATAACTTCTCATTATGTTCTCATCCTTTTACAAAAATATTTATCCGCATCAACGGGCATTAAAGTCATCCCTCGAAAGCTTTAGAGAGTCTAAAGCGAAATGGCCTGTAATGCCCGATTAGTATAGAAAAATAATCGACACTGATACTGATAGTATGTATATGAATAATGCTACTGTTTATGAGGTGAAAAGGGATGGACAAGAAAATAAATGTGGCGAAAGTATCCATTTTTGGTTCTTGCGTTTTAGATTTTAAGGATACAGTCCTTGCAAAAATTTACAAATACCCTCATAACTTTACTGTCGTACTAATTAGATACCTGTTTAAAGTTTTTACGCTTACTCAAAAAGTGACTAATCAAATACAACAGAAAGAAAATTGGAAACGAATAATAGTGTTGCCAATGCACTGGTTGATATAGTCCTATCCAAACAAAAAGGGGTTCCACGGCAAAAGCTGTTATTCCACTAAATAATAATCCTTTGGTAAATGGGTTTACCTGTGGTTTCCACTCAATTAATAACATAACAGATACAGGAATAAGGGTAATATCCCATGGGACGAACGCAGGAATGAAAGGAATCACATCGTAATAATAAAACCATAAACCTGATTTTGTTCCGATAAAATCTAGAAATGTAGAGAATATCATTAGAAAAAAACCAACAAATAATAAGCGGTTAGAGCTTTCTTTATTTCGAAAAAAAATCCATAGAAGCCATGGTACAATCGTTAAAGTGACACCAATCCACCAATGCCCAGTAAAAACAACATGTTCTCGCCAAATATCTAACTTTAAATCTTGAGTATTATTCATTAACTCAATAACACTATTTAAGTCCTCTTTATAATCTTTAGGTGGCTTCATGATTCTCATCATCCCTCCTTTCCCTTATCATTACGAACACTGAGTGCTTTATTTCGAAAAAAAAGCTGTTTTGAAGCGGGTTGCGGACATCAGGTACGTTATATGCTCAAAACCTTGGGAAAACAAATACCTTTTTACTTAATAAAGGAACCAATGTCCGTTAGCAATCTGAAAACGCCTCTTTTCCCACAAATAAAGGAACGTATGTCCACTTAGGACCTATCCATAAATAGTCTATTTCTCCTTCCAACACAATCCCTTTCTAATAAAGTAAAAATGCCATCTAAAAAAGGGGATTGCTGCCAGGTAAAATAAAGCGGAGTACCAAAGGGTCCAATTTTTATAGGTTAAGTATCCAAAAACAATTGTTAACCATTCGTAAAAGGTAGAAAAGGCTACCCAAACAAGCCAGTAAATGATAAAATGACTTCTTCTTTCAGGCATATAATTTAAAAAGATAATTCCGTACATCGGTGCCATTATAACCTTTATTAATAATACTTCAAGGCTAATTTCTTCGCCGCCACCAAAATAATACAAATCCATAATGTTTCCAAAAATAGCGTCAGATATGATTTCTATATAGGAGACAGTAAAAAAAATAATATAGATCTCTGTTCTAGTTAAACGTTTGGGCATAAACCAAGCAATAATAACTAAAAGTATGGTTACAATCGTTACGAATAGCAATTACCCAAACCTCCTTTGTACAAGGTAAAGCTTCTTTTATCAATATAATGTTACCCCGATCTTAATTTTTTGGCTGTACCCCTTCATCTTTTAGTTTAGCGACGCCTAACGCCATATTGTCCCAAAGAATACCTTCCACCATCTCTCTTTGATCATCGGTACAATGTATCATAAGAAACACTTCTGTTTCGCTGCTTTGTTTTATTGCCTTTTTGTTTTGTTTTTTCACAAACAACATTTTCAGCAAATAACCTAACAAAAGCCCGGCTATGAGTCCGATAAGTCCCCACAAAATGGGTCCCCATTCTAACACCATTCCGTAAATGGCTCCTAAAAGCATACCACATGTACCAAGCACTGCTGCTACATCAAACAAGCTGAATCCATCAGCTCGGTGAATGGTATCAAATAATTTTCTTTTTTCTGTTCTCTTATCAAGTGGTATCGCAAGGATTTGACTTTTGGTTATTTCTTCCTGTTCTAAAGCTGAGATTGCTAACTCCAAAGAAGTGGATTGTTCAAAGGATGCAATGATGTACATATATCCTCATCCTTTCTCTTTGTTTCATCATATCGGCATTTTAAATCCATTTTTTTGATAATTGTCTCTTAACCATTTGGACTGTTCTTTTTCAAATAAATTATTGTATTCCACCGCAGAAACATAACAACTATAAATCTGAAATCCGTAAATTGCAGGAACATAAAGAAACCATTGCATATTTATAATCTCTTTCGCATGAATAAAATCGCCAATGAATGTTAAGTGTATGGCCTGCAAGCCATGTGAAAAATACATGATAACAATCGTCCAAGCAACAAAAAACAAACCTATAATGATTTTATGCAAGTACAATTTACCGAGTCCTGGCATGAAAGAGGACCATGCTGCGGCTGCCCATGGATTACGCTTATCTAGATAGTTCAGATCCCATGTTTTAATAATAAACGGTTTAATAGGTGCGTCTTCTCGGTCAGCTAGAATATATCGTTTATTCATGTCCACCGTTCCTCGATAAGCCTCCCATGCCGAATATACATATACTGCAATATAAAGAAGCAGCCACCTCGTATCAATGACGTGCTTAGCTAAATGGAAATTACCTGTGAAGGAGTGCCACATTGCGAGATTGATTTTTGCGCAATTATTGACAAGTACCCCCCATAAAATAAGAATTAATCCTTTGATTTTTCGATCTTGCAATAGATTCCCTAATCCTGGAGCGAGGAAAGACCACAATGCAACAAGGTAAGGGTTTCTTAAATGGAGTTGATTCGTGGTGAATTCAGACAGATAAGCCCTTGAATATCGTGAAAAAGCATTTTGCTTCATAACCGTACACCTCTCATTGGCTTTTGGAAGTCGAGACGTTGATAATTGGCACGCAAATATCTCGACTGTGCTTTTTTAGTTAGTTTGTTATATTCGACACTAGTTATGTAGGAATCGTGAATCACAAAGCCATAAATGGATGGAAGGTACATGAGCCACTGCATGTTCACAATGGATGTTGCTAGTCCGAAATTTCCAGTAAACGTATAATGTACGGCTGGTAATGTCTTTGATATATAAATCACTAAGATTGTCCATGCAATGAAAAATAGCCCTGTCATGACCTTATGAACATATAAATGACCCAATCCAGGTGATAGAACAGAAAGTACAGTAGCCAACCAAGGGCTTCTCTTGTCTAAATAATTGGTGTCGAGCGTTTTAATGGTAAAAGGGTTTATTAAAACATCTTCTCGGTCAGCTAGAATGTATTGTTTATTTAAATCCACTGCCCCGCGATAACTATCCCAGAGCGCATAAACATATAACGCAACATACAAAAGAAACCATCGAGTGTTAATGACTTGTATGGCCATATCAAATTGTCCTAGTAAGCTATACATGATAGAAAGGTTAATCCTGGAATTTGTATTTATAATCAACTCCCAGCAAATGAGAATCAGTCCTTTCGCCACTCTGCCTTGCATAAGAGTGCCACAACCAGGAAATGCAAAAGACCAGAAGGCAACAATCCAAGGATTTTTTAAATGAAGCAGTGTTGTTCCGAATTCAGAAATATACGCTCTTTGACGCCGAACAGCTGTATTTTCTATCAAGTAAGTCCACACTCCAAAATATATTTTCTAAGTATTATTTACTTTGGTGCCAATATTATGTGTTTCTTTATCATCAATTGAGAATAGATTTAAGACCATAACAGAGCTTGAACATAGTTTTGGAAAATCGTTGGAAAGGAAAGAGAATCGACTTAAAGTCAGTCAATTCGTATGGTGTATGAAATAAACTCTTGCCGTTTCAAAAGTACATTCTTTACATAACTTAAAGTATTATCCTCTACGTATTGATGAGTCATTAGCAAAAAAGGCTGTTTATCTGTTTTATATGTCTACCCACTTCCTGTTATTTTGCATACACTTTAGTAGCCTCGAAAAAAAGGGGGTGCTAAAGTTATGAGTGGAGGATATGGTCATGGTGCAGGATTTGCGTTGATTGTTGTGTTGTTTATCCTTCTTATCATCGTCGGAACGTCATACGTTGGTGGCGGATACGGTGGTTATTAATCACCTATTCCATGAAGCAGATCTTTCATGATCTGCTTCATGTTGAATTTTAAAATGCATGGTATATACATAATTTGCTCGAATGTACAATTAGACAAATATATTGGGCTATTTTTCCATACTTTGGCCCATATTTGTTAATTTAGAAAAAATGCTATAAAAAAAGGTTATCCCATAATGAGATAACCTACTTAAAATTATTAATCAATGGACGTTGGTGCACCAAAGATCGTCGTATATTCCGGAATGTTGGTTAAAATACGCTCCGCTTCTTCATCATTCATGGAACCATATCTCTCCACAGCATCGACAATTTTAGGGAACAAATGGACATCCCCAGCGCTTGCAAAACCAGCTAATCCTGGGAAGGAAAGGATAAAGTGGACACATGCATCGATCATTTCTTGTTGATCGAATGGCTCATACCAAGTAGCATAACGCCGCTCTTGCTCTTCTTGCCATGGCTTTTTGGCGATTGCTTTAATCGCCCTTACCGCTGCATTCTGTTTATTCGCTTCTTCCATTAAGGCATCGAAAGCTTCTCTATATTCTGGCAATGAATACATATAATAATTTAACGGCAGTAATACAGTCGCAAACGGGAATCGCTTCAATGCCTCTAAATGCGTAACAGGCGCTTGATGTCCATGACCGGTTATGCCAATTTCGCCGACAATCCCTTCCTCTTTTGCCTCTATCGCAGCTTCTAAAGCGCCGCCTTTTGCTGTACATTTATCGAGCTCCTCGATTGTACCGACTGCATGTAATTGGATTAAATCAACAGAATCGACTTTCATTCGCTCTAAGGAACGGTAAATTTCAGCCTTTGCTTGTTCTTTTGTGCGCTGTCCTGTTTTGGTTGCTAGAAAAATATCGTTGCGAACCTTACTAATAATCGGACCTAAACGTATTTCGGCATCACCGTAATCTGCTGCTGTATCAAAATGATTGATTCCATGATCTAATGCGTAGGTGATCGACTTATCTGCTTCTTCCTGTGTCACATTTCCTAAACTCGCGGCACCAAACATTACGGCAGAACCTTCATAATCGATTCGGCCAATTTTTCTTTTTAACATATATAAAACACTCCTTCTATGGTTTGGTTATTTCTTCTGAACGGTCTGTAGCTGGAGGTGGTGTAATTGACAGCTTAGAAATTTCATTACGCTGCTCTTCCGTCATGTCCATTTCCAATGCTGCAAGAGACGGCTTCAGCTGCTCAAGGTTCCTGGCACCGATAATTGGTGCAGTCACACCAGGGTGAGATTTTGCCCATGCTACTGCTAGTGTTGCAGGATGGACTCCTTGTTCTTCTGCATATTGCATGAAGCGTTCAGAAATATCAAAATTGCTCTGATCACCGTAGCGGCGACGATAACCATCTTGTTCTACTAATCTACCATTACTAGGTTTTTGTTTTGCATTATATTTTCCTGTTAGCAATCCACCGCCAAGCGGACTATAGGAAATGACGCCTACATTCTCTGATTGAGCCAATGGTAAAATTTCAACCTCAGCTTGGCGTTTGACTAGGTTGTACATCGGTTGAATGCATTCAAAACGGGCTAAACTTTCTTTTGCAGAAATCCCTAGAGCTTTCGCAATCTGCCAAGCGGCCCAGTTACTAACTGCAGGATAGAGAATTTTCCCTTGTTTTTGAAGGTCATCAAGTGCTCGTAAAGTTTCTTCTATTGGTGTGTCAGGATCAAAGGCATGGAGAAAATAAAATTCAATCCGGTCTGTTTTTAACCTTCTTAAACTATCTTCTACTGCCATCATCATGTGCCTGCGTGATAATCCTTTATTATTGATGCCATTATTCATTGCTCCGTAAACCTTTGTTGTTAAGATGATATCATCCCGACAGTCCGCGATACATTTTCCTAGAATCTCTTCCGCTAAGCCATTGTTGTAAACATTGGCACAATCAAAAAAGTTAATGCCCATCTCTCGACACCGATTGAACATAGCGAATGATGTTTCTTCATCAGCAATTCCTCCAAATGACATCGTGCCAAAACAAAGATTAGAAACTTTAATACCAGTCCTGCCTATGGTTTGATATTCCATGCAATATTTCTCCTCTCACGATTGTAAAACTCGATTCATACTGCTGCTTTTAACATTACCCATCTCTGTAAAAGCGTTTTCAGTTATTAGTATTTTTCTTGTTGCATGTTACACCGTACCTTACGCTTTTTAATAACGCTTACAAAAAATAACTATGACACTACTATACTAAATCTAAATAGAAACAACGAATGTAATGCTCAGCTTCTAAGTATAGTGTTTTCATGGTAATCTTTGTATTTTACGGATAACTGTCAGAGTAAGTGAAGGCACTTTTGGACTGTTAGCTCTAAAACACGAGAAGGTAAGCCCTATACTAAGAATCAAATGGAACCGTCGTATCAAATACTTTTTTAAAAAAGAACGAAAATTATTCCTATGATGCGATAGAATTGAATATATTTTGTGCCTATAACATACCTTTAACAAACAACATATCAGTAAAAGGAGGGGGGATGTAATGGTAAGAAAGAGAAGGTTAAAACCAATTCAACGCAAGTTAAAAAAAGAAAAGCGTTCTTGTGAAGTGGGGCCTTTATCTTCACAAGTGCGTAGGATAAAGAACATGAAAATTCGAGAAAGAAGTGTGTTAAATCAGCACAGATTTTCATATTCTGTAAACCATCCTTGTAACGGTGATGAAGACATATATGAAAATAAAATTGGAAGCTTTTCTAAAGCATTACCCCACTATCCTGCAGGACACTCATGTGTGGCAGAGGCTGCAGTTACAATGTTAAAAGCGTTCTTTGATGAGTCGTATGTCATTCCTAACCTTGTAGATGCTAGCTCTGATGGCACTTCATTACAACCTTACGAAGGAGCCCTTTTAAAGGTGGGAGGGGAGTTAGACAAACTAGCTGCCAATATTGCCTTTGGCCGTGATACAGCGGGGGTACATTGGCGTTCTGATGGAATGGAGGGATTAAAACTAGGGGAGAAAGTATCAATTGAAATTCTTAAAGAATATAAGGGAACCTACAATGAAGACTTTAATGGGTTTTCATTAACTAAATTTGATGGGGAAGAAATAAACATTTAAAATTATGTTTAATTTAAAAGAAACACTAGAATGGGGCTTATAATTAAGTCTCTTTTTTTTGATGTACTAATGAACACCACAATATGAGGATTTTCAATGATAATTCAACTTCTTAAGAATTTAAAGTGAATTTTTTGGGGAAGATAAAATATCAATAACCTTTGAAGGATTGGTTTTATGTATGTTTTTATCAATATTTTATATTTTTTAGCAGGATTGAAGTGGGGTGATTGGAGGCACTGGAGACAGTATTATCCGACCATTCTATTTTTTATAACTGGAGATTTTTTATATAACTTTCTACTCTATAAAGAATCAATGTGGTTATTTCATGATTTAATCTTACCCAACCATACCACCATTACCATTTTAGCTATGTTGGTGTCTTACTGTGCTACCGTCTTAATATATTTAGGCAAGTACCCAAATGGATGGAAAAAACGTTCTTTGTGGTTTTTATTATGGGTAGGAATATATTTTAGTATTGAGTATTTTAATAATCAGCTAGGGTTTATTACATACCATAATGGATGGAATTTGTGGTGGTCTGCTTTATTTACAGGTGTTATTTTTATTATTTTACCGATTCATCACAAACGGCCTCTGTTAGCTTGGCTCTTGTCTAGTATCATTATCCTATCGTTACTCAATATCTTTGATGTGAACATAAGTGATATGAAGTAGATGATATAATATAATCGTAAAAAGGAATAGATAATATGACTGAAAAATATCCCACTTTCGAGCAGGTACGCAATGCCCACCAACAATTGAATGATATGAAGTTAGAATATTGGTTATCACATAATTTGTTTACTTTTCAATGGTGGTTGCTTTTATGTGTGCTTTTTATTCCTTGGATCATTTGGTGGAGGTTTGTAGATAAAAGCAGGTTACACCAAATACTGTTATTTGGAGCATTATTAACGATACTTGTTGTAATGTTGGATGATTTTGGGGTAGAACAACATCTTTGGTCCTATCCATATCAATTGTTAAACATTATGCCAAGATTAATTGCCATTGACCAAGGAATACTAGTTGTTGCTCATATGTCCTTATATCAGTATTTTCCTAAATGGAAAACGTTTATTGCCGCTAATACTGTTATGGCGATAATCTTTACATTTATTTTTGAACCATTAACGGTTTGGCTGGGAATCTATGAATTAGAAAATTGGCGCTATATATATTCTTTACCTATATATATTATAAAGGCGGTTTTTATCAAGTGGTTAGTGGATGAAGTAATTCTGACAAAGACAGTAAAATGATTT
Source organism: Gracilibacillus sp. YIM 98692 (assembly GCF_010993965.1). GTDB lineage: Bacteria > Bacillota > Bacilli > Bacillales > Amphibacillaceae > Gracilibacillus. The sequence goes on along the minus strand of NZ_WIXM01000001.1, from coordinate 267,616 downwards.
CATTAATGGGTAACGATTGCTCCAAAAGAGAGCAGTCGTTTTTTGAATTCAATTTTACAAATTTTACAATAAAAATACTTAAAATGGAACATACTAGATAAAGTCTACATTTTGATCCATAAGAAGGGATATATTTATGCATCTTGTTTTATCAATTGGACTTATCATCGTTTCATTTCGCTGGGGGGATTGGGGAAATTGGGGGAGATACTATCCAACATTGCTATATATGGCACTTTTCACTTGTTTATATGAATACATATCACATGAGCACTTTCACCTATGGGATTTTGAAAAACATTTTCTTCATAAAAGTATCGCTCATGCCCTACATATATTTATTATTAATCCATTATTGACTTTTGTGTTTTTATCGAATTATCAAAACCAAAAGCTCATGAAACAGATTTACTATATGTTGAAATGGATTATTATTTTAACTGTATTAGAAGGAATTATGGTTTATTTTCATGCTTTAACTCATTATAATAATTGGAACTTGTGGTGGTCGTTTATTTTTTATATGGTGATGCTCCCTATGCTTCGTCTTCATTTTCTAAAACCTAAATTAGCTTTAATTCTTTCTGTTTTATGTACCATTTTTTATTTATTTGTTTTCGATTACATATAATAAGGTAATGTACAAGGATGAATAATCATGTATTTAAAAGAGCAAGTGAGAAATAAGTATGAACTAATTGTTGAGACAAATGAAGAAATGGTCAGTACAAGGAAAACAATTTCTGACATTGATTGAACAACAATTACGTTCCTTATTTAGAGATTAGGACCAAATGGACGATTGAGGAATGGCTCGTTTGGTCGGTAAATGAATTTTACGATCAAAAACAAGTTTTCCAGGATATGAAGTGGTCGTAAAAAGTCTTTCATTTGTACAGGGGTTGGCATTCATTTTAAGTACGTGAGTAAAACTCAATTTTAGTAGACACCTCTTTTTTAGCTGTTCTATTGTGTTCATACAGCATCTATGATAATTTATTAAAGCATGAAACAGGACGGTCATTTAACGATCTTCAATACATATCCGCTTCATCTTCATACTCTAAAAGTGGATTATACATCATAAGAGCGTGGTTTTCCGTAATATATTCATCATCAATCATTTCCTTTTGACCATTAAAAACTTTACGGTAAATCGTGTTATGTCGTACATAGCTGCCCCAATGCTCGTGAGTTATTTTATGTTCTTTTTCATAGACTTCATAAGTCATGGTTTCAGGTGTCAATGTTTTCCATTCTCCAACCAAATGGTTCTCAGTCACATTTAAACAAAGCTGGAATGTATTCTTGGTGTTGTTCAAAATTTGTAAATCTAAATAATTATACACGCAAGTAGCACCACTGCCAAAAGGCTGTGTCCGCATCGAATCAGGAAAGACATCATAGCTGTGACGGTGTCGTTCTGTCACGGTTAGAGGTGTATGTAATGTAATCCAGTAGATGAGGTTGGAAAGTTGGCATAATCCTCCGCCAATTCCTGGTTGAAAAGTGCCATAATGAAGCACCATCCCTTTGGTGTACCCCTTGCGTTTTGTAGTCGGTCCGATAAGCTTCCAATAAGAAAAGGTTTCACCTGGCCTAATAATGATTCCATTGAGGTTCTTTATAGCGATTTTTAAATTAACGATTTTGTTTTCTTGATACCACATATCTACATCTTTCAGTTGCCTTCGCAGTAATGTTCGGTGTTGTTTGATTGGAAAAGGATACAGGCTGTCATCAAATGTTGAAGCATATTTTTTATCATCTGTATACCATTCGATTATTCTCTTGAGCCGGTAATATTTAGTGCCTAAGTATATTCGTAGTTTGCTTCTGTTTAGAGGTTGTAAACTTTTTGATTGCTGCCAGTTCCACTGCATAAAAAAAGCCTCCATTTTTTCTATTTCAAAACGTTACTCTTCACACCATATTAACATAAAATTCCAAATATTTTGGTAGTTGTACGACGATTTATTTTAAGAGAAAATAACTGGAATTTCATTCAGCTGATAGAAAGTAAGAGAAAAAATCTTATTTTATGAAATCTCTCATAAGGGATTATCCGTAGGAACTGCGGGAATAGCCTAATCATAAACTGGTGGTTTACACAGGAATCTCCCACTTCGAACAACCTGTAAGGGGATTTAGTGGCGATAGGTTAAAAAAAATCATCCTCTTAAGGGATGACAAAGTAAATGACTGAAAGTTTAAATTGGGAAGTTATATATCATTTTGCAGTAAATAGCTAACGAAAAAAATTATTTGGATTTTTTAATATTCGACTTTTTAGTACTAGGTTTTTGACGATCAGCATCTTTTTTAAACGCCTCCATTGCTTTGTAGTAGAGTAAAGTCAACACTTCCACCTCCTTACAGGTTTTAATTATATATATTCTTTATCCTTGCTTAAAATCCCTTTTTTTAAACATAATTTGGAATTATATAAATTTATTGTTGATAATTAACGGAGAACTACATGAAGAGCGTATTGGTAGTTTCACTATATATTCAGAATGAATCTTCGTTTAAGATAGTGATTTGGGGTTTTTAATTTTAGTATGTGGATTATCTTTGCTTTATTTGGATTAAGAGAAGAGCTTTCAAATGAATTATATTATTTTCCAACAAATAGGTGATAGAACGAAAAAGAAGTTGTTCTGACGCTAGGTTCTTCGTTCATTAAAGTAAGATGTAGAATTGCTGGTAAGAATGAAAAAATACAAAAGGGGATTAAGTATATGAAAAAAATAATGAGTATTTTTACATAATTTAGTGGAGTTTCATGACAAGTCATTTATTATTTTCAAAATCAAAAGTCCAGTCAATAAGCCTGGCAACTGGTAAAAATATTGATCTAAATAAAGGGACACCTTTCAAATATAAAGATGTCCAAATCTTAGTAAGAAGATGGGCTGCAGTAATTCTTCGATTACAGCATCCACACTGATTATGCAATTCCTTTACATACAACTTCAATCCGTTGCTAAATCCTTATGATCGGGAGCTTGAGGCGGCTGCTCCAGCCATTCGTTTTTAATCATAATTTCTGTCCCATCTTCTGCATATTCTGCACTCTCTGTTGTTAAGCGAACATAAGATACAGCCATATCTTTTCTTAAACTTGCTGCAGAAGCTGTTGCATAGTTGGATATGCTTGATGAAATTAACAAAGTTGTATGAAACATGATTAATTTATCGGAAAAAGGAGATACAGTCGCATCAGTTACTTCAAGGTCCCAAGCTGATGGAACTGGTATGTCATCATTCATTAAAATATCCTGAAACACTTTCACATGTTTTTTTGCAATTTCTGCACCTCTAGTGCAATAATCGCTAACTTTTCTCGATTTCGCTACTTGGGCAAAACCTCGTAAAAGGGCATTACCAATTAAATTTGTTTCAATATTTGCACTAGTATGAGTGATTTCAACAACATTCAATGGTCTGTTATTGAAATTCATAACGCCACCTAAGTATTTCTTTTTTTTAACAAAATCAACCGTATCAGGCGTTGAGACATAGGGTGGTCGAATAAATAATCCCTTAGCCAATAAAATGTCTGAGGTCTTATTATAGAGTTCGGTCGATGTCAGTATCGCTTGACTCAAAAAATTACGTACACCTGATTGTGCAGCAGTCGTTAATGCCACACCATTAACAGATAAACCAACTTTTGACATGTTTTTAAGATAATATAAGTAAAAGGCATCCGAATATAGGCGTGGAGCATTTGGGCTTACGTCTTCCTCTGTAAATCCAACAGGAATGGTTTCGTTAGCTTTTTTAAGTATTTCCTTACTCATTTCTAAGTTTTTCTGTGATATATCCAATGCGTATTCTAAGGTTGATTTTATGTCTGAATCATCAACATTAGCTAAAAAATACTTCATAACGCATATAGAAAAGCTGTTGTTCAGACAGGAACTCCATATAACAGAAATCTCTGATGATGTTAATCTTGGGTTATGTTCTTCTTGCATAAAAATACCCTCCAATATATAGATGATTTTATTTTTTACTAATTCATGGTATTTATTCGACACTAAATAATAAAAAGTTGATATTTTATAATGGGGAATTTATAGGTATTGTAGGTCTATAACATGAAAGATTTCTGTTGTGATAATGAGATGCAAACGTTAATAAGGCGATCGTTAAATGGGTCGTCTTTTTTTCTTTTTAAATACTGAAAATTTAGTTGCTGCAAATCAATTTGTTCAATTCTAAATAATCTGTTGCACACCGCTGTACATAGTGTCGTACCGTTATATATTTTTAAAAAAATAGGCATAATAGAAAATAAAGGAGGCGATAAAATGGCAGATCAAATTGTAGCTGTTCGAAAAAATGAAGATGGGGATATTGTAAAAATGAAATTATCATCTGGACAAGTCGTCGATTATAAACAAGCGCAACAAATGGCAGATAATAATGAGATCGAACATGTCAATACTTTTAAAGGGCGGGATGGCGATAAGCATTTGCGTAGTGATGCTGATGGTGATCCGAGCAATAACTTAGATAATTTACCACAGTTTTAACATTTACGTTGTATGCGGTGAAAGTGGCTCGTACGATGTAAACAGGAGGAAATGAGTCTATAACTTCAAAACCTTACCTATCTAGATAGGTTTTATTAGGCGATCGTATAGATCGTCTTTTTCTTTTCAAATAATCGATAAATGATTGGAAGATTATATTAAAAATAAATGAATATAAAGACCTTTAGCAAACATGTCAGAATAGTTTTAATAAGAAATCTTTTATAGCGCAAAATATCCCTTAGGAGATGATTTTTATGACCGGAAATTCTACATGGGATGAAATTGTGAAATTACGTCTTGAATTAAGAAATACAAACCTTGAATATTGGCTTAATGAAAACTTATTTACATTTTCCTGGTGGATGTTAATGATTACGGCATTTTTTTTAGCAATTCTATGGTGGTATGTTTTGGATAAATCTAAAATGCTTGAGATTGTATTGTATGGATTGTTTGTCACAACTACTGTTATTTTATTAGATATAATGGGGGTTTCCTTTGTGTTGTGGGGATATCCAAATATGCTAACACCTCTAGTTCCTCCGATAGTTGCAATAGATATCATACATATTCCATTTATATATATGTTGGTTTACCAACACTTCTTTACATGGAGGAGTTTTTTCATTGCAATAACAACCACATCGATAGTTTTTTCTTTTATCTTAGAACCTATGGCTGTCTGGGTAAGGATTTATGAAATGCATAATTGGAAGCATATTTATTCTTTACCCATTTATATTTTCATAGGTGTTTTCTTTAAATGGTTAATTTTAAAAATGAATCGAGTAACTGAGGATGGAAAATTAACAAATGGAAGATAAGTCTAATTGATGTAACGGAGGCAAGAGTTATGCAAGGCGATCATTAAATTGGTCGTCTTTTTTAGTGAGAATTTAACTATGACACAGAATCTTATTTTTTCTTGACTTTTAATAAAAATTAACCAGAGGTGGCATATTTTTCTGGTTTCACTTATAGTTGAAGCTTGGAAAGCATACATGACATATAGTTTCTAAAAAGATAGAATAGTAACTATTAAAACATCTAGCATTGGAGTAGAAGAAATGGGTATTAATGACATTATCGTTTTTATAGTTATAAGCTTTTTTTGTTTAGGAGCAATTGATAAATGTATGGGAAATAAATGGGGGTTAGGGAAGCATTTTACAGATGGGTTTATGACAATGGGATCCATCGCGCTTGCAATAGTTGGAATTATATCTTTAGCTCCAGTTCTTGCTTTAATTCTAACTCCTCTTATTACGCCTATTTATGGATTAGTAGGAGCAGACCCTGCATCATTCGCAAATACGATATTAGCTCTCGATACGGGAGGTTATGCATTAGCAACAGAAATGTCTCAAAATCCAGATGCTGAATTATTTGCATGGGTGTTTTTAGGGACAATGATGGGACCAACCCTAGTCCTTACGATTCCTGTTGGATTAGGAATGATAGAGAAAGAGGATCAACCATTCTTTGCTAAAGGGATTTTGTTAGGTATAATAACGGTGCCGTTAGGCTGTTTGGTTGGTGGAATTGTTGCACATATACCTATATTAGTTATTATTAAAAACCTTATTCCAACTATCCTATTGTCTATATTTATTTCGATTGGACTATGGAGATATACAGAGAAGATGATCTCTGGATTTTCTATATTTGCTAAGGGCATAGAAATTATTGCTATTATTGGTCTAGCAGCAATATCTGTTGAAACATTTACAGGGCTTACGGTTATTCCTAACATGACACCACTAATGGAGGGGATGGAAATTGTTGCAATGATTGCTGTTTTTCTTGCAGGAGCATTTCCATTGGTTGCCTTTATATCATTCATCTTTAAGAAACCTTTAAGGAGAATAGGGGTTTTATTAAATATAAATGAAACGTCTACAGCAGGATTAATGGCATCTTTAGCTCATAACATTCCAATGTTCTCTATTCTTAAAGACATGGATGATAGAGGAAAAGTCATTAACGTAGCCTTTGCTGTCAGTGGTGCTTTTGTGTTCGGAGCACACTTAGGATTTGTTGCAGGAGTTAATAAAGAAATTGTTTTGGCGATGATAGTAGGAAAGCTTGTAGGAGGACTAAGTGCTGTTTGCTTAGCTATTATTACAACACGAAAAACAGATAAGAGTAACAATCATGTTGGATGAGACCAGTCTATTAAAATGTTTTAAATTAAAGTTAGAGAGCATAAGTAGGTAGCAATAGAATTAACGGGTGCAAGAAGGCAATCATTAAATTGATTGTCTTTTTCTTTTTTAAAAAACAAAGATTCTCGGCTAATTTACAAGGCACTTTGGGAAAAGAGATTGACACTGTGGAGATAGAAGTTTAAAAAACTAAATGAACTGATCAAGCTTCCCGTAAAAAAGATGATCGTCATAAAATGGAAAAAACTATTTTTTATGAAACTTCAAAGAGGGGGTATTTCGTCTAAATATACAGGGACTTTTTTATTAAGTGAAAAACAGAGGATACTTTGCTCATTTAAAAAAAGGGGTGGTCATTGTGGAGACATTTGGGAGAGGTTGTTTATATATTATCATCGGGATGGTTGTCTTGTTTTTGCTAGCAGTTATAACGCAAAGTCATATTAATATTCCTATTTTCATCGCTATTCCCCTGGTGATATTAGCATTTTTTATAGCGAAGAAGAAAACAGACGATAAAGATGAGTGAATTACCGTAAATGGATTATATAAAAGATATATTAATGAAGAAGGTATCATTGACAGAGAAGCAGTATTATTTCTCGTTAATATAAATCGATTTTAAAACAACTAAACAATTTGTCGTGTCTGGAGTGGTGATAATATAGTCTTTGGCAAAATATATCGGGTGATCTTAGAGATAATCACATGAGGTGAGATAATGAATAAGAAGGTGTTATTTGTAGTCGCACTTATATTGTTAATCTGTGTTCTTTCTTTCTGGAAAATTATAGACTTACAAAATGAAGTTGCTCGTAATGAATATTTGAAGAATGATTTACTGACAGATAATTTGACCACCTTAAGTGAGAAATTGCTTTTCACTTCAGAAACTTTGAAAATGTACGATGAAAATTTCAATGATATGGAAAGGGAATTATTTGAAGATTCTTTAGCTAAGGATGCTTTTACTTTAAATCAAATGGGACATAGGATGAATACTTTAGTCCAACAGGATAAGCAATTACTCATTTATGAAGAAGGAATATGGAAAATAGAAAATATAATCGAAGACATTGAAAAAGGAACGATTACTAAAGAAGAAATGGTTAAGGATATTGCAGAAGTGATGGAAGGGCACTCACAAGAAATGTCTGATTTATTTTATAAAGAAAATATCGGCTATGTATCAGAGGATGAGCTTGATAGGGTAATGGATATTATAAACAGCATGAATGCGGAGATCGAAAAGGTAGTTTCATCATAAAAAAATTATCTTCCACAATCGGATAAATAGAGAATTAGAAAAAATTGTTTAAATAACGAACATTCGAGGGGTTTTTATGTTAATAAGGAATACTGCAAGCATTCTCTTCGTCGCCCCGGAAGGCTTTCCCTCCCATGTCTCAACGGGTCTTTTGCCCTCTCATTCCTCACTCAGATTCCTCAGTTAGCGGCAATAGTTCGATTTGGTCAAAGGCAGTCAGTGCTTCAATCCAAATCCTTCTCCAAACGTCACTATCAAACTCATTTTTAAACGGATCGACGTTATTTTCTTCTGTATTAAGCTTGTGAACAAGTACTTCCCATCCTTGATTAATCGCCTCCAATCGCTCGATATTTTTCGAGGAGACCGTCTCATCTTGAGTAATGATAAATACCCATTCCTTTTCGAAGGTCTAGCTTGACCTCTGGTGTCTTGTTGTATACTACGATAACTGTTGTGACGATATATATATTTCGTTTATTCAGCTGCACCAGCTTTTTAGACTGGAATTTTCAATAACCAATGATAGTTCAAATCGTCTTCTTATTCAATCATTTAGTGGTAAAATAGCTTCCCATTTCTGCATTTTAGTTATCCCATCTACTTTTAAATGTTTTATCGTTTTTGTGGACTCTTCATCTTAAATTTAAAGTGGTAAGTATTTATAACATTTAGTTAAAAATATTTTACTTTTTTATATAAATAGTTTACAATTTGTAAAAAGTATATTACAATAAACTTATCGTTGGGAGGTTGAAGAATGAATGAACATGGTGAAATCAAAAATCAATTACCTGTACTAAGAGCTAAAAAAGGTTATTCACAAAAAGATGTCGCAGAGAAAGTGGGTGTTAGTAGACAGACGATTGCCTCTTTGGAAAAAAATAAATATAACCCCTCACTCAAATTGGCATATGAACTTGCACTTTTATTTGAGGTGGAATTGCAAGAAGTCTTTCAATATCAATTAAAGGAGGAATTGTAAATGTTTTTCTATATTTTTCTTGGTGTTTTAATTGTTGCCATTACCTTTTGGTCTAAATTTCAATTTGGAGATGAAGGGAAGGATGAACGGGGACAAAAAATTCTTAACAGGTCTTATAGGATTATTTTTCCGATGTTTATCATTGGATGGGTGGTTGTTAGACTTTTCGAGGACTTTGTAATGCCATTAGATGGGGAAGGCTGGCGTATGGCTATGTGGTATTTAATAACGGGAATTATGATTCTGCATTCTGTTCTGATTTATATTTTTAGACGGGTTTATTAATCCATTTATCTATACTGTTTTACCCTTTACTAGGATTATTGGTGAGAAAGTTGATTGTGTTAAACTTTACGTCAATTAGCACCCTTTTTTCACTTTGAAAGGTACGTTTATAAAAACCAAAAATAAGCAAGGTGAAAGTAAAAAAAGCATATATTTTTATTAGCGCTCAGTCAATACGATCTGAGTTATTTTTTTTGCGGTGCAGAGTTGAAAATAATACAATATATTTTGTGATTTTGGAAAAATTTAATCAATAAAAAATATGGACAGTAAGTTATGATAACATGGAGATGTGTAGTCAATGAAATAGCTTTTAGTTTGTTTTGACACACTGAAAGGAGCTTTTAAATTGAAGAAAATCTTTAAAATTCTAGTCATCTTTGGGATTTCTTCTGTTGTCATTTATTTATGTATAGCATATGGATTAATATTTTTAAACGACGTAAAGCAACCTTCTGGTGAAAAGAAAAACTTACAATTTGAACATTTAAAAACGGATGAAATAGCATTACCAAAATTAAATGAATACGAAGCTAGGGACGGCACACAGTTAACTTACCGTTATTATGAATCTAGTGCGAATCAAGTCCTTATTTTGTTACATGGTTCAGGGTATCATAGTGACTATTTAGAGCCTCTGGCTAATTATTTATCAAATGAAAACATTGCTTCTGTTTATACCCCAAATGTAAGAGGACATGGGAATCGTGCAGACAATCGTGGGGACATTGATTATATCGGTCAAATTGAACAAGATATCAATGATTTAATTGAGCTAGTGAATGAACGACACCCGAATCAATCCATTGTGTTAGGCGGCCATTCAAGTGGAGGGGGGACTGTTATACGAATAGCTGGAGGCGAATATTCTCATGAAACTGTTGATGATTATTTATTAATAGCTCCATATGTTCACCATAAGGCACCTACGAATAATAGCGATGAAAATGGATGGGCAAATGTTAGTGTGCCTCGTATGATTGGGTTATCAATGTTAAACCAAGTTGGCATCACTCACATGAATGATACAAATGTTATATCCTTTAATATGCCGAATGAATACCGTGATGGTACAGAGACTTTAACGTACAGTTATCGTTTACAAATATCCATGCATCCTCGAGATGATTATAACCAAGATATTGCTTCGATGAATGGTGATGTGCTCGTCCTAGCTGGAAGTGAAGACGAATCATTCCAAGCAGAAAAATATGATGTTGTGTTTAACGTACATGACCAAACAGATGTTGTACTAGTAGATGGATTATCCCATTTTGGACCTATTTATGATGAGCAGGCACACAAAACAATAGCTGAGTGGTTAATATCTCAATAGTTGTTTTGTTCGGTAGAAAGTTTACCTTAGTTTGAATCGATTTTAACTAGAAAAATAGATGAAAATAATTACTTTTTTAAATTTGCTAATGCTAATTGTTCAATTCGGTTTGGAAACCTAAATTATACTTTGAGAATACAGTGTATGTGTGCAAAGTATTTTTTGAGGAGGTAAAATGTGGCTATATTATTTGCAAATAGAGAATGGAGTGTAAGGGATGAGGGGTATTTAGCAAAAGGGCCAGGTCCGAACTATTGGAGTAAAGAGAATGTTTGGTTAGATGATAGCGGAAAACTACATCTTGCCGTGAGATGGAATCCACTATATGCCTGTTGGGAATGTGCTCAGGTGAAATTAACCGATTCACTAGGTTATGGCACGTACCGCTGGAAAGTAGAGGGATTTCCTTCTCGAATGGATGAACAACTAATACTCGGACTATACACATATGATCAGTTTGCTATCGATGCAGATTACCGTGAAATTGATATTGAAATTGGAAAGTGGGGCGATCCCGATAATCAGAATAGTCAGTATGTGATTCGTCCATCTAACCCTAATGGGGGCTATAAATCGAGATTTAATACTACACAGACCGGCTCTTATATGATGTATGAATATACCTGGCAACCGGGTTTTCTTCACTTTAAAACGTGGCATGGACATGATTCAACAAAAAAACCTTTTCACGAGTGGACTTTTGAAGGTGATTTCGTACCCCAGCCAGGCAATGAAACAACTCAGATGAACCTGTGGTTATTTCGTGGTGAATCTCCACGACAAAATCATGAAGTGATTATTAAGGATTTTCATTTTATAAAGTAAGTATTGAAGCTGAGTAAATGAATATTATTTTTAAGGCGACCTAGATGGATCGTCTTTTTTTATCCAAAAACTAGAACGGCTTTTGGAATAATATGTTAATATAGTTTTGAGGAGAATATATATTTACAATGGGCAGAAGAATAGAAGAAGTTATGAGGGGGATTGGATATTAGACAAAAGGTCATTTTATGGGGAATAATTATTATTTTATTCATATTGGTCATTTATCAAGCACAAAACCGTGCAAGTGACAATCAAAATTATGAAGAGCAAATGGTTCAAATGGATGATCTTAAAAAAGAAAACCAAGAACTCAAGAAAGTCCTGGAAGAACTAACCGATGAAAATAACAGTCTAAAAAGTGAAGTACCAAGTGATTTTGAGGGTAACTTTGTTGTGGATGGTGTGTTAAAGAAGTTTGAAGACAAGGAACAACCAATAAAATACTTAGATAACATTTATGTACCTCTAAGTTTTGTCAACACAGGATTTGGAAAATCGGTAAAACAAGAAGGTCAAGCGGAAGAAACCAGATGGATTAAAATAGGGAATACATCGGTAATCAGTGAGGGATTCCGCCCGATAAATCAACAAGTAATCCATTCAAACAGCCCTTTAAGTGAGATCAATACGGTTTTAGGCCAACCATTAACTAAAAAGACTTATGAAAATGAGGTAACTGGAATAGAAGAAACTGAAGCAAAATATAAAGGTGTAGAAGTGATAACGGGGCGAAATATAACCGTAAATGAACCAGTACTTGAAACAAATCGGGGCATTACCATTTCTTCTACAAAAGAACAAGTAAGAGCTAAATATGGAGAACCATATAGTGAAAATAGTAGTAACGATAGATGGAGTTATGGAGATTATAAAGCCAATCTTTGGTTTGAATTTGAAAATAATATGGTAGTTTCATTTGGTATATATCATATTGATAGTTAGGAGATTAATAGCATTAACTTTAAAGTTCTTTTTTCAACTAGCAAGAGTATTTCTATTAGAAATAATGGCGAACACGAAGACACCACCTCTGGGCGTGGTTCACAAAAATATGCTGGAAGATTTACTGTAACTTCTATTGTTAACTGAGATTTTTGTATATGAAAAGGGGAGAGAATGAACTCATTATCATATTACGTGAAATGCTCTGTTACGGTATTGAATATTATTAAGTGATGTGCGTGAATGTTTGTTTTACTTTCTTACAAAGACAAGTGTTGGAATAGAAACACAATTATGTAAGGGCTTTCTTTTGTGGTTTTTTTGTTGTATTATAAAATTATATAGATATAATTTTATGGGGGGAAAAATGTGCCTTATCTAAATGGTTTTTTAAGACTTTTTTATAACTTTGGAAATTGGCTAGCTAAATTGATGTATCTTCAAATTTTGTGGGTTGCCTTTACTTTGTTAGGGTTAGGTATTTTGGGAATGATTCCAGCTACCATAGCAATGGTATACATCATACATAAATGGTTTTCTGAAGGATTTGATATACCTATTTTAAAGCAATATTGGAACTTTTATAAATCCATATTTTTTAAAGCAAATGCTTTTGGCCTAATATGGACAACTATAGGATTATTTCTTTATGCGGATTATTTTATTTCTAAACAATTTATACAATCGTTTTATTTTCATAGTTTTCTTATGGTGTTAATCGTATTGTTTTTCATCAGCCTATTTCACTTTTATACCATCTTTGTTCGCTACGAACTGAAGTTTCTGCAATACTTTAAACAATCATTACTGATTGGATTAGCAAGGCCGCTCGAATCTATAGCAATGGTATTATCATTATTACCGTTGTACTATTTGTTTAATTTCTTTCCAGTTTTCACAGCATTTATGGGAGTTTCTTTAACCTTCTACCCAATTGTTTGGTTTTCCTATCGTGCTTGTATGTTAGTGGAGCAAAAGAGAGAACAATTACAAATGAAAAGCACTACTTTATCGTAAATTACCATTTACTTGTTGTGTTTTTTGGAGGGGCTGTACTATTATGATTAGATCTAAGCTGTTAGTAAAATATATTGCTTCCTATTTACTTGTATTTTTGGTCCCTTTTATTATCATGAGCTCTATCATTTACTTGAATTCTGTTTCCAATTTAAAGGAAGAGATAGAGCAATCTAACATAAGTAAATTAGAGCAAGTGGCAACAATCACAAATGAAAGGGTAAGTGAATTAGAAACCATCGCGAATCGAATAGCATATGATCCTAGGTTAACGCCATATATGGTTAGCCATGAGTATTACGGTTCAGAAGCTATCGCTGAGTTAAGGAAGTATAAAGCGAATAGTTCCATTATTGAAGAAATTTTTATTTATTACCATGGAAATAATCGAATTTACTCTTCAGATGGATCCTATTCAGCTTCCTCTTTAATTGATAAATATCATTTTCATAACTGGAATAATAAACAGTTAATAGATAACTTGCATACTAATATTCCATTTAATACTGGTATTAAACAATTATCTAATACCGGAGAAGCAAATCAGGATTTTATTACATATTTTTTTCCACTGACATTAGATAATAATAACAGCTACGGATCAGTTGTATACTTGATCAAAGAACGTACCATTAATGAATTAATAGCTAACACAATGAATGAATTTAAGGGTAATGCATACATAATTTCTAATGATAACCAGATACTTGCTTCAACTGTAGAAGATAAAAATATTGATGTCTCTTCTATAGATATTGATAATAATAATTTTGGAGAAATAAATACAGTAGAATTAAATGGAGAAGAGTACTCACTTGCTATTGTAGAATCATCTATAACTGGATGGCAATTTATCATTATGATGGAAACAGAACAATTTCTTGAACCCTTATCCAATACTAGAATGCTAATTATATTATTATGTATTAGTCTGTTTGTCATAGGTAGTATTTTAGCCATCTTTCTTGCAAGAAGACAGTATCAACCAATTAGATCCTTATTTGACTCTGTAAGTCACAATAGAAATTTAGATTTAAAAGGTATTAACGAGTTAGATACGATAAAGAGAACGGTCACATCTGTTTTTGAAGACCATGAAATGCTAAGTGAAACAGTATTCAAACATCAATCGTTTGCAAAAGATCAGTTTTTAACTAAAATACTAAAAGGCGATTTTAGTAGTGAGAAAGAGATTAATAATTACAATGAAACATTACACCTTAATCTTCAAGGTAATTATTATTGCTCGATGATCATTTCATTAGAGAAGCATCCGTTATCCAAAGAAAAAATAACAGAACGAGAAACCATTTATGAACTTTTTAATGATGTAACGTTACAAGATGTAACAGCTTATGGTATTGATTTATTATATATGGACGCAATTGCTTTAGTTGTTAAAATCAATGGGGATCTTTCAGCAGCTCAAAACAAACGTAATGCATTTGTCAAACAATTAAAACAAGATATGAAAAATATACTTGTTATGAAACCTATAATAGGAATTGGTACGCTTTATGACAAGACTACTATGATTAACAGATCATATATCGAGGCTTTAGCAGCATTAGAGCATAGGTATTTTTACAATCAAGGTAGTTGTATTCATTTCGAAGATATAGAAGAAGATAAAGGATCAGATGTTGGTTATCCTAAAGATGATTTACTTAAAATAACACAAAGTATTAAGCAAGGGGATAGTCAAGTTGCCAAAGAAACTTTAACATCCATATTTAATTATTTACAATCTAGCGAACTATCCCTTTCTTTTTTAAAAGCTATTTGCTTTGATATTATGAATACCGTTATCAAAACAATCATTGAAATTGGTGTAAATCCTCCAAAACAAAAATTAGAACAAGTATTTGAATTTCAAACAATAGGGCAGTTGTATGAGGAATTGAATGAGCTAGTTATTTACTCATGCAAAGAAGTGAATAAGAATAAAAAGAGTCATAATGATCAACTAAAGCATGATATCATTGATTATCTTCATAAGAATTGCTACCTTTATGATTTATCATTAGAGCAAATAGCCATTACTTTTAAATTATCTGCTTCATATGTTAGTCGGTTTATCAAAGAACAGACAGGTTATACTTTCAAACAATATGTACAATATTTACGAATGACAGAAGTAAAGCGGCAACTAATAGAAACAGAAAAGCCAATAAAAGCTGTTGTATTAGATGTTGGCTATAAAGATGTGGCAAATTTTACTCGAAAGTTCAAAAATGAAATGGGTATGACTCCAGGGAAATATCGCCAGTTTTATTCACAGACTGTTAGGGGATAATTTTAGAAGGATTATAACTAATAGACTTCATCATTAGAACAATGAGGAGTCTATTTTTTTTATGTCTAAAACATAAAAAAATAGTTAATATCCGTTGTCAAAACGCGATTATCAAGAATGACATATCAATAGAGTTTTACATATTCCTTGTACTTTAAAACCTTGAAAACTCAGCCTTTGGTGTATCAATTGAACAAAAGTGACAAGAGGAAATAGAAATCACATATTGATAACGCTTTCTTTTTGAGGTTATGGTAAGAACAGTTACAAAAACTGCTCAAAGAAAAGGAGGTAAAACTAACATGAGTTTTGAATCAACTGTAACAAGTAAACAAAAAGAAAATGATTCTCCCATTAGATTAAAGAAGAAAAAAAATAAGAAAATTCTTCAAAACTGGCAATTGTATATCTTTATTTTACCAGCATTGTTGTACTTTATTATATTTCATTATGTACCAATGTATGGAATTCAAATTGCCTTTAAAGATTACATTCCTTCTATGGGTTTTTTAGGAAGTGAATGGGTAGGTTTTAAGCATTTTGAAAGATTTTTTAATTCCTATTATTTTTGGGATCTATTAAAAAATACATTAGGAATTAGCATTTATGAATTAATTGTTGGCTTTCCGTTACCCATTATTTTGGCTTTATTATTAAATGAAGCAAAAGATGGGTTATATAAAAGGACTGTACAAACCGTTACATATGCACCTCATTTTATATCAGTTGTAGTAATCTCAGGTATGATTATTGCCTTTTTATCTCCTACAACAGGTATTATCAATCACTTGATTCAATTCCTAGGATTTGAGCCTATTAGCTTTATGACAGATCCAAAATGGTTTAAGACCGTTTATGTTCTTTCTGGCGTTTGGCAAAGTACAGGTTGGGGAACGATTATTTATCTTGCTGCACTATCCGGTGTAGATCCTCAACAGCATGAAGCAGCAATCGTTGATGGAGCAACAAGATTTCAAAGAATTTTATATATTAACATTCCCACATTAGTGCCAACTATGGTTATTTTATTAATTATGAATTTAGGTAATATTATGGCACTTGGCTTTGAGAAGATTCTACTATTACAAAATCCATTAAACTTAGAGTCATCAAATGTCATTGCTACATTTGTTTACCAAGCAGGTCTACTAGAAGCACAATATAGTTTTGCAGCAGCAGTTGGATTATTTAATGCTGTTATCAATGCGATGTTATTAATAGCTGTTAATCAGCTTGCTAGAAAAACAAGTGAAACAAGCTTGTGGTAAGGGAGGTTATCTAAAAAAATGGATTCCACTTTGTATGAAACAAAAACGGATAAGGTATTTAAGTTTGTTGTATACTTTTGTCTAACAATTGCACTGTTAGTCGTGCTTTACCCACTCATTTATATTATTAGTGCTTCCATAAGCAATCCTACTTATGTAAATTCTGGGGAAATGTGGCTTCTTCCTAAAGATATTACTTTTGAAGGATATCGATTAATTTTCGGAAATGATTCCATATGGAAGGGCTACTTAATGACTGTTGTATATACTGGGTTAGGTACATTTATCAATTTGTTAGTGACGATCCCAGCAGCCTATGCCTTATCAAGAAAAGACTTTCATGGAAGAGGCTTTTTTACCGCTATGTTTGTGTTGACGATGTTTTTTACTGGCGGTTTAATCCCTACTTATCTAGTTGTAAGAGATTTAGGATTAATTGATACAATTTGGGCTATGGTTTTACCTAATGCTGCGGCAGTCTGGAATATTATTATCGCTAGGGTGTTTTTCCAATCTACGATTCCTAAAGGATTGGAAGAAGCGGCAACAATTGATGGAGCTTCTAACTTTAAATTATTTTTTAAAATTATCTTGCCTCTGTCCGCACCGATTATTGCTGTAATGGCACTATTCTATGGTGTAGGCCATTGGAATAGTTATTTCAATGCCTTAATCTATATATCCGATCGAGATTTATTTCCATTACAGTTAGTTTTAAGAGAGATACTTGTCTTACAAGATATGTCTTCTAACAGCACCAATATGACTGGAGAGACAGCGCAACTCATTCATAGCAACCAACAACTAGCAGCTATTATTAAATATGGTGTTATGATTGTTTCATCATTACCGGTTATCATTGTGTATCCATTTTTACAAAAGTATTTTGTTAAAGGTGTTATGATTGGTTCACTAAAAGGCTAAGAGATAGTGTATTTAAGTTTATTTGAAGGGGGTGATAGAAACAATCTAGTATGTCAATCTATTATTAAAGTGAGAACAATATTACAAAGAGAGGGGTTAAATAATGAGTGAAAAATGGTGGTATTTATTAATTAGCTTCATATGTTTTGCGTTACTTGTGGCATGTAATGACAGTGAATCATCAGGTGAAGATACAGAGGAGGAAAGTAATGAAACATCATCTTCAGATGTAGAAGTTAATAAAGAAGGTTATCCAATCGTAGATGAAGAAATTACATTGTCACTTATGGCACCTGGGACGGGATTGGCAGAATGGGAAGATATGCCGACTCTGACAGAATACTCAGAAAAGACAAATATCCAATTTGAATATGATACACCTCCATTAAGTGATTTTCAAACAAAATTGAACTTAGCATTTGCTAGCGGTGACATTGCTGATATTATTTTTGGAGCTGGAACTGCCAATTTAACACCAGGTATGGAAGTGGATTATGGACAACAAGGCATTTTATTACCCCTTGAAGATTTAATTGATGAGTATGCACCTAATTTTAAAGCACTAATGGAAGAAAACCCTGAAATTAAAAAGTCCATTACCACTACAGATGGGCATATATATGCGCTTCCTGCTATAAACCAACATCCTACTGCGGCATGGCCTGCTGGTCCAATGTGGTATAACGGAACTTGGTTAGATGCATTAGGGGTAGAAGAGGTACCTAAAACAACAGAGGAGTTATATGATTTATTAGTTCGTTTTAAAACAGAAGATCCAAATGGCAATGGTAAAGCGGATGAAATACCATTAATCGATGTTCAAATGAATAGTACAAGAAGATGGCTTTTGGCAGCATTTGGTATGAAAGAATGGGGAATTGAGGAAGTAAATGGTGATGTTCGTTATGCTCCCATGACGGATAATTATAAAGAATACTTAACATATATGAATAAATTATATGAGGAAGAATTGCTCGACCCTGAAACATTCTCACAGGCTGATGAGCAAAAGAAAGCAAAAGGACAAGAAAATCGTTTAGGACTATTTCCAGATTGGTTCTCTTTCTTTACAACGGGTGAGACTGAGGATGAAGCAATGAATAATCCAATGTTTCACCCATTAACGAGTGATGTATCTCCGGAAATAGTGTTACCAGGTAACCCAGGAATAAGTAGAGGTGCTTTTGCCATCACTCATAATAATGAACATCCTGAAGCCTCTATGAGATGGATCGATTATTTGTATTCACAGGAAGGTAGAGATTACTTTGATCAAGGTCCTGAAGGTTACTTATGGGAAGAAGGAGAAGATGGACAAAGAGAGTTCTTGGAAGTTCCGGAAGAGTATGATAGTTCTGAAGACTATCGTGGAACCTTAACACCAGCATATGGCATTACTGCACCTATGCTAGTTGACTTAGTTGAGGATGCACCAAGATCAGATTTTGATTTATTTATTGAAGAAGAAACCCAAGAAAAAGTAGATCCATATGCAGAAACAGCATTTCCTTTAGTCTATTTAACAGATGAAGAGCAAGATACAATCAATACAATTGAAGTAGATTTAGAATCCTATGTTGAACAAATGGAAGCTAAGTTTATTACTGGAGTGGAACCGCTCTCGAATTGGGATGAATATATTCAAACCATTGAGAACATGAATATTAAGAAATATATTCAAATTCACCAAGTTGCATATGACCGATGGGCAGATAGCTAGTTGTAATGGATAATTAATGAAATGGCTCGTTTTTTACATCCGTACATTAGGTGAAAAGAGCGAGCCATTCTTACATATTGAGTTATTTAGAGGTGATCGTAAATGTTTTTAACAACAGATAAGTTAAATGCCAGAATTACCGAATTAGAAAAGTATCGATATAGAGAAATCATTCCCCTTAACGAATGGTCTTATCAAGAAGATCAAGAAGGTCAAGTTGGGGTATATCCTCCAATAGAATACAGTGATCAAAAAACGATGTACATAGGTGATACATGGCAAGGCAGAGATTTGTATATTTGGCTTTCTAAAGATATCAAAGTGCCTGAACATTGGGATAAAGAAAAAGTGGTTGGTATATTTGACTTTGGTAATACAGGAGCTGGAAATAACTCTGGATTCGAATCCCTATTATTTGTAGATCGGCAACCATATCAAGGTGTCGATTCCAATCATAAAGAGGTATTCTTTTCTAGTGAAGTAACAGGGGATACGATCCGGTTAGATTTTCGTTTATGGTCTGGACTTGAAGGTGGAGGGCAGCCAAGAGATCAGTTTTATCGATTTGAACATGCAAGCTTAGCCTGTTTGGATGAACTTGTGGATCATTTTTATTTTGACGCAAAAGTGATTCTTGAAACGATTAAACATCTTCATGACACACAACCAGAAAAATCTAAACTAACACAAATGTTAAATAAATCAATGAACTACATTAATTGGTTAAATCCTGGTTCGGAAAGTTTTTATCAATCGATTTATGAAGCAAATCATTATCTGTCTGAAAGCCTTCAAGCTTCGGATAAATATAGTGATGTGCTTTTCCATTGTATTGGACATACCCATATTGATGTGGCGTGGCTATGGCGCTTAAAACATACTCGTGAAAAATCTGCTAGATCTTTCAGTACTGTCCTACGATTAATGGAACAATACCCTGAATATCTATTTTTACAAAGTCAACCTCAATTATATGAATATATTAAAGAAGACTATCCTTCTATTTATGAAGAAATCAAGAAGAAAGTTAGAGCAGGGAAATGGGAAGTAGAAGGCGGTATGTGGGTGGAAGCTGATTGTAACATTCCTTCAGGGGAATCATTAGTTCGCCAATTGCTTTTAGGGACAATGTTTTTTAGAGAGGAATTTGGTAAAGAAAATGAAGTGCTATGGCTTCCAGATGTATTTGGCTATAGCTGGGCATTACCGCAGATTTTAAAAAAATCTGGATTTACATCATTTATGACTACGAAAATTAGTTGGAATCAATTTAATAGAATGCCTCATGATACGTTCATGTGGAGAGGTATTGATGGAAGCGAAATACTCACACATTTTATCACCACAACAGAACCTTGGCCTGCATCTACTTATTATACATACAATGGCTTTATGCAGCCACAAATCTTATTGGAATCATGGGAAGCTTATAAAGATAAAAATGTGAACCAAGACCTACTGTTAGCTTATGGTTATGGTGATGGAGGTGGCGGTGTTAATCGAGAAATGCTAGAGATGCGTCGTCGAATGGATAAAATTCCAGGGCTGCCACATGTTAAGCCAACTACAGCAAGTCAATACTTTAAAAAATTGCAGAAAACTATCGAAAAAACGGATGAATATGTTCATACATGGGATGGCGAGTTATATCTAGAATTTCACAGAGGTACCTATACATCCCAAGCATTTATGAAACAGATGAATAGAAAGCTCGAGTTATTGTATCGAGAAAGTGAATGGCTGAATAGCTGGGCAAGTATAAAAGAAGGTTTTGATTTCTACCCAAATCAATCATTAACAGATGGATGGAAAGTGATATTAAGAAATCAATTCCATGATATTATACCTGGATCATCGATTAAAGAAGTATATGAAGATGCTAGGGAAGAATATAAAGAAGCAGAAGGGATTGTAAATGAGACATTAGATCATGCAATGAATGCACATGTAAGCACATCATCGGATCATGCATGGACTGTCTTCAATACCTCTTCATGGGAAAGAGATGATAAGGTTCTTGTTCCTCATGTGACAGAAGGAATCTGGATGGATGGCCAAGGTAAAGAGTTGCGAACGCAGTATGACCATGATGGTTGTCATATTGAAGTGAAGAATATTCCAGCATTAGGCTATAAAACGATTTATTTCGAATCAAAACCATCCGTAATGGGTAAAAGAGAGAAATTTACGAAACTATCACATAGTGTTGAATCGCCATTTTATAAGATTCAATGGAATGATAAAGGGCAATTAATCAGCATATGGGACCGGAGAGAAGATAGAGAAGTATTACAGAAAGGCGAAGTCGGAAATGATTTGCAAATATTTGAAGATAAACCATTAATGTTTGATGCATGGGATATTGATATTTTTTATCAAGAAAAGATGGAACATGTTGATAACCTATTAAAAGTCGAACAAACAGATACAGGAGATTTGTATACAAAGGTACATTTCGAATGGAAATATGGGGAATCGATAATCAAACAAGATATGATTCTATACGCAGATCATCCAAGAATCGACTTTCATACTTCAGTAGATTGGCAGGAAAGACAACGTTTACTAAAGGTAGCATTCCCTGTTAATATCCGCTCAACTGAAGCAACCTATGATATTCAATACGGAAATGTGAAACGACCAACTCACTGGAATACGAGTTGGGATTACGCAAGATTTGAAAGTGTAGGTCATAGGTGGTCTGATTTGTCGGAGGCAAACTATGGGGTCAGTTTAATAAATGATAGTAAATATGGTTATGACATTAAAGATAATGTAATGAGGTTATCCTTGTTAAAATCTGCTACATATCCTGATCCTGAAGCAGATAAAGGACAACATCAATTTACGTACTCTTTACTACCACACCAAAAGGACTGGAGAGAAGGGAAAGTTCAGGAGTATGCCTTCAATATCAACCATCCATTAAGGATTGTAGAAGGGCAAAAACAATTAGCAGAACAATCATTCTTATATAGTTCTTCTTCCAATATTGAAATCGATGCGATTAAAAAAGCGGAAGAGAAAGATGCGATCCTTGTTCGTCTTCATGAGTTTCATGGCCAACGTGGGGAAATCACTTTACATAGTGATCTAAAAATCACTTCTTGGCAAGAGTGCGATTTAATGGAAAGACCTATAGGGCAAAAGCATGCTTTGAATGAAATAACATGTCATATTCAACCATATGAAATAAAAACATTCTTAATAGATTTTGATGATTAGAGTGGAGGAATTGTCGTGAATATATCAGAAAATAAAAAGCAAGTTCATATTATTTCACACACTCACTGGGATCGTGAATGGTATTTGCCTTATGAGAAACATCACTTTCTACTAGTAGAATTTATGGATCATTTAATCGATACATTAGATACTGATCCGAATTATAAAAGTTTCCATTTAGATGGCCAGACAATAATTTTGGATGATTATTTAGAAGTGCGTCCCGAAAAGAAAGAAAAAATAAAGAGGCTAGTAGATAAAGGAAGGATCTATGTAGGACCTTGGTATATATTGCAAGATGAATTTTTAACGAGCAGTGAGGCGAATATAAGAAATTTGCAATACGGAATGAAGGACGCTCAAAAGTGGGGGCATGTATCTAGAATTGGATATTTTCCTGATTCATTCGGAAATATAGGTCAAGCTCCACAAATATTAAAACAAGCTGGAATCAAGCATGCGGCATTTGGACGTGGTGTAAAGCCGACTGGATTTAATAATCTAGTCAGTGAAGCGGATATGTATGAATCGCCATATTCTGAAATGACTTGGAGATCACCAGATGGTTCGGAAGTTGTCGGTATTTTATTTGCAAATTGGTATTGTAATGGAAATGAAATCCCGTCTGAACGAGAAGCAGCGAAAAAGTACTGGGATGGCCATATAGAAGCAATGGAAAAGTATGCTTCTTCCAATCATTTATTGATGTTAAATGGCTGTGATCATCAACCAGTACAGAAAGATTTATCAAAAGCAATCGAACTAGCAAAAGAATTATATCCTGAGATCGAGTTTGTTCATTCTAATTTTAATGATTATGTTAAGCAGCTAGATGAACAATTAGAAAACAGTAAATTGAAAACGGTCGATGGAGAATTGCGCAGCCAACATACGGATGGATGGGGGACATTAGTCAATACAGCCTCATCAAGGGTTTATTTAAAGCAAATGAATCAAGAAGTGCAAACATTATTAGAAAGTGAAGTAGAGCCCTTAGCTACTTTTGCATATATGCTGGGGGAAAAGTATGATCATGAAGTATTGGAATACGCATGGAAAACGTTAATGAAAAATCACCCCCATGATAGTATCTGTGGCTGCAGTGTGGATGAAGTGCATCGAGAAATGGTCACTCGATTTGAAAAAAGTAAGCATATAGCAGAAAGCCTGAAGCAATCTGTGTTAGAAAAGTTGGCGAATAAAATAGATACCACATTATTTGAGCCATTTGGAAAAGAACCGATCCCTTTTACCCTTTTTAATACAACCGCCAATAAGCGAACTGGGGTTGTGACGGTTGAATTAGATGTGAAGCGAGAATATTTTGCAAATGGCGTGAATCGAAAGCAATTAGAGCGTATTGCCTTAGATAATCGTCTTTTAATAGATACACAGGGAAATACGATTGACTATGATTTAGAAGATTTAGGTGTAGTTTTTGATTATGATTTACCAGAGAATCGATTCAGGAAACCCTATTTAGCGAAAAGAGTTAAATTGTCATTCGAGGCAAAAGAGGTTGCAGGATTGAGTCATCAAACATTTGCACTCGTTATTGGTGAAGAAGAAAGGCAAGAAAAGAAAAGAGTAGCTGCATTCAGTAATAGTCTTGAAAATGAATATATACGTATTCAAATTAATGAGAACGGATCATTAAATATCTTTAATAAAACTACTAAACAGGAATTCCAACAAGTATTAGTTTATGAGGATTCTGGTGATATTGGCAATGAGTATATGTACAAACAAGCAAATGAAGATTTCCCTATTACATCAGAAGAAGTTCAAGCAACTATTACACTAATAGAAGACAATCCATTTCGGGCAACCTATGAAATCATTCATGAATTCGAAATTCCAGAGAGTGCAGAAGAACTGCTAAAGAAAGAACAACAAGAACTCGTTTGGTTTACAGGGAGAAAGGCGAAGCGTAGTAAAAAAACTGTATTATTTAAAATCAAAACACTTGTGAGTTTAGCTAGAAACAGTAAAGGTGTAGATGTTCAAGTATCCTATCGTAATATAGCGAAAGACCATCGTTTACGAGTACTTTTCCCTACCAATATTAAGAGTGAGTGGCATTATGCAGATTCCATATTTGAAGTAGCGAAAAGAGCGAACCAGCCATCAGAAGAGTGGACAAATCCAGATCACTCCCAACATCAACAAGCCTTTGTAAGTTTGCACGATAACGAAAAAGGATTAACGATTGCGAATAAAGGGTTGAATGAATATGAAGTATTAAGGGATGGGAAAAACACTATTGCTATTACATTAGTTAGATCGGTGGGAGAATTAGGGGATTGGGGGTACTTTCCTACACCGGAAGCACAATGCCAAGGAGATCAACATGCTTCTTTTAAAATTTTCCCACACGTTGATCACGATCAACCGACCGAAGTGTATCAGCAAGCATACCAATATCGAATCCCATGGTCTGTTATTCAGCTACCAGTGCAAGAAGGAATAATGCATGCTAATCATCAATATGTGGCGTTAGATGTGTCACAGGAAGTGGCATTGACTTCGTTAAAAGTTTCTGCAGCTTCAAATGATATCTTTATGCGATTTTTTAATATGTCAGATGGCAAAGGAAAAGTACAGGTAATAGATAGCGAATATTTTGAAGACTATTATCAAAGTAATGTGTTAGAGGAGAAGCTAAGTCCACTAGCTTCTAATCAACGGATTGAATTACCACCTGCACCTTATGAAATCATGACACTCGGATGTAAAGCGAGGAGAAAGAAGGGAGAATGAAATGACCAAAAAGCTACCACCAAGTATCGATACATTCATTAAAAAAGTGAAGAACTTTTATCAAGACGATCCTAAACTGCAAGAGATGTTTGAGCAATGTTTTATCAACACCTACCAAACAACCATTCGTCCGCAATTAGACGGAACCACTTTTGTTATAACAGGAGATATTCCAGCAATGTGGTTACGGGATTCGGCAGCGCAGGTACGTCCTTATTTAATGTTAGCAGATCAAGATGCTGAAATAGCGAATATGATTAAAGGTGTCATTGCAAAACAACTATTTTTTATTAATCACGATCCATATGCGAATGCCTTTAACGAGTCCCCTAATGGAAAGCGATACCATGATGATCAGACCGAGATGACGGATTGGATTTGGGAGAGAAAATATGAGGTTGATTCACTATGTTATCCGATCCAGCTTGCTTACTTGTATTGGAAGGCAACAGGTAACACGGATCATTTTAATCAATCTTTTTTGGATGCGATGAAGAAAATATTAGATGTATGGAAAAAAGAACAACGTCATACGGAAGCATCAAATTATCATTTTATCCGAGATCATTGCCCGCCTCAGGATACCTTATCTCATGAAGGATATGGTGCACCTGTTGGGTATACAGGAATGACTTGGAGCGGTTTTCGTCCAAGTGATGATGCCTGCAAATATGGCTATTTAATCCCATCGAATATGTTTGCTGTCGTATCTCTGCATCAATTATCTGAGATAGCTACGTCGGTATGGAAAAATGAAGAATTAGAAAATCATGCAAAAGAATTAGCAAATGAAATCGATCAAGGAATCCAACAATATGGAATAGTAAATCATCCGAAGTATGGTTCTATATATGCGTATGAAACAGATGGGTTAGGTCATTACCATTTAATGGACGACGCCAATGTACCTAGCTTATTATCTATCCCTTACTTAGGTTACTGTTCATTTGATGATGAAATCTATCAAAATACGAGGAAGTTTATTTTAAGTGAAGACAACCCGTATTATTTTAACGGAAAAGTTGCTAGTGGAGTTGGCAGTCCACATACACCAGATCAATATATTTGGCATATTGCACTGGCTATTCAAGGCTTAACTTCTCTAGATGGTAGTGAAAAGGAAACAATCACCCAATTATTTAAAAAAACAGATGCAAATACAAACTTGATGCACGAAGGATTTCATGTGGATGATCCGAAACAATTTACAAGACCTTGGTTCTCATGGGCTAACTCGATGTTTAGCGAATTTTTGTTAAGCCAAGTCGGTTACGCTGTGAAGGAGAGTCCATTATACGATTGGATGCATATCCATCATCATCACATAAAGTCATAGGAGAGAAACGTGATGAATTTTAAAGTATTGGTAGAAGAATCAAGAAATTCTATATTAGAAAACATTCATATCGGACATATATATGGCGTTACTAAAGATCACCAAAAAACTTTTCAAGTTGGAAATAGGAAACACCTAACATTATTAAGGTCCGCATTAAAACCATTTCAAGCTATTCCAGCCATATATCACAGAGTACCAGAAGCCTTCCAATTAACTAAAAAAGAAACAGCGTTATTGATGGCTTCACATCGTGGAGAAGACTTCCATGTCGAACAACTAATACAATTAATGAGAAAAATAGGTGTTACAGAAGATGATTTACTATGTTCGCCAACATATCCACTGAATCCTGATGCTCGTGATGAACTAATGAGGCAAAACAAGCCTAAAAGGCAAATCTATCATAACTGTTCTGGTAAGCATTTAGGTATGATAGCCCTGGCAAAAGTTTTAAAAGCAGATATACGTCATTATGATAATCTGAATCATCCAGTTCAGGAAGAAATTCGTAAGTTCATCTCTATTTTGGCTGATCAACCAATAAGTAACTCAAAAAATATTGCAGTGGATGGATGTGGCACACCAGTATATGCCTTTCCACTATCCTTAATAGCACAGTTATATTTGAATTTTATTTTTACGAGTAGTTTTGAAGATCAAAAATTACAAGAAACTCTATTCACGATTAGTCAATTAATGAATGAACACGCAGAAATGATATCGGGCACTTCAGCAATATGTTCGATACTATTACAAGATCCAAATATTTTTGCCAAAGGCGGCGCACAGGGTGTCTATTGCTTTGTCTTAAAAAAAGAAGGAATCGCCTTTTCCTTAAAGGTATTGAATGGTTCAGAAGAGGTTTGGCCACTCATTGTTGCTGAGATCCTAAGGCAAATCAATTACGGTAATGAACAAACGATACAAAAGCTAGATTCACTAACTTCTCAACTTATTGTAAATGATAACAAGAAGGTAGTTGGCCAGAAAAAAACGGTTTTTAAATTGAAAGTTAAAAAAAGATAAACAGAGGAGTTATGCAATATGGGAGAAAGTAATGAATTGGAAAAAGGTGTCCATAATTACAGTTCAGAAGAGAATTGGGTGCAACCAGATGATCCTCTATTATTAGAAAGATTGGAATGGTTTAAAGATCAAAAGTTAGCTTTAATGATGCACTGGGGACCATACTCACAGTTAGGGCTCGTAGAATCATGGGCTTTAAGTGATGAAGATGGGGAGTGGTCACGTGATGATATTGATTGGGAAGAAGACATGGAAGAATTTAAAAGACAATATTTTGATTTGAATCGAACCTTTAATCCGATCCGTTTTCAGCCTGACAAATGGGCGGAACTTGCTAGTAGAGCAGGCTTTAAATATTTGATTTTTACTACGAAGCATCATGACGGTTTTTCTATGTGGGATACGCAGGAAACAGATTATCGTATTACGGCAAAAACTTGTCCTTTTCATACACATAAGTATGCAGATATTTGTAAAAATGTGTTTGATGCTTTCAGAGAAAAGGGGATAGCAATAGCTGCTTACTTTTCAAAGGCAGATTGGCATAACCCATATTATTGGGCACCTGGGATGGAAAGAAAAAGGAAGATGTGGAGAGGTCCTTCATATGATCCTGATCAATATCCATGGGTGTGGGAGAAATTTATTTCATTTACCCATAATCAGATTATGGAATTAATGACGAAATACGGCCGCATCGATATCTTGTGGTTAGATGCTGGTTGGGTTGGTAAGCGCAACCAAGATATTCGCTTAGGAGAAGTCGTTGAAAAAGCTCGTCAAAAGCAGCCTTGGCTATTGACTGCAGATCGAACAGTAGGAGGGTTATACGAGAATTACGTGACGCCTGAACAAACGATTCCCGATCATGCCATGGAGGTACCATGGGAAAGTTGTATCACGATTGGTACATCATTTTCGTATAAGTATGAAGATGACTATAAATCATTGAGAGAAATTATTCACACCCTCATTGAAATTGTAGCAAAAGGGGGGAATTTAGCACTGAATGTTCCGCCGCAACCGGATGGCAGGCTGCCAAGAAAAGCGATTGAACAAATGGAGGAATTAGGAAAGTGGTTAGACATTTACGGGGAAGGCATATATGGAACGAGAATCACATCCCCTTATTATCAACAAAATTATGCTTTTACGAAAAAAGATGATGTAGTATATTGCTTCCGTTTATTGAAAGAAGGGGATAACTCATTTCAAAAAGAAAAAATTGTTATCCCGTACCATGAAACCGTTCATCGGATTGATTTAATCGGTGTAAGTGATGGTTTACATTTCTTTCAAGACCAAAATGGAATAACTTTAGACATTCCTGCTGCGTCAGAAAAGGATACACCTATTGCTCAAGTTTTTCGGTTTTCATCAATGTAATGATTGTTTTGGAGGATGTATTATGTATAAAACGTGTGATAGCCAAATGGAAAAACAAATCAATGATTTAATCAAAAGCATGACTTTAAAAGAAAAAGTAGGTCAACTGAATCAAAAGTTATATGGGTGGCAAGTATACAAAAAAACGGATGATGGATATGAGTTAACCGACACTTTTAAGAATCATGTCGATCAATTTGGAGGGATTGGTGCATTATATGGATTATTTCGCGCCGATCCATGGTCTGGAATAAATTTTGAAAATGGAATACCTTTAGAAGATTGCTTTCAAGTTACGAATATGATCAAGCAATATTTAAAAGAACATACCAGACTAGGAATTCCTGCTTTATTGTCAGAAGAATGTCCGCATGGGCATCAAGCATTGGATAGCACTGTTTTTCCTACTCATATAGGGGCAGGGGCAACTTGGAATCCAGATTTACAACAATCAGCATCTTCTCATGTAGCTTCTGAATTAATGGATAAAGGAGTCCATCTAGGGTTAGTCTCAACATTAGATATAGCTAGAGATCCGCGCTGGGGAAGAACAGAAGAGTGTTTCAGTGAAGACCCTTATTTAGCTTCTCAAATGACTAAAGCGGTTGTCCATGGCATGCAAGGAAGTGTTAACGATTCTCCTCATGTTTTACCAGTATTAAAACACTTTGCGGCACAAGGAGCGGCTGTTGGCGGCCATAATGCAGGGCCAGCTTTAATAGGAGAGCGGGAACTAAGAGAAATTTATTTACCGCCAATGAAGGCGGGGATTGAAGCTGGAGCATTGGCATGTATGGCAGCGTACAATGAAATAGATGGCATCCCATGTCATGTAAATAGAAAATTACTTACGGATATTTTACGAGAAGAATGGAATTTTAAAGGGATCGTGATGGCTGATGGAACTGCCTTAGATCGTTTGCTTTTACTTACAGGTGATGAAGAATTAGCTGCTGCATATGCCTTGAATGCAGGAGTCGATTTAAGCTTATGGGATGATATTTATACAAAAATAGAAGCAGCGGTTACAAACGGGAAAGTGGACGAGTCATTGGTCGATTTAGCAGTAAAACGCGTATTATATCTAAAATTCCGGTTAGGAATCATGTCTGGAAAGCCGGCTGGTAGGGCGAATAAACCTCAATATAAGCGACTGGAAAGTAAGCAGGTTAATCTAGAAATGGCAAGGCAATCGATAACTCTCATCAAAAACAATCATCATCTATTGCCTTTAAGTAAGAAACAGAAAAGAATAGCCATTATCGGACCGAGTGCGGACAATGTTTATAACATGTTAGGTGACTATACGCCCCCTCAAAGAAGAGAAGCCGTTGTAACCATAAAAGATGGTATTGCATCCATCGTCGAAAAAGATACAGAAATTTTTTACACGAAGGGCTGCGGTATTCGGTCAAAAGATACTTCAGATTTTAAGCAGGCAAAAACGTTAGCCGAAAAGGCAGATGTGATCATTCTAGCTTTAGGAGGATCTAGTGCTAGAGAGTTTGGGATGGAATTTCAGAATAACGGTGCAGTGGAACATGATGCCCAAGCTGAAATGGATTGTGGTGAAAATATAGATGTGGCAAACTTGAAGCTTGGCGGAGTCCAAGAAAGGTTAGTACAAGAGTTAGCATCTTTCAACATCCCGATGATAGGGGTACTGATTCAAGGGAGACCATACAGTTTGAAGAATATTGAATCTTATCTTGATGCGATATTAATTGGGTGGTACCCGGGTCAACTTGGGGGACAAGCGATTGCTGAAGTAATTTTCGGGGATGTGAATCCTAGTGGGAAGCTGCCCATTTCCATCCCATATTCTGCTGATCAACTTCCTGTTTATTACAATTATAAAAATAGTGGAGCAAAGCAAGATTACTATGATGAAGTAGGTCATGCGATATACCGTTTTGGTTATGGTTTATCCTACACTTCTTTTGAGTGCTCTTTTTCAACGGAGGAGATTGAATCCATTAATCTTAAATCATTGGAAAAGGGAGAGAGAGTTAAGATTTCTGTGAATATTTTAAATAAAGGATCGTATGATGGGTATGCGGTTGTCCAACTATATATTCAAGACATGGAGGCATCTGTCACTCGACGGATCAAAGAATTAAAAGCATTTAAAAAAATATGGCTGGAAGCTGGTCAATCGAAACAGGTGAATTTGGAATTAGGATTCGAAGAGTTATCGGTTTGGAATGTTCAAATGGAACAGGTAGTAGAACCAGGTAATGTTTTACTGATGGTTGGAGAATCTTCCAATCAATTAGAAACAAAAAAACTAGTGATTGATGGAGAATAGAGAGGGATAGGAATGCAGAGAATACATCGACTAATTAGAATGCTAAGAAATAATCAATATCTTGCTAGTCAGCCAATCGATAATTGGAAAATGAAAACGTTTATTTATCATGATCCGAACCAATATCAGCCATTACAGACCGAAAGTCAGCACCAAACGGTTCATATTGGTGATCATTTGATTGATTCAGGCATTACCGCCATTTTATCAAATAAGATGGAAATTCCTGCTCAATGGCACAATGAAGATGTCGGTTTATTTTTCCAGGCTTCAGGACCAGGCGGCATATCGTCACATTATGAAGGATTATTCAGTATCAATGGAGAACCTATTCAAGGGTTTGACCGTAACCGAGCATTTTGTTTTTTGCCAAAACATTTGCGTAATCAAAAAACCTTAGAGATCCATATAGAATTATTTAATCCTGTTGGTATACCAGAGGATTCATTGCGCGGCTTTAACCAAGTAGCGAGTGCGGAAACATCACCGCCACCTATTTATTTAACTAATAGTAAGCTTCTATTAGTCAATAGAGCAATACAAAGCTTCTTATATACGGTGGAAACAGCTTGTAAAACATTAGAGTTACTTGATTCTGAAGATACTCGGTATCATATTTTATATCAATCATTAGAAGATATCGCAAACGAATGGAAGCTTGGAACCGAGGAAGATTTCCACAATCCATCTAAGGCGGAGAAACATGAAGCGACATTAAAATCTGTATTACATGATCTTGCAGGTTATCGCGAAGGAACGATACGTGCTATAGGTCAATCCCATATCGATCTTGCTTGGTTATGGCCTTTAAAAGAAACGATACGGAAAGCATCAAGGACATTTTCTACAGCTTGTACCTTATTAGATGAATACGAAGATTTTGAGTATGCACAGAGCCAGCCGCAATTATTTGAGTATCTTAAAGATTATCACCCTAAGGTGTTTGAACGAGTCAAACGCCATATAGATGCAGGCCGATTTGAGATTATTGGCGGTATGTGGGTGGAACCAGATTTAAATATCCCTTCAGGTGAGTCTTTAGTAAGGCAGTTGTTATATGGGAAGCAATATTTCCAGAAAGAGTTTAATCAGGAGCCTAGGGTAGAGTGGTTGCCAGATACATTCGGATACTGTGCTTCATTACCACAGATTTTGAAAAAGGCTGATACAGACTATTTTATGACGACGAAATTGAATTGGAATGATACCAATCGTTTTCCTTATGATTTATTTTATTGGGAAGGCATTGATGGTACGAGCATCCTATCTTATTTACACACCATTCTTGGACAACAAACGAATCCGAAAGATGTGAAAGACACTTGGCAAGATTATATACAAAAGAAAGAATATGACGAAAGAATGCTTGTATATGGCTTCGGTGATGGTGGTGGCGGAGTAACGAGAGAAATGGTGGAAACGATTAAACGGTCGGATTCTTTACCGGGTTTACCAAATGTGAAATTTAGTAAAGTGCATGATTTCTTTGACCGGGTGACTCAGAAGGATCCTAAGCTGCCCAAATGGTATGGGGATTTGTATTTAGAACTCCACCGCGGTACTTATACGACCCATGCCAAAACGAAAAAATATAATCGTCAAGCAGAAGCCCTATTACGAAATGTAGAGATATGGAATACTTTCGCACATCTTATAACTGGTGCAATCTATCCTGCTCAAAAAATAAAAGAACTATGGAAACTCATCATGTTCAATCAGTTTCATGATATCGTACCAGGCACCTCGATTGAGCCTGTCTACAAGCTTTCAGATCAACAATATGAAGAGGTGATAACGAACGGAGAATCATTACAAAAAAGTGCCATTGAACATATCGTACAGCGAGTGAATACTGCAGGCCCGGGAGAACCAATTATTGTTTTTAATAGTTTAGGATGGGATAGGAGCCGTTTCGTTACATTGACAGGCAATCAAGAGTTACTTGGCAAAGAAGTGGTAGATGAAAAGGGAACAGCATATCCCGTTGAGTATGTGGAAGTAGAGAAAGACACAATCGATATGCATATATTGATTGAAAATGTGCCATCATTTGGTTATAAAACAGTTTGGTTAAAAGAGGCTAATGAACAGACATTTGCACTCACTACTTCGTTTAATGGGAAATGGGAAACAGCCCATTATATCGTAGAGTTTTCTGAACAAGGTTTTATGAGAAGACTTTATGATAAACAAGCGGATAAGGAAATTATACAGGAAGGTAAAATAGCTAATGAATTAGAGTTATTTGATGATCTGCCTACTGATTGGGATGCATGGGATATTGATCCGAATTTTGACTCTCAAAAATTAAATAATATGGAATGGGTTGATGCCAAGGTTAACTATACAGGGGAATTAACCGATGAATTACAATTTGAATGGAAGTTGAACCAATCGTATGTGACACAGCGAATCATTTTTTATCATCATTCTAAGGTGATCGATTTCGTTACAGAAGTAGATTGGCAGGAAACGAATAAACTATTAAAAGTCGCATTTCCTGTTAATATTTATTCCGCCAAAGCAACTTATGAAATACCATTTGGTTCTATTGAACGTCCAACCCATCATAATACGAGCTGGGAACAAGCTCAATATGAAGTATGTGGTCAAAGATGGGCAGATCTATCGGAAGGCAATTATGGCGTAAGTCTATTAAATGATAGTAAATACGGATATGATATCAAAGGGAAAAAGATGAGGTTGTCTCTCCTAAGATCTCCAAAATGGCCTGATCAGAATGCAGACAGGCATACTCATTCATTTATGTATTCCTTATACCCGCATCAAGGGGATTGGAGAACAGGACAAACGGTTAAAAAAGGGTTGGAAGTGAATACAACGGATGCTGTCTATTTTACTAAGCAGCATGATGGCAGCTTACAAAGTTCGCAATCTTTTATTCAAGTAGATAGCGACAGTGCCATACTTGATACGATTAAACAATCAGAAGATGAAAAAGGTATTATAGTTCGATTATATGAATCAGAGGGAAATGAAGTATCTACCGCTATCACTTTACCTGAAAAAAGTAGAATCCAAGAAACAAACTTGCTTGAGAAACCAACAGACTCTCCTTCAGTAAGTACTGATTATTATCAAACCAAATTAAAGCCATATGAAATCTGCACGCATCAACTGATAACAGATAAGGAGTGAAGAATACGAATGAAGGTCATTGTAATTGGCAATGAAGCAGAAACACAAGAACATCTCTCCTTTTGGGAAACAAAAGAGGATGTCATCGTCGAACGTACGATTGTCATGGATGAAAAGAAGATAGATCTGCTGCCAAATCCCTTCGCTTTAGAAGACCATGTGGATCTAATCGATATTTGTGTTTCAACAGAATTAAAACCTATCATCCTAAAAAAGTTAAGAGGAAGTATACCGATTGTGGTGGCATCACCTATTGCACCAATTATCCATAAAATAAAAGATGTACTAGCCTTTATAAAAGAACAACAGATGCAGGTATTTATTACGACCCCTTTGATGGCTTCGCCCGAATTCTCACAGGCTCATGCCATTATTGCCAATCAGCAATTGGGGAAAAGTGGTGTGAATCGTATTTCATTAAAATCTGATCATAAAGATAGAATGCTAGAACAAGGGATGAACCTATTAGATTGGATCTATCGAACATTTGGTGATTTCCAGACGATTTATGCCAAACAAATAGATAAGAAGACGGACACCAAAAACCTAGAATATAAAATCATTCATATTAGACATGTCGATGGTAGTTTTACTCATTTAGAAATGGCACAAGGGTTTGGAAAGGAAGAATTAAACCTGGAATTTGCAGGTGCAAAAGGGATGCTATCCAATAAAAGTGGCGAGACCATTCCGATCACGATGAATCTAGCAGAGGAAGGTAGAGTCAGTATAAATCCAACAGGTAAATCATTGGCCACACGACAATTAGAATCCCTTTATCAAAAACTATTCAACAAACAAGAGACATTGGACCGTTCCATAGAAATGGAGCATGTGCTGTATTTTGCAGATGCTATTGAGAAGTCACTACAACAACAGATGCCTGTTACGAAAGGAGATGACAACCTTGTTGAAGATCGGAATTATTAGTTTTGCCCATATGCATGCGGTTAGTTATGCTCATGCACTGCAAAAAAGCAAAAGCGCTGCATTGGTTAGTATTTGGGATGAGGAAGAAAAGAGAGGTTTAGAAATGGCTGAAGAGTATGATACGAACTACTTCCACGACTTAGATGATTTTTTAGCATCAGATATAGATGCGGTCATTGTCTGTTCGGAAAATGCATGTCATAAAGAACATGTGATCAAATCAGCCAGTTACAAGAAACATATTTTATGTGAAAAGCCAATCGCAACCGAAGTAGAGGATGCCATTGATATGATAAAAGCTTGTGAACAAAATGAAGTATTGTTACAAGTAGCATTTCCGGTAAGGTTTGCCCCTGCCATTCAAGAAGTCAAAGAACTCATGAGCAAAGGAGAAATAGGGGAAGTATTAGCAGTGAATACGACAAACCATGGTCAAATGCCAGGTGGATGGTTTATCAATCGAGAATTATCCGGTGGAGGCTGTGCTACAGATCATATTGTCCATCTTGTGGATGTGTTGAGGTGGATGTTCGATGAAGAAGTGACAAGTGTATATGCAGAATTTGATACTAGATTTTATGACATTGATGTAGAAGACTGTGGACATGTCTTGCTAGAGTTTGAATCTGGTATGGTGGTTACCATCGATCCGAGCTGGTCACGGCCAAAGACTTTCCCAACTTGGGGAGATGTGACTTTGGAATTTTTCGGTGAAAAAGGCGTATTGGAAGTAGATGCGTTTAAACAGCATTCCTTGTTCTATAACGATCATGACAATCGATTAGAACATAAGGTTTGGTCAGATGATATGGACGAGGGATTAATACAAGATTTTATTCAGTGTGTGCAAGAAAATCGTTCTCCTTTTATATCAGGTTACGATGGATTGAAAACGCTTGAAGTAGTAAAAGCTGCTTATTTATCAAATGAGAAAAAATCACCGACATCGTTATCATCATAATGTGAGTGGAGGTTATCGAAATGAAATTAGGTATGAGCTCTTACAGTTTGGCCAATGCCATTCATTCAGGAGAAATGTCGATATTAGACGTGATCCAATGGACGGCAGATCACGGTGGAGCACATATAGAGATTGTTCCAATTGGCTACACTTTAACGAATAATCAACAATTGGTTAAAGATATTGTGGCAAAGGCTAAAGAAGTAAATATTGAGATTTCCAATTATGCCATTGGTGCAGATTTTTTAGCTAGTGATGAAAAGGATTTTGCCAAGGAAATGGAACGAGTAAAACAAGAAGTAGATATTGCTTATCAACTTGGTGTGAAAAGAATGCGGCATGATGTTTCCTTTAAACCCCCAGAAGAAGCGAGTATTGAACAGTTTGAAGAAGATTTACCAAGACTTATTCAGGGATGTCAGGAAATTGCTGATTATGCGAAACAATACGATATCGTAACAAGCATTGAAAACCATGGCTTTTATATTCAAGCCAGTGATCGGATTAATCTCTTGGTTTCCAAAGTGAATCGGCCTAATTTTAAACATACATTAGATACCGGAAACTTCTTATGTGTAGATGAGGATCCAATTGTAGCGATCAAAAAGTGCATAGATCATGCTTCGATGATTCATGTGAAGGATTTCTATATTCGGAATGGAGCCTCTTATCATCCTGGCGAAGGATGGTTTCAATCTGCAGGTGGTCATTATTTACGCGGAGCTATTACGGGACATGGAGATATCGATTTACAGACAGTGTTAAAAGTCATTAAAGAGAGCGGCTATGATGGATATCTATCAATTGAATTTGAAGGAATGGAAGAATGTAAGAAGGCAAGTGAGATATCGTTAAATAATGTTCAAAATCTTTGGGATCAATTATAAAAAGGAGGAAATAAATGATGGGGAAAGTAAAGGTAGGTATTATCGGTTTAGGTTCCATTTCGGAAATGCACATTCAAGGGTATCTTCAACATAATGATGCGGAAATTTATGCAGTAAGTGATTTTAATGAAGAAAGAGCGCAACAAAAAGCAGAAGAGTATGGGGTTTCGCACTATTATACGAACTATAAAGATTTGTTAGATAATGATGAAATTGATGCAGTGAGTATTTGTACATGGAACAATTCCCATGCCGAAATTGCTATTGCGGCATTGAATGCTGGTAAAAATGTATTGATTGAAAAGCCACTCTGTAAAACGGTAGAGGAAGCATTAGCGATTCAAGAGGCTGTGGAAAATAATCCGGATCAGTTTTTACAAATAGGTTATGTAAGGAGATTTGGGACAAATACACAGGTTTTAAAGAGATTTATTGATAATGGAGAGCTTGGAGATATTTATTATGCGAAGTCTTCTTGTATTCGTGTCCTAGGTAATCCAGGTGGATGGTTTGCAGATATGGAACGTTCTGGCGGCGGTCCTTTAATCGACATCGGTGTACATGTGATTGATTTATGCTGGTATTTAATGGGCAAGCCCAAAGTAAAGTCTGTTAGTGGGAATACGTATCATAAGTTAGGAAATCGCTCCAATATAGAATATAAGTCTTTTTATAAAGCGGCTGATTATGATGCAGAAAAAAATAATGTAGAAGATTTGGCAAATGCTATTATTCGTTTTGAAAATGGTGCTTCCTTAATGGTTGATGTGAGCTTTTCACTACATGCGAAGAAAGAAAAAATGCGTGTTAGTTTACACGGTGATAAAGGTGGAGCGGAAATCGAGCCACAGCTAGAAATTTTCACAGAGAAAAATAACATTATGTTAAATAGCACGCCGCAAATTGATGATTTAACCTTTGATTTTGAAAAAGGGTTCCAACATGAGGTGGATCATTTCATTTCATGTGTCAAAGGAGAGGAGACCACGATTTGTCCGGTGGAAGATGGGGTCGAAATGATGAAAATATTAACAGGTGTATATCAATCAAGTACAGAAAAGGCTGAGGTGCATTTTGATTAATTTGATGAAATGAGGGACTGGAAGTGAGGAATCCGATCAAACAGACATTAAAAGATTGGTTTTTTAAAGAAGCGACAGCGAATGATTGGAAACGGGCAACCGTACCAGGTTGTGTCCATACAGATTTACTTAACAATGGAGCAATAGAAGATCCGTTTTATGGGAAAAACGAGTTGGATATGCAATGGATAGATAAAACAGATTGGGAATATCAAACGACTTTTTTGGTAAGAGATGATGTGTTGGAACATGAAAAGGTGGAACTTAGTTTTGAAGGGTTAGATACCTATGCAGATGTATATGTAAATGGAAATAAAATATTAGAAGCAGATAATATGTTTCGAATATGGAAAGCAGATGTAAAGTCACACTTACAGCAGGGAGATAATCAATTAACCGTATATTTCCATTCTCCTATTCAACATGATCTGCACAAGCCTGATCAGTTAGGTTATAATCTGCCGGCAGATAACGACCATTCAGAGGACGGTGGAGTAGGGGAAAAGAAATTAAGCGTATTTGCTCGAAAAGCTCCTTACCATTATGGATGGGATTGGGGACCACGCTTTGTTACGAGTGGTATTTGGAAAGAGGTTTATTTAGAAGCTTGGTCAGAGGCAAGAGTACTTGATGTCCACATAAAACAGCCATTTGTTTCGGAAAATAGAGCCGATCTTGTGGCTGAAATAGAAGTGGAAGCGACAAATGAAACAGAAGTGATTTTTAACATTTCAGATCAACATTCTATGGGAAAAGAGCAAAATTTCCGATTGAAAAAGGGAGTACAACATCTTCATATCCCGATAACGATTGATAACCCAAAGTTATGGTGGAGTAACGGCTTAGGGGAGCCGTATTTGTATCATTTTCAAATAGATTTGATACTTAATGATGATGTTCGTGCTTCTCATTATGTTAGAACTGGTTTACGTTCGATTCGTTTAGTGAGAGATTCCGACAAGTATGGGCAAAGTTTCTATTTTGAACTAAATGGGGTACCGGTATTTGCGAAAGGAGCAAACCATATCCCAAATGATAGCTTTCAAACAAGCATTACCCGAGAACGATATCGTCATGAGATTGCCACCGCAGCGCATTCGAATATGAATATGCTTCGTGTTTGGGGTGGCGGTATTTACGAGTATGACGAATTTTATAAACTATGTGACGAATACGGCATCCTAGTGTGGCAAGATTTTATGTTCGCATGCAGTATGTACCCTGGCGATGAAGCGTTTATAGAAAGTGTTAAAAAAGAAGCCATAGATAATGTGAAGCGACTAAGGAACTATGCATGTATAGCGCTATGGTGTGGAAATAATGAAATGGATGCAGCATGGTCAGAGTATGAGGAGCAAGGTGGCTGGGGATGGAAACAGCGATACAACAATACGCAGCGCCAAGAGATTTGGAAAGCATATGATGACATTTTCCATCATATTT
Organism: Gracilibacillus sp. YIM 98692; assembly: GCF_010993965.1. Classification (GTDB taxonomy): domain Bacteria; phylum Bacillota; class Bacilli; order Bacillales; family Amphibacillaceae; genus Gracilibacillus. Next base: position 227,530 of record NZ_WIXM01000001.1, on the reverse strand, counting down.
TGCCTTCCGTGTTAGAAAAATATGATGCTAATGTAGATTACTGGCCAAGTTCACCCATGCAGGAATTATCTTATACGAAGGAGCAGCATGCCACATTTGATACGGTACAAAGAGGAGACGTTCATTATTGGGATGTATGGCATGGGCAAAAACCAGTAGAAGCATATAAAGATAAAGTTGGCCGTTTTATGAGTGAGTATGGCTTTCAATCCTTCCCTGAGAAAAAGACGGTTTTAACTTATGCTGAAGAGGAAGGCTTAGCGTTAGAGTCTGATATCATGCTCCATCATCAAAAAAATGGGGCTGGAAATCGCTTGATCAAAAATTATATGGAAATGTATTATCATCCGCCGAAAGACTTCTCATCTTTTCTGCGTATAAGTCATATTTTGCAGGCAGATGCGATTAAATCCGCAGTGGAAGCACATCGATTAAATATGCCCTATTGTATGGGCACTTTATATTGGCAATTGAATGACTGTTGGCCAGTAGCTTCTTGGTCGAGTATGGATTATTTCGGCAGGTGGAAAGCGTTGCAGTATGTGATAAAAGACAGGTTTAAACCAAATGTATTAATAGTGGATCAAACGGAAAAGGGTGTTCACTTTTATACGGTTTCAGACCAGCTGCAGTCAAAATCAGTTAACCTGCATATTTCCATCTATACTTTTTCAGGTGAGGCGTTATATACAGAAACAAAGGAAATCACCATGAAAGCAAACACTTCTACCAAAGTGAAGGAGCAGGTGCTTGAAGATCTGATTGCTTATCGACATGACGAAGATATAGTGTTGTATGCAGAAATAGAAGAACAAGGTAGATTAATAGATAATATCGTGCATTTATTGGACAAGCCAAAGCATCTAACTTTTGAGAATCCCGAAATCCATTTAGAGTATAGTGAGCAAGGTATAGTTGTCGAATCACAAAAGTTTGCTAGTCATGTTTGGCTGGAAACAGATATAGAAGGGTATTTTACAGAAAATAATTTTCATTTAATACCAGGTATGAAAAAAATAATCCCTTTTTATAAGCGGACAAGCACAGAAAAAGAAGCCTTTCAAAAAGAAAACATGGAAAATATTCGTGTTGTATCCATGTATGATCTTATTTAACGAGCTGAAAGGGTTGTCTATTCAGATAAAATAGGCAGCCTTTTTTATGTTGTGGAAAATATCAATTTAAAGAAACAGAGCCATCTGTCCTTTCGAAGGATTACTTAAAACCATTCCATTCTTCATTTGTTATAATAGACTTGCAACTGTAGATAAGGAGGAGAAATGATTGAATACGATTATTTTAGATGTGGATGATACGTTGTATGATCAGGCAATGTCTTTTCATCACACATTTCGAAAAATGATAGATGGAACGTTTACCTATGATGAAATCGATCAAATTTATCGCTCGAGCAGAAAATATAGTGAGATATTGTTTGATCAGAGCGAGGCAGGGGAGATCACGGCATTTGAATGGCAAACCGGACGAATAATTAGAGCATGCCAAGATTATGATATTCCGATGGATGAAAAGAAAGCAGCTGCCTTTCATGAAGTGTATAAGGAAGAACAGGGAAAAATCACGCTATTTCCTGAGGTGATAGAATTGTTAGATGCACTTCAACGTGAGGGCAAGCAGCTTGCGATTCTGACAAACGGGGAAGAACATCATCAGTCGATGAAAATCAAACAATTACAGCTAAACAAGTGGATCCCAGAAGAGAATATTTTTATTTCTGGAAGCTACGGCTATGCCAAACCTAAAAGGGAAATTTTTGATCTGATAGAAAAAAAGCTGGCATGCGATCCAGCGCAAACCGTTTATGTAGGGGATTCTTTTGAAAAAGATGTCATTGGTGCCAAACAAGCGGGATGGCAGGCCATTTGGATAAATCACCGGACAAGAGAGATGGATCAGGACAGTGCGTTTTACCCAGATAAAGAAGTTCATAGTGCGGAAGAGCTTATGAGGTATTTTTTGACATAAGTGAGCACATTTATGAAGCGGACATTCGTTCCATTATTGTTGCAAAAAGTCAGATTTTTTGGATGTTAATGGGGTATCCACTTTTTATTCTAGTATCAGAATGTCCATAACTTCACCATGCATCTTACCTCCACAATCGGTTACAATAATGAAAAAGCCAAAAGGTGGACTGAATTGTGCAGATAAAGATGGACATAACGTATCGCACTCCTGGTGGGCATGAGGCGTTTTTCAATACCGAGGAAATGGATATAGAAAAAGCGTTAAATATTGCAGAGGATTTGGAACGGACAAACAGAGCCAAACATATCACGTTTATCGATCGATATGAAACGAGCTGGACAAAGAAAGAGTTAACGCAATATTTGAAAGAACTAGAGACAGAACCTCATAACGTGGTGATATATTTTGACGGCAGTTTTGATTTAGAAACGAACCAATCCGGCCTTGGTTGTGTCATCTATTATGACCAAAATGGCTCTTCTTTTCGATTGCGAAAAAATGCACTAATCGATGGGTTAGATAATAACAATGAATCGGAATATGCCGCTCTTCACTTGGCACTGGAAGCAGCAGAGCAATTAGGGATTGATCACTTAGATGTTTGGATAAAAGGGGATTCGAAAGTGGTGATCAATCAATTGAATGATGAATGGCCGTGCCTGGAAGAATCTTTATCAAAATGGATCGATCGGATTGAAGATAAAATCGATCAATTAGGAATCGTGCCCTCCTACGAGTATGTCAGCCGTAAGAAAAATCGAGAGGCCGACCGCTTAGCCGCTCAAGCTGTTCAGGAAGTAGAAGTGTCTAGTACTGTGACATTAGATTAGAAATAGTTCAAACAAATCCCTCATGTCTTATCCGGCATGAGGGATTTTGCTCTTATTGATATTCGTCTTATTGATAGAACCCCATACTTTTTATCCATCATAAGTTTTGTTGTATAATAGCAACGAAACTTATTTTTAAAATTAGGTGATATAAATGATAGAAAAATTAACGGTCTTACGAGATCGTTTAAATAATATTAGCCGGAGCAATCGATCGATTCGATTGTTAAAGCTCTATAATAAATGGACGTTTGATTTAAATGAATTACTTAAAATAGACAAAGATCCGGATCAAGTCCTTGATGATTTTATCGATAAAAAAACGAAAAGTATAGTGAAAGAAAAAGCGGATCTAGATGCATCATTCACTCTTTCTAGAAAACTAACAACGCTATATCGAAATATAAAATCGATCGAAGAAGAAACAGGTCTTTATGATTTATATTTAGGTTATCCCTTTTTAGAAGGGGCGATGACGGACGGGACTTATGTACGTGCACCGCTTTTTTTGTACCCAATTCGATTACATCGTAACAAGAAGAATGGGATTGAGTGGCAGGTGGAGCCTTTAATTGATCAAGCACCGCAATTGAATCGAACATTGTTTTTAGCAATGCAAAAGTTAAGCAATTTATATGTTCCGGATGCTTTATTTGATGAAGCGGAAAGCCAAGCGGATACAGCTGATCTTGAAAGCTGGGCAAAGTGGCTAACAGATAATGCGATTTCCGTTTCGGTAAATGAGGCAGAGGAGTTAGAACCTGTTGAGCCATATACCAAATCCGAAATCCCAACCTTTTCAAAAGGGAGCTTTCAATTAAATCATCAAGCAGTGATTGGTCATTTTCCTCAAGGGGATTCAGCTATTCTGCGAGATTATGAAGAATTTATCGAGTTACTGGAACAAGGGGAAGAGGATTTAGGAGTAGTTTCTGAATTTTTAGATGTCGAAGTACAAGCAGGCAGCCAATCTGTTGATAATCTTCCTGCGCATAAGGATCAATCCTATCAGGAAAAGCTGGAACAGGAAAAACGTAAATTTTTTGTATTAGATACGGATGCGTCGCAGGAACGAATTATCGATTCCCTCGCCTCTGAGAAAGGGATGGTCGTACATGGGCCGCCTGGCACAGGAAAATCGCAGGTCATTGTCAATATGATCTCCAATGCGATGGCAAATGATGAACGTGTGATGCTTGTGACGCAGAAACGTGCTGCACTTGATGTGGTTTATCAACGCTTGGATAGTTTAGGATTATCTTCGAATGTTGCTTTACTGCACGATGAAAAAAATGATCGCAATTCTTTATATCAAAAGCTAAATGTGCAGCTGAATCAAAACCATTCCTATAAGGATTTAGCACAGGAATTTGACATGTTGTCTGAACAAATTATCAAAGCGGAAAATAAATTAGATCAGATTGCGCAAGCCTTGTTTGAAGTGCAAAACCATGGATTTAGAGCCTATGATTTATATGGTTACAGTAAGCCAGCAAAAGAACAAGATCGGATGATTGGTTTAGATGATATTTTAAATGAACTAGATAAAAATAATTTAGAGGATACTTTAAGAAAAGTGAGCACCTATGGGAGGTATTACGATACGTTTGGCGGAGAGGACACCCCAGTTTATGATCGAAAATCCTTTAGTGAAATGGAATTGAAGGACCGAATTCAAATGATTGAACAGCTTGGCCAAGCGATTGAAGAAGCGGAAAAAAGCATAGATTATTTAGCACATTTTGATGATGAAGACATTACACCATCCTATAGCCGTCAAATTGATGGAAAGCTGTCCAAAATCTATGATGATTTGAATACAGATGATAAGAAAACGTTAAAGAAATTACGTTTATGGCTGTGGACATCTTTTACAGGGAAAACGATTATGGAAGAATTATTAGATGGGGAAAAATTTAAAGGTCTATCATCTAAAGAATGGCCAAAGTTACAAGAAAGTCTCACTATCCTATATGATTTATCGAAAGCTACGGAAGGATTATTCCAACACTTGGACAAAATGGATGCTTATTTTACGAATGATTCTCTGAAAGAGATGAAGCATCTTGTTTCCAAAGGAGATATCCCGCTGTCAACGTTACAAAAGAAGCAAGATTACATCAAAGAGTTTTTTGATGAATTAAGAGAAATGGATCGATTGTATGATGATAGTGCGGAAATGGTTCAAATGATGATTGATCGTTTGATTGAGCGGAACTTATCTGATTCCGGTAACTTAGCGAAGGAATGGGAAGAAGTGGCGAGGCAATCGGCTTATATTCATTGGATTGATGAAATTGAGAGGAAATATCCCGAAATCGCCACAATTGGAACAGGTAATTTTCAAGTATTGACGGAAGAACTAGAAGAGTTCTTGAAGAAAAAACAACAGTTAGCGATTGAATTGCTGCAAAATCAGATGAGGCAGATGATTCACGAAGTAAAAGAAACCAATCCAAAGGCTGTGAAAGATATTATCTATCAAACAGGAAAGAAACGGCAAATTTGGCCGGTACGTCGCTTAGTTAATGAGTTTGCTTTGAATGGGTTGCTTGACGTAATGCCGGTATGGCTGATATCTCCTGAAATTGCTTCTGCGATTTTTCCATTAGAAGAAAAGATGTTTGATTTAGTCATTTTTGATGAAGCATCTCAATGTACAGTGGAAAATGGTATGCCGGCCATTTACAGAGGGAACAAGATTGTCGTTGCTGGGGATGAGCAGCAATTGCCGCCATCTTCCTTGTTTAAAGGAGCAGTGGAATCGGATATCGATGAGGAACAGGAAGAATATGAGGAGTCACAAAGCTTGCTTAATCTTGCCAAGCGTGTTTTGCCAAGCAGACTATTAGAATGGCATTATCGCTCGAAATCAGAAGAGCTGATTAACTTTTCCAACCATGCCTTTTATCATGGGCAAATGCAAATTGCACCGAATGTGAATCACTTGCAGGATCCTGCTGCGATTCAATGGCATAAATCCAACGGGCGCTGGGTTAATCAACGAAACACAGTAGAAGCAGAAGATGTCGTTCAATTATTAAAACAAAAACTAATCGAGGATTCTTCCAAATCGATTGGGATTATGACGTTTAATGCGAAGCAGCAAACGGCTATTGAAGATGCGATTGATCATACAAGTGAAGAGGATTCAGAATTTGGTGTCGTCTATGATCAGGTCATGAGTCGTGACTTGGATGAGCGTATTTTTGTGAAAAATATTGAAAATGTGCAAGGGGACGAGCGTGACATCATTATTTTTTCGATAGCCTATGCAAAGAATGAGGAAGGGAAAGTATATAATCGCTTTGGTACACTTGGGCATGAGGGCGGCGAGAACCGCTTGAATGTTGCGGTGACTCGTGCAAAGGAAGAGATTCACCTTGTTTCAAGTATTGAACCAAATGAATTGAATGTGACGAATTCGAAAAATATCGGTCCTAAATTGTTAAAGGCCTATATGGAATATGCACAAGCTGTTTCGAACTTGAACAAGGAAAGAATCGAAGCGACCGTCACAGACTTGAGTGGTGAGGTAAATACAACAAGACAAGAGGGGAGCTTGACCTTTGATTCGGTATTCGAGGAAGAGGTTTATGATAAGTTAAGAGAGATTGGATACCAGGTGGATACACAAGTCGGGATGTCCGGCTATCGAATTGATCTAGCAGTCGTCGATCCCAATGATCCGAGCAAATATGTGTTAGGGATTGAATGTGATGGTGCGATGTATCACAGTGCACCAGCAGCAAGGGAACGAGATGTGTATCGTCAACGTTTCTTAGAGCAAAAAGGTTGGGAAATAGAAAGGATTTGGAGTCGCAATTGGTGGAAAGATGCCTATGCAGAAATCGAACGAATCGATCAGAAGATAAAACAGTTGAGTAATGGTTAGAGAGCACCAATTCTTTTACATCAAACTATTTACATTATAAAAATCCATTATTGATTGTTTGTTTTTCTTTAATGTTTCCAGGGTACGGACATATTGTTGTATGTAAAAACTTTATATGGGAGGATGGTATTAATTACATTTGAATTTGTAGTTAAAGTGAGCAAAGAGTTTAAGGAGTTTTTCAGCATCCTTAGAATATAAATTACCATTCATTATTTTATTGTCTATGGATTTCCATTCACTACTCCTATTGATTAAGGTTGATATTCTTCCTCACTCCGTATGTAATGGGCAACAAAGGAAAAGGCATCTTCGAGAGTCCACACACTCCAATTCTCTTTCCGGTGTTGTCAATCGCCTGGTACGTGATAATGATGGTGAGGTTCTGATCCCACTTGTAATTTTTTGGGAGTTTCCGGATCATCATGTGGGTCATTTCCCCATGCAGAAATATGATGATATTGTTTCCCAAGCCTTGGTATTATAATCTTCCATTGATAAGAATATTTAGTAACCCTGTTAAATAATTAGAAGCTCAGAATGACCTGCAAAAGAATATAATGGGTTCATGCCAGTAGTAGAAAGTAGACCTCCCTATTAAATGCCAAGCGAATAGGCGAGGTCTTTCCTCCTAAAAACAAATATCCATCCATATATTCTTTTTCTTTTAGATGTATTCATATGTCCCAATGTTAGAGAATGCTTGAAGTTACGATATCCCAGAAATCCCCCGTCATTGAGACAGAATCCTGCGCACTATTGTCTCATTCCAAATTCTCCTGTTTTATTTTTTTAGAGCCGCTGATTAGTTTAAGGCCTCCGCCGATTAGCAATAGAGAAACGATAGAGACTTGAAAATATCTATTATAGTAATGCCATAAATTAATATCCAATGCAGCTCTTATATTATCTGCTAAAACAGGAAATAACACAGAATCAAATAAGTAAAAGAGGCCTAACAATAACAAGCCTATTCCAAGCCACTTTTGGTGATTGGCTAAGTGTTTTATCACCGGGACATCTTCTACCTCTTCATCATCCATTCGATTAGTGAGTTGTAAGGCATCAAAAAAACTAAAGAACCAAATAATTGGAATAAGAAAGAAGAAAAGGGACAGGTGTAACACATCTAAGATATATATGGACAACAAAAAGGCTGCCATTAATTGGAGTCCTCTTTTTTGTAAGCTTAAATACATATGTCCAGCACCAGGAAAGATCGACAAGGCGGTAGCTAACATTTTGCTTTTCTTGCCATCTTCACGAAACTTTTCAAGATCATCCATAATCGTTTTATCCTCTAATAATTCACCTGCTTGTTTTTTGTTTAACAATTGAATAGCATCAAATAAGCTGTATACCCAAATAATAGGCAAGGCTAACAGAAATATTAAAAAGACACTGCTTGTGATGACACTAACGAAGAATATCATTGTGATAATCCCGAAAAAACCAGCTAAAAAGGTTAAGCCTCGATGGGTTAATCCCATGTAAAAATGTCCGACTCCTGGAATGAAAGATAATAAAATCGTAGAGAAACGTTCATTTTGCAGCGGTTTAGTTTCTATGTGGCTGTCATGATGCGGGTTGGAAACTTTAATATGCGATCGATTAATTAACGTGATAACGATATCCAGCATATTCACAATCCAAATAAACGCGGCTGCCAAAAAGAAGAAAATAAACACAAAATCATCATATACATATACACCTGTAACAAATGCCAATCCGAGTGCACCTAGAAAGAAAAATGGATAGAGAACTCCTCGAATTTTCAGACCTAAGTACAAATGTCCAAATCCAGGAAAAAAGGCTAAGAAAAGTGCTAATATTGGTGACTTATTCATTGTTTATGATCCCCTTTCATGTAATCTAATAAAGTATTTGTCTTTTGCATTAGCTGATCGGTAATGGAAGTGCTTGTTTCTACTTGATAATCATTTGTCACATCTAAAACAGTTTGAAATATGCCAGTTAACATCAGCACAATGGTTAAACCTGCTGCAAGAAAATAATGAGTGATAAGCTTTCTATTTTTGGATGAATAAGGTTTCTTTGATTTTTGATGAGATTTTGTTTGTGAATATATTTTGGAAACGGTCTGATCTGTGAAATCATCTGAAACGGAATGCTTTAGCGTTTGAGATTCTATTAATGCAAGGTAGACATTTAAGCAATCATCGCAATCATAAAGATGTGACTCTGTTCTTTCTTGTTCTTCTACATCTAACTCATGGTTCATATAGAGCTTCAATATATCTTTGCTTAGATGTTCCATCAAAAATCATCCTCCTTCCAATTGGTTTTCATCCATTTTCTTGCGCGGAATAAACGCATTTTCACCGTGGATTCTTCCACTTTTAATTTTTTAGCTATCTGTTTATACGATAATTCTTCAAGGTAATAGCATTTGATAACATCATGAAATTTTTTTGGCATGCGATGAATAGCATTTCTGACTTTTTCTATCTTTTCTTTTTTCATGACTTCCGTCTCGACATTATCACATTGGGTAATCTGATAATCTTGATTAAAAGAGGTTAAATCCTCTTTTTGACGTTGTTTTTTACGTTTAAAGTCTATTGCTTTATGTAAGGCAATACGGCTTATCCATGTTTTAAACCCTTGAAATTGATAGGATGGGAGAGCGTCCATCATTTTAATAAATGTTTCTTGCGCTAAATCTTCTGCTTCTTTTTGATCGTGAATGACACTGTAGGTCACTTTAAAAACATGATGTTTGTATCGTTCGATTAATATTCGTAATGCCTGATTATTTCCTGCTTTAACTCTTCGTATAAGTTGATCCTCTTGAATATGCTCTCCCCCCTCTCTTATGTTTCTCTCATTTATCACGGTGAACAATCAAAGACTCCAATTCAAGCTTAGAAATGGAAGTCTCTCTTTATAGACGATAGAAATCTATAAAAGTACTACATTTAAAAAAATTTTTTTTGAGAATTTTTTCCGTATAGATAAGGATTTACATCGAAAAAGAAAAACACATGGAATGGGATTATTTTGATTGGAGTGAAGGCAAGATGTTGCTATGGGAACAGCGTGCGAGAGGCCTCAAAGGAGTCAAACAATATTGTCTAAAAGTTTAATACAAGTTTTCAAACCAATTCTCCGGGTATAGTTTTCAGTGGTGGAAGGGGGATACTCTCTTTCCACCACTGGTAGTATTCAGAGCTCATTTTAAGGATTAAAATTTTTACTTTATCGCAGTTTTGTTCATCTTACATTAAAGATGATTTAATTAAGGGTAGAATTTCCTCATTTTCCTATATATCAATCCAAAAGCAGTTAATGATAAGGCTTCAAATAAATAGATTTGAGCTAACAAAATATAATCCATTTCAAAATTTGTTTTTGTATCCACATCTTTATTATTATTACGAATATTTTTAATCTCTGCTACTTCTTTATTTATGTTATTTTTCTTAGGAACGTTCTTTAATTGATAAGAGTTGATAATGGTTCCTTCTTTATTCACAACATTCAATTTCCCATCTAAATTGACTTGTTTTTCTAATTGCGATTCTAAAGGATGTGTATAAGCTAATTTTTCAGGAGTAATGAATTTTTTACCGCCAATCGTAAATGTTTTGCCTTCTTTCATATAAGAGGTTTGATAATGATTAAAGCCATAGTCTAATAACTTAATAGTGTCATCATATGCTTCATTTTTCCTATCGCTTTTTAGAGTAATAACTATTAAACTTAATTTATCTCTTTCTGCTGTTGTTGCTAGCGTATAACCTGCTTTATTTACAAACCCAGTTTTTCCACCAGTTATTCCTTCATAGGGAATTTCTCCTTTTAATAATTTGTGATGGGTGATTAGTGTAGTATCCCATGATTTTCCATCCCAATTTAATTTTTTTGTCCCGTATATTTGTTTGAAAGTTTTGTTCTTGACAGCATACTGTGTTATCTTTGCTAAATCTTCTGCAGTAGTAGTATGCTTTGGATCATAGAGACCGTGAGGATTTGTAAAGTTAGTATTTTTTACACCAATAACGCTTTTAAGATAAGCATTTATTTCTTCAGAAAACTTTTCTACACTTCCACTCAAATGCTCTGCAATTGCTATCCCTGCATCATTACCTGAGTTAATTAATAGTCCTTGAACCAGTTTGTGTAAAGGTATTTCCTCCCCCTCTTCCAAAAACACTGTTGTACCTTCTACATTTCGAGCGCTGGCATTACTACTAATACTAACTGTATTATTGAGATTTCCTGTTTCAATCGCGTAGATCGCTGTAGCTATTTTTGTTAAACTTGCAGGATACATTTGTGAGTTAGTGTTTTTCTCATAGAGAACTTGTCCTGAATTTGCTTCTAATAATATGGCAGATTCACTTACAACTGTTGGTGGAGAAGGATTAGTTTCACCGAAAGCATTTGAAATAAAAATCGTATTAACAGTAATGAAAGTTGAAATAAATAATATGAATTTTATCATTTTTACTCTCCTAAAACTAATCTATTTATATTACTAATTGTAAATAGAAATTATGGAGAAAATGTGTAAAATGATGATTTGTAATATTAGTTTAAAAATACATGATAAAATTGGTAATAATTATAGTAGAATGCTATTCTTACGTTAATTAAAATGGGTATATCTAGACAAAATGCTAAATATTGAATTATTTTAAAGATGAAATGAGAATAGGCAATTTGATAAAAGTAGTTATGAGTAGAGTGGGAGGATTTTGTATTTACACGGATTTTTTATTTACTATCACACTTATCATTGTTGGATTAGCTCTTGGAAAGCAGTTAAAAGCTTTAGAAAGGAAAAACATTATTGTAGAGTCTGTTCCTTTAGCACGAATTTTGCAATGGTCTGCAAAATTGGCAATCATTATTTTCAGTCCGGTTATTGTTATAGGGGCTGTCTGGTTAGTAGATTTAAATCATATAAAATTGATTTTATTACCACTCCTAGGAGTTCTCACTTTAGTCTTAGGAGGTTTGTTTTCATTTCTAGCATCAAAAGTTTTAAAGCTAACTCGCCCAAAAATAGGATCAATGTTTACGTCTGGTGCTTTTTCGAATTGGGGCAGCTTTGGTGTGTTTATATGTTTTGTATTTTTAGGTGAGGAGAGTTTAGCATATGTTGCGATGTTTATGTTGTTCGAACAATTTCTTTATTATTCAACCTTTTTTCCAATTGCAAAATTTTTAGGTGAAAGTAAAGATACAGTTAAAAAGTGGAGTGAGATTATATTGAGGTTAATAACGGACCCCTTGATTGTAGCCTCTTTCTCAGCAATTGTAATAGGAATTATATTAAATGTATTTAAATTGTCAAGACCAGAGTTTTATTCAACGTTGAACGAAGTCTTAGTTCCTTTATTAACGTTTATACTAGTGGTTTCAACGGGATATAATATGAAATTTAGAGCAGTTAAAGGATATGTGAAAGAATCATTTGTTATATCAACGATTAAATTTATAGTGGTTCCGCTTATTGTTGTTACAATTGGTTTCTTATTTGGATTAGATGATCTAAATAATGGTATTGTCATTAACGTTATTCTTATTATGGCTGTTATGCCTCCTGCATTCATGTCGTTGATCCCGCCGCAACTTTATAAACTGGATGTGGATTTAGCAAATTCAAGTTGGCTTTTAAATACGGTCCTATGGATTCTTTTGTTACCCATTATGTATGGGATCGTTCGGTATATATAGCAGAACATATCTGTATATGAAATTAAAAATCCAAAAAGACTGCCCCTATGTTTGCTGAATCAAACAAATGGGACAGTCTTTTGAAAAATAATGGTTACGCCGCTTATGCGTTACGCCCATTATGATCAGAATGTGCCATGACACCTTCCAACAATTAGCATAATGTATGGAACGCGTTTCAGATCAAGGATAAAATGTTGAAGGGAAAAGAAATGCTTTTGGTTTGACATGGAACGCGTTTCATGAAGTACAATCATAGCGAGCAATGGCGATTATATATAGAAAGTAGGAATTAAATTGACAAACCAGAGCGTTATTTTCTTCGATATTGACGGCACTTTATTAAATCATGACAAAAAGTTACCGCCTACCACGAAAGAAGCGGTTTTTAAACTAAAGGCACAAGGACATATCGTGGCGATTGCCACAGGTCGAGCGCCTTTTATGTTTGAAGATTTGCGAAAGGAATTAGAAATTGACACATTTGTCAGCTACAACGGGCAGTATGTGGTGCTAAATGGAGAGGTGATATTTACCAATCCATTGAACATGGGATCCCTTGAAAAATTAACGGAAACGGCTGTTCATCAAGATCATCCCGTTGTTTTTATGGACCATGAAGATATGAAAGCGAATGTTCCAGAACATGCTCATATTACGGAAAGTATTGCTTCATTAAAGATTAAGCAATTCCCAACTCATGATCCTGATTATTACAAAGGACGTGAATTGTATCAGTCTCTGCTATTTTGTACAGAAGGAGAGGAAATACAATATAAGCAGGATTTCGAGGACTTTGATTTTGTAAGGTGGCACCCTCTATCTGTTGATATTCTTCCAAAAGGCGGTTCCAAAGCGATAGGTATTGAGAAGATCGCTCAAGAGCTAGGTATTCCGGAAGAACACCGATATGCGTTTGGAGATGGTCTTAATGATATCGAGATGCTCTCTACTGTCCAAAATAGTGTGGCTATGGGCAATGCGAGAGAAGAAGTGAAAAAAGTGGCGAGATATACCACCAACTCAGTTGAAAACGATGGTATTAAGAAAGGTCTTCTAACGGTAGGATTACTGTAGCAGAGCATAAGCTTTTTCCTCATGCTTTTTTATTTGGCGAATGGGCTGGGGATAGGAAGTACAATTATTTTTTTAAAAAGTATCCTGTTTGTTATAAGCAGTTCACTTTTGGTGGAAAACAAGTGAAATAGCATACCAAGTCGTATAGTTATTGGTATGCTGTTTTTCGTTGATATATCAATGTTTGGATATAATTCCGCTTTGTTCTAGCATTTAAAATGACATATTCTTTGTATACATGTAGTTATAGACAAGCTGATTAAAGACAAAGAATAATAATATCAAATTATAAGTGCTACTCTTCAATAAATGGGGTTTTAAACTAAAGCCTAATTTCTCACCTACACACCGAGAAATTAGGCTTTTTTATATTTAATACGAGGTTATTTTATAAAAAATCTTGATTTGACAAGGGGTTTACATTGAAATGAATCCTAAAGCTTCTAAGTGATCCCAATACAACTTTTACTTTTCGACGGAGGCTTTTTCATGAACGACAGTATTTATATAGTTCTTTCCCCATTCGTACATCGATTCAAGAATAGGTATCAAGGTTTCCCCATGTTCTGTAAGTGAATATTCTACCTTCGGAGGGACGACAGGATACACTTCGCGATGAATAATTTGATCGGCTTCTAATTCTCTTAACTGATTTGTTAGCATTTTTTGTGTGATATTTGGAAGGAGTGCTTTCAATTCGCTAAATCTTTTTGTTCCTTCTTTTCCTAAATACCACAAAATGATCATTTTCCACTTACCACCAATTACAGTAAGCGTTAGCTCTTTTTCACAATTAAACGTCTGGTTAAAATCACGTACGATTGGTATCACCCCGCCTTTAGTTCCTTTTTTGATACTATACCACTTTCAAGTAAGTTCTTCTATTAAACTATACTACTTTATACTTCTTAATGTAAACCAATCAAAACTGGAGGGGGCAAAATGATGAATCGTTTTACTATTCCACGCGAGATTTATTTTGGAGAAAATTCACTTGATAAGTTAAAAGAATTAGAGGGTAAGAAATGCAGCGTTAGTCATTGGAGGAGGTTCGATAAAGAAGACGGGTAATCTAGAACGTATTCAAGGCTTGCTTTTAGAATAGAGTTTTTATTTTTAACCAAGCTTTTTTGTGTGTCAATTTAAGTGCAATAATATGCTATTTGTTTTGTGATTTTTTCTTTTCTCTACGCTAAGTGAACTACTTATGTTTAGAAGGACACCTTCATTTTTACGAGTTTAAAGAATTGACAATGTTTCTCGTTGTATCTAGAATTATAATGTAACCATTGTTGTTACAATTAAGATATATATACAATGGAGGTTGTGCAGATGAAAATATTAGTGACTGGTGCGACGGGGAAGTTAGGTTTCAAAATTGTGGAGGTTCTTTTGAATAAGGTACCAGCCGATCAGTTGGCTGTTAGTGTTCGTGATCCGGAGAAGGCTGAGGGGTTGCGTACTCGTGGGGTAGAGGTACGACAAGGGAATTTTGATGATCCAAAAAGTTTGGATGATGCTTTTGCTGGAGTGGATCGATTGCTTATTATTTCGACGGATGGTGAGAATGGAGTTCGTGTGAAACAGCATACGAATGCGGTAGAAGCGGCAGAGCGTGCAGGGGTAAAATTCTTGGCGTATACGAGCATTGCTAATGCAAAGGAGAGCGAAAACTTTCTTGCTCCGCCGCATCAGGCAGCAGAAGCAGCTATCTTAAAAACGGGGATTCCGTATTCCTTTTTGCGAAACAATTGGTATTTAGAAAATGAAATTCCGAGTATTCAAGGCGTTTTAGCAGGTGCGCCATGGGTTACTTCTGCAGGAAATGGAAAGGTTGGCTGGGCGCTTCAGCAAGATTATGCGGAAGCAGCGGCAACCGTTTTAGCGGAAGATGGGCATGAGAACACGGTTTATGAATTGTCTGGTAAACCTTTGAGTCAGGATGAATTTGTAGCGGTGCTTGGCAAAGTGATTAGAAAGGAAATTCCAGTGCAGCATGTGGATGATGATACTTATGCTAGAGTGATGAAGGATGCTGGTTTACCAGAGTCTATCGTTCCTTTTGTCGTTCAGGTTCAAAAAGGAATTCGAGAAGGTACATTAGACATAGAAAGTCAGGATTTTGAAAAAATTCTCGGCCGTCCGGCGACACTGGTGAGTGAGGCAATCCAACAAGTTTTACCTGAAAATTCACAAACCAATTAATTATTGTTTGGAAAAAAACCGACCTTTTTAGAAAGGCCGGTTTTCCGTATTACTTCTATTTTCCGTTTTTCTTTTATTGTGCGACTAAGGTGACAACGGATTTAGGTGGTACTTGAAAGACTTTATGAGCAGGGAATAAGTTTTTAGATTCTAAATCGTATTCTTCAGAAGTTACGTATGGTTGGAATTGGATAGCTCCTTTATTCCCAGGTAAATTATCTGTATTAATGTGAACGGGTTTTGTTTCATCACTGTCATTGACTAGGACTACAGAGAGTTGGTCATCTTCTTCTTGATAATAGGCAGACCCCATAAGGCCGTCTTTATCATTTGCTCCTTCTAACTCTACTCTATATGCTCCCGGTCTAACAAAACGGCTGTAATTTCCTAAAGCCCATAGTAACTTAGATTCTATCACCGTTTCTTCATCACCTTGCTCTGAGTAATCTGTATAGATTAGCCCGTCTTTGTAATCATACGGTGATACAGCCAACCACCATTGCCAGGCAGAAGCTTGGGTTTCTACCATGTCAAAGTGGATCAATCGAGCAACATCCAGTGCTGTTTCCATAGATAAGTCTCGGCCATGACCATGATCTCCCAACACACAGTATTCTGACATCCAAATTTTTGCATTGGGATCATATCGATCCATATTCTCTCTTACAGATTCTCTTAAAGGAATAAGACGGTCTTCTCCAGTAAAAAGGTCAGACCAATAGGCGTGAGCGCTAATTTTGTTACTGACCATTTCTTTTATGTCCGAATCTCCTAAAAGTTCTTTTATATATTCACGGTATTTCCCAGGATAAGCTCCACCAGCATTCCCGCTGCTATATTGGCTATCACTTCCGGTAAACGAGGCATATATATCATCATCAAGCAGTGATGTATATTCTACAGCTTCCGGTGCATCAATTTCGGTTTCAAGTCCACGGTTTTCTATCTCTTGATGTAGTGCTGTGATCACCTTTTTTATATCTTCTATATTGTAGCGGTTTCCTTCTTGCCCAGCATAATTCCAATCCCATGTTGGTTCATTGATCGGACTAATGTAGTGGAATGGTAATTGTTCTTCTTCAAAATGTTCTAGTACATCAGCTAAAAAGACAGCAAAATCATCTACATTTTCTTCTTTTAGATTGGTGCTGCCAACATTCGGGTCAGGCTGTCCATGTCCATTCTTTGTCATCCAGACAGGAGGACTGTTTACAAATGCAATAAATTCTTCCACACCCCGTTCTTTTGCTGCTTGGAGAAACCATTGCTGACCGGATTGTTTGGACCAATCATAGGGCTCATCTGCCCCTGATTTAAAACTTTCAGCTCTTCTAAAGCGGTCTGTCACAATCTCTTTATCGGTTTCTTCACTACCGGCACCAATGTTAAAGCGCCACATCGACAAACCAATTCCCTTGTCTTGTGAGAACAGTAAATCAGCCAATTTGTCCTTGTTTTCTTCTGACCATTCCGCACCAATAGGATCTAACGACCAAGCACCAGAGGCGCCAAATCCATCAATTTCTTGCTGCTTTTTGTCCACATTGATATTAATCTCTTGGGCATTTTCTTTATTCGGTGTTGCTAAATTATTAACTTTTGCATAGCTAATCGAGCCAATCAATAAAAAACCAAGCGATATTGCTAATAACCATAATAACTTCTTATTCATTACCGAATTTCTCCTTTTCACTATGATTTGGATCTTACGGTATTTCGCCTGTGTTTTACTTTGATGACATAAGGATTTGTGAAGGTAAAACAAAATAGTAACCGGTTACATAAATACAGTACCATAAACTGGCATGTGTTTTCAATCTTCTTTTATAACATTTGCATGGCTTCTTATATTTCTATTTTGGGAATGGGATGACTTATTATTCGATCCATATTTTAATGAGTAATAAGTTAATCAGGTAAATTGACACAGTGAATAAAAGACGGATATACTCTCTTTAAGAAAGCGATATCATGATCCGTAACTTGTATTATGTGATAGATATTTTCATTTACTCTAGCATGTGTCATCAAATCTATCGTTTCCTTCATCCTAGATTTTTTGTGAAATAATTATGTCCCGGGAAATAATGGGCGGATAATGTCAAAAAAACACTATTTTCACGGTGAACAATCGTCCGTAAGCACCCACTTCAAGACTTTAGAAAAATAAAAGAAGTAGAAGTGGGGGGAAGACGGCCGTTAGCACCCTGATAAGTTTCGCTAACCATCAGTGGGGATAAAGGACACCCCCACTGATGGAAGTCTCACTTTATAGGAGGTATTTTATGTCTATTTTTAATGATGCTTCGGATGTGGCGAATCCTAAGAAGGGTCATCGTTTGAAAGATATTCCAGCGCATGATCCTTTTATCTATTCTCATCCAGAAGAAAAAGTTTATTATTTGTTTACAAGTGGTGCTCCGAACATTCACGGTATGGAACGTTATGGGGTGATAACATATAAAAGCAATGATTTAATCGAATGGGAGGGCCCATATGTTGTGTTTACCATTCCTGATGGAGCTTGGGCTCATCCGCAGCACGGTGCTTGGGCGCCAGAAGTTCACCTGTATAACGGTAAATATTTTTTGTTTGTTACTTTACATCATCAAGATAAGAAGCTCGATGATATCAATGATATCCCCTTACCAAAGCATTGGCGCGGTACTTGTATTGCGGTTAGTGATCATCCAGCAGGCCCTTATCAGCTTATCAAGAAAGATGGTCCGGTGGTTTCTGCGGAACGCATGACGCTAGATGGTACTCTGTATATCGATGAGGTTGAAAAGCCATGGATGGTTTTTTGTCACGAATGGATTCAAACAGTGGATGGTACAATCGAAGCCGTTCCGCTAACGGATAATTTATCGGACGTAGATGGTGAGTCGGTTCATTTGTTTAGTGCTTCAGAGGCTTCATGGGTGACAGGGGAAAAGCCTGATGGATATGATGGGACGATCTATGTATCGGATGGTTGTCAGCTTTATCGTACCAATAGCGGAAGGCTCATTATGCTGTGGTCAAGCTACGAGCGGGGAAAATATGTTCAATCGATTGCTCGTTCTACTTCTGATAAGTTAGGTGGACCATGGGAACAGCTTCAACCTCTTGTGAAAGGCGACAGCGGGCATGGTATGTTGTTTCAGACTTTTGAGGGACAATGGATGTTAATCTTGCATCAGCCGTTTCCGATGCCAGAATCGCGCTGTCATCTTTATCTCATGGAAGAAACATCAGACACTTTTCGGGTGATCAACAAATGGGAATAGGTTTTTCGATGACATTTTGTAAGGAGGCGAATGTATGAAAGAATTCGTTGGAGAATGCTCGGAGTGCGGGGCAGCAGTTTATTGCAAAGATGGATTTTTAGACGGCGTGCATGAGGATGGTATGCTTTTTTGTTCTGCATGCAGTGAAGGCAGAGACTCATAATAATATGAAATGGAATTTCAGATAAATCTACGAATAGAAGATGTCTAACTGCAGTATGGAATGAAATCTCGGATAAAACTGCTAATAGAAGGCGCCTAACTGCAGTATGGAATGAAATCTCGGATAAAACTGCTAATAGAAGGCGCCTAACTGCAGTATGGAATGAAATCTCGGGTAAAACTGCTAATAGAAGGCGTTAAACCGCAGTATGGAATGAAATCTCGGATAAAACTGCTAATAGGAGACGCCTAATCGCAGTATGGAATAAAATCTCGGATAAAACTGCTAATAGAAGGCGCCTAACTGCAGTATGGAATGAAATCTCGGGTAAAACTGCTAATAGAAGGCGTTAAACCGCAGTATGGAATGAAATCTCGGATAAAACTGCTAATAGAAGGCGCCTAACTGCAGCATGGAATGAAAATCCCGGATAAAACTGCTAATAGAAGGAGTCTAACTGCAGTATGGAATGAAATCTCGGATAAAACTGCTAATAGAAGGCGTCTAACTGCAGTATGGAATGAAATCTCGGATAAAACTGCTAATAGAAGGTGTTTAATCGCAGTATGGAATGAAAATCCCGGATAAAACTGCTAATAGAAGGAGTCTAACTGCATTATGGAATGAAATCTCGGGTAAAACTGCTAATAGAAGGAGTCTAACTGCAGTATGGAATGAAATCTCGGATAAAACTGCTAACAGAAGGAGTCTAACTGCAGTATGGAATGAAATCTCGGATAAAACTGCTAATAGAAGGCGTCTAACTGCAGTATGGAATGAAATCTCGGATAAAACTGCTAATAGAAGGTGTTTAATCGCAGTATGGAATGAAAATCCCGGATAAAACTGCTAATAGAAGGAGTCTAACTGCAGTATGGAATGAAATCTCGGATAAAACTGCTAATAGAAGACGCCTAATCGCAGTATGGAATAAAATCTCGGATAAAACTGCTAATAGAAGACGCCTAACCGCAGTATGGAACGGAATTTCCATAAAAACTGCTTATAAAATAATTCTAACTATAGGATCGAATCAAAATCAAAGGTAAAGCTACCGTTAGAAGTTTCTAATATAGGGTAAAATAAGAGCAAGGAGGGATGTCGGATGAAGTATGTGATTATCGGCGGTGTTGCAGCTGGGATGAGTGCTGCGATGGAGATTACCCGCACCGATGAGTCAGCGGATATTACGGTGCTAGAACGTGGAGAAGATTATTCTTATGGGCAATGTGGTTTACCTTATGTGATTAATGGGGTGGTGCCATCTACTGAGCATGTGATTGCTCGAACCGTGGAAACGTTTAGAGAAAAATATGGCATTGATGCAAGAATACATACCACAGTAAAGCATGTGGATGTGGAGAGGCAACAGGTGAGAGGCATGGATACAGAAACTAAAGAACCCTTTCATATAACGTATGACCGATTACTGATCGCCACTGGGGCTGATCCGATTGTGCCTGACTGGAAAGGAGTCGAGTTGGACGGGATTCATACATTGAAAACCATGCCGGATACGGAAAGCATTAAGCAAGATGTTACCGATGATGTTCGGCATGTGACAGTCGTTGGGGCAGGATATGTAGGGTTGGAGATGGCAGAAGTTTTTCAATCCCTTGGTAAAAAAGTGACATTGATTCAACGGGGAGATCAGCTTGCCAAGATATTTGATGCAGATATGGCAGAGTTGATTGAGAAAGAAGCGAAAGATCATGGCATTAATGTTCTAATAGGAGAAGAAGTCGAAAGTTTTTCAGGCGATAAGCGAGTTCAAGCTGTCACGACAGATAAAGGAACCTATCCAACCGATTTGGTGCTTTTAAGTGTTGGCGTGCGGCCAAGTACCAAGTTTTTAGAGGGGACGGGCATCCATATGAATCCGCAAGGTGCGATCCATGTAAATGCCTATATGAAAACATCCCTTCCTAATATTTATGCTGCGGGTGATTGTTCTACCCATTATCACATCGTGAAACAGTTAGAGGATCATATCCCGCTTGGCACAACGTCTAACAAACAAGGCAGAATTGCAGGTGCGAACATGGCTGGAAATCCGTTAACATTTAAAGGCATTGTCGGTACTTCGATCATTAAATTTTTTGATCTCACCTTGGGGCGTACAGGTTTGACAGAAAAGGAAGCGAAACGATTAAAGCTACCTTATGCGGTGGAGGAAACGACTGCAAGGGATCATGCCGGTTATTATCCTGGCAGTGAAAAGCTGCATATCAAGCTCGTATACCATAAAAAAAATAACCAACTGCTTGGAGGACAAGTGATTGGCAAGCAGAGTGTGGATAAGCGAATCGATGTGTTAGCTACTGCGCTTTATAATCGCATGACGATGCAGCAACTCACCGACCTCGATCTTGCATATGCCCCGCCATACAATGGGGCATGGGATCCGGTGCAGAAGATGGCAAGGAAAGTCTAGTTTTGGGGAGAGGCTCTAATGGATGGCCTTTAGGTGCACTGTTTTAGGCCTTTCTCTTTCGTTTTTTTTATAAAAGTTTAAGAAAAGACTCCTTTTGCGACAACAGCGAAGTGCAGTTTTTCTAAGGTGTTGCAGTATTCTTTTTGCATATCGGCGTTTAATTTTAATTCGTTCTTTTTTAAATAACGGACAACTTTTGAATTGGTATACCAATCGCCTTGTTCAGCTGGCTTTTGTTGGGTATTATCCCACACATCTTCTAAAAAAGGACTGTATATGCGAGGGGAGTTTTCTTTCAATTGGCATTTTTCCACCTCGGGTACAGTGTGTGGTGCTGCTTCGTTGACTGAGTGAAAGATATCCGGCCAAAAATCTTGTCTGGAGCCGGTATGTGGTTGTCTCACGGCCCACTGATAAATGTGATCATAATAGTCTTTGTCAAAGAGCAATTGATATAATCGTTTGCCTAACAAAATTCGGTCGTGTAAAGAAGCGAAGTGATGCACTGATTGCCCAACAACCTTGACTTTTTCCTCTTTTGGTACAGGAAAAAGGATTTGATTAAGACCTAGTAAGTCTTGAAGTTGGAATTCTAAGGACTTTAATACTTCTAGTTGATATTGGGTATGCTGCACCATTCTTTTTTCGATATAGGTTTGTTCATTGATGATCAGGGCGGTCGAGATTAAATAATGGTTGCGGTTATCATAAAAATGATTCCACATCACCTCCATAAAGGAAGATACCCCAAATAAAGGGAGGAGGTGGAATAGATTTTGCTTTTTCTTCCTGCTTTCTTCATATAATCTTAGCTGCGGATACGCATCTTGAAAAATCAGCCAATTACCTCGTTCTAAGAAGAGGAAAAAGTCTTCTTGATTTTGCTCTGTTAGCAGCTTTGATAAGTAGCTTCCTTTTAAATCGGTCATATTCCATCCTGCATTTCTGGACACCATATGGGCGAGAAATGCCCATTCGATTTCTGGGTATTTGTTATAGAATGCGATGTAGGCATTAGTCCGCACCACGTTATTGAGATTTTTCTGTTTGATTTCCTGCTTTATGTCATGTACGATTTGCCGCTCTTCTTTGGATAGCGAAGCTTCGTATGGACTTTGGCTGGATTGGCCGGCTTTCTTTTTCAATTCTTTTTTGATTGCTTTTAAGTCGGGCGAACGTTTCGGGATGAGATGAAAGATGGCAGATCCCCCCTTTGTGATTGGTACGAAATCGATTCCTTTATATTATATTATGATGCACCAAATGGCTTTATTAAAAACAAAGGTTTGGTTATTTTGTTGAGGATTTTCGATGAGAGGGAGAGGCACACCTTTTTCAGTAGATAGAAAGGTTCTTACAACGACAGCGGAAACTATGTTGTTCTAATGATTTAACAAAAAATTAACACTTCTGTAATGTTATCTAAAAACATGATAAAATACTCATTTATATACATAAATTGGAAATTATATAGAAAATTTTACACAATCTATTCATTCATTCTAATCGAGGATAAAAACTCTCTTTATTATCAATAAGAGTAAATAGAATTTAAAATAATTGATATCTAATTGTAAAACGAATAAAATAGTGGTAAATTATGTAAGAGAGTGAAAATGTTATTTCATGCATGTTCTGATCTCTATTTTACTTCATAATCACTCTTTCCCTTTATATGTTCCTCCTTCCATTCATTGTTACAATTATATTACGCCTGGTTAATATAAGCAGGCATAAGAGCAATTTCATCTAGTAAAAAGGACAAATGAAGCAAGCGCAGATTGGACTTTTTATGATTATTTACACACTACTAAAGAACCTTTTTTTGGATAATAGACTATGATAAGCTAATTCTGAATTTAATAGAAAGAGAGAGGTGACGCCTCATTCCCATTCCAGATTATCCATGTGATGAAATAATAGAATTAATGCTTAAGGTGGTGAATACACATTTGGATGATAATGACCTCCAAGAGCATGCTATTTCCTACATATTATATAAGAGGCAAGAAGGATTTTCTTTCTCCTCGTTAACTCAGTTCCATTATCATATGGACGATGAGGAAAAATGCAAAGGCATTGTTCATGCTTCAGCAGCAGTAGAGTTTTTAATGTTGGCCTTGGATATACTGGATGATTTACAGGATCAAGATGACAAGGAAAAACCTTGGTCTATGAATTCTTTTTCTACTTCCATGAATATATCAACGGGTTTTTTAATGTTAAGTAAGCTTGTACTCAGACAATCTCGTTTTGACGACGACTTAAAGTTGGAAGCACTTCAGTATGTAGATGAACAGGTTTTGCGAGCAGTAAAAGGGCAACACCAAGATCTTCAGAGTTCCTGTGCTACCGAAAAAGAATTTTTATGCATGATGAAAGAAAAGTCAGGGTCCCTAATGGTTTGTGCAACGCTTATTGGAGCAATACTCCAACGTTCCACACAAAAGGAAATTATTAAGGATTACTCGGAAAGCTTCGGAATGGCAGCACAATTAGCAAATGATATCGACGGATTGCTCCGATTGGATGTCAAGAATGATTTACTGCATAAGCAATGGACACTTCCTATCCTGTTACTTACGAAGGAGAGGGATCAAGAAGCGGATTGGATCCGAGATTATTATGCTGGAAAGGTAGACAAAGCGTTTATGGTCAAAAGAGAAGAGGTCTTATTTCGATGGATTCATCACTCTCCAGTTGTGTCATATGTCAAAGTACTAAAGCGTTTTTACCAAAGAAAAGCATTAGATAGAATGTTAGACCTGCAAGTTAGACAAGAATGGAAGCATGACATGCGGGAATATATAGAAAAAATATAAAATTATGAAAAAATGAGGAGGAAAACATATGTTACAGAATATAGTTGAAAAATTAGTAAAAAATCCCGACCTTATCGAAAAATTAAAAGAGGGCAAGCTTGAATTAGCAGGTGTTTCCGAAATGGAAAAAGCAGCAGTAATGGATGTATTAACTAAAGATAATAATGATCAGCGTGTTAATGTAAAGAATTGTTACTGGCAGTAAAATATCATACATTCAATTAAAAGCCAGAGCTTCTCTGGTTTTTTTATTTCAACATGAAAGGGGATTTACATGAAGAAGTGGTTTGTTTTTTTTTAGCCATTATCATGCTAATCGGTTTATATATGGCTTATGTCACCATGACTGAAACGTATGTAGGACTTGATGTAAAAGAAAACAATTATGGGCAATGGGAAATCACAAAGGTAGACTCGATAGGCTGGGCAGCCCAAAGAAAGATTCAGACTGGCGATATCATTACAGAAATTAATGGAAAAACCCCTGATTCCTTTCATTTTATTAAGCAGTACGGAGTGGTTGGCCACCTTGATCAAATGACAGTGCTGCGTAATGGTTATCAACTGGAATACGAGGTGCAAGCACCACGGAATTATAATACCCTTTTATATCATACGTTATTGCCAATGCTCGTATTTTTAGTGCTTATTGGGTTCTCCGTTTATATTTATTGGAAAAAACGAGAGGATAAAGTGGTTTTCATTTTAGTGGCCTTTTTTGTTGCTGTTGGACTCGGTTATTTGAGCGCAGGGGCTTCAGCTCGGACAGATTCGTTTGCGCGTATTATTAATAGTTTATCGATGATGATGGTCCCTTCCTTTTTTATTCATTTTCATTATCGATATTTTTTTAATTACCAGATCCAATTCATGAAAAAGAAGTATTTGGTTATGATTTATGCGGTAAATGTATTCGTGGTTTTACTCGGTATGTTATCGATCTTTGTTTATATTGGTAATTTGTATGCTTCTATTAGAAATGCACAATTACTCTTATTTTCTCTGGAATTTTTACTGAGCTTTGTTGTCCTTATTTATCATTATATGAAGTTCCGAAAAACGGTTCAAAGACCTATTTTACAAAATGCAATTTTTGGTATTGTGGTATCCTTTTTCCCGTTTATCTTTTTAACTGCATTACCTAATATCATATTTGGTGTTGAATTGATTCCTGCTTCTTTATCGGCTGCATGTCTTATTTTTCTACCAGTGTTCTTTCTTTACTTAGTTATTATGAATCAAGTTTTTGACATTGATTTTATTAATAGCCGTCTGAGGTACTATGCTTTGATCTCACTAATACTCACAGGTATCATTATTGGGTTAGTGTTGTTCTTTACCAATTTATCCTATTTAGAATGGGCTAGGCTTACCATATTAACCTATGGATCACTTATTATCATTTTTTATTTAGAAGAGAAATTAAATGTTCGGCATCGATTATTTCAGAAACAATTTAATCTCGATCATTTCTCTTATGATATAGCTAAAATAGTAAAGAGAGAGGAATTAGATAAAAGGTTAATAAAAGAGGTAAGAGAGGTACTTCCGATCAGAAATGTCTCTCTTGTAAGTTTTAACAAAGAGCAAGAAAGTACAAGCTTATCTGCTGGAGATGAAGTATATCCAAAAGAATTAATCGAGATGTATATCAAATATTATGACTCTATGTTATCGATTGGTTCTCAATTCTCTATTGAAGGTGGATTGTGCTATATCATTAGTGAACAGCATGATTCTATTCATGTTCTATGGGTCCAGCAAAAGGCGAATTATACACCATTTAACCAAGACGAACAGAGTTGGCTAAAGATGCTTGTTCATTATGCGAGTATTGTGTATGAAAACTTCCAATTGATTGAAGGTGTAACAGAAGATATGAAACAATCGTTGGATAATGATCAGGCCATGCCTTCCTGGATGTTGCGATTATTATTTAGACTTTCGGAAAAAGAACGGACAAGGTTATCTTCTGACTTGCATGATTCTGCCTTACAAGAACAATTGGTATGGTATAGAAAAGTGGAGGATTTATTGGAAAACGATCAGTTGTCTAAATCCATAAGAGAACCATTAATAGAATTGCAAAAAGGTTTACTAGGAGTTGTGGAGCAAATTCGTGAAACATGCACGTTATTAAGGCCACCTTTTTTAAAGGAAACAGGAATTGTAGAAGCATTATCCTATTTAATTCAGCAATATCGTTCTCGCGAAAGTTTTGATATAGAATTTATTTCACAAGAATTTAAGGCGAATCTTGGAGATGATCAAGCTCTGGTGATTTACCGTGTGGTTCAAGAATTACTAAATAATGCCTCCAAGCATTCCGAAGCAAGCCACATTGTTATAGAGGTAAAAAGTGAAGGTCATGCTGTATTTTTATCTTATAAAGATAACGGGGTAGGTTTTCCGCCGAAAACACCATACAGTTCGGGTCAAAACATGGGACTTGTAGGTATTAGGCAACGCGTCAATAGTATTCAAGGCAGTATGGAGGTATTTTCTTCAGAAAATGCAGGCGTAGAAGTGGCCATTTTACTTCAAACAGATTTAGAAATAAAAAATTATTCTGAAGTTATGTAGTGGGAGGAATAGTATTGATTTCAATTATGTTAGTGGATGATCATCCAGTGATAGGAGAGGGTTCTAAATTAATCATTGAGAAAGAGGAAGATATGCAAGTAACGATTGCTGATAGTCCAGGCAAAGCGATTGATATATTAAAAGATGAGGACTTTACCATTATGCTGTTTGATTTACGTATGGATGGAATGAATGGGATTGAGTTAACCAAGCAGGTTCGTTCCATGGGGAAGACGGCACCTATCTTAATTTATACAGGCCATGAAGTTGGTCCTTATTTTAATACATTAGTGGAAGCTGGGGTGAGCGGTTTTATTAGTAAAACAGCTTCAAGAGAAGAACTCATTCAAGCTATTCGGTATGGAGTAGAAGGAAAAGCCATTATTCCGGTTTCTTTGTTTGAGCAATTACGTAAAACGGAAGTGCGTGTTCATGAATCGGAAAAAAAAGATTTGGAAGAAGCAAGTGAAGTATCGATCAATTCAAAAGAACAAGAAATTCTAATGGAAGTAGCGAAAGGGAAGAGTAATAAAGAAATTGCACAGACCTTTTTTAAGAGCCCTCGAACGATTGAATACCATTTGACAGAAATTTTTAAAAAGCTTCGAGTAAAAACAAGAGCAGAAGCTGTATTGAAATCAAAACAACTAGGTATCATTACAGAAGAAATAAAATAACAAAAGCAGCCAGAGGAGAAAACTATCTCCCCTCGGCTGCTTTTTTCGTATGCTTTGTTGTTTTTTTTCTAAACAGTTGCTATAAATGACTACCTATGGAACATTTTATATGGTGGTCTATAGTCGTTCCGGCAATAGACTACGCTTTCCGTGGGCTCGCGTTGAGCCTCCTCGCTCGCGATTATCGCTCCCTGTGGGGGCTCAACGTCTTCGCTTTCCCACAGGAGTCTTCGTGTATTGCCTTCGCTGGAATGATGTCTCACTTTTGCCCTTGGGTGAAAGCGGGAAGTTTTCCGCAGCGTCGATTAAGCACTATGCGTGAGACGAGTGAGGGAAAAATTTCTAATGATTTTTCCAATAACGATAGGCATGAACTATATAACCGTTGTATGCGGCATTAGAACTAAGCTCTTCATCTACAATGTCTAATTGTTCTTCCATCACTGCTGCACCTTCTTCGTGGAAGGAAATATGTGGATTATTTTTACTTTCTTTTATTTCTACGGAGATGATCATATTTTTATCGGTGCTTTCTGCATAATCGATTTCATTTTGAGCCATATCAATGATACCGCCTGAGCCTTTCGCTTGATCACGAAAAGCCATTATAGACGTATGGTCCATTTGGTTGATGACCCATTGATAAAATGGGGTGTCAGGATGCCCAGGAGTCTTCGTATCATCAAACCACATCGCTAAGTCCATGCTTGCTTCTAAATTAGATTCTCGTTTGGTTTCTTTCACGAATAATTCAATATTATTCATCCATTGAGATAATACTTCCTGTTCATTTTCAGCCCAGGAAGGTGTTACATATGGCTCCACATCAAGATGAATCCCCGTAAACTGCTGGTTCTTATCGACTGTATTGTTATACTCTTTAACATAATCCACTAGTTTGAGCATCCTTGCTTCTTCTTCCTTAAGGGCCCAAGATGGATGTCCTCCCATCGCATGGATTTCAATACCAGCTTGATTGGCCTCTGCCACAAAATCAGAATAAGCACTGA
Source organism: Gracilibacillus sp. YIM 98692 (assembly GCF_010993965.1). Classification (GTDB taxonomy): domain Bacteria; phylum Bacillota; class Bacilli; order Bacillales; family Amphibacillaceae; genus Gracilibacillus. Next base: position 198,870 of record NZ_WIXM01000001.1, on the reverse strand, counting down.
AAGGCTGTGTAAGATCTAAGCGTGTATATAATAGGTTAATATTTTCTTCTTTCGCAAACTGAATGATTTTTTCTTTTTCATTGATAAGTGTTTCAGCTTCCCAAATGTATGTGCCTCGATATTTTTTTTCCTTTGCCTGCTCTGTTGGAGGCTGTTCTTCTTGTAACTGCAAATTGAAAACTCTATCGATGAGAGTAGCAAACTGTCGGCGTGTAACGTCATTATCAGGCATATAATTGCCCTTGCTTCCTGTAGAAATATCATAGTAAGCAATCGTAGAAATATAATCTTTTGCCCAATTAGAATCGGCTACATCAGAAAAAGCGTGCCCCTTCTTGATCGGCAGATTAAAAGCTTCTACAATAACCTTCGCCATTTGTGCTCTTGTCAAATTTGCTTTCGGCATAAAATTTCCTCTGTCACCGGTAAAAATACCAGCTTGTTGAACGGCCTTAATCGCATTAAGGTAATCATTGGAGTCTGATACATCCTCAAACGGTATGTAAGATTGATGAATCGGCAAGTCTAAAGCACGATCCATCATCACTGCTACATGCTCACGACGAATAGAGTTATTCCCTCTAAAAGTACCGTCGGGATATCCATTAATAATGTTTAATTGTTCCATTTTCATAATGTGTTCATATGCCCAATCACTTGTATCGACATCCGAAAATCCATCTGCTTGTGCAATTTGAGGTGAAATATAAAGTGCACCAGTAAAAACTAATCCAGTAGATGCATATTTTAAAGCTTTGATTATTTTTTCCATCATGTTCCCTCTCCTTTTTCCCCTAAATTATTTAAATTGCGGGGATGCTAGCACTTTACATCTTTTATAAAAAAATCTTTTCGAAAACAGCCCTAATGATTTTTCCAATAACGGTAGGCATGAACGGTATAACCGTTATATGCGGTATTAGAACTTAGCTCTTCATCCACAATGTCTAACTGTTCTTCCATCTTAGCTGCCCCTTCTTCATGAAAAGAAATATATGGATTATGCTTGTTTTCTTTTATTTCTACAGAGATGATCATATTTTTATCGATGCTTTCCGCATAATCGATTTCATTTTGAGCCATATCAATGATACCGCCTGAGCCTTTGGCGAAATCACGAAACGCCATTATGGAAGTATGGTCCATTTGGTTGATGACCCATTGATAAAATGGGGTGTCAGGATGACCAGGAGTATTCGTATCATCAAACCACATCGCTAAGTCCATGCTTGCTTCTAAATTAGATTCTCGTTTGGTTTCTTTCACGAATAATTCAATATTATTCATCCATTGAGATAATACTTCCTGTTCATTTTCAGCCCAGGAAGGTGTTACATATGGCTCCACATCAAGGTGAATTCCTGTAAACTGCTGGTTCTCATCGACTGTATTGTTATACTCTTTAACATAATCCACTAGTTTGAGCATCCTTGCTTCTTCTTCCTTAAGGGCCCAAGATGGATGTCCTCCCATCGCATGGATTTCAATACCTGCTTGATTGGCCTCTTCTACAAAATCAGTATAAGCACTGAAAGGCTGTGTAAGATCTAAGCGTGTATATAATAGGTTAATATTTTTTTCTTTCGCAAACTGAATGATTTTTTCTTTTTCATTGATAAGGGTGTCAGCTTCCCAAATGTATGTGCCTCGATATTTTTTTTCCTTTGCCTGCTCTGTTGGAGGCTGTTCTTCTTGTGCCTCCCAACTGGAAAAGTCATCGACTGCTGTTCCTATATAGGAATCATACTCACCTAGGTGCTTATCTACCAGTTTCAGATGCATGTTCATATCTGCAATGCCTTCTTCGAAAAAAGTGGTATGGTCTTGCCCTGTATCCGCTAATGATACGCCAATGACAATTTGTTTATTGTATTGATCGGCAGCTTCGAACTCATTTTTTGTTAGGTTCACCATACCATTGGGACCTTCCAAAGTATCACGGTAAGCAAGAATAGTTGTATGATCAAATTGTCGAATCAACCATGAATGAAATGGCATATCTGGTTCACCAGGTGTATGCACTTCGTCTAACCAAAAAGGCATGGAACTACTTGTTTCCAGCGCAGTATTTTCAGGTAAAGCATCTAGTGCAGCAGTCAGATTACTTTTCCATTGTTTCACTACGGATGATTGATCTTCATACCACTCAGGGAGATACTGTGGCTGTATTTTTAAATGAATTCCAGTGAATTGTTCCTCTTCAGCAACACTTTCGTTGTAATCTTGTACCCCCTCAACAAAGCCGAGAATTTGTTGTTGGTTCTCGTCAAGTGCCCAGGATGGGTCACCTCCCAAAGCATGAATTTCAATTCCTAATTCATTAGCTTTTCGGATGAAATCAGAATAGCTTTCTAAACTTTTATCTGGATCCGTTTTTACATACAAGACGTTGTACTCATTTTCTTTTGTTTTCTTTAACAGTGCTTCACTACTTTCGCTAATATCTAAGTGTTCAACCCACATAGCTCTCTTAAATTCACTAGAAGTAGAGAACCCTGTTAGAAATGTGAAGACGGTAAATGTCAGCATGAACAACAATAATTTTTGATTCATTTATAGACCTCCCAAGATTTAAATATGGATAGATTTCGATGATATCTCTATCTGCTTAAGTAAAAAAGTAAGTATCCCTAGTTGTGTCTACCTAGGGATTTTGCGGGAGACCGCAAAGTCAACACGAAAACACTTTAAAAAGCGCATAATACCGCTTTTTCTATTGGATTACGATAACGAAACTTCGGATTAGATGTCTATTCGTGACGAAAAAATACTGTGGTACCGAAGATAAATATTCGTTCTTCCGAAATATAGTTTTCGATGAACATTGGAATCCCCCATGTTAACGTAAATGACGTGGAGGACAAATCATATTTTTAAAGTAACTGTTTCGACAAAAAATTTCAAGAAAGAAAATGTTTTTCCTCAAAGAAAAAATGAGAGGAGGAGAGATGAAAAGATGAAATGGAAGGGTAAAGGGCTGCTTATCTTACTTTTTATGGCCATTTTGGGGGGATATGCATTATTAAACACAACAAACGAAGCAGAAAGTAAAGAATTAGCGGATGGAACAAAAATTAAATTCAGAACGAAAGAAGATCAATTAGAAATTTACAAAAATGAAAGCTGGTCTCCCTTTTTGGTGAAAGGTGTCAATATAGGAGCTACTTTACCTGGATATTTCCCGGGTCAGCAGCCAATTAAGAAAGAGGATTATCTTCGTTGGTTTAACATGATTCAAGAAATGGGAGCCAATACGATTCGTATATATACGATTCATAATCCTGTCTTCTATCAGGCCTTAGTGGAATACAACCAAAAGAATATCGATGATCCTCTCTATTTTATGCAGGGGATATGGTCACCAGTCAACTTGCTAAGTGAGAAGAATGATGCTTGGTCACCTGAAGTGACAAAACAATTTAAAGAAGAAATATCCCATGCAATAGGAGCAGTTAGCGGGGAGATAACACTTCCTGCTGAACCTGGAAAAGCAAGCGGTGAATACACAGCAGATGCAAGCTCATACTTAGTTGCTTGGCATATTGGGACAGAATGGGATCCGGAAATGGTAGTGAATACAAATAAAGTTCACCTCGATGATCCCCTTTTCCAAGGGAATGTTTTTAAGACGACAAGAGAAGCTTCGCCATTTGAAAGCTGGTTGGCAGAGTTAATGAATCATTTAGCTAAAAAGGAAGAAGAACAAGGCTGGCAGCATCCGATTACCTTTACGAATTGGGTGACAACAGACCCTCTGGAACATCCAGATGAACCTTTACAAATGGAGGATATCGTCAGTGTAGACGCTACTAATATTCAAAGGACGAAAGGAGAGGCGGGATATTTTGCTTCTTTTCATGCTTATCCATACTATCCGGATTTTTTAAGATATACCGACAAGTATGATGATGTAAAAAATGATAAGGGGCAGATAGATACATATAAAGGGTATCTCCGTGAACTTAAAAATTATCACAAAGAAATGCCAATTATGATCACAGAATTTGGGGTCCCATCATCCCGAGGAAATGCACATATCGGACCACTCGATCGAAACCAAGGGGGACACACGGAATCAGAGCAAGGGAAACATAATGCTGATATGCTTCAACATATTTACCAAGAAAATTATGCAGGAGCTGTCGTTTTCACATGGCAGGATGAATGGTTTAAGAGAACATGGAATACGATGGCACTTGAAGATCCAAGCCGGCGTCCTTTCTGGTATAACAATTTATCTCCGGAAATGTCCTATGGTCTGTTGGGTATGTATCCCCACAAACATAATGATTTAACGATAGATGGGAGTTTGGAAGATTGGAACAAGTTAGAAGAAGAGGAAATCCAAAAATTATCGCCTTCGCTTGCTGATTTTAAGGTAACGAATGATGAAGGTTTTATCTATGTAGCTGGCCGCATACCTAAAGACTTTGATCCAGGTGAAAATACGTTCTATCTAGGCATCCATACACTTTCAGGAGGTATCAAAAACCCGGACTTCTTACAAGATAAAACACTCGATGAAGGATTAGAGATGGTCGTTCGATTGGGTAAGGAAAATGAAAGTGAAGTGCTAATTGCTCCAAGCTATGATTTTCATCAACGTATGTATGTCAATGCACCAAAAAGTGATAAGACTGAATCCATGCACCCATGGAAATTAGCAGTTAGCCGGAAACTTGAGTTTCCTGATTCGACTGTAGAATTACCATTTGAAGAAGTGCCTGCAGGCCAGATGGAACGAGCTTCCTCCTCTACAGATTCCCAAGCTGATTGGGCAGTTCAAGGGGAAATAATAGAAATGAGAATTCCTTGGTCATTACTAGGGTTTGCAGATCCTAGCTCCAAACAGGTAGTGAGTTACGGCACTAAAGAAAGGGGAGATACAGAAATGCCAAGAGAGGAAATAGAAGGAATTCGCTTCATCCCATGGATCGTTGATCATCGTTCACAGACTGTCGAAGGACTAGAAAATGAATCTGAACCTATTTCTGTCACTGATTTTCCCCTTTATACCTGGGATAACTGGCAGGAGGTCGAATATGATGAACAGCTAAAACAAAGTTATTACATGATGCAAGATGCTTTCAAGAGTGTTGATTAAGGAAGGGGGATAAACTTTGTTTATAAATTTGCAAGCTGCTTACTGGGTGATAGGTATTTTACTCGTTCTTATGATCATCCTAGCAACACTTACGTTAAGTATGAAAGTGAATAAAAAAAGGTTAGAGAAAAAAGAAAAAAAGTGTTTGTCCGAATTTCGAAGCTATTTTGATTACTTGCAGCTTCAATTAGATAATGCAGACCGTTTGAGGCCACCTGCTAAACCACTGCGGATTTTTGAAAAAAAGGTATTACAAAAAACTTTGTTGCAATGGGTTGATCGTCTGGAGGGAATTCACCGACAGAAACTTCTTACATTGTGTGAAGACATTGGATTAATTTCATACAACAGAAAACGCTTGAAAAGTCCATGGTCGATTATTCGTATAGATGCAGCTTATCACTTAGGCATATTAAGAGATAGTGAATCCACATCTGAATTATTGTCCATGTTGCATCAAAAAAAGTTTGAAGCTTCTATTTATATCATTGCACGGTCCATTGCACAAACATCTAAAGATGTAAATGAAATAAAAAGTCTCATTCAATACCTTGTGGAGAATGGAAAACAAAACAGTCACTTAATTGCAGATATATCAAAAGAATCGTATTTAGATTTAAGGTCCGTGTATGTTGATTTTCTGTATGAAAGCCAATTGGAACTTGTGAAAGTTGGGCTAATCGGTTTGCAAGATCAGGTTGATTACCATTTATCAGAAGATATTCATTCCTTTTTACATTCGAAGGATAAGGAAATAAGAATTCTTACTGCTAAACTTCTTACATCCTCAATGGCTCTTACCAAGAGAGATGTTCAAGCCTATTTGCAGTTTCCTGATTGGGAGGTTCGTCAGCTTTTTGCTGAGTGGATCGGCAATTCAGAACTAAAACAATACGCTGAATACTTAAGAGAGGGGGTGCAGGATCTTAATTGGATGGTTTCCCGATCTAGTGCTAAAAGCCTTATGCAGCTAGGGACTAGAGGTTTTGAAATTCTCTGTGAATTAGCTTCTGGTAACGATGGGGATCGTGGAAGAGAAGTAGCTAACGAGTTTATGGAAGAAGAATTAAAACAATCCATTCATCGTTTTTCAAACTTAGCTGATATCACGGAATATAACCAAAAAGTATATATCTATCAAAAGTATTTTGGAAAAAGCCATGATTATTTAATCAAAGCTACATAGAAAGGAGGAGAAAAACTTGAGAGAGATATTACTAGCTTACGGAATTTTTGCTATGTATTACGTTATTACCATTAACACGATTTATTTTGGGATTATTATGTTCTCTTTCAAGAGAATCACTGGAATTATAAAGGAAACCTTTTATTCCAAGTATGAACCTTTATCAGGCTCTAAACATGTACCACCCATTTCCATACTTGTTCCAGCTTTTAACGAGGAATTGACGGTTAAAGAAAATGTTCGTTCTTTGTTAGCTTTACATTATCCAACTCACGAAGTCATTGTGGTCAATGATGGTTCCAGCGACGATACGGTGGGGGTTTTAATTGACGAATTTCAACTGAAATATTACAAGCCTACTTTTATAAAAGATACCATACCCACAGCAAAAGTGAAGGGGATTTACTACAATCCGGAATTTCCTAATCTGTATTTAGTAGATAAAGAAAATGGAGGGAAAGCGGATGCTTTAAATGCCGGAATTAACTTATCCCATTATCCGCTTGTTTCTTCCATTGATGCCGATTCTCTGTTAGAGAGTGATGCACTTATTCGAATTGCTAGGAAATACATGGAAAATCCTGAGGAATACGTAGCCATTGGTGGTAATGTTCGAATTGCAAATGGCTGTGAGATTTCTGACGGGATGGTTAAGAAAGTGAACCTGCCCAAGAAACTGTTGCCAATGATGCAAACTGTTGAATATATAAAGGCATTCCTTGGGGGGAGAATAGGCTGGAGTGACATTAATGGATTGATTATTGTATCTGGTGCATTCGGTGTATTTAAGAAAGAATATATTATTAAGGTTGGAGGATACCGCGGAGGTTATCCGGGCGAGGATATGAATATTATTATCAAACTACATCGTTATATGTTAGATAACAAACTTCCTTATAAAGTGGACTTTTGTCCGGATGCTGTCTGTTGGACGCAAGCACCTGATACTTTCAAGATCCTCGGTAGTCAACGGAAGCGATGGGGCAGAGGGAATTTAAAAAACATGCTGGAAGAAGGGATGTATATGTTCATGCGTCCCAGATACAAAATCATGGGTTGGCTGACCATCCCATATAATATTATTTTTGAAACATTAAGTCCTTATTTTAGAATAACTGGTTTTCTAGCACTGGTAGGTTATAGCTTGTTAGATATGTCAGGATGGGAAATAATAGCAACATTTATGCTTATTAATGTATTGTACGGAACATTGCTTGGGATAGGGTCTTTATTAATCGAAGAAATGGCATTCCAACGATATCCAAGAATTAGAGACTATTTCAAAATGGTTTTATACACCGTTCTAATGTTCTTTGGTTACCGACAGCTTGGTATTTTGTGGAGGTTCCTTGGTCACATTGATTTTATGCGCAAGAACAATACTTGGGGAACCATGACAAGGACTAGTTGGAATGACAGTAATGAAAATAAACAATCTGCTTAAAACCATATTTCAAGGAGGAGTTAGAAAATGAGTAAAGCACCAATAGATTCTAATATTTTAAAATCTTTTCATCACTTTCTTCATTATTATCAAGCAAGTCAGTTAACATGTGGCGTGATTGTAGCACATGCAGACCTCGATCAATCAAAATTAAGTAAGTTAAAAGCCTATTTAGAAAAAGAAGAGCCAGATACTGCTTTTCAAATCAACTATGATGCACAATTGGGTATTCTAGGTCTATTATTAGATGATTGTAATCTAGCTTATACTCACTTTTACGCATTGTATGTAAAAGAATTCTTAGAACAACACAATCGATTGACAGGATTCCTATTAGTGGGCAGCTTTCCTGAAAACAGTAATGATGCTGAACAAATGCTTATGAATATGATGAAGGAAATGACAGAAAGCAATAGCGACGCCAAAGAAATTAAAGTGTTTGAAAATATAACCAAAAAGACAGCAGAAACTCGCTCCATCCTTATTGTCGATCCAGATGTTAGCGTCCGCCAGCTATTGAAAAATTACTTGGAGAGTAAAGAATATATTGTCCATACTGCAAAAAACGGAAAGGATGGTCTAGATCAATATAAGAAACTTCTGCCGGATCTCGTCATTACGGAAATTAATCTGTCAGCTATAGCTGGATACCAATTTATTAATGAACTAAAAAAGATTGACGAACAATCGAATCGTCACTCCGAAATAATCGTGTTAACCAATAAGCAGATGGAACAAGATATTAAGCGAACGTTTGAATTTGGGGTAGCAGAATACATTACGAAGTCATTTTCACTCATTGAACTCGAAGCACGTATCAAACGACTCGTTAAAGTAATGGGATAATCCAATTTAAATTCTATGAAAAGAGAGGGATATCAATATGGGTTTTTATGAACAGTTAAGTCAAAAGATTGAGATGAAGAAAGCTAGCATTGGGGTAATAGGTATGGGATATGTCGGGCTCCCACTTGCTGTTGAGATGGTGAAAGCAGGATTTACCGTATGTGGAATAGATTTAAATGAAGAAAAAATTCACTCCTTAGCGAATGGGAAGTCTTACATTAATGATATTTCAGATCAAGATTTGCAAGAATGCTTAGATACCAACCGTTTCTTTCCAACTAATGAGTATGAAATGGTGAAGGAACTAGATGCTATAAGCATTTGCGTTCCAACTCCACTTAGTGAAAATCAGGATCCAGATACTTCATACATTACCAGTGTAATAGAAAGTATTAAACCGTATATGAAGAAAGGAATGCTTGTTACCTTAGAAAGTACCACTTATCCAGGAACAACCGATGAGTTAATCCTAAAAGAATTCCATCGAATGGGTTATGAACCTGGAAATGATATTTTCCTTTGCTACTCACCAGAGAGAGTAGACCCAGGTAATGAGTCATTCCATACGAATAATGTACCTAAAGTAATGGGCGGAATAACAGAAAACTGCAATAAAGTTGGTAAGCTGCTTTATAGCAATTATATCGAAAATGTTGTACCAGTATCCTCCCCGAAAGTGGCTGAGATGTCCAAGCTGTTAGAAAACACGTTCCGTAGTATCAATATCGCATTCGTGAACGAAATGGCTTTAATGTGTGAGCGAATGGACATAGATGTGTGGGAGGTGATTGATGCGGCAGCAACGAAGCCTTTTGGTTTTATGAAGTTCCAACCTGGCCCAGGAATCGGCGGCCACTGCATTCCACTTGACCCTATGTATCTATCATGGAAAGCAAAAGGTTTTCGTTTCTATAGTAAATTCATCGATTTAGCTCAATCAATTAATAATAATATGCCTGATGTTGTCGTTGGCAAAACATCCCAAGTATTGAATATCTACGGTAAATCTATCAATAGCTCTAAGATACTTATTTTAGGCATGGCATATAAACCTAATATTAGCGATTTGCGTGAATCTCCAGGGTTATATCTGTATGAATTGTATAAAGAACACGGGGCGAACGTGGACTATTATGATCCACATGCTCATAGCTTCATTGATGATGATGGCTTTATCGTAGATTCTATCTCATACAGCGCAGAAGAGTTGAAGCAGTATGATTGCATGGTGTTAGTGACGAATCATAGTGATTTCGATTATGATGAGCTTGCTAATCTAGATATTCCAATTGTCGATACACGAAATGCCTTTAAGGATTACCATCAACCACACATTCACAAGCTGGGTACAACATCAAAAGTAAATAAAAAACACCAAGAATCCATTGCATTGTAAAGAAAACTCGGCGATTGACGAGCCTATGGCGAAGTCAGAGCCGTAGTTGCGCTTATCTATCAACTTTATCGTGTAAACAACGTCGAATCACTTCAGCGGAACACGATACTAATGATGATAGGGTAAAGAAAACTCGGCGATTGACGAGCCTATGGCGAAGTCAGAGCCGTAGTTGCGCTTATCTATCAACTTTATCGTGTAAACAACGTCGAATCACTTCAGCGGAACACGATACTAATGATGATAGGGTAAATAAAACTCGGCGATTGACGAGCCTATGGCGAAGTCAGAGCGTAGTTGCGCTTATCTATCAACTTTATCGTGTAAACAACGTCGAATCACTTCAGCGGAACATGATACTAATGATGATAGGGTAAATAAAACTATAATTGTAAGGGAGAGGAAATAATATGTGCGGAATCATTGGTTATATCGGAGAAAAAGACACACAACAGGTATTAACGACAGGACTAAGAAAATTAGAGTATCGCGGGTATGATTCAGTAGGAATCGCAGTATTTAACGGTGAGTCCGTTCAAGTCCAGAAGTCCAAAGGAAGACTAGAAGAATTACAACAAAAACTAGATCAGACACCACTTTTAGGCAGTATAGGAATCGGTCATACACGTTGGGCTACTCACGGGGAACCTTCCAACGAAAACTCTCATCCTCATACAGATGCGAACAAAGAATTTGCGATTGTTCATAATGGCATTATCGAAAATTATTTAGAGATTAAACGAGAGCTTATAGAAGAGGGATATACGTTTCAATCTGAAACCGACTCAGAGGTTATTTCCCACTTATTCTCCTTTTTTTATAACGGAGATATGGTTTCCACCATCCAACGGGTCGTGAAACGATTGGATGGGGCTTACGCATTGGGAGTTGTTTCTGAGCATGAACCAGACCGCCTTTATGCGGTAAGAGAAGCAAGTCCTCTCATTATCGGAGCAGGAGAAGGAGAAGCATTGATAAGCTCAGATATTCCAGCTGTTCTTGAACATACACGTGACATTTACATTTTAGAAGATGGAGAAATGGCTATTTTAACAAAAGAAGATGTGACACTTCTGGAAACCGAGACAGGAATAGAATTAAACCGTGATCTATTCCGTCCAGACTGGGATATGGAGCAAGCGGAGAAAAATGGTTATGATCATTTTATGTTGAAAGAAATTCATGAACAGCCAACAGCATTACAAAAAACGATGGCAGGAAGATTCAATAAGGATAAGGTATCGGTAGAATTTGACGAATTACAGTGGTCCGATCAACAAGTGAAACAATGGGATAAAATCACCATCGTAGCTTGTGGAACAGCTTACCACGCTGGTTTAATCGGGAAGCATGTTATTGAGGAATTAACTCGAATTCCGGTAGATGTAGAGGTAGCTTCTGAGTTTCGTTATCGTCGCCCAATTGTTAATGAGAAGACACTAGTCATTGTCGTTAGTCAATCAGGAGAAACTGCTGATACTTTGGCAGCACTACGTCAAAGTAAACATCTAGGGGCCCATGTTCTTGCTATTACAAATGTGGTCGGAAGCTCGATTGCCCGTGAAGCAGATGAAGTAATCTTGACAATGGCAGGACCAGAAATTGCAGTTGCTTCTACGAAAGCTTATACCACACAAGTTCTGACCTTTTATTTGTTAGGTATTTACCTTGCTGATAGAAAACAAACTATTTCCAATGACTATCACGAACAGTTGCTTCAATCTATTGCTGAGATTCCAAATAAGATTGAAGAAATTCTAACCCATTCGAACAGCATTCGTTGGTATAGTGAATCCATCAAGGATGCTAATAGTGTATTCTTTATTGGAAGAGGTTTGGATTATCCAGTTTCTCTGGAAGGGTCTTTAAAGCTGAAAGAAATTTCCTATATTCATTCGGAAGCTTATGCAGCTGGAGAGCTGAAGCACGGAACCCTTGCTTTAATTGAAGAAGGAACTCCAATCATAGCCCTTATTACTCAGGATGAAGTCAGTGAGAAGATGTTAGGAAATATTAAAGAAGTAAAAGCACGTGGTGCTCAAGTACTCGGGGTTGCTGGTGAAGGAAAAATGGATATATGGGAATATGTAGATGAATGCTGCTACATTCCTAATTCCTTGTCTATCTTGACTCCATTGTTGACGGTTATCCCGTTACAATTAATCTCTTATTATACATCCCTAGCTCTTGGAAACGATGTGGATAAGCCGCGAAACCTTGCCAAAAGTGTCACCGTTGAATAGACTATTTCACTTAGAAAAAAGACTTTAGATGAATAGAATCATTGATGTTAGAGTGAGGAACAAACCTAGAACTCGATGAACAAATGATGGTGGAGACGGGTGAATGAAGACCTTCCTCCATCATCCATCTATCGATGATGAAGAATGGGGGACAAAAAAATGAATCAAACATTTGCTGTTGTATTAGCCGCTGGAAAAGGTACAAGAATGAAATCAGATTTACCAAAGGTTCTTCACGATGTTTGTGGTAAACCGATGGTACAGCACGTGATTGATCAATTGCAGCGTATTTCGATGGATCGAATCATTACCGTTATAGGTCATCAATCAGAAATGATCAAACAACACTTAGGACCATCTTTAGAATATGCATACCAAGAGGAGCAGCTAGGTACTGCACATGCAGTAAAAATGTGCCATGAACAACTTGCCGATCAACAAGGATCAACGCTGATTATTACGGGAGATACTCCATTAATCACAGAAAAAACCTTAAGAAAATGTCTGGAACATCACAGAACGACGAACGCAGCTGCTACCATTTTAACGATGCTTCCGGAAGATCCTTCGGGATATGGCCGCATCATTCGAGATGAGAAGGGACAAGTATTACGGATCGTAGAGCATAAAGATGCGTCTGAAAAAGAGCGAGAAGTACGTGAAGTGAACTCTGGTATCTTTTGTTTTGATAATAAGTTGTTATTTAGGGCGCTCGAACAAGTATCTACTAACAACCAGCAACAGGAATATTATTTACCTGACGTCATTGAGATCTTAAAGCATCAAGGTGAAAAAATATCTGCTACGAGCGTATATGACATTGAAGAAGGATTAGGGATTAATAATCCAGAGCAACTAGCACACGCAAAGGACATTTTGCAAAAGCGGATTATCGAGTACCATACGAGCAATGGTGTTACCGTTATGGAACCTTCTTCTACTTATATCGAAGCGGAGGTTAAAATAGGCAAGAACACGGTGATTGAACCTCGTACTGAATTAAAAGGGAACACGAAAATAGGAGATAATTGCATTGTCGGACCTGATATAAGGCTTTGGAATTATACTTCAATCAATATTCAAAAACAGCAAGATTCCTCTAAAACGGATGACAAAAGTGTCATGTCTTATGTTAAATAACGATAAGAAACAAAGACCTTTCAAAAAAGAAGGGTCTTTGTTTGAGAAGAGTGTCTTTTCTTTATTTTTTACGATGAAAGGATGCTTAGCCATCATCACTGTGTTGATCATCCTGCTATCAATAGGAGTTTATTTCAACCAGAAAAGTTATGAGAAAGTGACATGGATCTGGGATCTTGAGGAATTGAATGAAAGTGATGAGGATCTTATTTCATTTGCCAAAAAACAAGGCGTAAATTTAGTTTATTTACATGTCAGCTTAGAGGAATTTGAAAAAGAAAAGGTTCAATCATTTATCGAAAAAGCTGCTGAGGAAGAAATTAAAGTGTATGCACTTGGCGGTGATCCATACTGGGCCTTAACGAAAAATCAGGATAGTTTAGATGAATTTGTTTCCATTGTCAAGAATTATAATCGTCAGGTTTCAGAAGAGGAGAGGTTCCAGGGGATTCATGTCGATATTGAGCCCTATCTATTACCAAAGTGGAAGAGTGATCAGGAGGATGTTATTAACCAGTGGCTGGATAATATGAACCATCTTACGAAACAGGTTAAATCTGATGTAGAACTGAACATAAGTGGAGATTTCCCGTTTTGGATTTACAAAGTTCAAATACCAGGGGAAGATAGGAATGTTGGTGAATGGATGATCTCAAAGCTAGATTCCATCACGATTATGGCTTATCGAGATTTTGCAGAGGGTAAGAATGGGATTAAATCTATTTCATCTCCTCTTATTGAACAAGCCGCTAACCATAACAAATCGGTTGTTATTGGTGTGAATGTTATCAAAACAAATGAAGGTAGTCATACTACTTTTTATGATACTCCTCCTAGCGTAATGAAGCAGGAATTGAATCAACTGGAAAATCATTTTGCAGGTCATCCAGGTTTTGGAGGAATTGCTGTCCATGACTACCGTTCTTGGAAGTCAAATGTTCATAATAGAATATACGAATAAAAGAGTATGTCGATTTTGGAGTAAAGCCGTTTCCTTTTAAGAGAAAGGAAACGGTTTTTTATAATTAGATAAGAAAGCATAAAATTTGTTCCTAACATCCATAAAACTGCGACGTAATTTAACGTCATTCCCGAGAAGGATTTGAGCGAGCAGGCACGGACAAAGGAGCATATTATATACTGCCAGAATTGGAAGTGGCGAGAAAAAGCTAAATAGTGGCTCGAAAAGCACCTTTTCTTATCTCTAGATAAAAATAAAAAAAGAACGGTCCTCATAACTAGTTTATTCACCTGATTTTTCATATTATATAAGTAGGGGGTGTTGTTCTAATGGAGTCTAAGACTTTTCCTGAGCCAGTCAAGTATTATTATAAAGAGTGGAAGTCTCATGATATGCTTTTACATCAACATCTTGCGTTAGAAATTATGTATGTGATTAGAGGAAAATGTAAGATTGAAATGGAGGATAAAATGGTGGAATTGCGCAAAGGTCAATATATTTTTATACATAGCCAGGTGCCGCATCGATTAATAGTAGATAAGGATTCTCCTAGTCGAATGTTAAATATTGAATTTGTGTGGAAGGAAGACACGAATCATTTTACTAATATGCAAACTTTAATGAAGTATGATAAGCGGCTAGAGGAGATGTTTTCAGCAAAGGAAACCTATTTTGTATTACGAGATGTAGACCATGTTTATTATCATTTGCGGTCGCTTGTCTTAGAGTTGGACCATAGAGTGCCAGGGAATGAGCTGATGATTGATAATTTGTTTATTCAACTATTGACGTTAGTTGCTAAAAATAGAGAAGATCAAATGAATCAGTCGTCGGACGAAAATGAGTATTATATTAATCAGGTACTGACTTATATTCATGAGAACTATGACTATGAATTGAAAGTAGAGGAATTAGCAGCGATTGTCCATCTTCATCCGAGTTATTTACATCGAATATTTAAGCAATCAATGAAGATAACGATTCAAGCATATATCACGAAGGTGAGAATGGAAAAAGCGAAAATGTTATTAGCGAAAACGGAAATCCCTGTTACGGAAATATCTAATTATGTTGGCATGAATACGAGTCAATATTTTAGCAATGTATTTAAAAGAATTTCGGGATTGACTCCTTCGCAATACCGCCAACATTTTCAGGATGTGAGAGGTTAGGATTTTATACATGATTTTCAATGTGGATTAGAATTTTGAAAGCGATAACACGTGTGGGGTGGTATATTTAGGTTACGAAGAATCAAGGAGGGAATAGCCATTACGTTTAAAATTGCTTTTATCGGTGCAGGGAGTATTGGTTTTACGAGGGGATTGTTAAGAGATATCTTATCGGTTCCAGCATTTCAAGATATTGAAGTAGCGTTTACGGACATTAGCCAAAAAAATTTAGACATGGTCACACAGCTATGTCAGCGGGATATCAAAGAAAATGGCTTAGATATTACAATACATGCAACCACTGATCGAAGGGCAGCTTTAGTCGATGCCAAATATGTCTTTAATGTTGTTCGTATTGGCGGATTGGAGGCTTTTAAGCATGATATTGAAATTCCGTTGAAATACGGTGTGGATCAATGTGTTGGTGATACATTAAGTGCTGGCGGGATTATGTATGGACAGCGCGGAATTGCGGAAATGTTAGAAATTTGTAAAGATATTCGCGAGGAAGCGGATCCAGATGTGCTTCTGCTGAATTATGCCAATCCAATGGCGATGATGACTTGGGCATGTCAGAAATATGGTCGTGTCAATACAGTAGGACTATGCCATGGGGTGCAAAATGGTCATAAGCAAATTGCTAATGTATTAGGCAAAGAAAAGGAAGAAGTCGATATTATTTGTGCAGGGATCAACCACCAAACTTGGTATGTAGAAGCGAAGACAAATGGTGTTGATCGAACTGGAGATTTATTGGAAGCATTTGAAGAGCATCCAACCTATAAAGACGAAGAAAAAGTGCGTATCGATATGTTGAGGCGCTTCGGGTATTTCAGTACGGAATCAAATGGGCATTTAAGTGAATATGTGCCATGGTATCGTAAACGGCCTGAAGAGATTCATGAATGGATTGACCTCAGCAGATGGATCAATGGGGAAACAGGTGGTTACTTAAGAGTTTGTACAGAAGGAAGAAATTGGTTTGAAACTGATTTTCCTAATTGGTTAAAGGAGCCAGCGTTTGAGTATAAAGAAGAGAATAGAGGTCAAGAACATGGCTCTTATATTCTGGAAGGTCTGGAAACGGGAAAAATTTATCGAGGACATTTTAACCGAGTAAATAACGGCATTATCACCAATCTGCCGGATGACGCGATTATTGAAGCACCTGGTTATGTCGATCGGAATGGGATCAACATGCCATATGTTGGAGATTTACCGATGGGACCTGCGGCAGTTTGTAATGTCAGTATTTCGGTTCAACGATTAGCAGTAGAAGCAGCGGTACATGGCGATGATTATTTGCTAAGACAAGCGATGATGATGGATCCATTAGTTGGTGCTGTATGCAATCCAAAAGAAATTTGGCAAATGGTAGATGAAATGTTAGTTGCGCAAAAACAATGGCTAACGCAATATCAAGAAGCCATTGCAAGTGCAGAAGTAAGGCTGCAAACAGAGGAACGTATTCCTACCAAAGACTATCAAGGTGCTGCTAGATTAAAAGTGAAGTCCGTTGAGGAGATGGCCGAAAATCGAGAACAGTCTAAAGCGAACGCAGGAGAAGCGGATAAAGGGGATTTTTAAAAACCTATGGCGTTGAAAATTGCATAAATATTCCCTACTGTTAAAGATATTGGATAAACAAGAAGCAGCTGAAGGAGAAGGCTTAGTACTATTAGGTAGAAGCGAATGTTGTTAGTAGGTCCCATGTGGGGCCTTTTGCTTTCTTAGATGCTTTGAGCAGTTAAAAGGTAAGAAAGCTTCATACCTTCTTACCTTTTTATTTCTAGATCTTATCTTCCGCTTTATCTTCTTGCTTTCGCTCTGGATTCATTTCACCCTTTGCATCTTCTACTACTCTTCTTGCTTTCTTCATATTCTTCTCTTCGTCTTTTGCTCTGTCTAGAATTTGATGAATCTCTTCAGAATTATTATTCTCAGCCACTCATATCACTTCCTTATCTATTCTTTATTTTTTATTGTTTGTAACATACTTGAAAAAATAAGAGGAAAATTTATCAAGCATCTTAAGTGAGAAGTTTTTGGATTAAAAATCTTATGTTATGGTACTGATGGGTATATTAGTTTATGGAAAGTGCGAAAATTATATATCAGTACTAATCATTATCGTTGGAGGATTTTACGTTGAGAATGGATGCTATTATTTTTGTTTTATCTTGTATTATCATATTTGGCGTTATCACGTTATTTGCGTTCAAATATATTAAAAATATGGATTATGCTGAACACAAAAGCGTCTTAATCATTCCTAGTATTGCTTTTGCGATAGCAATTGGCATTGTGATCAGTATTATGGCAAATGGAACCTTTTTAGAGTCATTGGTCGTTATTGGAGTACTCATCCTTTTTTCATTGGGACAATCAATGTATCTGATTAGAATGAGAAAAACACATCAAGCTTCTCGTAAAAAAGGTGACCGTTCCAATAAAACACAAGGATGAAAGAAAGTTTTCTTCATGCTCTATGATACTTAACCTATACTTTCAAAAAGTAGCGTTTCTCTAAGTAATAGAGGAACGTTTTTTTGTTTAAAAAAGAAAATATTTACATTATGATGAAAGATAAGAGAATATAAAATGTCTATAAAGAGAAAGGAGAAGTTTTCATGAAAAGAAAACTGAAATATGTTGTCTATTTTACATTAGTCGCTATCATATCGTATCTCATTTCTATTCCTTATATGTTACAAATGTCAAAGCCTGTCATCGAAAACATAAATCAAATGGGGGTACCAATAACCCCTGCTCAATATGTTTTAGGGAATGGTATTAATATCATTGTCATGGCCATTGTTTTCTCTCTTATTGGGGTGTTATTAGCATCGAAGGTTGGACTAAAATGGGATTGGATCCAATCCTTATTTGATAAGACGAAAAAAACTAAGTGGGATAAACGATATGTATGGTTTTCCATACTGTGGGGGATAGGTTCGACCATTGTTATTTCAATCATGATATCAACCGTATTTTCACAAAAAATACCTCAATTCATTGAAATCAATCAAAACACAGATATGACTTGGTGGGTAGGCATTACTACCGTATTTCAAGGTGGTATATCGGAAGAACTCATTATGAGGTTTGGGCTCATGACTCTGGTAGTATGGATTTTAAGCAGCATTTTTGCACGAACTAGTGATTCAATACCAGCTTGGATTTACTATATATCGATTATCATTGCCGCATTTGCTTTTGCGTTGGGGCATTTACCTTTAGCTCAATCTATATACGGTGGACTAACGTTTTGGGTTGTTACCTTTATTGTATTAGGAAATGGATTTGCCGGGCTTGGATTTGGCTTTTTATATTGGAAAAAAGGCCTTGAATACGCCATAATCTCACACATGACAGCAGATTTGATGCTGCATTTTGTACTTCCATTGCTCACATCTATCTTTTAAAGGAATTCTAAAGAAAGAGGATGTGCAGTCAAAGTGATAATAAGTTTTATTCTTTAGCAAGCATCATACTTATTCCTATTTTATATGTGTTTATAAAATGGATTTTTCCTTTTCTATATTTTCCATGATTTTAAGTCCGCATCTTTTGACAGCTAATCAATACATGGATAGAACCCTTGCTTTTTTCTATACTTTTAAATATAAAAAAGCTACGAGAAGGAGTTTATCTTGTATTAACAGGTACTTATCTTCAAGAAAGAGATTGGAATATTATTTAAGTAAAAGAAATGGGATTTTGTAATAAGATTAAAACCGTAAGGAACTCACCTTATTTTGAATAATGACTTGAACTCTTTTTTAGTATCCTTAGTTTATTTAGAATTTACATCATCATAGTTTGGAATTTGTGGTGGTTGCTCCATCCAACTGTTTTCAATCATAATATCTGCACCATCTTCTGCATAAGTACCAATCTCAGCAAGTAACCTCCCATATTGTAGTGCTAAGTCATGCCTCATACTAACGGACATCGCTAGACCATATTTTCCTATCCCAATTGAAATCATCGAATTAATATGATACATCATTAATTTATCTGAAAATGGCGATTCCTTTGAAGGTAAAACTGTGGCATCAGCCGTCATCGTAGCTGGCAAATCACTTTCTTGAAGAAGAGAACTAAAAATTCCAGTATGTTTTGTTGATATTTTCTTCCCTCGTAAAAAAAATTCACGAACTTGTGATGATTTTGCTACTTGGGCAAAACCAGTGATTAATGTCTTACCCATTTCATTAGTTTTCATATTACCAAAAACATGGGTAGCTTCAACTGCATTAAGTGGTCGTTTCCCACCAAACCAGCCATTTAAATAGTTTTTCTTTTTTACATATTCGACTTCTTGAGGCATTGGCATATATGGAGGTCTTGTAAAAAGCCCTCTAGATAACAAAATTTCTAGTGAATGTTTCATAATTTTTTCTGATTGCATCCAATATTTCTTAAACAGTTCTAGTATGTCGTGACGAGCAGCAAAAGATAAAGCCATTGAATATGCTTCCATACCTGATTTCCCCATATAATACATATATACAAGATGGAAACTTTCTGAAAATAATTGTGGTGCTGATAAATTGACATCATCTTCACTAAAACCATGAGGTATAGGGCATTTTTCGTTATTAAAAATTGACGTGATTTCTATAAGATGCTCCTTTGATACACTTTTTGCAGATTCTAAAACACCTTTGATTTCCACATCTGTTGTGTGCTTTAAATAATAATCAATAACTGGTATTGCCATACTATCATTCATATAGGTTGTCCAAAGTCCTGATAATTCTGCTGATGTAAGTTTTATATCACGTTCTGTTTCCAAAGTTATCATCCTTTTCATGCCAGTTCTATTCATTTTTAATCGTAACGATTTAAAATTTTCTAATTTAGTTATACTTATTATTATTTTATCTAGCAATTTGGTCTCTTGCATTTATTCCCAGAATATCTCTAACTAATTTAGGAACAGTTTATTTGTATTTTAGAACTTATCTTAGCAAGTTGCTTTTCATATCATACCAAAAAATTTCTTTGTTATTCTTTACATACCAATAAATTATTATGTGAAGGTCTTATTCATTTAAGGAGTTTAGAATATTATGTTTCATAACTCCTAATCAGTTCTCTCTATGCATCAATTGATTGGATGTTGTACATACTTTAAGCATACATAGTGTCTAATAGCACAGTTAGTGAATAAGCACTTTTTTAAAAATATGGATCAAAGCGGGGTTGGACATATGGAACTTTCAGGTAAGATTATTTCTGGGCATTTTGATCAGCCAAATAATGAGTTTTCTTTACAAAGAGTGAAACACTTTTATACGGAATCCACACTCAAAAAAAGCCAGATCGACAGTTTGTATGAGTATTTAGATAAACATAAGCATCAAGATGATGGACAGATTATTACGTTATATGATCAACTGCCATTTCATCTAAGCCAGGAAGAAGTCATGGAACTCATAGGAGACCTTAATGAAATAAAGTCTTTGTATCACTAGAAAAGCTCGGATCATAAGCCGAGCTTTTTTTCTTTCTTATACATAATTGCTTGATTTCGCTGTGAAACTTTTAGATAGAAATAGCGACTAATGTATAAAAAGTAAAAGGAGATTGCCATAATGAAATTTCACCCCTTCATTTTCCTATTAATTATTTTACTATTTAGCTGTGGGACAAAAACTTCAGACACAACTACTGAAAATAAATCAAATACACTGATTTACGAAGAAACGAAAGCAGATCTCCAATTTCAAATTCAAGTTAACAAGAAAGCTTTTCATTTAAAAGATGAAATCATCGTAAAAGCACAAGTGCAAAACATCGGGGAGGAAACGATGGAGTACTATGCGGGGAGTTCCACTTGTATTTCGCATTTCAACATTCAGATCATTTCTAAGGAAACAGGCCGTCATATCAAACAAAAGTTATCCGATCAACCGAAAGAATGCACAGATGATATCCATACAGAAAGCTTAATGCCAAAGGAAACCGTGTCAGAAGAAGGAATATTTTTAACGAAAGAACGTGTTCAAACTTCTTTCATCCCTGCTTCTTCAGGAGCTTATGATGTAGTCATTCAGTTTCGCCCAAAGGAGCGTAGTTGGGAAGAAGCAATGGAAGTCCATACACAGATTACAATAGAAGGTACTGAATATGACATGATTTCTATCGAAAAAGCCGAGCAGCTTGCCATCCAGCATAAAGAAGTACAAAAGTGGATGCAAAATCATTCGGGTGAATCCATTGCCAAAATAGAAAGTAATGAATATTTTGTAAAATGGTATGACGGCTGGCACAAAACAAATAAAGAGGAATATAAAAGCATGAAAAACGGGGTGTATCAGGAAGAAAAACAAGTTCAATTTGAAGATGGAAAATGGCATATCCGTTATGTATCAAAACTTGGTTCCTCTCCACATAGAATCGAAATAACGATAGATGCGAAAAGTGCAGACATTTTATCTGTTCAAAAATTTGATAAATAATAGGAGCCTATAAAAAAAGATTTTCCAGGATGGTTTCATTGGGTGTAACGTAGAAATGTTTGGAACGTCTAATGTTATAAAAGAAAGGGGGATTTCTAATGAAGAAATTAGCCTTATTAAGTCTTGTTTTTCTTTTCTTAGTTTCGGCTTGTGGTGAAAATGTAGAGCCAAAAGAAAATGAACAATCCGGAACGAACGAGAATGAGGAGGAAAGCACACCAACGGGCAATCAAATACCTGAAATGACAGAAAGTGACGCGCTTGCATTAATGGAAAGCTATAAAGAAACAGTCGTATCTTTATTTAAGGAATCGGCGGAAGATCATAAAATAGAGTCATTTCAATCGAAAGAAGAAGTTACTCAACATTTTCAAACAGTCATGTCCGCAGATCTAGCAGAGTGGATGACGGACACTTACTTTGAAGAAAAGGAAGATGGTCTTTATGTCATACCGAAGGACGGTCCGACATGGTTAGATACAGAAAAAGCATTTACGGTTGAAACGGTATCAGACAAACACGTGAAGATTATACAGGAAAGAAACAATGAATTAGTAGGTCATGGCATTTTCACTTACCATGCGAAATACCTAGATGAGAAATGGATAGTGGATGAGATCGAATACGAGGAAGTAAGTGAGCAAACAGATAAAAAGGATACTCAACTGACGAGTACTGCAGAAAATGTATTAGATGCTATTGCTAGACAAGATTTTCAGAATTTAGCTAACTATGTTCATCCTGAAAAAGGTGTTCTGTTTTCTCCGTATGTCCATGTAACTGAAGACGCGGTTGTGTTTGAACAAGAGGAAGTTGCATCCTTTTTTGAAAATAACAAGGTGTATACTTGGGGAATATATGACGGAAGCGGCAAAGTCATTGAATTTACTCCAAGTGAATACTATGAAGAGTTTATCTATGATAAAAATTATCTGGAAGAAGCAGATGAAGTTCTCATCAATGAAAGGAAGCAGCGAGGAAACATGGTAAATAATATCGATGAAGTTTTTCCTGATGCAGATGTAGTGGAATTTCATATTCCGCCAGAGGAGTCCGGAGGGATGGATTGGGCTAGTCTCAACCTTGTTTTTGAAAAAATGGATTCGAATGAATGGAAGTTGGTAGCGATTGTTCATGATCAATGGACGATTTAATTTGGATGAAGATGCGTTTCTTCTATTAAGAAGGAACGCATTTATTCTTTTGATTTCTTTGAGGAGCGTTCTAACGGCAGTATAGACCCAAAATTCAGGAGAAACTACGAATAGGAGCGTTTTAACGGCAGTATGGACTCAAAATTCAGGAGAAACTACGAATGGGAGCGTTCTAACGGCAGTATAGACCCAAAATTCAGGAGAAATTACGAATAGGAGCGCTGTAACGGCAGTATAGACCCAAAATTCAGGAGAAATTACGAATAGAAGCGTTCTAATGACAGTGATAAATCAAAATACATAAGAAACTACGAATAAAAGCGTTGTAATGATAGTATTAGATCAAATCTCAGGAAAAGCTACGAATATATGAGACTTATTATCACGAATTGTTGCAAAATTTTTTGAAACTTTTCATAAGTGATTATCGTAATGATACTAATGAATGAATTGGAAAACGGTAAGGGAGTGGCTTAAAATCTATTATAGCAGAGAAGAGTTAGATCGTTTAAGAAAGCAAGGGGAAAAAGATGCTGAAGAAATGGCATTAGACAAAATGTTAGACAAAAATGGCAGGGAGTATAAATCGAATGATATTCAGGTTACATGCATTCATTGTAAGCATGCGAAATTTGGGTTAGGTCAAGCTCAATTAAATACAAGAGGTTTGACTTTTATGGGCTTAGATTGGCTAAATGAATCGGTTCATACTCTAATATGTAAACGCTGCGGTTATATACATTGGTTCAGTGGTGAAGTATCCGAAATAAAGGAATAAAATAGTGAACAATCAGGGTAAGTACAATGATTGTAATAAAAAGGAGTGTTTTTTATGAAGTATTCCTTATACGGCACTATTGGATTGGTTGTCATATTCATTGTTCTCAATTTTTTAAACTATGATGGTTTTGACATAATGATTCATCTATTTGAATGGATCACTCGTTATATATTACCTTGGATAGCATTATTTTGGTTTATACAATTTGTGAAAAAGCAATAAATGAGTTTTTCATGACTAAGCCATAACGAGAAATGGAAGGGTGAATTTAATGATAGATAAAAAGTCTTTACTAACATTTATATTTGCGCTTATGCTAGTTCTAGTAGGTTGCTCTAATGATTTGAAAGAAGAAACAAGTGGAGACAATGGCCCTAATGGAAAGCTTGAACAAACAATATTAGTGCAGAAACGTGTTGATGATTCCAATACCTATGAAAATATGCAAGAAATCGTGCATGCTTCAGATGTGAACAAGGTAACAGATATTTTGGACCAAATAAACTGGGAAAAGGCAGTAGTAGATATGGCAAGACCTGCTGATTTTCAATTTAATAATACAAAGAAAGAAGAAATCTATCAACTTTGGATTAGCCCTAATCAGGAAAAGTTAGAAATTGTCCGGGAACCTGATGGTTATGCTCAACTAACCAAAGAACACTCATCTTTATTATTTGAGGTTATAATTGGAGAGAAATTAGAAACATACCCATCTGTAGATTCAGAAAATAACGAAGCAGCAGAAGAAGAAAGTATTTATCCAAAAGGTGCTTTACAAAAGGTGGATAGTGAATTACTTAGCAATAAGGGAGAATTATTAGCTAGAGTAGAGAAGATTCATGATTATATTGGAATCGAGTATGATGAGAATGAAGTAGAAGAAATCGCTCAAGAACCAAAATATAACGATAAACATTTCACTGTGGAGCAATTTGTTCAGAAAAAGCTTAACGAGAAAATCGAAATAGTTGAAAGAATGGACGAAAAGACAGTGATGGTAGTAACAGAAAATAGTTATGTTTTTAAACTAATGCTTCAATTTAATGAGAAGCATGAGGTTTGGTTAATTAGTGCTGTTGGAGCGCTGTAAAGGTAGTATTTATTTAAGCAGAATCAAGTCGAAATAATAGTGACACGGAGCCAAAACGTTAGATAGAAGCAATCGCACGAGGTTATCTAAGATAGCACGAGAAGGAAATGGTTGATTGAATACTTTCAACCATTCTTTTCTCCTTAGAGTGATGGTTTACATATAATTTTTAAAATATTGAAAACGCTTAATTAATATGCTATGATGAAACTGTAAAACGTTTTACAGCAGTTTTGATAGGGGTTAGTCTTATGAAGATGGAAGATGTAGCAAGAGAAGCAGGAGTTTCAATATCTACTGTTTCTAACGTATTAACAGGGAAAAAACCTGTAAGTAAAGCATTACAAATACGTGTAGAAGCTGCTATCGAAAGATTAAATTATTCTGTTAACCCAATGGCAAGTGGTTTAAAGAGTACTAAAACAAATACTTTAGGTGTTGTTTTACCTAACATAAGTCGTATCTTCTTTCCGCAAGTATTAAAGGGAATACAGGATAATGCAAGGTCCAATAACTTTAATTTAATTTATTATGACACTGATGAAGAACTGGATAAAGAGAACAAATATATTCAAGAGCTACAAAATAGTTTAGTGGATGGCATTATCATCGATTTTTGTCATGATATTAATTCTGATCCTAAAACGAAAGTATTACTGGAGTCTATTATAAATAATAATAGAAAGCTTGTACCAATAGTAGCACTTGAAAAGCAGGTGGATAGTCATTATATAAGTTCTGTTTCTATTGATAACAAGAAAAGTGCGTACAAAGCTACAAAGCATTTAATGGATCAGGGGCATGAAAGGATTGCTCATATTGCAGGACCTATGACATATCCAACAACTCCTCAACGATTACAAGGCTTTAAAGTAGCTTTAGAGGAAAAAGGATTATTTACCGAAGAATTAGTGAGTACAGGTGATTTCAGACCATTGAGCGGTTATCGTGTGACCAAATCACTACTTGCTAAGGACGAAGGGATGACAGCCATTTTTGCTGCTAATGATCAAATGGCAATTGGTGCGATGAAAGCTTTACTAGAAGAGGGTTATAGAATTCCAGAGGATATGGCCGTAATTGGATTTGATAATATTTTTGTTAGTTCTATTGTTTCTCCCTCATTAACAACCATTGATGTACCACAGTACCAAATGGGGTGGGAAGCAGTAAGAAAACTTCATGAGCAAATCAAGGTTCAAAAGGTGGAAAAGGAAGATATTGTCTTACCGACGCAATTGAGAATTAGGAGATCAACATATGCTCAAGCAGAGGACTTTTGGGAATTAGAGGGGTGGTAGTTCTTCTACTGCCTATTTATGGTTCGATTAGAAAAACGTTTTACATAATCAGTATAGTAACATAACGAAGATTTTTAGACTATCTAAGATTCCTGTTACCGAATTTTGAAATAGATGCTAAAAATCTTTTTTTATAGAGAGTAGTAAAACGTTTTACAGAATAAGTGTAATGTTGGTTGACATGGATGACGTACAAGTTAACGTGGAATACACAGTAACTAAAAGGAGTGGGGGAAATGAGTAAGGCAAGAGATTTATTAAAGGAAGGTAATGGTATTTTTCGATTGGCACCTGCATGGGTTCCTCGTTTATTTTGCCGTCCGGGAAAAAGAATGAAGTTACATCCAGATGACCTATATATTTTAGGACTTGAAAGAGGAGGCATTAATGAACGCTGGTTCTCCTCCACAACGGTTGCAAAAAATGGACCGGGTACACCAGAAGATGAGGGAATGAGCTACATTGTATCAGAAGATGGCGAGGAAAAAGTATTGCTAAAAGAAGCGATTGATACATTACAAGAAGAAGCTATAGGGGAAGAGCTTTGGCAAAAACATAGAGGGTGGCCGATTTATTCGAAGCTTTTTGATAACCTCGGTCCTTTACCGCATCATATCCATCATGATGATGAGGCTGCTGCTCGAGTGAATCAAAAAGGAAAGCCTGAAATGTATTTTTATCCTTCCCAGTTGAATAACCATGGAGGGGAATTCCCTTACACCTTTTTTGGGATTGATAAAGGGGTAGATAAGGATCAAGTAAAAGAATGCCTAAAAAATTTCACACAAGGGGATAATAAAATTACCGAATTATCCCGTGCCTATAAACTGTCGCTAGATACAGGATGGGATGTGCCACCAGGAGTATTACATGCACCAGGAAGCTTGTGTACGTATGAACCACAAGTAGCATCTGATGTTTTTGCCATGTTCCAATCGGTTCTACATGGAGAGCATGTTGTACCTAAAGAACTGTTATGGAAGGACACACCAGAGGAGTACGTTGGCGATTATGATTATTTAATGAGTATAATGGATTGGGAAAAGAATATAGATCCTGATTTCTATGAGAACCGTTTTATGGAACCTAAATCTGTTGATCCTGTTAATCAAATGGAAGAAAAAGGTTATATAGAAGAATGGATTTGTTATAAAAGCAAGCTTGTCAGTGCGAAACGTTTAACCGTCAAGCCTGGCCAAACCGTAACCATACATGACCAAGCGGCCTATGGACTATATATGCTGCAAGGCCATGGAAAGATGGATAAATGGAGTATCGAAACACCATCGATGATTCGATATCATGAGTTAACCAATGATGAATTTTTTGTAACAGAGCCAAAGGCTAAAAAAGGGGTTACGATTACCAATGAATCACAGACTGATCCAATTGTGATGCTGAAGCATTTTGCAGAGAACCCTGAATTACCTGCGCTTTAATGAGGTATACAATTTCTTTCATGCTATATTCAATCGCTTAGGAAGCTGGAGCTCAAAACGGTAGATAGATCGCTTATTTATCCCCACAGTATTTGCTGTGGGGGATTTTATTCATATGCGATTCGAAGTAAGGCGCTCTAACGGCATGATGTGTTGGACTCATGATTCTCCATCTTTAACTCGCAAGAAACATGCACTTTTTTCGACAAAATCATACATTTTTTAAAAAGACTATTGCATATTTATACAGTGAGATGATATATTATTATTTGCTGTGAAAAATAGATTTATCATCTTAGAGAAATTGGGGAGAACAACATGAAGTTTGATCAAGATAAAAAGTTTACGGGAGCGCAATATGCTAAGTTTTGGCTTCCTTCATTAATAGGGGTTTTGTTATTCTTAGTCCCTATTTCGATAAATGGAAAAGTGACTATTGGTTTAGGGATTTTAGCGGATGGCTTGCAGGCGCTGCTTGCTGATTCTATTCCGTTGATTGTGACGATTATTTTAATATTGTCTGTGATTGGAAGTCTAGCGGTTAAGTTTACGAGTCTATCTATTGCAGAGAAGAGTCCTTTTTTAGATAGTTTGTTTAATATTCCGCCTCTTTGGATCGTTTTAAGATTAATAGGAGCGGTGTTTGCGGTCTTTACGTTTTTTGAAATAGGCCCTGAGTTTATTTGGTCTGAGTTTACAGGAGCGGTTGTTTTTTATGATTTAATTCCTGTTTTAATGGTTTGGTTTTTCTTTGCTTGTTTATTTATGCCGCTGTTATTACAGTTTGGCTTGATGGATTTTATCGGGACGATTGTGCGTAAGATTATGTTTCCATTGTTCCGCTTGCCAGGCCGTTCATCGATTGATGCATTGGCATCATGGATGGGCAGTGGTACTGTTGGGGTGCTATTAACGACACAGCAGTATGAGTCTGGTTATTATACGAAGCGTGAGGCAGCGGTTGTGGCGACGAATTTTTCGATTGCATCGATTGCGTTTAGTTTAGTTATTGCGAGATTTTTAAGTATTGACCATATGTTTGTGCAATTTTATTTCACTGTTATTGTAGCCGGTGTGGTCGCTGCGATTGTCTGTCCAAGAATTCCGCCGCTTTCCTTGAAAAAAAATCAGTACTATGAGCGTGCTGGAAAACAGATTAACGAAGAAGTACCAGAAGGAGTATCCAGCTTTAAGTGGGGTGTCGAAAAAGCGGTAGAAAAAGCAGCTCAGGTGAAGAGCTTCCGCGGTATTGTAAAAAGTGGTGTTCTGAATGTCATAGATATTTGGTTTGCCTTGATTCCATTAGTAATGGCGTTAGGGACGCTCGCGCTTGTGATTGCAGAAATGACACCTATCTTTGATTATTTAGCATATCCGTTTATTCCGTTCTTGCAATTATTGCAAATTCCGGAAGCACAGGCGGCAGCGCCAGCGATGATTGTTGGTTTTGCGGACATGTTTTTACCAGCTGTGATTGGTAGTGGAATTGAGTCAGAGTTGACACGTTTTGTGATTGGTGTCATGTCTTTATCTCAGCTTATTTACATGTCAGAGATTGGTATTTTGTTAATCAAATCAAAAATTCCGATTTCGTTCTTAGAATTATTTATTATCTTTTTACAAAGAACGATTGTGACATTGCCGGTTGCGGCGTTAATCGCACATCTTTTCTTCTTTTAAATTGTGAAAATAGAGCATGATGATTTAAAATAAGGGGAAGCATTGGTAATAGACCAATGCTTCTATTTTGTTTCAAGGTTTGATGAAAGGTGAATGATACGAGTGAAGATGGAATCCTATTTTTCTAAAAATATTACAGATGCATTAAAAAATGATCCGCCGGGGGAATGGATGCCTGCGATGCCGGACGACTGTATTCGTCTCAGTTCCGGGTTTCCAGCGCCGAACCTCGTCCCGGTGGAAGGGATAAAAAATGCGGTAGTGGATTTACTGGACGATGAGCAAGACTTACCGTTGCATTATCTCGGCACACCCAAAATGGATCAGCTGAAGAGCATGCTGCAGGATCGGATGGCCGAACGCGGCATGCCTGTTTCGGATAAAGAACTGCTAGTGACAGCTGGAGCGTGCCAGGCGATTGATTTTATTGCGCGTGTTTTTATCGATGAACAAACGATTATTGCGATCGAATCGCCTACTTATATGGAAGCATTAGAAGTGTTCCAAAACTATACGAGTCAATTTTTAAATGTACCT
Source organism: Gracilibacillus sp. YIM 98692 (assembly GCF_010993965.1). Classification (GTDB taxonomy): domain Bacteria; phylum Bacillota; class Bacilli; order Bacillales; family Amphibacillaceae; genus Gracilibacillus. The sequence continues at coordinate 168,926 of NZ_WIXM01000001.1, read as the reverse complement.
GTAGATGAATATGGCATGCAGACGGACGTGTTAGAAAAAATGCTAGAGGATCGACAACAGGAGGGATTGTCGCTGCCGAAGCTTTTATACACGATCCCGACGTTTCAGAATCCGACCGGGACGACGATGACAGAAGCGCGTCGGAAGCATGTGATCGAGCTTGCAGAAACATACGATTTTCTTATTTTAGAAGATGATGCGTATGGGGAATTATATTTTGACGAACAGGCTGTGCCTTTAAAGGCGTTGGATCGTGCAGAGCGTGTACTGTATGTCGGCTCTTTATCAAAGGTGGTGGCACCAGGGCTTCGCATTGGCTGGGTTGCGACAACAAGGGAAACCATACAAGCTTTATATTGGTTTAAAAAAGATTTAGATCATCCTTTTACTCAAGCGATTATGGCCACTTTTTTGGAAAAAAATGATTTAGGAAAGCGTCTGGAGATGTTACGGAATACGTATCAAGCAAGAAGAAATGTATTATTATCTGCATTGAAAGAGCAGATGCCGGATGGTGTTTCTTGGTATGTGCCGGAAGGTGGCTATTTTATTTGGATCAAGGTGTCTGGTGTGGATACGTCATTGATGTTAGATCAGGCGCTTGATGCAGGTGTTTCTTATGTTCCAGGAAAATATTTTTTCTTGGAGAATCAGGAAAGTATCGAATGGCTCCGGTTGTCATTTAGTTATGCGAGTGAAGAAGATATGATCGAAGGCGTGCGAAAGCTGAGTAAAGTGGTGAAAGAGAGTTTATAGCCTGAGTTAAATGGGCTGCTGACGGATAAATGCTGTTAACTGACGGATAAATGAAAATAGTGACGGTCAAATGCCCAAAACTGACGGATAAAACTCGCCAACTGACGGGTAAAAGCCGAAAACTGACGGATAAATGAACGAACTCTACAGGGGGTGCAGTGATGAAGAAACAAATGTTCATCAATTATCGAAGGTTTAAAGATAACAGTGAGGAAAAAGGTGTGAAGCTGGACGGTTTCGTATTACCATTAGAAAATGGCGGAGAAGTCGGACATAATGAGTTTATGGATGAATTTATTGACTTCTTAGAATCGAAAGGCTGGTGCTACACTGGAAGCAGTCAGCAGATTAATGAAGACGGCAAAGCTATTGATGATATCGATTAGGGTAGAAAATAACGGCTGTTTAAATATAGCCTAATATCAACCTTACATTTAAATAAAGGTTATGATGTATAGGATAGTTAGTCTTATTTGAGACTGATTGTCCTTTTTTATTTACATATTATATTTATTAAAATATGGTTGAAAATATTAAAAGTTATTCCTTATCATCTTGCTCAAAACTTACCCAAGAGCGGATTTTAACTAGCTAATAATCAGCTCTTTTTTTAAGAGTAGCTTTGTTCCAAGTAGGAAAAAGACTTTAATTATGCTAAAAACGAAAGTATGGCACATTTTACTTGAATAAATGGTGGATGATTTTTGTTAATATGAACATGGAGATAAGGGGGGTAAAGATGTCGGACTACCCGTTTTTTTATGCTATAAAACCAAGAAAGTTCCATTTTGACACATATTATAAAATCTTTATTACAGAGACTGATTTTCGTGGAGCAAAAATTGCTGGGCAATTAATGGACGAAGAATCAGTTGAGGTACATTTTAATTTCAGAGGACTTTTGGGTGTTGCTTTAAGTATAGTTCTAGAGAGGTGGGCTTATAAATTTGTTAAACTTCGTTATAAAACGGAGAAGTGGTATGATGAAAAAATTGATATTATGGATGGGAAATTTTTATCTGTTGATAAAGCGAATTTTTCTTATCTACCTGAAACCATCGAAAGTGTCAAAATCAAAAGAAAGAGCAACTTTCATACAGGTTTCGTAAATAACAGCGGGGTTATCGAATTTTATATAAATGATGGGTCAAGAGAAAAATACATCATTTATCCAATTCAGGATATGGATGAAATTAAAGAGAATATCGCTGCTTTAATCATGAACATAGAGGTTGAATAATCTATGCTTACAATTAATAAAAAGGTAAGGTTGTGTATATAGAGTGAAGTGGTTAGGACAAATTGAAGGACTTATATTTGCTCTAGCAGTTTTTGTTGTGGAGGTTTCCATTGTACTTGTATTAATTTATATTATTTTCACTAAAGAAGGTAGAAGTTTTTTTCGTGCAAAGCTAAGGAAGCAACAAATTCAAAAGGGAGAATATAACTCTAAACTTAAAAAAGCAGCTTTTTATTTAGTTGCAGTTATTTTTCCAATTTTATTTGTGTTAGGATTGATTGCACATTTCTTGAATTCATAAAATTATCATTTGAAAACAATATGTATCGCGTACGGTTGTGAAAAATACCTAAAGTAAAGAGGCGATTGCTGAACAAAGCAGTCGCTTCTTTACTATTAGAAGTAGATTAGTTCAAAAAAATATGGGTTTTGGGTGCGTTCTGATAAAGAGGAACCTCTATTTTTTATTTGTCTGACTCGTGACAGAGGTCTTTTTCATCGGTCGTCTCATTGCTGCTTTTATCTGCTATCTTAGCCCCCGGTAAACTTAATAAGCTAATGCCGATTAAAAATAATAGAGAACCGCTCATCACATATAAGGTAATGGGTTCGTCATAGAATAACCATGACCAAAATAGGGTGAATAAAACACTTGTATTGCCAAGGATTGCTGCAAGTAAAAAGGATACACGCTGTAATGCTTTGGCATAAATAATAAAGCTGATTCCTGTAATAAGACCTAATATAGCGATTGCCAAAATGGAAATCCCGCTAAACTCTCCCGTCTGTTCAAATTGAAAGGGAACTGGCAGAGTTGTAATAATGCTGCACCATAAGAAGATCGATAAATTCAAGTCAATCGCACTCATTTTATCAATTAATATCTTCTGACTTACAAAGTGAAAGCTAGCTCCAAAAGCAGAAAAAGCAAAAATACACATTAAGAATAGATCAAACTCTAAGAATTCACTTAATGGAAGTCCATTCCAACTGATCACAAAAACACCAGAGATACACAGTGCTACAGCAATCCAGGAAAGGACCGTGCCTTTTTCCTTAAATAAAAAGATGGAAAAAAGTAACATGAAAATGGTCAAGAAAGGCGTAATTAAAATTTGTTCATAGGCATATCCAACGGAAACGCCATAGTTCTCAAAAAGGTAGTTTATCATTTTCCCAAGCGCCCCGAACCATATCCATTTCGATTTCCACGAAATATTTATTTTCCTTTTACTTATCCAAACAAATAAAATGAGGAAAATCACACCTAGAGCAAATCTTAAAAACGTAATCGTATAACTATCTAAAGAAAAAGAAGCCGCTTTCACTAAAATGCTTACAAAACTCCACATTAATGTGCTTAGTAAAAGAAGAAGTATTCCCATATGTATCAAGTCATCCTTTTATTAAATTCGACGTAATAGTCTTTATTCTAATGGAGAAGGGCGGAAAATTCTATATTTTCTGTTAAAGAAAATATAAAATTTTAGAAGGAGGAATTAACGGTATTTCCTACGTCATCTGATTGTGAGTACAGCTTACAATCAGATGACATTTTTTTGTTTCTATTAACTCTTTTTCAAAATAGAACAACATATTACTTATTCAAACAAAAAATTTCTAATACCAAATCTATCACCTTGTTATAATATAGGCAGATAGCTAAGGGATTCTTATTAGAAAACGCTATCAAAGATCCGGATCTTCCCGCTTAAATATTTTTTTATTAAGTTAATGGAAGCGTTTTAAATCATCTGTAAGAACAGACTCAAAATTAAGTCTGAATTGAGAGGGGAAGGTTTATGTCAAGCATATCAGTAAAGCAAGAAACACAGTATAACACAGCAAAATGGTGGCAAATTGGCTTTTTTGCATTAAATAACACAGCAACCAACTTATATTTATTCATTATTGGTTTTGTCTCTTATTATGTTACAGGAATTGCTGGTTTAGCAGTCGTAGTAGCAAGTGCGATTATTGGAGGAAGTCGGGTTTTTGATGCGATCACAGACCCTATTATTGGTTTTTTCATAGATAAAACGGAAGGAAAGTTTGGAAAATTTAGACCACTGATGATTGTGGGAAATTTGATATTGGCAAGTTCGGTGCTGCTTATTTACAGTGTGACGCATTTATTACCGGAGTCTATGCAATTTTTATTCTTTGCTCTTATGTATGGGGTTTATATTATTGGCTATACGCTGCAAACCGCTTGTACAAAAGCAGCGCAAACGGTTTTAACGAATCATCCAAAGCAGCGTCCTTTGTTTACGATATATGATGCTATTTACAATATCGGGGTATTTACCGGTGGTCAGATTTTTGTGGCGAATTATTTGATGGAAAAGCATGGCGATTTTACGATGCCGCTGTTTATCGAATTAAATATGTACGGTATGCTGCTGTCCGGTCTATTCACTATTTTAGCTGTTGTGGCTATTTGGCAAAAAGACCGCAAAGAATTTTTCGGCTTAGCAAAAAATACAGTCAAAACAAAATTTCGCGATTATTGGCCGGTGTTGAAAGGAAACAGGCCGTTGCAGATGTTGGTGCTTGCCGCGTCAACAGATAAGATTACCGTGATGGTTTTACGACAGCCAGCCGTCTTTGTCATGTTCTTTGGCATTGTGATTGGAGATTATGCACTAAGCGGAACAATGTCAGCGATTACCATTATACCAGCGGTACTGATTACAGTTCTAGGTGTGCATTTAGCAAGGAAAACAGATTTAAAAAATGCCTTAATCAAAGCAACTTGGATTGGCATTGTTTCCGCCGTATTTCTATTTATCTTTTTCTTAGTGATAGATCCAAGTACCGTGACATTAGATAATATTGGATTAACGACAGTTATTTTCTTAGTGGCTTATTGTGTATTGCAAGGGATTGAGAAATTAACTACACCGCTTGTAATGCCAATGATTGCCGATGTTGCCGACTATGAAACATACAAAACAGGTAGATATGTACCAGGTATGATTGGAACAATATTTTCCTTTATTGATAAGATCATGTCTTCCTTAGCACCAGCACTTGTCGGGCTAATGGCCGGTATGATTGGTTATAAAGATGAATTTCCGCAAGTAGGAGAGGCCTTAACGACACCATTATTAATTGCAACCTTAATCTTAATGTTTGGTGTTCCGATTGTAGGGTGGACGATATCACTCATTTCCATGAAATTTTACAACCTAGATCGTCAAAAAATGGAGGAAATTCAAAAAGCGATTGCCGATATGAAAGAAACAGAATCTGATGAAAAACATCAAGCTTTATAGTTGAAAAAAAGATAGAGCTATATACAAAAAGAGTTTGTGCCATATGCAGACCAAGAATTCAATCATTACTTTAAGAGGGGGACAAAAAATGCAGACAAAAATGAAACAAAACGTTGACACTCGAGTGAAAGATATTATTACCGTAAATGGGAAACAATTCAGGGATTTAAATGGAAACGGTGTATTAGACCCATATGAAAATTGGGAACTTCCCATTAAAGAAAGAGTACAAGATTTGTTATCTAAAATGACACTAGAAGAAAAGGCAGGTTTAATGACGATATCTTCTCAATATATGCCCGGGTCCAGCAAGATACCTGGTGATAGAGAAGCAACAGAAACGGATGAAAGCGGCTTGTTGAATGAAACAGACGTGGTGTTGAAAACACATCCTTTCTCTAAACCAGGTGATGATAATTATGAACTGCCAAGCCCTTTGCTTTATAATGCGGGAACCACGAAAGGGATTCTAGATTTAAATCTAAGATATTTCATTGTTCGAGATAATCCTAAAGCAGCTGATTTGGCAGAATGGACTAATAAAATTCAGGAAGTAGCGGAAAATTCAAGGTTAGGAATTCCAGCTGTGATGGTATCTAATCCGCGAAATCATATTGGGTATTTATATCATGGATTAATGGAAGCATCAGGTCAATTTTCGATTTGGCCTGGTGAACTTGGGTTAGCTGCAACAGACGATGAGGAATTGGTGAAAGAGTATGCCGAAATCGCTGCAAAAGAGTGGCGAGCTGCTGGTCTTCATAAAATGTATGGCTATATGGCTGATATTGCAACAGATCCATTATGGATGCGCTATAATGGGACATTTGGTGAAGATCCACACTTAGCTGCAAAAATGATTAAAGCAATGGTTGAAGGGTTTCAAGGAAAAAAATTGGGGCAGCATAGTGTTTCAATGACAACCAAACACTTTCCAGGCGGGGGTGCCAGACATAAGGGGCATGATCCGCATTATCCGTGGGGAAGTTTTAATCCATACCCAACTCCAGGAAGTTTGTATCAATATCACATTCCGCCATTTAAAGCGGCGATTGAAGCAGGAACGACTTCCATGATGCCTTATTATTCTTATCCGAGCAACGAGCACAGTGTTTCTCAGCTCCGAGACGGAGCATTATTTGAAGAGATTGGATTTGCTTATAATAAAGCGATCGTACATGATATTTTGCGAAAAGAACTAGGATTTAAAGGATATATCAATTCGGATACAGGTATTATTAATATGATGCCTTGGGGCGTGGAACATTTATCTGCGGAAGAAAGATATGCCAAGGCCTTGGACACAGGTGTGAATATGTTTTCCGATGAAGCTGATCCATCAACACTGATTAAAGCAGTACAAGAAGGATTAGTAAGTGAAGAAAAACTGGATCAATCTGTCACTTATTTGCTTACCGAAATGATGGAACTAGGATTGTTTGAAAATCCTTATGTGGAGAAGGAACGGGCGCAAGAAATCGCGAAAAGTCCCGTTTCACAAGAAAAAGCAGATGAAGCGCATCGTAAATCGGTTGTGTTAATGCGAAATGATGATTTGCTTTTACCATTAAAGGACGATAAGCTTCAAGATACCAAACTTTATGTAGAGGTATTTCAAAAGGATGGTGCCGAGCAAGAAACAACTAAATTGAAAAAAACGATCAAAAATTACGACTCCTCTATTGTTTTAACCGATAACCTTGAGGAAGCGACACACGCGTTCATACATGCGGTTCCAACTCCTGTTCCAGATCGCCCTGATGAGCCGTTATCCGTGACATTAGGGTTAGAAACAGGGATAGATGTAAAGCGAATCAAAGAAATCGAAAAGAAAGTACCGACGATTTTAGGAATTAATATGACGAATCCATGGTTAATTGGGGAGATTGAGCCACAAGCTGCAGCCGTCATCAGTACATTTGGCATCAAATATGAGCCGTTAATCGATGTGCTGCGTGGCAGATTCCAGCCAACAGGAAAGTTACCGTTTACGCTCCCGGCAAATCAAGAAGTACTAGATAAAAGCCCTGGGGATATTCCAGGTCATGCAAAAGACAGTAAATACGCCTATCGCGACACAACAGGAAATGCTTATCAATTCGGGTATGGAATAACTTATTAGATAAAAGAGAAGGGTTTGCTTTTAAGCAAACCCTTCTCTTTCTTTTGTATAAATTCACATTAAAGATAAGAATGCTCTTTTTGATATTGTATGGGCGGCATTTGATAATATTTTTTAAACACTTTGGTAAAATAGTTCAAATCGTAGAATCCTACATATTCCCCGATTTCTTGTACAGTAAGTTTACTGAATTGCAGCATTTCTGCAGCTTTATCGGCACGTATGCGATTAATATAATTAGGGATAGACTCTCCAACTTCTTTATTAAATACCCGTGATAAATAGGATGTGCTGACATTGGAGTACTGAGCCAATTCATCAAGCGTTAGTTCATCGCTTAAATGGACATGAATATAATTGATCGTTTTTCTAATAGTAGGTGAAAAATATTTTAAACTATACTTTTTGACTAGTTGACAGTACTTTTCAATCATCTCCACCCCTAATTGATCAAGTTCGGATACACTGGTGGATGATTCAATCTGAATCGCATAGTGATTTGAAATCGAATCCAAATAAATTGGATGAACACTAGCTTTTTCGGCAGCAATTCTTAAATGTGTATTATGAACAAATGATAAGTTTTTCTGGTTACGCAATGGATTCTGAATACGCTTAATTACTTTCAGGTGTTCTTTTAGAGTAAAATAAAGTTGCGTTGCTTTTGCGGTATTGCCAAAACTAACTTCTAAAAAAAGTTGGTTAGATAACTCATATCTTTTCTCTAGTAAAGGCATGATAGAAGCGGCGTAATCCTTTTGTTCATTATCCTCTGTGAATTTTTCATCCATATTCTCCAAGTGATGATAATGTACTAAAGGGTCTGTTTCCGCTTTTAGCAAATGCTTAACCATGGTTTTAGTAAAAAATAGTATATTGGTATTCGGACAAATAGGAAGTGTCTCCATATAGTACGTATAAAAAGCGGCAGCGTAAGATATAGGTAAATCGTTTTCCTGTAAAATTTGCTCCGACAAATCTTCTGTCATTTCTTGCACAATGTACGGGCCAAGAACTACTAATTGATTCTCATCAAAAGGAAATGCCATATAGTGCATAAACAAGGAATCTTTATAATATACAATTTCGCGTTGTTTAGGCAGCATTTCCAGTTTTTTGGACATATGATCTTGTTGATTAGCTGATAAAAATGGCGGCAATTGATCTTTATAATAGGATTGCAAGCTAGCAAGTTGATTGTCGATCATTTCTACATTTACTGAAAACAGCCCGCTGGATAGTTCATTGATGAGTTGGATAAGGTCTTGCTTGTCCATGAAAAGCCTCCTTCCATAATTTCTATTATACCAAATATGGAAGAGCTTTATTTCCTTATCAGAAAGTATATTGCGATGTAGATAAGCCAAAATATAAAAAAAGGCGAAGGAGGTAAAATTGTGGCGTTCGTACCAAATAATCGGTCTAATCAGCAGGGAATAGTTAATCGTTCTGTAGCAACATCCACGTCTGACTTCGGCCAAATGAGCATCGATATAAACGAAACAGAAAATGAAATACTTGCTATTTGTAATTTACCTGGTTTGGAGTCAAAGGAAGACGTTCAGATTGATATTCAAAATAATATGTTGACTATTAGCGGATCTATTCACAAAACGAACGAGTTGAAGGAAGATAATATGCATCAAACCTCCAGCTATGCAAGTAGTTTTCAGCAGTCGTTATCTCTACCTAGTCCCGTGTCTCAGAGAAATGTCGAAACTTCTTATCAGAATGGGGTTCTGGAAATAAGAATGCCTAAATCAAATCATTCATAAAACACTCATTGATCTCTTTCTTTATGAGTCATGAGTAGCTTAGAGGATTTCAGTAAAAGATAGGTATGATAAAAAACTTAGGGAGGAATATCTTCATGCCGATTCAAAATGGTAACGAAATCGAACAATTATCCGCCATTTCTCAAGAATTAGAAGAAGCAGCTCGGCAAGCAAGAAATTCAGCTGATTCTCAAGAAATTCAAGAAGTGCAACAACGGTTAAGGGAGGTGCAAGAACAGATTCAAGATGCTCGTGGGAAGGCGATTAATGGAAGCGGCACTTCAACCGAGCCATTATTTGATGCTCAACTTCGAGTAGAGGAATGTCAGCACGAACTAAAAAGAGCACTCGTGAACATCAACGCCCAGCAAGATAACGTATCACCATAATGGATAGAATGATAGCTTCAATAAGAGTAATGCCGGTGATTCAGGTGTTGCTCTTTTTTAAAAAAGGCCGTTATCTAAAAGATGCATGCTATTTTACAGTAAATATGATTGTGATGAAATCCAATGCTTTACATAGTAGAAGCATTGGATTTTTTATCTCTAAGTTTTCGATGCGCTTTTTCCAGGTTATATCAGCATATTTCCAAGCCGTTCAGGATGCGTGTACCTTTCCATTGTACCAAAATAGCATAAGCTATACTATCTTAATTGGGAAAGGTGGTGAATGATAATGTCTGAATATAAGAAGTGCAAAAAGTGCAGCAAATCATTTACGGATAACCATCTTCTGGATTTAATAGTTCACTGTGAATGCCACAAATTTAAGTCACATAAACCACATAAACGACATAAACGACATAAACCATGTACCTGTAAACACGATCATCATCACCAACACCGTTGTCATTGTTTTCCATGCTGCATCCATATTTCTTGCTTTACAAAATGTGATAAATGCCATCATCACCATCAGGAACATTGTAATTGCGGTAAGCTGTTCACCCATCATGGCTGGGATGGTACACATGACCCCCATCATCATGATCACTGTTCTTGCCAAAAACATCATGGCTGGGATGGTACACATGACCCCCATCATCATGATCACTGTTCTTGCCAAAAACATCATGGCTGGGATGGTACACATGAATCCTATCATCATGATCACTGTTCCTGCAAAAAACATTATGGCTGGGATTGAGTAGACTAAACCATTATCAAAGTTAATCTTTCATTTGAACAAACCGTTCTTTTTTCATAGAACGGTTTGTTGTTTTGTAGAAAGATCCTCCGCCCGTAAAGGAAGCAAATACTTAATCAAGTTCAAACGATCAGCATGTAAGTGCTTCAAGCTTGTCATGTCCCGCTGACAAGCTGCATCGTCAAGAAAGTAGAAGAAATGCAAAAAAATACTACCCCAAAACAAAAATGTCTGATTGCTGGAAAGTCCTCCTCCACTTAAGGTAGAAGTACAAGTTAATGACGAAGAGGTGGTTTCATGTTGGAGATAAAAAAATTCCAAAATCCAGATGCTCAATATGGCATTCATCCATTTTGGTTTTGGAATGGAGAAATGGATAAAATCGAAATAGAACATCAAATCGCAGAAATGGCCAACAAAAAGGTTACCGGATTCTTTTTATGTGCCCGCCAAGGTATGACCGTGCCTTATTTATCTGATCAATGGTTTGAAAAAGTCAATCATGCCATCGAAACAGCAGAAAAATTCGGAATGCATGTCTGGCTATACGACGAATACCCATACCCAAGCGGAATGGCAGGAGGCGAAGTAACCTTAGAACATACTGATGCGAAACAATTTTCCTTAGTTCACCAAGTGGAAAAGACAGAGGGCGGCCAAAATGTGTGCTTGGAAATGCCGTGGTCACGCGTCCTCTCCGCGATGGCAGTTCCGGTCACATCAGATACTAACCAGCTGTTATGGGAAGAAGCCATTGACGTAAGAGATGCTATTGGAAGTATTCAAGTAGAACCAGTTTATCAAAAGACTGGGCTTACGGCCTATAATCAAAAACGTTTTTTTACCTATCAACCGAAAAGGGTATTGCAATGGATGGCACCAGAAGGAAAGTGGGAAATTCATTGCTTTTTGGAACAAGAGATCGAGGATTTTAAATATTATGGGACTTTCGTGGATCCTTGTCATGAAGAAGCGATGGCTACTTTTATTGAGTCCACTCATGAGAAATATGCTAAAAAAATAGGACATCATTTCGGCAAGACGGTAAAAGGGATGTTCACCGATGAGATTCATTTACTGGGCAGATTTCCATGGTCACCGCGAATTGTTTCCTATATTCAAGAAACATATGGCTATGACATTCGCGAATATCTTCATTTGCTCATTCATCAAGATGATCGTTTATCAGCTCAAGTTCGCTATCACTATTACCAAGCAGTTCATCTTTTAACACGAAAGTCTTATCATAAACAAGTCCATGATTGGTGTGAAAAGAATGGATTAGAGTATGTAGCAGAAGTGCCGTCCGCTCGAATGTCAGCCCAGGTTTACAGCCATGTTCCTGGCGGGGATAGTGCACATGAAAAGCTGGGGCGTAGTTTAGAGTGGATTTTGGATCGTTATTTTCACAGTTTCCGAGCCAATCCGAAAATGATTAGTGGGTTAAGTTATCAGCTTGGCAGAGATCGGGCGTTAATTGAGTGTTTTCATAGTGTCGGCTGGTCGATGACGTTACAGGATGCGAAATGGATGATTGATCGAATGGCCGCATTTGGGATTAACTTTTTCAACTTTCACGCCTTTTTCTATACGTTGGATGCGATGGTGAAACATGATGCACCGCCGTCTCAATTTTTGCAAAACCCTTATTGGAAACATTATCGAAAGCTAGGGGATTACACATCACGTATCAGTTATTTGATGAGTGAAGGGACACCGGTTCGGCGCATCGCGGTACTGGATCCAACCACCAGTCTTTGGGCACATATGGGGAATCCGTATACGAAGTTTGCTTATACCGGAACAGATGAAAAGGAAGAACAAAGGTTAGAGATTTTGAAGCAGCATTGGGCAGATATTTGTAAACAGCTAACGTTACATCATAAAGATTACGACCATTTGGATCCAGAGCTGTTACAAAATGCCACTGTTCAGGATGGCAAAATCGAGATTGGCAAGATGATCTATGAGGTCCTTGTTTTACCTCCTATGTCGAATATCGAAGCAGACGCTTGGAAGGTAATCCAACAGTTTATCAATGACGGGGGAGTAGTGATCGCGAACGGGCTCATCCCTTATCAAGATCTGGAGGATGATGCTTTCTTATTAACGGATATCCAACAAACATTTCAAACGGATCGATCTGTGAAGGCATTTTGGGAAGATGCTCGAGAAGGCGAGATGTCAGCAAAAGCATCCAGCAAACATGCCAATGTCTATTTTATTCCAGCGACAGCCAATCAACCAGTGACGGAAAGAACGGAAGCATTATTTAACGTCATCGATCAACATATCAAAGAAGACATCACACTAGAGACAGAAAACGATGCGAAATGCTTTTTGATGCAGCGTCGCACACTTGACGAAGGAACTGACATTATTTTTATTAGTAATCAAGAAGGTGAACAACATCAAGCATCGCTTACTTTTGAAAACGCAAATAAAGGACTAGAGCTTACGGCCTTAGATTTGGAAACAGGCAAGTCTGAAACGTTATCTGCAACACAGAAAGAAGAGGGTTGGGAGATCGACTTACACTTTGCGCCATATCAATCTCATGTCATTCAAGTAGAAAAAGCGAAAAGCGGAACAAAGCCAAGCACTCTGAAAGAGCAGTCATTTCAACTTGTAATTGATGATCAAGAACAGTGGGAAATGAAGCCATTACAAGAAAACATGCTGCGCTTTAATACCTTTGATCTGCAACTAGATCCAAATCAAGAGAGTGTAAAGGTGCAGGCGAAAACATTTGTGGATCAGTGTGAGGACCTTGCCAAGGAACAGTCGCTGCCAGTTTCCTTTACGCAAACGTTTGGGACACCAATGAAAGCGAATTTAGCTTATCCTATTGATGTCAATTATCAAACCAGCTTTTATGTAGAAAAGTTACCGGCTAATAGCTCCCTTGTGATGGATCGTCATGCGATAACAGGAGAGTTTGATCTTTTATTAAACGGGCAACGAATCCATCCAGATACATGGAAACAAGCCTTTGTCTATGACCATAACAACGTAGTGGCAGATGTTTGTTCTAACATCAAGGCAGGCAAAAATACGTTACAAATCAAAGGAAAGGTGTATCATGATTGGGATGGCGTGGTCGATTCCATATATCTCATGGGAGATTTCGGTGTCGTATTTGATCATGAACGGGATCCGATTGTGACCGTTTCCCCTAAGCATGCAGATACTTTAGCGGGACCTTATCCAGGACTTCCATATTATGCAGGATCGATATCGTTTAAACGAAAAATAAATTTATCCAGCTTGCCTGATACAGAGGAGTTTTTGCTTCAGTTGCAAGAACTGGAAGATTTTCATGAGTGTGCAGAAGTGTTCATTAATGGGCAGTCGCTTGGAGTAAAAGCTTGGTCGCCTTATAGGTGGAAGGGACAGACACCTATGCTTCAGGAACACGAAAATGTTGTACAAGTGCTCATTACCAATACACTGGCTGGTTTATTAGAAGGAAAATATTTTGACGAAGAAACCCATTCATTAAAAGATGTTCGAGTACCGGCAAAACAAGTATCCGTATTAAGGGGAGATCTTTAAATGAACCGAAAGGACCAACCAAATGTGATTGTGTTTTTTACCGACCAACAAAGATGGGATACGACTGGTGTCCATGGCAATCCGTTAGCCTTAACACCAAATTTTGATCGAATGGCACAAGAAGGAACCCATCTCTATCATACGTTTACCTGTCAGCCTGTTTGTGCTCCGGCCCGTGCTTCAATGCAAACGGGCCGATATGCAACGGAAACAGGAAATTATCGTAATGGTGTTCCGTTAAATCCTGACTTTAAAACATTAGCGGATCACTTTAAGGAGGGAGGGTATCAAACCGGCTATATTGGCAAGTGGCATTTAGCTGCAGAGGAACCTGTCAGCAAAGAACGGCAAGGCGGATATGATTATTGGTTAGCGGCAAATGGGCTGGAGCATACTTCAGAGCCTTATCAAACAACAGTTTATGATAAGGAAGGGCAGCCTGTTGAACTGCCTGGATATCGGGTGGATGCTTTAACCGATGCGGCGATACGTTTCATAGATCGTGAGAAGGACAACCCTTTTTTCCTATTCTTATCTTTTTTAGAACCTCATCATCAAAACCGGTCAGATGATTATCCGGCCCCTGTTGGCTATCAAGAACAATTTACTTCACAGTTCACACCACCGGATTTAGCGGCATTGGGCGGAACGAGCCATCAGCATTTAGGTGGTTATTATGGCATGGTAAAGAGATTGGATGAGGCATTAGGAAGAGTGTTGGATGCCTTAAAAAGTCTGCAGTTATCGGAGAATACGATTGTACTTTTTACTTCAGATCACGGCTGTCATTTTAAAACAAGGAATGGGGAATATAAAAGGTCCTGCCATGAAAGTTCAATACGAATCCCTGCAGCTATTACAGGACCAGGTTTCAAGCAAGGAGGAAGAAAGAAAGAGCTTGTGAGTTTAATTGATTTTCCTCCAACTTTATTAGATGCGGCAGGTTTAGAAGTCCCAGATGATATGCCAGGAAATTCGGTTCTTTCGTTAATGAAGTCTGAGCCAGCAGATTGGCCTGATGAAGTGTTTATCCAAATCAGTGAATCTCAAGTAGGAAGAGCGCTTCGGACGAAAAAATGGAAATATAGTGTCTCTGACCCGACGAAAGACAGAATTTATGATTCTAAATCGGATCATTATATAGAAGAATTTCTCTACGACCTAGAATCAGACCCTTATGAGTTAACTAATTTAATTGGGTTTAAGTCTCATCAAGAGGTAGCGAATCAACTGAGAGAGCGCCTGATTCGTAAAATTAGCGAGGTGGAAAAGGAAACACCAACGATTACACCTGCTGAACTAAAAGAGAGCGGCCAACGAAAGGTTACAAAAGCAGAGATCAAGCGTTAGCGGGTTCGTTAATCTAACTTTTTGACATGAAGGGGTGATTACATGGAGCTTAACGGAATATTTGGCGGTTTTTATAAAATTTCGGTTTGGATTACTAGGTTTTCTGCTGTTAATTTGCTTTGGTTTGTCTTTAATATTCCTTTTCTCTTTTTTATATACAATCTGTTGTTAGTCGAAACGATTCAGGATCTTGTAGTGACGGGAATGATCGTGGGTATTCTTGCACCGTTTATCTTTTTTCCTGCTACAACCGCGCTTTTTGCGGTTATCAGAAAGTGGGTGATGGGAGATGATATCGCCTTAATTGCTTCTTTCTGGAGATACTATAAGGAAGAATATAAATTGAGTGTATGTGGCGGGATAGCGATTAGCTTGATCAGTATTCTTTTAGCGGTGGATTACTATTTTTATATCCATACAAGTCAGAGCGATCTATTTCAAGCCTTTTTTATCTTGGCTGCTTTTCTGTTAGCTGTGATCACCTTGCATTTCTTTTCGATCATCGTTCATGCCAAGACAAAGTTATGGCCTGCGTTTAAAAATGCGATGTTGATAACATTAGGAAGTCCGTTACTGACATTAGAAATTGGAGTGATTAGCGGATTAATTCTTTATCTTAGCTTCCATGTTTTTGCTTTTCTAATTCCATTTTTTATGGGCGCGTTAATTGCTTTTGTATCGTTTGCTGCTTTTTATCGGTATTATTCGAAGATCCAAGACAAACAGTGAAAGATTCAAAATGCTGTTATAAAGGGGTTTTGATGGAGGTAACTAAAGAAAATCCTATTTTTTAAAAAAAGTGCAAACATCGATTTCGCGGAATTCAAAAAAGTTTTATTGTCAGAAACCCCTTCTTTTTATAACGTTGGATATACCAAAGACGAAAAAGGAGGAGCAGCAATCCAAATGTGTAATGGATAATGAAAAGGAAAGGGTGTGATTGTTCAAATGATTGATAATGAAATAAAACAAGATGGCACAGATGTAAGCGTATACACAAAACAAAAAAGAAAACCTGGTAAATTAATAAAATTTTTTAAGGAAATCAAGAGGGATCGATATCTTTATTTATTGGCATTACCTGGGATTATTTATTTCTTTATCTTTAAATATGTGCCAATGTATGGAATTACGATTGCTTTTAAAGATTTTTCTCCTTTTGTTGGTTTTACCGAGAGTCCATGGGTTGGCTTAAAGCATTTTACTAGATTGTTTACTGGTTCTGATTTTTTGATGCTTTTACGGAATACGTTAGCGATTAGTTTCTTAAATTTATTGTTCTTCTTTCCATTACCTATTATTTTATCGATTTTACTCAATGAGCTAAGAAATCAATTTTATAAACGAACCGTGCAGTCACTCGTTTACTTGCCGCACTTTTTATCATGGGTGATTATCGCAAGCTTAACCTTTATGTTATTGGGTAAGTCAAGTGGTATTATCAACCATTTTATTCAATCAATGGGGTTTGAAGCCTTTGATTTCTTAACAAATCCGGATATTTTCTGGTTCTTATTAACCGGTCAGTCGGTCTGGAAAGAGGCTGGTTGGGGAACAATCATCTTCTTGGCCGCGATAGCTGGTGTGAACACAGAATTATATGAAGCTGCCAAGATAGATGGTGCCAATCGTTTTAGACAAATCTGGCATGTGACATTGCCTGCGATTCGAAATGTGATTATCATTCTATTGATTTTACGATTAGGAGATGTCATGGAAGTAGGTTTTGAACAGGTATTCCTCATGTATAACGGGGCTGTTTCAGAGGTTGCCGAAGTATTTGATACCTATGTGTATCGAGTGGGTATCCAGCAGGGACAATTTAGTTATAGTACCGCTGTTGGGTTATTTAAATCATTTGTAGGACTTGTATTAGTGGTGATGGCCAATAGAATGGCCAAGAAATTTGGAGAAGAAGGAATCTATTAAGAAAGGAGTGAGGAGAAGTGAAGCTTAGTTTAGGAGATAAGGTATTTAATATTACCAACGTAATTGTGCTTGGGTTAATAGCACTTGTGACCATGTTTCCGATTTATTATGTTTTTGTTGTTTCCTTTACAGCTCCTGCAGAGTATTTGCAGAAAACATTTGTCTTATGGCCTGAAAATTGGTCCTTAGCATCTTACAAGTATTTATTATCAGCGCCTACCTTTATTCAAGCGATTGGGGTTAGTACTTTTCTAGCTGTAGTTGGTACGATTTGCAGTCTGATTATTACTTCATCCTTCGCATATGCCTTATCACGCAGAAAGTTTAAAGGTAGAAGAGTCATTTTGCTGCTAGTGTTATTTACGATATTATTTAATCCTGGTATTATTCCAAACTATTTATTAGTAAAAGAATTAGGATTAATTAATAGTTTATGGTCAGTTATTTTGGTCTCCTTATCAAATGGTTGGTTTGTGATTTTAATGAAAGGGTTCTATGATAGTATTCCAGATACTTTAGTAGAAGCAGCTACCATTGATGGCTGTAATGATATAATGGCATGGATCAAAATTATTTTGCCTCTATCTTTACCTTCTATCGCTGCATTTGGTCTATTTTTTGCGGTGCAATATTGGAACCAATACTTTAATGCATTATTATATTTAAATGATGCAAGTAAATGGCCGATTCAAGTATTGCTGCAAAATATGTTAATAGATTCATCTGGCAGTAGTTTAGGAGAAGTAGATCCACTGATTAAGCCGCCACCGAGTGAGACATTAAAAATGGCGGCAGTAGTTATCGCGATTGTACCAATCATCATGGTATATCCATTCTTACAAAAGCACTTTGCTAAGGGGGTGATGATTGGATCGATCAAGGAGTAAGTTTTTCAATCACCTTTGCATTTATCTTCATTATTTAATTTTATGTTTTATATTAAAGGGAGGATGGCAATGAAAAAAACGTTATTATGTTTGATGGGGTTACTATTAGTGTTGATGTTAGCAGCTTGTGGCGGTGATGAGGAGGAAACGGCATCCAATGATGATTCGGATTCTACAGAGAATACAGAGACAGAAAATAATGAGTCAGAATCTACGTCTACAGAAGATGAAGAAGTAACAGATGTACGAATAATGAGTCATTTCTTTAGTCCAACACCACCAAGTGATGACAATGAAGTAGAACAAAGAATTGAGGAAGCAACCAATACAGAATTAGACATTGAATGGGTTTCTGCTAATAATTATCCAGACCGTTTTAATGTTGTATTAGCCTCAGGTGATTTACCTGACTTAATGTTAGTGCCAGATCCATTCAGTCCAGTATTCCGCCAAGCAGCTGAGCAGGGAGCATTTTGGGATGTCGGGCCATATATTGATGATTATCCAAACTTAAAAGAGCACATAGCGGACATCGCATGGGATCTAACAACAATGGATGGAAAACAGTTTGCCATTCCACGTCCTAGACCATCAGAAGGAGATAGTTTCTTTATTGTTCGTAAAGATTGGTTAGACAATGTAGGATTAGAAGAACCAACTACCACTGAGGAATTATACGAAGTAATGAGAGCGTTTACCCATGATGATCCAGATGGAAATGGCGAAGATGACACAGTTGGTTTTGTCGGCTATATTAACGATGAAAATATGGGTGGTTTCGGAGCTTTTGAAGGCGTGTTTAATGGAGTGAATGGTGAATGGGGATTACAAGATGGAGAGCTAGTTCATCGAGCTTTTCTTCCAGGAACACGTGATATGATTGAATATTTAGCCAAAGCTTATGAAGATGGATTGATCGCAGCAGATTTTGCTTCATTACAAGTAAGTCAAGCACGAGATATGTTTAAAGCTGGAGAAGCAGGGGTTAACGTAAACAAATCCGGTGCGCTGCAAGATGTATATGATTCACTAGTGCAAATTAATCCAGAATTTGAGTTTAAGAACTTATTACCTTTGACGAATGTTAATGGCTTTAATCCAAAAGGTCCTGGTTTTGCTGGAGCAAATGTCATTCCAAAATCTGTTCCGGAAGAAAAGATGAAGAAAATTTTAGGAATGATTGATCGATGGATGGAAGAAGATGTGTTTATGTTGCATAAACATGGGATTGAAGGAGTGCATCATACTGTTGAAGATGGGGAAATTGTAATAGACACAGAAAAAATACTAGCGGATGGAATTGCAGATCATAACCAAATTGTGTATGTATCCGATCCATATGCAAGTACAGTAAAACCAACCTTCCCTGAAGAAGTACAAGAAATGTATGCAAACATTCAAGATGAGCGAGAAAAGACAAGTGTCGGTAACGTTGCCGTTGGTCTTCACTCCGACATTGGCGTCACTTATTTACCAGAGCTTAGAAAAGATGCGCAAGACTTAAAAACGAAAATTATTCTTGGCAGTGAGCCAATCACGGCATGGGATGATTTTGTTGAGGACTTGAAAAATGACCCAGATATGCAAACATTAACAGAAGAAATTAATGAATCCTATCAGAATAGATAATTTAATATGTCTATGAAGCACCCTCTATGTGGAGGGTGTTCTTTTTTTTGCTAGGGAAGGCATGTATGTAAAATGGCCAAAGTTATCTTTTAAAGCAGCTTTAAATATGATAATATATTTGTTAAGCGCTTACATATGAACAGAGGTGGTGGGTTTGAAGGGGATGTGGAAAAAGAGAATATTGCGTATTCTGGATATGAACGGCAATTATCGAAAAAATCTAGTTGTTTTTTTATTGCTTGCTAGTTTTCCAGGAATTATTTTTAGTTTCTTATTATTTTATGTCAGTAAATCACAGATGGAAGAAGAATTACAAGCTGTTCATCAAAACCATATGTATAATACGATTGAATCGATTAAGGGGCAATTCTCGGAGTTAGAACTTTTTATGGCAAACTGGGCATCAGATGCGAATACGAAGGATTACAGTGACTTGAATGTGGTGCAAGATTACCGGAATATTAGAGACATTTTTAAAACACTTATCGCAATGGAAGGGTACAACCCACTAATTGGACGAGTAGAATTATTCCTAAATCGACCAGATCCGATGGTTTATACCAAGAATGGATACACTTTATTGGAGGATAAAGAGCAGATACAGAAATATAGCCAGTTTTTATCGAATAAACAAAAGCTTTTTTGGAATCATTCCCATACTAGTATTGAATCAGGCTATCAAAATTTATATGCTCCATTAGTGTTAGTACATAATCTCGATAACCATTTGTTTGATCCATTCGGTTCTCTGATTGTGTTTATTCATCCAGAACAACTTGCTAATATTCTGAACTCACCATATGAAGATGGATCGGTTTTTTTATTAAGTGGAAATGATAAGTGGCTGTTCAGCGAAGAAAATCAAACACAACCTAAACCGCTTCAAAAAGCCATTATGGAGGAAGTTGAGAAACGTCCAAATAGTACAGAACCTTTTGTGTTCCATTGGGACAACATAAAATATACCGTCACCTATGACCATTTCTCAAGACTCGGGGAACAATGGTATTATGTATCGATCGCTCCAATGACAAACATCACCGCACCCGTTGTATTTATCTCTAAAATGTCGATTTATTTAAGCTTATTTGTTTTTATCTTTGCAATTTTACTCTCTTTGTTTGCCTCCAAGAAGCTTTATGCGCCGATTGAAAAATTGACACAAAAGATATATGGGAATCAGGAGACTCCTACCAGCAATGAATTTGAATTAATTGAGACAAGACTTCAACATTTATCTACGGAAAGTAAGGAATTAGAAAATCGTTTAAAGCAGCAAATGCCCTATTTACGAGAAGGGTATATCTTACAATTGTTGCAAGGATATTTATATTCGTATAGAGAAGACGACCTAAAAGAACGAATACAGCAATTTGGCTCCCATCCACAAGAAAAGAAATATATGGTCACTTTTATTCAATTGTTTGGCTTTGCTAAATTGAAAGGAAGATTCTCAGAAGGAGATGAAGGACTTGTCACGTTTCTTGCTGTTAATATAGCGGAAGAGTTAGTCCAGTCATTTGAATTGGAAGCAGATGTGGTCAATTTTCATGACCTCTCATTAGGAATTTTATTTGCCTTTCCAATGGACCAGCCTACCGAAGAAATGGATGAAAAAATCATCGCATTTAGTGAAGAATTTATTGCATATATTAACCGCATTTGTCAAATGAATGTGTCCGTCGGTATCAGTCGAACTACTGATTCGTTAAAAGCTATTCACAGTATCTTTGAAGAAACGAAAAGTTCCCTTAGCTTCCGAAATTTACAGGAAAACAATCAAATAATCGAGATGAAGAAAATGGATCACCTGATCAACCATCATTGTCATTTTGAATATCCTTTTGATCTAGAAAAAGAAATCACCCATGCGATCAGACTCCGCAATACAGATGAAGCAAACAAGTTATTACATGAATTCTTTTCCAGTCATGCCGAACAAAATGTTAGTGAAGCAGTCATGAAGCAAGGGGCTTTAAAGCTTTTAGGCAGTATTTTTCACATTGTATTACAATCCAATTTAATTGAAGACTTCGTGAGAGACGGCGCGAAGTTGTATGAAGAGTTATATAAATTGAAAGATCCAGAAGAAATCACGGATTGGTTTGAACATAAGGTACTATTGCCTATTATTGAAGAGCTCTCTTATAAACAGGATCAACGGTTGCGCTTAATTGTGCAAAAGGTGACAGATATGTTAGATACCAGGTATATGGAGGAAATTTCCCTTGATTATTGTGCAGATGAAGTGAATCTAAATCCTTCCATTTTAAGCAAGGTATTTAAAGAATTTACGGGATGGAATTTTATTGACTATCTAACAAGTATTCGAGTAGGGAAAGCGAAGGAGCTGCTGATCGAAACAGACACGAAAATTAAGGATATCGCAGAGGGTATTGGGTATAAGCATAGTTATTTTAATCGAATTTTTAAGAAGTTTGAAGGAGTAACCCCTAGTCAGTATCGAGAAATGAATAGGAAAGATATTGTGTAATAGTTAGATAAGAAAGCTTCGGGTTGCAGGATTTGGGAGCTAATATACTCTTGTCATCTCATACTATTACGACCATCGGTGCTCCGTTATTTACTAACGGAGCTTTTTTGATGAAAAATTTTATAAGCGCCTTAGGACTGTATATTGCTCAAAACTGCGGATAGGAACGTTCTAATAGTATTATGGGAGAAAAATAAGCTTAAAACTACAGATAGAATCGTTTTAAAAGCATTATGGGAAGGAAAAAAGCATAAAACTGCAGATAGGAGTGCTCTATAAGCATTATTGGAAGGAAAAAAAGCATAAAACTACAGATAAGAATGCTCTAAAAGCAGTATGAAAGGAAAAAAAGCATAAAACTACAGATAAGAATGCTCTAAAAGCAGTATGAAAGGAAAAAAAGATAAAAACTGCAGATAGAAACGTCCTAATAAAATCAAAAAATAAAGTAGTAGACAAACTAGACATAATAAGTGTAAAATTAAGGAAAAATATAGAAAGGTTGTATGGAATGTTTGTAAAACCTCTACAAAAGCCTCGAGTGTTAACCCTCTACGAATTACTCCATAAACGCAATGCACTAACCCAAAAAGAAATGCGTCAATATTTTCAGTTAAAAAAAGGATTTGAAGGTGAAAAAAGAATTTATGAGTTGATCAACAGTTTATCAGGCGACTACCTTGCTCTGCATGATCTTTTGTTATCATCCAATAATCAAACTTTTCAAGTAGACTTTCTTTTAGTGATCGATGGTACTCTTCATTTGTTTGAAGTAAAAAATTATCATGGCGAATTTTATTTCGACAGTGATCGATTCTTTAGAGTGCCTCAAACGGAAATTAGTAATCCTGTCATACAACTCATAAGAACAGAATCCTTGCTTAGGCAATTGTTACAACAGTATGGATTTCAAAATTCGATTCAATCAACCGTTATTTTTACTAATCCTGAATTCACCCTTTTTTACGCACCAAGAAAAAAAGAGTTTCTTTTACCAACTCAACTAAATCGTTTCTTTCAGAATTTTACTGGACAAACCCCGATAGGCGCTGCTCACAAAGACCTTACCGAAACATTGCAATCCCTCCACATTTCGGAGTCACCTTACCAGCTGTTACCAAGTTATGATTTCAAACAAATAAAAAAAGGCATTCCTTGTCACCAATGTCATACACTTACCACTTTTGTAGAAAAACAATCCTGTATTTGCCAAAAATGCGATTATAAAGAACCGCTAGAAAAAGCGATTATACGAAATATACAAGAACATCAGCTATTATTTCCCGATCAAAAAATGACAACAACGAGAATCCGTGAATGGTGTAAAATAGTAGAGTCAAATTGGCGTATTCGTCGAGTATTAAATAAATGCTTTGCACAAAAAGGTAAGAGAAAATGGGCGTATTATGAATAATCGATTCACTTCGATATTTTTTCAAAATTATTCACCTAAGTGGAGTCTTTTACATTGTTAATACAATTAGTTCATGCCTGCCACTATTTTTAAGTTGGTATTTGTGGGAGTCATTTATAGAATCAGCCCCATCACGAACTTAAACAATCGATGGGACTTAGATGTAGTACGTTCAAAAAAATAGGCAAACGATGGGGATAAGATTTCAATGATCATGTCTGGCGTTCCATTACAACCTTTGTCGTCAAGTTTATTTTGGTCATATACTATAGTTAAATCTGGTTGAACCACATTATCTATTTGATTGTCTTGCTTATTGTCCACTAGTAGTCGTACATCGAAAGGGGCAAAATACAATTCACATTCTTTATTTCGTAGAAAAACAGAAAATGATGTGGTTATCTCCCTTAGAATCTGTTGATACTTACGCGAAGGTGCAGGAGACATATTAAATATTTCCCGATCTTAACTCAAGCCTTTCTTCTTCATCCCATGTAAGATAATCGGCATAGGTATATTTTCCTTTATCGTCCGGAATGGGCATCCAATCAGGATATATTTAATTTTATATTATCATATGCCTATGTCGCAGTCACTGTATTTCCATATAGGTTTCCTAATCGATCACTACTTAAACAACCGAAGAAATCGATGATAAGGGCACTTCGATAAAGTGGTATGATTATCGCGGAGAAAATATTGCTTCCACTCATAATTGTCCTTTGCACCATAACTATTTAAATCGGAATGTATATCGGCAGCATCATACTTCCTTAATCGCTTCCTTATATGATCTTTTATTTTTTTAGCACGATTCTTTGGCTTATTGAATTCTTGTAATACCCATCTAGGAGTAATGGCGAGCATCATTGTAGGAAAATGTCTGCTAATACGTTTGGTATGTGCAGGTGTACCGCAAAACATAAAGTATCTTTCCCCATGAAAGCAAAATTCCCAAATAGGATGATGAGGATCTTTTGGAATATGTTCTGGCCAATCTATGTGATCCATAGCAGTTAATTCACTAAGATGCTGCCAAAATAACTGTTCATAGTCTTCCACCACAAAAGTATCCTTTATGTCCTGTGGTAGTTTGTAAAAAACAATCAGTGAAGTATATGTTCCGATTTTCTTGGAAACATTTGTGAAATCTCGCAATAACTCAGCAGTTTCTATTACTGACGAATGCTTTCTCGGGTCGCCAACAAAGCCATATCTCAATTGATTGGTGGAAAACCCAATTGTTGCAGGTATACAAGGAAATGGCTTCTTTTTATCTGTCATTTTTGTTTCGAATTGCTCTAGTGCAGTTCTCTCCCAATCAATCAGTTTATGCCTATTGCTGTGACTGTCTTTATATAAATTCATATGGACATCACCTCCACAACACTTATTACCAGTGTATTCCACCTAGTGTTGATTGGGTGAATGTCTTATATAAAATAGGCGGGTATTGTTTTTTTAATAAATAATAGCAATGCCTTATAATGATAGAATCATAACGCAAGAAGGGGAGATTTGGTCATGAAAACAGAAAAACAACGAATGTTAGCTGGAGAAATGTACAACCCTGATGATCCGAAGTTGTTGAAGGACAGAGAAGAAGCAAGGCGGAAGGTTAGAATATATAATCAAACGTTGGAAACGGAATAAGAAAAGAGGACGGAGTTACTAAAGGAGCTACTTGGCTCAACAGGAGAGAGTATCTATATGGAGCCCAATATTCGGTTTGATTATGGATGCAATACATATGTAGGGGAAAACTTTTTTGCAAATTTCGATTGTACCATTTTAGATGTATGTGAAGTAAGGTTTGGCGACTATTGCATTTTAGGACCTGGTGTGCAGATCTATACCGCCACACATCCACTGCATCCAACGGAACGAAATACAGGAAAAGAATACGGAAAACCGATTACTATTGGAAATAATGTCTGGATTGGAGGAAGTGCGATTATTAATCCTGGAGTATTGATAGGCGATAATGCTGTGATTGCATCAGGTGCCGTCGTAACAAAAGATGTACCAGATAATGTAGTAGTGGGAGGGAATCCAGCTAAGGTTTTAAAAGAAATAGAAATATAATTTTTGTTAAAAAAAAATACTGTTGACATGTTAAGCTAAAACTGTTTATAATTACCTCGAATTCAAGATAAAATAGTTTAAAGTAAATATCTCGAATTCGTAATATTTTCAACAAATACTTATTATAGGAGGGGACATTTTATGTTCAAGAATCAGGAATTGGGAAATCTACTACTTCGTATTATATTAGGGCTTGTCTTTTTAGCAAATGGGGCTGCTAAATTTCAAGGAGGAATTGAAAATACAGTTGGTTGGTTTGATAGCATCGGAATTCCAGGATTCCTTGCTTATGTTGTGGCGTTTATTGAACTTGTTGGAGGTATTGCCATTATTTTAGGGATTGGAACTCGTATCGTTTCTGTATTATTTGGCATCATTATGCTAGGGGCGATATTCACTGTGAAATTGCCAGATGGATTCCTAAATGGATACGTTTATGATCTTGTTTTATTAGTTATAGCTATTCATATGATTTTAAATGGCAGTAAGCTATATTCTCTTGGTCATATGCTGTTTAAAGGAAAAGCAGCTTAAAATAGAAATAACAAAAATGTTGTCTATGATAAGGAGTCAATCAGACTTAGATTGGTTCCTTATTATTTTCATCGCTGATTGTAACTACAAGACAAGAAACGGAATGAATCACAACCATTATTAACTGTCTATTAAGTTAAGCTAAGCATGATTCGATTTATGATGGCAATCACCCAAAGCGATGTTCCAAGAATAGGATGACCAGTTCGGATCAGTACAAGTGCAGCAAAGCTATAAATGACTATTTCTAATAATACATGTGCTTTTCCTTTTAAAAGAAACGGAGCAGCTGGTGATCCAAAAAATCCCCATATAATCATGATTAGTAAAGGGATACCAATACCTGCTAATCCTTTTATAAAAAGAGAAGCATCTAATTTAAAACCATAATAACTGAATGATGCTATGGTGATGATTTCTAATAAGAACCGCATTGATAGGATGAATGACGTGAAAATTTTCATCGACTCCTTATTTATCCTTTTTTCAGCCCTAACAAAAAAGTATCCAATATATATGTCAAGCTTTCATCGGTAGGGATATCGATCCCAAAACCTTCTTTTTGTTCAATGGTTGCAAAACCATGTAAGATGCTTCGTAGACCTCTGACAATATGTATTCCTTCCTGATAGGTAAAGTTATAACTCTCCAATTTCTTTAACACAAACCGAACAATTTTATCTGCTGCATATTTTATGTTAGAATCACCTTGCTTTAGTGCAATAAATGTTGCTTCATATAAACCAGGGTGTTGACGTACAAAGTAAATATAAGCTTTTGAAAGCGAATGAATAGCCTCATCTCCTAATTGATCTTGTGTACTACTAATCATTGTGTCATATAATTCCTCAAGTCCGTAAATAGCCATGTGATGAAAGACAGAATTTAAACTATCGATATGGTTATAAAGCGATGGTGAACGAACATTTAATTTTTTAGCTAAGCTAGCTATAGTGACAGCTTGAAGATTTTCTTGATTTGCGATTTCTATCGCTGCTTTGATAACAGTTTGCTGATTAAGCCCTGATCTGGGTGACATGATAAACCCCCTCCAATTTTTACTTTTTAGTCGCCTCTTCAATTGCTTTACGAATATGTTGAGTTGGATTCTTTAAGTCTTCTCCATGTCCAACAGCAAGTAATGTCGGTTGGTATGATTCTATTTTTTTAGCGCTCTCGATTGCCATATCCTTGTTCCAAGTAGCAAGTGCTGGAAAAGGAAATGTCCATTTTAATTGTCCTGAGACTGCGATTCCTCCTCTTGTTTGAAAAGAATCTCCTGCTATGATCGCATTTGTTCTAGAATCTAGAAATGACATTGATCCGGGAGTATGTCCTGGTGTAGAGATAGCAATTAAGGATCCTATTTGGTCATTTTCCTTAAGAAAGTGGGCTGGTTTTGTTTGAATGTTTTTAGGAATCCCACCACGAATGGGAGTCTTTTTTTCATTTGGATATAAAGAGCGATCTCCTTTTAAAAGTTTTGCATCACGTTTGGATATATAGACGCTAGCATTAGGCAGTAAATGTTTTAAATGGTCGAGCGCACCAACATGGTCAGCATGGGCATGAGTCAATACAATCCGTGTAATAGGTTTACCAATTTTTTCAGCTGTGCTCATAATTTTGTTGGTGCTAAAAGGTAATGCAGCATCAATAAGTGTTAATTCATTTCTTTCCTCTACTAAATAACAGTTAACCGGGAAAAATCTTCTGAAAAATTTCACTGGATGGATATAGTCCAATCGAACAACCTCCTCTGCAAACTAATGCCGTTAGTTTCATTATAACTAATGGTATTAGTTTTAGCAAGTATTACCAGTATTGGAAATTTAAAAACTACTATTGTGTAATATTATTCGCTTTATGGCTACCTCTAAGATCAAGAGAACGAAAGGATTTGAAAATGGAAAGATATATAACATTATTTATAGCTTACCTAGTTAGTTTTATGATTTTGTTCTTTAGGCTGGACTATTTTACATTATTATCAGCCTAATTATTATATTGCTATATTACTAGATTTTGTCGGCTTTATTGTTTTCGTCATCGGTTCTTGGTTTGTCATCAAATTTACGGTGAAATGGGGAAAGGAACTATGGAATTTTTAGAACAGCTGTTGGTTGGAGTTCCTTTTGCAAAACACTAAGGTATAACTGCATACTAAATATTCCAGTTAAAAGGTAATACATCAGTTTGTAGAACAAACAGACTTGGTGTCGAAAAAAGGATAAAGCCTGACATATTTCCTGGGAAATAAAAGAAATTACAAGCATCCATAGCCAAGAAGCAAGTTCGCACTGTTTAAAGTATCATAAATTGATTCTGTTAAAATATGGATATAAGAAAAAGACAAAATGCTGTATGTTATAGGAGGG
Source organism: Gracilibacillus sp. YIM 98692 (assembly GCF_010993965.1). Taxonomy (GTDB): domain Bacteria; phylum Bacillota; class Bacilli; order Bacillales; family Amphibacillaceae; genus Gracilibacillus. Next base: position 140,351 of record NZ_WIXM01000001.1, on the reverse strand, counting down.
TGTTTTGAGATATATTACAGACTTTCCGAACGGGAAACCCCACGCAGGGTGTAACCTGTCTTTAGACGTGGGATAAGAGTGAGGTCAAATACTAAGTACCACTCCCCCGAAGGTTTGTGGTACTTAATATTTGAATTCTTCACTCTTTTTCAATGCACATCCGTTGCAGTTAATTGTTAAAGCTGATGCAATTTTATACATGAATGAATTATAGAAGAACAAAATTTTTGGGTTAAGTGCATGCTCTAATGAAGAGACGATACGTTTTAAGGATAAGGATTTTGCTCTTGATTTTATTCAAAAGGTGGAAGATAGGAGCTCATCGGGAGAGTGCGCGAAAATTGTCGAAGAAAAAATTGATAAGGTATTATCCATGATAGAAGGATTAAAGGAAGAGGAGATTAGCTCAAAACAGTACATTCGTGAATCGCAAGCACAACAAGCTTATTCATTTGTTTTTTAGACTATCAGTTTTTAGGATGATAATATAAGAAAAGCTAAGGCTTTCGCCATTCATACATGGAGATAAGCCTTAGTTTTTCTTTAGAAGGAGAGGCAGTAGAAACGCAAAAAGTGGCATTTGCCCTTACTATTTTAGCTTATGGTACGATTCTTTTTCAATCCAGTAAGATCGGTAAAAAGGATTCTACCTTGAAGACAGTGGAGATGCATAGGCATATGCTGAATGAATGGAAACAAATGTTAGAGATTGATTTTTAAAAAGAAGAGGAAGGGAGAATAAAGGAAGCCATTTCTCCCGACACACTAAATGAATAACTGCGTATTTCGCTGATAGGACTTTCCTAATCTGTAATAATGATCTACAATTTCTTGATTTAGATTTTTGAATTTTGATGGCACGGCTGGTAATTGATCTGCTTGTTGTTGCTTCCAAACAGATTGCCCTGGTGCAATAAAACGTCCGTCTTGAATCGTGACATAATCTGCAACAGTGGCACCGTGCATAATCACACAATCCTTCCCAATTTTTGCCCCATAAATGGAAACATTCTCTCCAATAAAGGTGTTTCTTCCAACAAATAATGGCCCATGTGGCTGTGCGTGGTGAAGAATACTGACCTCATCACTAATATAAACGCCGTAGTTTTTCCCATCCACTTCAATTTGTTCACCAGGATGACAGTGAATTAAGACAAAGTCCTGCACATTCGTTTTCTTACCAATGTAATAAGGAGAAGAAGAGTCTGCTCGAATCAGGTTATTCCAACCAATCATTACATCATCATCGACATACACATCTCCGAACACATACGAATTGGGCCCCATAACTACTGTGGTTCGAATTTTTGGATATTCCGCATAAGGTACCTCTTCAACTGGTGGATTGTAGCAAATGATTTGATGCTGAGGATATATACCTGGCTGTTTAAAAGCAGGCATCTGCCCTACATGCTCTCCACATTGATAGTAGGGGCCACACCTGCAATTTTCTCCACATTGACAATATGGATTGAAGCAGTGAGGGTTGGAGCAATTCCTTGATTCACCGTACATATTTTCATCCCCTTTTGTTCAGTTTATCGACTGCACTATTTTCATTCATATGAGTGGTGCCGTATTTCTATGTCTGACAAGAGCAACTGACCGATAAAGCAGTGAAAGTGACGGACAAACGCGCAAGACTGACCGGTAAACGAGAAAAAGTGCCCCCTAAAAAGGGTAGGTCTTTTTCAAACTTTTAACGGAAATGATAGAATACATATAAGACCACTCGGAAAAAGTTGTGTTATGATAACTATAAAAAATCAACACTTGCATTTAAGGAGAGACTTGCATGAAAGAAAAGGATTTACTTACAAATGAACTAGTTGAGCAGGTGCTAACGGTGTTGCCGCTTTTACCTAAAAAAGTCTTCGGCAATATTCCGTTTCTGCAGAATGAGGATCTTCATCCTTCTCATTTTCATATTTTGCACATCGTCGAGCATGAGGGTCCAATCAAAATGTCGGATATATCCAAAAAGTTAGGAATAAATAAATCGAATCTAAGTCCATTGGTTCACAAGTTATTAGAAAAACAACTTATTTCTCGGGTCAAAGACGAACAAGATCGACGTGTATCTTATATTCAAATGACAGAAGAGGGAATGGTGTTTTCTAAGAAGAAAAAACAGATTTTATATGAAGTAGTACAAAAAAGATTTGAGACTTTAAGCGATGAAGATAAACAGGAATTAAAGGGAGCCTTTAGTATAGTCAATAGAGTATTATCGAAGTTGGAGTAGAGGGCGGAGAGTTGCCAACTTTTAAATAGCTCATAACTATTATATAATAGTACATAAATATTTTAATCTATTGATTATAGTGGTACACTATGATCAGATTATCATTGTTCCAGAAAAGATGTGTGACGAAATCGCGTCCTTGCTTGCAATGACGTCTAAGCAAGAACGCCTGCATCCTTTCTGTAAATCTTATCGTATAAGGAAGGTAAAAATGAGCAGCAGACATAATAAAACAGACGTTATCTTAATCGGTGCTGGCATCATGAGTGCGACTTTGGGATCACTGTTGAAAGAATTAGCACCGGACTGGGAAATTACAGTTTTTGAGAAGCTTGAAAAGTCAGGAGAAGAAAGCTCTAACGAATGGAATAATGCGGGTACAGGACATGCAGCACTGTGTGAGCTTAACTACACATCTGAAAAACCAGATGGGTCGATAGACATGAAGAAAGCGATAAAAGTAAATGAACAGTTTCAGGTTTCCAAGCAGTTTTGGTCTCATCTAGTAAACAGCAATTTGATCAGTAATCCGAGAGACTTTATCGAGCCATTGCCTCATATAAGTTTTGTACAAGGAGAACAAAATGTATCGTTTTTAAAAAAACGTTTTGAAGCGATGTCAAACAATCCATTGTTTGAAGGGATGGAATTTTCCGATGAGCCGGAAAAACTGAAAGAATGGATTCCACTTATGATGCAAGATCGGACAGTGGATGAACCAATAGCAGCAACAAGAATCGAATCTGGAACGGATGTAAACTTTGGTGCTTTAACTCGAAAACTGTTTGACCACTTAGATAGTCAAAACGTTGATGTAAAGTACAAGCATAGTGTGGAGGATATGACACAAACTAGCGACGGCTCATGGGAACTAAAAGTGAGAAATATTGATAGCGGTATCGTGGAAACACATACTGCAAAATTTGTATTTATCGGCGCTGGAGGAGGCAGTCTGCATTTACTGCAAAAATCCGGTATCTCTGAAGGAAAAAATATGGGAGGATTCCCGGTTAGCGGATTATTTATGGCGTGCAATAATCCGGAAGTTGTAGCGAAGCATCATGCAAAGGTTTACGGAAAAGCGAAGGTTGGTGCTCCGCCAATGTCTGTTCCGCATCTTGACACGCGATTTATCGACAATAAAAAATCGCTATTATTTGGACCGTACGCTGGCTTCTCACCTAAGTTCTTAAAAACTGGTTCTATATTTGATTTGGTAACTTCCGTGAAACCGGATAATCTCTTGACCCTGTTATCGGCAGGTGCTAAAAATATGCCATTGACAAAATATCTCATTCAGCAAGTGATGTTATCAAAAGAACAGCGCATGGAAGAGTTACGTGAGTTTATCCCGGATGCCAAAAGCGAGGATTGGGATATCGTAGTAGCGGGTCAACGTGTGCAAGTGATTAAAGATACGGAAGGCGGAGGGAGAGGAACCCTTCAATTTGGTACGGAAGTTGTCAGTGCTGCAGATGGTTCGATAGCAGCATTGCTTGGCGCTTCTCCTGGGGCATCTACAGCTGTTTCTGTCATGTTAGAAGTGTTAGAAAGATGCTTCCCGCAAGAAATAAAAGAGTGGGAACCAAAAATTAAAGAAATGATTCCTTCTTATGGCATGAAGTTAGTAGAGAACCCAAAGCTTATCCATGAAATTCATGATTCAACAGATCAAGCCCTCGGTTTCGTGGATGAAGTTGATGAAGTGGATGAACAAGTAGCCAACCAACAACATAACTAAAATTCGTATTTGAAAGGGAAGCATCACTTTGCCGTATTTGGCAATTGCATGCTTCCTTTTGTTTGCCTTAAAATCATAACACAATCCTCTCTATTTTTGATAAGATAAAGTATATACCATCTTCCAATTAAAAGGGAGCGTTTACTATGTCTACATACTACGAGCACAGGATTCCAACAAAGGTTCATCCCGATTTTAAACAGAAATACATCCCCATACACGATAATGGAGAAAAGCTTGTCAATATCCACCATATCCAATCCGACAAGATCTCAGAAATGGCTCAATACAACAAACAGGGTATACCAGGTGCGCTAAACCACTGCTATGTAAGAGAATCGCTAGTCGACCTTTTAGAAAAAGCAGCAATACATTTACCAACAGGTTTTCAATTTATCATATGGGATGGATATCGCCCTTATCCAGTACAAAAGGCGATTTACGATCAGTATTATCAAAAAATAACGAGAGAATTTCCGAACGAAAACGAGCAAACATGGGAGAGAAGAACAACCAACTTTGTTTCGCATCCATCGGTTGATCCAGATCATCCAGCACCGCATATCACCGGAGGAGCCATTGACCTTGCCATCATCGATGATCAAAAAAACTTATTGCCCTTCGGAACTGCTTTTGATGACTTTACAGAAAAAGCTAATACTGCCTATTATGAAATTTTGAAAGAACAACGCCCGTTCACCAAACAAGAAACTCGCATTTTAGAAAACCGGCGATTACTTTATCACGCATTAACAGATGTTGGCTTTAGCAATTATCATCAAGAATGGTGGCACTTTGATTATGGCAATCAATGGTGGGCGCAAAACAAAGAAAAAAACACCGCTATATACGGGGTAGCAGACAGGGGAGAGTAAAGCATTGCGAAAAGAAGAAAGATCATTACTCCATCGATCTTTTAAAAATATTAGTATATTATTTTTCTCATTAGTCGTATTACTATTATTCATTGTGATTCTGATTAATGTATTGTTAGGCATTTATTCATGGGACCAATTATATTTTGACGTAATTAACGCTTTAGTAAGTGTCATGATCCCGCTGGTTCTCTTTAACTTTTTATACGATCACTTTACCCAAAAACAAAAAGACCTTGAACTCACCGAAAGAATGACCGAAACGATGCTATTAGATGAACGGATTATGGATCGTTTTTCAACAGAATCCAAGAAAAAGTTCGTCCAAAAAGCGACCGAATCGATTTTAGGAAAAACCGTCGGAAGAATGCTCTATGAAAGCTTAATCAAATCCTATCTGACGAGATCCTATCAATATAGGCACCGCTTCAAATACTATATCTCTTATTTAGAAGCAAAAAACCTTAAGCCTTATCTGATAGGAGATAAAACATTCCGATTCGATCCAGCCATCTATCACTTCGTCCGCCAAGACCTGTCCTTTGAGCGCGACTTAACCAATTACAAGAAAAGCAACGATGTCCGCATCGGCTTTTCTTACAAAGAAAGCACCTTGGACGGACTTTATCAACGAGCCGAATTTTTGTTTCGGGAAAATTTATGGATAAACGATGAGCATAATCATTTATTAAAGAGCTTGTCTGTGCCAGAACTAGAGCAATTCGTTAAGGAGATTCTACAATTATCGATAGAAATTAATGGCCAAGTTCTGCCATATCGAGTGGTCAACAATGAAGGGCATGAAGGCTTTAATTTGCTGCTAGATTTTCCAGAAGAAATCCCAACTGGTGAACTGTCGAAAGTACATTTGCGTTTTCAAATGCCGCAATTGAAAAGCCAGAAGAAATTTATTGTGATGATCTCAGAGCCAACAGAAGATGTGGAAATCATGTTTATGCATGTAGAAGATAAAATGGCTGTCGAAGCAATTCCTTTTTTAAATGAGACAGAATCGATCACCAGATTACCGAATGACACGATCAAAATCGATATCCATGACTGGATCTTACCAAGAGCAGGTGTCGTCTTTGTTTGGAATGATAGAGAGGAAGGGGAAGGTAATTCATAAAGGAAATGTCTCCAAGTTACGCTTTGGAGACAATCCTTCCATTTCACACGTATTGTAAAACTGTATCCATTAAAGGATGATCTTCCGGTAAATCAGATACTTGTTTCAAGGTTTCTTTATAACCTTTTTCTTGTGTCATTTGATGTAGCTCGACCGCTTCTGGATCTTCCGCATTTTCGTACGTTAAAGCCGCCGCGATCACTTTTGCTAAATGTTCTGGAGGGTTATCAAATAATTCTACAAACAGACTTGCCGGACGGATTAGTCGATCTGTTGTTCCAAGTTTACGCAATGGCCCTCGCCCAACTCTTGTTACTTCATCCGAAAGGTAAGGATTGGTAAATCGTTCTAATATCTTATTTCGATATTGATTATGCTCGTCTTTATCAAAATCATACAACTTGATTAAGACGTCTCCCGTTTCCTTTAAAGCATTTTCGACAACAGAGCGGACTTTCTCATCCTGAATCGCTTCTTCAATATTTTGATAGCCATATTTTTTCCCAACGTAAGCTGTTGCAGCATGCCCTGTATTAACAGTAAACAGTTTTCTTTCAATATAAGGCTTTAAGTCCTTAACATATGTGATACCTTCAATAGCTGGAACTTCTCCTTTTATGTTCGGTTGTTCCACTACCCATTCATAATAAGGTTCAACGGAAACCGTTAATAAATCTTCATTCGATTGATTCGGCACAATTCGATCGACTGCTGAATCAGGAAAGCCAGCGATTTGATCTGCTGTTTGTTTTTTATCCTCTGGTAGCTGCTCCATTACTTTTTCTTTTAATAGCGTACTGCCGCCAATCATATTTTCACAAGCAATGATATTAATGGGAGTATCGGTTTGCTCGATTCTATTTAATAACCCATCAGCAATATTTTTGGAGATAATCGGTAATACATTTGGCCCGACTGCTGTAGTGATAATATCTGCTTGTGCAATAGCATCAACTACTTGATCTGGATTATCTGTACTAACAATGCCCGAGATATGGTCCACCATTTGTTCTTGCTGAGCTTGATCGGATAATATCACGCGATACTGTTTTTCTTGGTTAATCGCATCAATCACTTCTTTATTCACATCAATAAAAGTAGTGTGGTATCCTGCATCATGAAGCAATGCCCCAATAAAACCTCTCCCGATATTTCCTGCTCCAAAATGAACAGCTAACATTTAGTTTACGCCTCCTAAGATGTCGATAATATCTTCTTTTGTTTCGGCATGAATAAGCTTTTGAATATTGTCTTCTTCAGCACAGACTAATGCAATTTTGGATAAAATATCTAAATGTTCATCACCTTTACCTGCAATGCCAATCAGAATGTTTACTGTATTACCATCAAAATCAACCCCATCTGGAACGATCACGACAGAAATTCCAGTAGCTTCCACTGATTTTTTCGCATCTTCTGTTCCATGAGGGATAGCAACATGATTTCCGATATAAGTAGAAGTCACTTGCTCACGTTCTAGCATTTTGTCGATATATGCTGCTTCGACATAACCGTTTTCCTTTAAGATGTTTCCTGTAAAACGAATAGCTTCTTCCTTGTTGCTAACTGTTGTCCCTAGTACAATATTGTCCTTTGTTAAAATTTCTTTTGTCATGATGATGCACTCCTTTAAATTATTGATCTATTTTTTCTGTGATAAACTCATTTAATTGGCACGTTAGATACGTGTGTATTCTTTCCTCATCTTGTGACTGAAAAACCTTTTTGCTCTCTTCATCTTTAATTAACAACCCGCTGATATAACTTAAAACTTCTAGACCAGCATCATTAAAATCCTTAGGTGATAACATAAGCAGTAAATTTTTCATGGTAACTGGTTTTCCATCCATTCCATCTACTTCTATCGGGTTTTTTAGCGGATAAATAGTAAAGGAAGCTTTTGTTATCGTATCACTTCTTGTATGAAATAGTGCTAAAGACGTATCGGGGATACCGAGTCCGCCAGTCTTTGATCGTTTTAACAGTTTTTCTACTACGTCCTCCCAATCTTGGATAACACCTTGCTGCTTTAATGGCTCACAGATAGATGGCAATACCTTTTCTAATAAAGGTTCTTCCTCAACCGTTTGAAGATAGAAACGGTCTAATATAGATAGTATCTCATTAGAATAATGTTGCATTCCATGTAATCGACGAAGCACGTTTTCTTTTAGAGTGATTTCCTTTTTGATTGGTTGATCGGTTGTTTGTACCATGCTGCGGTTCATTTTTCGTTTGCGAATAATGCTTTTAATGTGTTGTATATCCGCATGTGTCAAAATAGGGGAAGCCAGAACATATTCTTCCTCGATATTTTTTATGGGTACGGTAGAAATAATAAGGTCATAATCTTCTGTACGAATTTGGTCTAATTCTAACAAGGAGTAGCTATCAACGGATTCTACTTCCGTTATTTGTTGACTGATTTTGGTTGCTAACATTTTGGAAGTACCAATACCGCTTGAACATACGACTAATGCCTTTATAGCTAAATCATCTTCTGATTTCAATAAGGCTGATGCAAAGTGTAAAACGAGATAGGCAGTTTCTTCTTTAGGAAATGTTAAATTAGAAAAAACATGATCGACGCCTTCTTCTATAATCGAAAAAAGGGTTTGGTAATCTTGTTCTATTTCTTTTACTAATGGATTTTTAATATTCATTCCTTGCTGTAATCGGTAAACCGTTGGCTTTAAATGAGCTACTAAATCATTCAAAATGTGCTCTGGATTGAATAATTGCTTATCTAATCGTTTGCTGACAAAATCGATTAACTCCTGCGCTTTAAAGGCGATATCTAAGGAAGCCTCTTCTAGTAAATATTCATGATCATAGCGAAGTTTTGCACCTAATAAGTGCATCGTTATATACCCGGTTTCGTCGCTTGGGATATCCATTTGAAACACTTTTTCTAGTTCTCTTAAGATATCATTTGCTATGGCAAATTCGGGCGTATCTTTTAATTCATTCAGGTAGTTGGAGTCAAATTGAATATTTTCTCCTTTTTGTAATCGTTCCATCGCTAACGCTAAATGGACGACTAATCCGACGTATGCACTATCTGCAAGTTCATATGGCAGCTTTTTTCTTACTCGATCAACTGTTTGCTCGATAATCGTTAGTTTCGCCTGATCGACTAATCCAAGTAATCGATTCGAAATGGTATCGATTTGTTCCTGTGACTGTTTTTCAATGTTTCTACGCAATAGCGTAATCACTTCTGATTCATCGACATGTTGAGAAATAAGATAGCTGATCGCGGAACGTTTATTGGCTTCTTCCCCTTCTACTTTCACACCATACCCTCGTTTTCGAATTAAATGCAATTCGTATTTATCCAGTAATGGCTGCAGTGCGTCTAAATCATTGCTAATGGTTGCAATGGTTACTTGCAATTCACTTGCTAGTGTATAGAGCTTGATTGGTTCTTTTGCTTCCAGCAAAGTAGTCAAAATCATGGCTTGTCTTTCTTCAGGGGTGTAATCTGTCTGTTCTAATTGTAATGTTGCCAAAATGAGTCGATCTTTGCTTTCTTCATCTCCCACAATCGAGATACCAACACCAGATTTTTTGTGAATAGTCAGTTCATATTGTTGTAAAATTTCTTCTGCATTTTTTAAATCTCGATGCACCGTTCTTTCACTAACGTCAAGCTCTTGTGCTAATTGACGAATTGTAACGGCTTCTTTATGTGATAACAGCAACTCGATCAACTTACGTTCTCTACCGGAAATATACATGTATCACACTCCCTATTCCGTTAGCTTGTTGACATGATTTTAAATAAGCCCCTTCACACTTTTATTGTACACACGACGGAGTTTGCTATTCAATGTAATCTTGTTAGTATTTCGTCAACAGTGTTGTTGCCATTTTTTAAATAACTGGTATAAAAAAGGCTCCTCTACTAAAGTAGAGAAACCTTCTTCTTTGAATTACTTATTCTTTAATTCTTCTACTAGTTCTTCATATTTTGGACTGTTTAAGAAGTTGTCCACGGAAATATGCTGTGCACTAGGGATTTTTGCTTTTGCTCGTTCTGTTAAATCTTTGTGTGTAATGATAATATCTGCATCGTCTTGTAAGTCATTAATCGCCTTATTTGTTACCTCTATATCTTCAAGACCAGCTTTTTTGAATTTATCTTTTAGTAACGAAGCTCCCATCGCACTAGAGCCCATACCAGCATCACATGCAAATACGACTTTGTTGACATCGTCAGATACCTTAGTAGCTTCCTCTGTTTCGTCGTTTTCATCCTCTTGTGCTAATTTATCTGAGACAGAGCTTTTCTTTCCTTTCATTGCTTCCATTTTACCGGTAGCTTCAGAAATATCTTCATTATCAGACTTACTTGATTTTAGAATGATCGATGCAATAATGAAAGAAACGATCGTAGCCACTATGACACCTAATAATACGGCAAAGTGATCGCCTCTTGCTGTCATGGCCATTAATGCAAAAATACTTCCTGGTGAGGGTGTAGCGGATAAACCGGCATTAAAGAGACTGAATGTGAACACCCCGCTAATGCCACCGCCAATCGCAGCTAATAATAGCGCTGGTTTCATTAAAATATATGGGAAATAAATTTCATGAATACCACCTAAGAAATGAATAATCGATGCACCAGACGCTGAGCTTCTTGCTGTACCTTTTCCAAAAACGATGAATGCTAATAGAATACCAAAGCCTGGTCCAGGATTTGTCTCTAATAAAAATAGAATCGATTTTCCTGCTTCTGAAGCTTGTTCCACACCTATTGGACTTAAAATTCCATGGTTAATCGCATTGTTTAAGAATAAAACTTTTGCTGGTTCAATGAGAATACTAGCTAAAGGCAGCAATCCTGCATTGATCATCGCTTCAACACCAGCTGCTAATACTTGATTCAATCCATACACAATCGGGCCAATAATTTTTAACGCAATCCCTGCCAATAAGGCACCCAGAATACCTGCAGAGAAGTTGTTATAAAGCATTTCAAATCCAGAACGAATTCTATGTTGAAACGCCTTGTCCATTACTTTGGTTAAAAAACCACCAATTGGACCCATTAACATGGCACCTAAAAACATTGGAATATCTGCACCGACAATAACACCCATTGTAGCGGTAGCACCAACAACACCACCACGAATGTCATGGATCATTTTACCACCAGTAAAACCAATTAACAGCGGCAGTAAATAGATAATCATTGGATCAACAAGCGAGGCTAAACTTTCATTAGGAATCCAACCTGTTGGAATAAATAAAGCAGTAATAAGTCCCCATGCAATAAATGCGGCGATGTTTGGCATAATCATTCCACTCAAGTAACTGCCAAAACGTTGAATCTTTGCACGAATTCCTTTTTGTTCCATTTGTACTCAACCCTTTCTTATATTTTTTAAAAATATTGTAGAAATTTGTAACATGAATGTCATACTTTTAGAATATAGCGTTTCCCATTGAGATACAATCTAATCAAAAAGTCCTTTTGGCAAGAGGGATGTTGACATGATTAAATAAAACTATAATTTTAGTATAGAACCCCGTTGAGGTAAACTATTTGTAAAAAAATGCAAGCTAGTATTTCACCAAAAACTTTAGTACAATAAACATATAAAGAGTTTTATAAAAAAATGAAAACGATAACAAAAAGTTAGCACTATCATGTTTATCATGGTGAACAATCGTCCGCACCCCCCACTGATGGAAGTCTCTCTTTATCAGAGAGTCGTTCGCATGTCGTTAGAGGATCTAATTCAAAAAGGAGGAGAAATCAATGGTAGGGATGGTAACGACTCATATATCCGTTTCATTGGATGGTTTCGTTGCTGGAGTAAATGATAGTCCGGACAATCCGCTTGGTGACCGTGGAGATATGCTGCATCAATGGGTGTATCAACTAGAAAGCTGGCGCAAGCAGCACCATTTACAAGGTGGAGATCGAAATCTGGATTCGAAAATTATTGAAGAACAAGCGAAACGAACAGGCGCTGTTGTGATGGGACATCGTATGTTTCAACATGGGGAAAAATTTTGGGGAGAGCACCCGCCATTTCATGTGCCGGTTTTTGTTGTGACTCATTATTTTAGAGAGAGTGAACGAAAAGAAGGCGGAACGAGTTATCACTTTGTCACAGATGGATTACAAACAGCCATTGAAAAGGCTCGAATTGAAGCAGGAACCTTAGATGTTGCAATTGCAGGTGGAGCAGATGTGATTCAACAAGCGATTAAAGAAAAATTGTTAGATGAATGTCAGCTTCATATTGCTCCTGTTTTTCTTGGAGATGGTGTTCGATTATTTGAAGGCATTGATGAATTTGAATCGAATTGGAAGCCAGTTGACGTTAAGGCCTCTCCGACTGTTACCCATATTACCTACCAAATTAGAAGAGAAGAATCTTAGAGGAAACTTAGGATAAATAAAATACTTACGGATAAAAGACCAAAACTTATGGATAAAAGAAAGGGCCCCGAAATGTCTGCTGACATTCCCGGGGCTTTCCTGCTTTAAAATTCCTCATAAACAGCAGGGTCTTGGCCGTTTAATCTGCCGTCTGGCTGTGTAAGGGCTGCTAAGGTGCTCATTTCTTCATCTGTTAAAGCAAAGTCAAAGATCGAGATGTTTTCTAGCTGGCGTTCCGGAGAAGAAGATTTCGGAATCGCAATCGCTCCAAGCTGATAATGCCAGCGTAAGATAATCTGTGTAACAGATTTGCCATGAGCATCCGCAATTTTCTTCATCGTCTTATTTTGAAATACTTCACGGGCGCGGTACAGCGGGCTCCATGATTCTGTGGCAATTTGCTGTTCTTCATGAAATGCTCGTTGTTCTTCTTGATTAAAAAAGGGGTGTAATTCGATTTGATTCATGCTAGGCTTCACACCGGTTTCCTTCTCTAATCGTTCCAGATGCTCTGGTAGGAAGTTACAAACCCCTATTGAACGTATTAAGCCCCATTTTTTTGCATCGATAAGGGCTTGCCAAGCTTCTACATATTGATCTTGTTTCGGATTTGGCCAATGTATCAAATAGAAATCATAGTAATCGATGTTGGCGCGATATAAGGATTCTTGAACTGTCTGGATAGCGTCATCGTATGTGTGATGGCGTCCTGGAAGTTTGGATGTAATCAATAGATCCTCTCGCGGTACAGAGGTGCGGCGAACTGCTTCACCTACTGTTCCTTCGTTTTCATAGTTATAAGCAGAATCGATCAGTCGATAGCCTTGATTGATGGCGCTTGTGATTGCTTGAACACCCGCACTTCCTTTCAGCTTAGCGGTACCGAAGCCGATAACAGGGATGTTTACTCCATCATTTAAAGTGATTTCAGGGATCTGTTTTGTCATTGTGCCACTCCTTTGGGATATAGATCTATTACCTAATTCTATTAGAGCTTGTTGGAATCCTGTTAATTTCGTGGGAAAACTGAAAAATGTTTAAGCTCTCTTATCACACGCGAAATCGGCAGCCCAACCACATTATAGTAATCTCCGATAATCTGTTTGACAAACATAGCACCAGTATTTTGAATGCCATAAGCTCCAGCCTTATCATAGGGTTCATCTGTTAAGAGGTACCACTGGATTTCTTCATCTGATAAAGTCCAAAACTCTACCTTTGTTCGTTCCACGAATACCTTTTCTTGTTTTTCGGAACGAAGCATCACTCCAGTGAAAACCTCATGAATACCTCCGCTCAAAGCCGATATCATCTGATAAGCTTCTTCTTTGTTTTGGGGCTTTTCAAAAATTTGCTGATTATAAGACACTACGGTATCTGCTGATAAGATTATCTCATTATCGTGGATCGGGACACCTAGTCCTTTGTGTATCGCTAATTGCCTCACTTTGTCTTCCGGATTAGCTGTGGAGATTTGCGATTCATCAAAATCTTGCTTGCGAAGCGTATATGAAATTCGCACTTGCTTCAGTAACTCCTGCCGCCTCGGTGAGGAAGAAGCTAAAATAAGTTTGTTATTCAATGGAAATGCCTCCTTATGTTCGATACATGATTATGATTAGCTTACCACGTAAGATTAATTGTATCTATATGTATAAAACGAAGGATATCTCCAAAAATAAAAGTACATTACGTATGTCATAGGAGGTTATCATGGATATCAATGTCATTTGGAAAGCAATGCTAATGGTCTTCATTGGCTTTTTATTTTTAAGATTTGTTGGGAGAAAATCTGTCTCACAAATGACCATTGCCACAACTGTAGTTCTTATCTCTGTCGGGTCCATCATTATTCAACCAGTGGTGAATCAAAGCGTTTGGAACACAGTCATTGCAACTGGTGTTTTTATTGCTTTTTTAATTGTAACAGAATACCTTACGATGAAGTTTAATGTATTAGAAAAGTTGATTACAGGGAAGTCCAAAGTAGTAATTAAAAATGGTGAAATTGATATCAATACATTAAAGAAGATGCGCCTAACCTCAGATAAACTGGAAATGCACTTGCGTCAAAAAGGAGTCAAACAAATATCCGATGTCAAAGTTGCAACAATGGAAGCAAACGGTCAGTTAGGCTATGAGTTAAAACCAGATGCCGAACCATTAACGGTAGGAGAATTTAAAAAATTAATGGCACAGCTGGGATACACCTTTCCGCAACAGCAGCAGGCATCTAGTCAGCAACAAACTGGTCACTTATTTGAAGAATTAAAGCAAAAAAGTGATGAAGTACATAATCCGAAGCAACTTCATTAGGGAAGTGTGTTGCAGTTTCGATAAACGGGTCACTATTTGGGAGAAATGGGCCAGTATTTCTTATGAACGGGTCATTTTTTACATAAAACAGGTCACTATAATACATAAACGGGCCACTTTCCAATATAATGATAGTAAGGATAGCAGACTCTTCGCGAGAGTCTGCTATTTTTTAATGCGTTACTTTTAAGCAGTTTCGCGCCACTTTAACACGAGGAGTGCAAGTATTCTAAATTAGGCATTATTATTCGACAACATACAACAATTACCAACGTCATAGCCCCAACTTCCTGTTATAATGGAAGTAAGAGATAAAGAGAGAAGGGGTCAATAATATGAAGTGGAGAAAGCGATTACAAATAGGTGCTGCAATTGTTTTGAGTCTTCTTTTAATATCAGATATGATAGCAGGAAATTATTTTTATAATTTAGCGATAAAACGTGAACAAAAAGATTTTTTACAGGGGAATGAGGATTTAACGGTTTCTGCTTCAGCGATGGATGTTTTTATAGAAGGAAGCTGGCGTGACTGGATGTCCAAACAAGAATTTGAAACATGGGAAATGCAGTCATATGATGACCTAAACCTTACTGGGTATTTTCTTGAAGCAGAAGAACCGACAAATAAAGCAGTAATTTTTGCCCATGGTTATCTAGGCAAAGCAAAGGATATGGGATTGTATGCACGCTATTATTATGAAGAATTAGGCTATCACATCTTTATGGCAGACATGCGCGGCCATGGTGATAGTGAAGGAGAGTATATTGGCTTTGGCTGGCATGACAGGTTCGATTATTTAGATTGGACTGATAAAGTGATAGATAAGGTTGGAGAGAATGCAGAGGTTGTGCTGCATGGCTTGTCCATGGGAGCGGCAACAGTTTTAATGACGAGTGGAGAAGATCATCCAGAAAATGTGAAAGCAATTGTGGCAGATAGTGCTTATACTAGCGTTTATGACATGTTTCAATACCAAATGAATCGCATGTATAACATGCCATCTTTTCCCATTTTGCCAACAACGAACCTTATAACGAAGGTGCGGGCGGGGTACTCTCTTAAAGAGGCATCCGCATTGAATCAAGTGAAAAATGCACGAGTACCAGTTTTATATTTTCATGGGAAAGAAGATACGTTTGTCCCAACAGATATGGCAATGGAATTAAAAAATCATACAGAAACGGAAACAGATATGTTGCTATTTGATCAAGCTGGGCATGGAGAAGCCTATGCGATTAATCCAGAACCATATGAAAAGAAATTGACCGAATTTTTACAGCAGCATGTTGGACAATAAATAAAGAAAACTTGGGCTTAGCCAAGCCTTTAGGCGCAGTGCGATAGCCTAGTTACGCTTATCTATATTCCTAAAATTGCCCGCTACGCCGTAATAACTACCTTGCTGACAATTTATACATTCCTATACGTTAAGAAAGAAGGTGTCTCATAAGTAACTTTATGGGACACCTTCTTTACTTTAGTACCCTAGAACCCCACTGATTTAGCTGTGGGAGTTGTCACATCATCTGCTTGGTAAAAAAGTAGAGGAACCAAACGGCGTGATTTTGTTCGTCTGCGGCTGCACGTTGGAAAACTTCCTTTATATTAGGGTTTTCGCAACGATCAGCTATGTCTAAGTAAAAGTCTACTGTTTCTTGTTCATCTTTTAAAGAAAATTCCAGTCCTTTTAAGTAATCAGATGGACAAGATTCTATGATCTGAGGGCAAGGCTCCATTCCGGTCATTTGGATGTAAATTTGCACAAATTGCCGATAATGCTTGATTTCGTCTTGTCTGATCTCCAAAATTTGCTGCTGTTCTTCTTCGTTTCGTGCAAATGTTGCTAGTTGGCTGTAACATTGGATTGCGCTATATTCCCCATTAATAGCATGTTGTAAATCATCTATAAATGAATGATTTGATGAACTATGGATAGGAGCATACATCTATCATCCCTCCTTTTTCTTCTACATTCTATGAAGAAGATTTATATAGGTGCACGTCTATAAACATTCCAAGGCGAATAAAGCATTCTTTTACAAATAAAAAATAAGAAGAGTTGACAATATACCTGTGGGGGTATAAAATAGAGGCAGTTATTCACCAGAACATACATGTTCAAATAGATACTATCGAAATGCTAGGGGGTGTTGCTATGCAATACGATGATCAAACGAAACATCGTTTGAAACGGATTGAGGGACAAATTCGAGGCGTTTTGCGCATGATGGAAGAAAATAAAGATTGTAAAGATATTATAACACAGCTTTCGGCAAGCAGAACCGCAATTGATCGTACGATTGGTGTGCTCGTTAGTACCAACCTGATTGAATGTGTCAGAGAAGCTGAGAAGAATGGGGAAAATAGTGAAGAGCTTGTGAAAGAAGCAGTCAATATGCTGGTGAAAAGCAGATAAGAGGAGGCACTGACGGTAATAAACAAAAGCAGATATTCCCGTTATTCCTCTAACCTTTTTACAATATAAAAAAGGATGGATTATCCTTTTTTATTTAAATTTTTATATACCCATACCGGTATACTGTTAGTGTGAAGGGGGTGAAAATATGTCAGATAAAAAGAAAACGACGATTGTTTTGTTTAGTGGGGATTATGACAAGGCGATGGCTGCTTATATTATTGCGAATGGAGCGGCTGCATATGATCATGAGGTGACGATTTTCCATACCTTTTGGGGGTTAAATGCACTTAGAAAGGAAGAACAAGTGCCAGTTCAAAAGGGGTTCTTGGAGAAAATGTTTGCGAAAATGATGCCGAGAGGTGCTGATAAAATGGGCCTTTCGAAGATGAATTTTGCGGGAATGGGGCCGAAAATGATCAAGAAAGTGATGAAAAAGCATCAAGCGATGCCATTTCCGCAATTGGCAGAAATGGCTCAAGAGCAAGATGTGAAGCTGATTGCTTGTACGATGACCATGGATTTGCTTGGACTAAAGAAGGATGAATTAATAGAAGATATCGATTATGCAGGTGTAGCGGCTTATATTGGGGATGCAGAAGAAGGCAATATCAACTTATTTATATAGGAGGAAAGGAGATAAAAATGAGAACTTATACAGCAAAAGAAGTAGAAAAACGTTTGGAAGCGGGAGAAAAATTAAATCTGCTTGATGTGCGAGAAGCTGAAGAGGTTAAAGAAGGGAAAATTTCAAAAGCAACAAATATACCGTTAGGGGTGTTAGAGTTTCGGTTGAATGAATTGGATAAATCGAAAGAATATGTGGTAGTTTGCCGGTCTGGCGGCAGAAGTGCCAAGGCTGTCTATTTCTTAGAGAATCAAGGCTATGATGCGATTAATATGACAGGTGGTATGCTCGATTGGGAAGGTCATGTGGAGTAAATTTTTTTCATGATTCAGATACCCCTATAGGTAATTTGAGAGGAGGAATGATCATGACAGAAATCAAAATAGATATGGTACTAGATGCAAAAAGGGTAGGGAGGTATGTGAGATGACAGTAAAAGTGATGACAGCGAAAGAAATAACACGAAAAATGATGAATAAAGAAGAGTTATTTATATTAGATGTCCGCAATCAAGATGCTTTTCAGGATTGGCATATAGAAGGAGAACATTTTGGACATTTAAATATACCCTATTTTGAATTACTCGATGGAGTATATGACATTTTAGATCAACTTCCAACAGATAAAGATATTGTAGTTGTATGTGCGAAAGAGCCTTCGTCAGTAATGGTTGCGGACATGCTCTCCGAACAAGGAGTGGATGTCGCTTATCTGCAAGGCGGCATGAGGGCATGGAGTGAACACTTGGAACCAATAAAAGTAGCGGATTTAAACGATGGTGGAGAGCTATACCAATTTGTTCGAATTGGGAAAGGATGCCTGTCCTATATGGTGATATCTGATGGAGAAGCAGCGGTTATTGATCCAACAAGAATGGTCGAGACTTTTACCGATTTTGCAGATGAACTAGATGCAAAGATTATCCATGTAATAGATACACATTTACACGCAGATCATATTTCTGGTGGGAGAAACATTGCAGAGAACACAAATGCGACATACTTTCTTCCGCCAAAAGATGCGACAGAAGTCACCTATCCTTATCAACCTCTAGAAGATGGCAAGATTTTAACGGTTGGGGCAACAACTATTGATATTCAAGCATTATATACCCCTGGACATACGATTGGTTCTACATCCTTTATCATCGATGAGCAATATTTACTAACAGGTGATATTTTGTTCATTGATTCGATTGGCAGACCAGACTTAGCTGGGAAAGCAGAGGACTGGGTTACAGATTTAAGAGATAGTTTATATAGAAGATATAAAGAGCTTTCTGAGGATTTCATTGTACTGCCAGCGCACTTTATGAAAATCGAAGAATTAAATGAGGATGGAACGGTTGCAGAGAGATTAGGTCAACTATATGTTGACAATCATGGTCTAAATGTGGAAGATGAAGCAACATTTCGAACCTTAGTAACAGAAAATTTACCACCACAGCCAAACGCTTTTGATGAAATTAGACAAACAAATATGGGGAAGAAAAACCCGGAAGAAGACAAACAGCGTGAGATGGAAATCGGTCCAAACCGCTGTGCTATTCAATAAATTTAATTTTAATGGAGGAAATGATGATGAATGCAGCAAAAGTATTAGACGTAAAAGGATTAGCGTGTCCGATGCCGATTGTGAAAACAAAAAAAGCAATGCAGGAGTTAGAAAGTGGAGACATTTTAGAAGTGCAAGCGACAGACCAAGGGGCAAAAAGTGATCTTACCGCATGGACCAAATCAGGAGGACACGAGTTGATGCAAGAAACAGAAGAAAATGGAGTGCTGACATTTTGGATTAAAAAAGAGTAGTATTTTAGAAGTTAAGCCATATTGGACAATGGAGCAGACTTTTAGGACTGCTCCTTATTTTTTTTCACTATTTCAACTGTCTTAATGACCTGCCCATCTGTTTCTAATATAGTAAATTCAACATCGTCTTGCAGGATTTTACGATCCATATCTAAATCAAAATTCTGTGTATGCATCCAACCACCGATCGTATCGATATCGGTTGCATCTAGATCAATATCTAATAAATGATTGATTTCACTTAACAACACTTTGCCATCGACAATATAGTGTCCTTCCCCTTTTTGTTGAATGGGGACTTTTTCTTTATGATCAAACTCATCACGAATTTCCCCCACAATTTCTTCTAAAATATCCTCAATAGTTACCAATCCAGCGGTCCCGCCATATTCATCAATAAGAATAATTAAATGCTTTCTGTCTTCCTGCATTTTGAGAAGCAAATCATGAATTGGAGTTGTCTCAATAATCTTAGTAACGGGTGTAATGAAATCTTTTAATTGAATATCACGAAGTTCACTTGGTGTTAAATCCGCAATAGAAGCATACAATTCTTTCACATTGACGATTCCTTTGATATGGTCTTTATCCCCATTCTCGACCGGATAACGAGTAAATGCCTGCTTCTTAATCTTACTTAATACTTCATCTATTGAATCATCCCTAGAAAGTGTGGCCATTTCAGTTCGCGGAATCATAATTTCCTTTGCAATGCGATTATCAAACTTGAAGATTTTGTTGACATAGTTTAATTCTGCTTGATTGATTTCACCACTGCGATAACTTTCGGCTAAAATTGTACGAAGCTCTTCTTCACTATGAGCTACTTCATGTTCGGAAGCGGGCTTTATTCCGAATAGTCCTACAAAATAACGAGCAGATCCATTTAATGCCCAGATAAATGGATACATAATTTTATAAAATAATATTAGGGGTGGTGAAAGCCATAACGTAAGCTGTTTGGCCTTTTGTATTGCCACTGTTTTGGGAGCCAGTTCCCCTATCACGACATGTAAAAAAGTGATAGTCGCAAAAGCAATGGAAAACGATAGAATATGGGAAACAGATTCAGGGATATGCCATGTGTGAAATAATGGTAGTAAAATCCGCTCAATCGTTGGTTCCCCTAACCAACCTAACCCTAAAGCTGTAAGGGTAATCCCAAGCTGGCATGCAGACAAATAGCCATCTAAATTAGATAAAACTTTTTGCCCAGCCTTTGCCTTTTTGTTGCCTTCTTCCGCAAGTGCGTCGATTCGCGTTTTTCGTACTTTGACAACGGCAAACTCTGAAGCAACAAAAAAGGCAGTTAGTATAATTAATAACGCGACAGTGAGAAGCTTAATTGTAATCATGTGATCCAAGACGTTTCGTCAAGGTTCACCTCCGTTTAATGTAGTTTTTAAACATAGTTTTTTCTATTTGGATCTTTTTATGCTCTTAAATAAAAAAACGTCTTTGTATCAAAAAAATCAGGCCATAAAGCCTGATTTAAAAATCGTTCTCTTTGATTCTTTGAAACACATCTTCTAATGAGCGGTGAAAGGTGATAGCTTCATGGATTTTATGATCAACTAGTTCCTTTTCACCGTTCTGAAGTTCACCAAGTTCCTGCTGAATTTCTCCTAAGCTGTTAATTTGCTGGTCTAATGCTTCCAACCAACGGTTCACATATGTCTTCATGAACTTTTCATATAAATTTTGCTTTGCTTGATAGAGATCCTTCCGAACACCTTTCCGCCAAACACGTTCGACTAAATTATAATCAAGCAATGTGCGTACTGCATAGCTCATTGCTGTTTTGCTCTTTCCAAGCACATCTTTCATTTCGTCCAATGTCATCGGTTCTGCTGTTAAGTATAAGGTGACAAATAATTTGGATTCGGTTTGATTTAAGGAAAACATCTCTAATGTTTTGGAAAATTCTGAAATAATTTTATTATTTATATCATCTAATATTTCGTTATCTGGAGTTTGATTGGTCATTTGGCAAAAGCTCCCTCCTTCAGATGTCGTTACGTACTACTTTACACAACTTAAATTAAAAATCAAATTATCCTATTCAAACGAAATCGGCAGTAAAAGCAAGCAAATTTAACATAATGGCATGTTAAATTTGTAAAGTTTGAACTGAACGAAATTATTAAACTGAATTGATTGAATTTACATGTTGTAATTTGTATGAAAAACCGTTAAAGTGGGATAAGTGATTAAGCAGACGACAAAAATCGATATAAAGTCATAGATAAAAAAGATGAGGTGATGGTTCCAAATGCCCGTTATACAAGTAGATAACTTATCGAAAATATTCGGCAAAAAAACGAAAGCTGCTACATCTTTATTAGATGAGGGCTATTCAAAAGAAGAAGTTTTAGAAAAAACAGGTTGTACGGTCGGTGTTAACCGAGCGACATTTGAAGTAGAAGAGGGAGAGGTCTTCGTGATCATGGGTCTCTCCGGAAGTGGTAAATCAACATTAGTTCGCCTTTTAAATCGGTTGATTGAACCAACAGAAGGAGAAGTGGAAGTTAGTGGTCAAAAACTAGCGAAGATCGGGAAAGAAGAATTGCGAAAAGTTCGTCGTGAAAAAATGAGTATGGTTTTCCAAAAATTTGCTTTATTCCCTTTTCGAACGGTTTTAGAAAATACAGAGTTCGGTCTGGAGATTCAAGGAGTAGATAAGGAAACTCGTTCGAATAAAGCAAAGGAAGCCTTAGAGCTTGTTGGACTTGGAAGCTTTATGAATCAGTATCCGAATCAGCTTTCTGGTGGTATGCAGCAACGTGTTGGACTTGCGCGCGCCCTAGCAAACGATCCAGAAGTATTGTTAATGGACGAGGCATTTTCTGCGTTAGACCCTTTAATTCGAAAAGATATGCAAGATGAACTTCTAGATTTACAGGAAAAAATGAAGAAAACGATAGTCTTTATCACACACGATTTAGATGAGGCATTGAGAATTGGAGATCGCATTGCACTGATGAAAGACGGATCGATTGTACAAATTGGCAGTCCTGAAGAAATTTTAATGAGCCCTGCCAATGATTATGTAGAAAGATTCGTGGAAGATGTGGATCGATCCAAAGTGTTAACCGCACATCACATTATGCAGCGTCCTGAAACGGTAAATATTGAAAAACACGGTCCTCGCGTTGCCTTAGAGCGAATGCGTGAACAAGGTCTTTCGAGCATTTATGTTGTCAATCGAAAGAAACAATTGAAAGGCTATGTGACTGCAGACGATGTAGCAGAAGTTCGAAAGCGTGAGGAAAAAGATTTACATCATATTTTACGTACAGATATGCCAACAGTAGAAACAGATGCACCAACACAAGATATTATGGAAATCATTCAAGATACGCCTGTTCCCGTTGCTGTAGTCGAAGAAGGCAAATTAAGAGGCGTTATTGTAAGAGGTGCAGTTATTGCTGCATTGGCAAGTGGAAATGGGGTGACAGAGGATCATGCATAATATGGTAGCCGGCATTCCAGTAGCAGATTGGATCGATGCACTGGTGGAGTGGATGCAGACAACTTTTTCATTTATTTTCGACCCGATAAAAAATGATTTTGGAGATTTTATTGAAAGTACTGCTGAATGGCTAAGCACTGTGCCTGCTTGGGTCATTATTGCACTTGTTGCAATTATAGCCTTCTTTATTTCAGGCAAACGATTTGGTCTAGTTATTTTCTCTGTTATTGGGCTTTGGTTTGTATCCAATCAAGGTCTATGGGAAGAATTGATGTTTACTTTTACGCTCGTATTTTTTGCGAGTTTAATCTCGGTTATTATCGGGGTGCCTGTAGGTATTTGGATGTCGAAAAGTAGAGTGGTACAAAGCATCATGACACCGATCTTAGACTTTATGCAGACAATGCCAGCATTTGTTTATTTAATTCCAGCTGTTGTGTTCTTTGGTATCGGAATGGTTCCAGGTGTGTTTTCATCAGTTGTATTCGCAACACCACCGGTAGTACGTTTTACTAACTTAGGAATTCGTCAAGTTTCCGATGAATTAGTAGAAGCGGCTGATGCATTTGGTACAACAGGAAAACAAAAATTATTTAAAGTGGAACTACCAATGGCAAGGAAAACGATTATGGCAGGTGTCAACCAAACGGTGATGCTGTCTCTATCCATGGTTGTTATTGCTTCGATGATCGGTGCTCCTGGTTTAGGGGATAACGTATTGACTGCATTAGAACGTGCCCGAGAAGGAGAAGGGTTCGTTGCTGGTTTAGGTATTGTTATTTTAGCAATCATTATTGACAGAATTACACAAAATTTAAATAAAGATAAGAATGAATAGGCTTATCAGCTTTCCAGTAGGGAAGTTTAGATAAATAAAAATATGAAAAAGGGAGTTGATTAGATGTTAAAAAATACGTGGAAAGTATTTGGCATTGTAAGTATTCTTTCAATGGTTCTTTTACTTGCTGCATGTGGCAACTCAGAAGAAGGCAATGAAGAAGCAACAGTAGGGTCAGGCAAAGAAATTGAGTTAGTGTATGTAAACTGGGACTCCGAAATTGCATCTACACACGTTGTAGGAAATGTATTAGAGGACTTAGGTTATGAAGTTACCTTAACTTCTTTAGGTAATGCTGCCATGTGGGAAGCAGTAGCTAATGGAGAAGCTGACGGTATGGTTGCGGCATGGTTGCCAGGAACTCATGGAGATCTTTATGATGAACACAAAGATAACTTATTAGATCTTGGTGAAAACTTAGAAGGTGCAAAAATCGGTTTAGTTGTTCCGTCTTATATGGAGATTGATTCTATTGGCGATCTTCCGGAATATGGAGATGAGTTAGGTCAAAAAATTACAGGTATCGACTCTGGTGCAGGTGTTGTGGCAGCAGCAGAACAATCTGTTAAAGATTACGGTTTAGAAGGTTGGGAAGTGCAAACTTCTTCTAGCGGTGCCATGACAACAGCATTAGGTGAAGCAATTGATGCGGAAGAACCAATTGTAGTAACTGGTTGGACGCCACACTGGAAATTCGCTGAATATGATCTTAAATATTTAGAAGATCCTGAAGAAACTTTTGGTGGCGAAGAAATCATCGGGACAATGGTTCGAGAAGGATTAGAAGAAGATCTTCCAAATGCTTATAAGGTATTAGACCAGTTTAACTGGACTACAGAAGATATGGAAGGCGTAATGCTAGAAGTGAACGAAGGAGCTGACCCAGAAGATGCAGCAGCAGACTGGGTAGAAGCAAACCAAGATAAAGTATCTGAATGGACAGAAGGCGTAGAATAAGAATAAGTTGTTAGATAAAACCACGGGGAATTAGTTTCTCTGTGGTTTTTTACCGTATCAACAGGTATAAATGGTGAGCAAGGAAGATAGATAAGGGCAACTAGGCTACCGACTGCGCCATAAGGCTTGGCTAAGCCTAAGTTTTCTTTATCTGTAATGGTTAATTGATGGGGATTCTATAGCAGAATGGACAGGTGAATTCGTGGAAAACTGCTGATAGAAGCGTTCTAACATTAGAAAGGCACAGCAAATCGGGAAGAAACTGCTGATAGAAGCGCTCTAACAGCAGAAAGGCACAGTAAATCGGGAAGAAACTGCCGATAGAAGCGTTCTAACATTAGAAAGGCACAGCAAATCGGGAAGAAACTGCTGATAGAAGCGCTCTATCAGCAGAGAAACACAGCAAATCGAGGAGAAACTACCGATAGGAGTGCTCTCAGCATCTATGAAAGTTTTCAAAAATTAAATGTCGGGGTAAAAGTATCGTCTTTATTTTTAAATTAGCAAACGATAACATAGATGTCACGACTTCAACCATCATTATATATCGCCATTTTAACGAGATTGTTAAACAACTTTTGAAAAGGAGTAATCATATGCATTATGTATTATTAGGTATTGCTATTATCAGTGAAGTGTTTGCTTCCTCCATGTTAAAAGCTTCTAATGGCTTGAAAAAAGTCATACCGTCCCTAGGAGTTGGAATTGGTTATATAGTTGCTTTTTATGCATTATCATTAACCTTAAAATCTATCCCTCTTGGAGTAGCCTACGCTATTTGGTCAGGTGTTGGGACAGCCCTTACCGCATTAGTTGGTATTGTCATATATAAAGAAAAACTGACAACGAATAAAGCGCTTGGGTTAATCCTTATCATTGGCGGTGTTATCCTTCTTAATGTAGAAGGTTCTCATTAATGGAAAAGGAGGTGAAGAGAAGTGAGAAATTATTTGATCTTATTTTTATCGATTGTAGCAGAAGTTGTTGGGACAGCCATGTTGAAAATGTCAGAAGGTTTTACGAATATGCTGCCTTCCATTGGTGCAATAGCTGGATATGCCGTTTCTTTTATATCTCTCGCTATTGTGTTAAAGCCTCTTCCATTAAGTATTGCTTATGCTATTTGGGCTGGTGCAGGAACGGCCTTAACTGCCTTAATAGGGATATTAATATGGGGAGAAGCAATCACCTTCATCAAACTATCTGGATTGCTGTTAATAATAGGAGGCGTTATTCTGCTCAATATTTCGAAAAAGCCGAAAATCATCAAAGAGCCACCAGTTGATGGTAACTAGCGCCTTAGCGGTCCTTTTTTACGTCATAGAAAAGATGGGGGTTCCATGTCGAAATTTGTATGGTAGTTTTAATTGTAGTGAGAAAAACAGTATAATGAAAAAAGAGCAAATCAAATAGTTTGTTTCATAATGAAGGGGGAGAGGAATGCTTAATGTTTTAGTAGTTGAAGATGATCAATTGGTTCGAAAAGGATTAATATCCGCTATGCCGTGGAGCAACTTTGAAATGGAAGTGGTTGGGGAGGCATCTAATGGCAAAAAAGCATTAGAATTTTTAGAGAATCATCCAGTCGATCTTGTGATATCAGATATCCATATGCCCATTATGTCAGGCTTAGAATTCCTAGGACTTGCGAAAGAAAAATATCCGTCCGTTGACATCGCATTTTTGACATTGTATCAAGAATTTGAATATGTACAAGAAGCACTGCGATTAGGTGCCATTGATTTTATCACAAAGACGGAGTTAGAAAAGCAAAACTTTTCACAAGTATTAGAAAGATTACATCAAAGAATGATGGAGAAAAGGCAAGATCGTAAAGAAGTAAAAGACGAAGCCTATTTTAGCTATGATCAAGCAGTCGTGTTGTGCTTAGAGAATCATGATTTACGGGAATTATCTTTAGGGATGGAACCATTAGATACAAACATAGCTATTCAAGAACAAGAAAACTATTGGGATTTAGAGGAAAAATATCTTGAGATTCAACATGATGTGAAACATAACAACTTTTATATGATCCACTTAAAAGGGTTAAAAGATCGATTTAAAGGACTTATTTATCGTTTACTTTCCGAATATCAAGAAAGGCTATTCTTTTATGACTTTTCCAAGATCCTACATAAAACGGTGACAGATTTAGAAAAAGAAACTACTCCATCTGCACAACAAACTTTTACTGTGAAGCGGTCCTTATTTTCGTTTAAATGGATATATGAAGAAGACGTATACATCCAGTTAAAAGAAAATTTGCATCAATTAAAATTAACAAAGCCTCAGCTAGAGGATTGGTTTACAGATTTAATCATCGAATGGAATCAACAATCCTTTATCAACGCTGTAAAGCTAGAGCATAGAATCGATTTTCATCATTGGATCGATGTATGTGAGTGGATGCAAAGTTTTAAGGATAATGTGGCTCTGTCGATTGGGACGAGCTATGGAGATGAGATTGTCAGTAGTATATTAAAATCGGTTGATTTAATGAATGAACATTTAAAAGAAGGGCTTACCGCTGATGATTTAGCCAGCCGGGTAAATATGAGCAGAAGTTATTTTAATAAAAGTTTTAAAGAGATTGTCGGAAAATCCTTTCATAAATATTTGACGGACGCACGGATTGCAAGGGCAAAATTACTGTTGGAGAACTCGAATCAATCTATTTTAATGATTGCGGAGGAATGTGGTTATTTAGATGAAAAATATTTTAGCCGAATTTTTCGACAACATACCGGGAAAAACCCGAGTGTTTATCGAAAATTGTATCGCAGGTATGCAAAATAACTATGGTTAGGTAGACAAATGGTTTCTCGATCAAAAATGGAAAAAATCGCAAATACAGATGACCTACCTATAAGCGCTTACATTCATATTTGTAAGCGCTTAAAATAATGTACAATTTAATTTGTAGACGTTAAAGGAAAACAATCAAATGTACGTCTATTATAGAAGGAAGGAGGCTATAGATTTGCGAGAAAACCCGTTTGATTTAAGTGGAAAAGTTGCAGCCATAACAGGACCAACAAGGGGGATTGGAAGATCTATTGCGTTAGGATTAGCTGAATCTGGTGCAGACATCGCATTGATTCAACGCCATAATCAAGACGATGTCAAAAAGGAGGTAGAAGATTTAGGTGTAAAGTGTGAAATTATATTATGTGATTTATCTAAACGAGAAGATTTACATGCATGTATTCCTCGTATTATTTCTGAATTTGGCGCGATTGACATTTTGGTGAATAATGGAGGCATTCAAAGAAGATCTCCAGCTGTTGAATTTTCAGAACAAGATTGGGATGACGTTATTAGCGTTAATTTAAATGCAGTATGGTTCTTAGCACAAGCAGCAGGTAGAGAAATGGTAAAAAAAGAAAGCGGTAAAATTATCAATATTGCTTCTTTAATATCATTCCAAGGCGGGATTAATATTCCTGCATACGCTTCGGCAAAAGGTGGTGTGGCACAGTTAACCAAAGCTCTATCCAATGAATGGGCTAAGCATAATGTCAATGTTAATGCCATCGCTCCTGGGTACATTGCAACAGATATGAATGAGGCACTTATTAATGATAAAGAAAGGTCTGTCCAAATTCTTGATCGAATCCCTGCTGGCAGATGGGGCAGCCCAGATGACTTTAAAGGAAGCGCGATCTACTTAGCATCAGATGCAGCATCCTATGTTCACGGCCATGTGTTAACCGTAGATGGCGGTTGGATGGGTAGATAATTTTTAAAAAGGGAGTGCTAACAAAATGAAAAAGAATTTATTGTTTTTATTTGTTTTTTTACTAATTGGAATGCTTACATTAGCAGCTTGTTCATCTAATGGAGGCGAGGAAGATGCATCAACTGATGAAGGATCTGTGGATAATGATTCCAATGACAGTGGGGAGGATAATGAGCAGGCATCTTCAGATGATGGAGAAAATATTACGTTAACGGTTTGGTTTGGCCGCGGTGATTTTATTCCAGAAGATAATTTTGAAACGTTCCATGAGGAAAATCCAAACATTACCGTCGAAACAGATGTTATCCCATTAGAGCAAAGTGTTTCTGACTTTATTCGTAATTTTAATGCAGGGAATGCACCTGACATCTTCCAGACTTATCATGAAAACATTCCAGCGCTCAATACTCAAAATGCGTTATATGATATGACTTCGCAATATGAGGAATGGGAAGCAAATGATCCGGATAGCTATAATAAATTAATGCCGCAAGCCTTTGATGTTACCAGTTATGATGGAGCCATTCACGGGTTAGGTGTTCATATGGGACCTCGTTGGCATGTCTATCGTAATGACTTATTTGAAGAGGCTGGATTAGATTTCCCAGAAACGTGGGATGATGTGATTGAATCAGGTATTGCCTTACGTGACAGTGGGTTATTAGAAGACGGTCAATATGCCTATGCAATTGTTGCCGGTGCGGACAATGCGCCTAACTGGTTCCAATCTCAATTCCAAGCAATGGGTGGAGAATATGTAGATGGTGTTCCACAAATGGATACAGAAGCTGGGCACTATTTAATTGATTTCTATCAAACGTTGAAAAAAGAAGAATTAATTCACCCAGAATCGATTTCTTGGACATCCGGTGAAATGCGAGGAGCGTTTATTGGGGAAAACGCAGCTATGGCTACGATTGGAGATAATATTTTCCCAGTTATCAAAGAAGATCTATCTGAATATGGGGAAAAATGGGTAGCTTCTACGCAGCCACATCGTCCAGGTGCCGAAGATAAGTGGAGACCAAATGCGTCTTCTTGGCCAATGGTGGTTAGTCAAGATATCGAGCATCCTGAAGCTGTAACAAAAGTATTACAGTATCTTATCGATACCGAAACCGTGCGTGAAGTTGCTCACCGTTATCAGCCGACGACTAACAGTGAAGTGATGACAGAACAAGAATATTTTGAAGCGAAGCCATGGCAGGAAGAACTAGCTGAACCATTCGGTGAAGCGGAAATGATCCCAAGTAGTACAGTTCACCCACAAGTGATGAGCGTGCTTTTAGAACTAATGCAATATACAATAACCAATCCTGATGAAGATCCAGCTAGTATTGCGGAAACATATCAGGCTCAGTTAGACGATTTAGGTTAAATGAAAAAGTGGGCAATCAAAGCCACATATGGTTTTGATTGTCCATTTGGATAAGAAGGAGGTATATATCCGTGTCAGTGAATCAACAGGTTACAGCAGGACCGAGTACAAAGTCTTCAACATTTCGAAAAAAATCCGTTCCTTATCTTTTAATCTTTCCAGCAGTTCTTTTTGTAGCAGGTGTTCTGGCTTATGCGGTGATTTCAGGTATTTTGCTCTCTTTTTTTCAATATGACTTAAATACCATTGGCAGGCCATTTGTTTGGTTTCAAAACTACATTTATCTTTTTACCAACTCTGCCTTTCTAAATTCATTAATGCGATCGATTATATTTGTTGCATTAAGCGTTATTATTGGCCTTATACTAGGGCTTGCTTTTGCTATTAGTCTGTATCGAACGACAAAATACGGAGATTTTTTCAAAGGGCTTTCCTTAATTCCTTATTTAGTTTCTGGTGTTGCGACGGCAGTCATGTTTCGTTTTATGTTTGCAAGTGATGTCGGGCTTATCAATATGATCTTAGATACATTTGGCTTGGAGCAAGTGTTGTTTTTAGCAGATCCTAATTGGGCACTTTTCGTTACAGTATTAGCGAATGTTTGGGGGATCGTCCCTTTTACAGTGTTAATCTTACTTTCTGGTATTCAAGCTATCGATTCGGAATTATTTGAAGCAGCGATAGTTGATGGGGCCAGTAAATTGAATTTGCTTTTTAAAATTTTATTACCATTAATTTCACCAATGATGGGGATTGCCTTAATTTGGCTAAGCTTTGCCAGTTTTAACATGTTTGATGTGATCTTGCCTCTAACAGGTGGAGGACCTTTACGTGCAACGGAATACTTAGCCGTTTATATGTATAATGTGGCATTCACCGAATTCCAATATTCATTAGGCAGTACGGTCATGGTTGTTATTTTATTCTTTAATGTCACATTAAGTGTTATTTATTTAAAAATCTTTAAATCAGCGGAGTGATAAATATGAGTCAAAGTGGAATGAATAAGGCTAAAATTACCAAATTTATAAATAATCGATTACACTTTATTCCATTAGCCATTCTAGCTGTGTGGACCATTTTCCCTTTATTATGGGCATTTTCATCGTCCTTTAAAAAACCAGCAGAAGTGTATCAAACACCGCCGCAGTTAATTCCAACTGATTTTAACTTTGCCAATTATATGAAAGTGTTTGAATATGATGGCTTTTTAAGATTTCTTTTAAACAGTATTTTCTTATCCGTCACCACCACGGTCTTAGCGGTTATTATTAGTATTTTAGCAGGTTACGGTTTTGCTAGATATGCATTCCGGATGCGTCATATTTTACTCATGTTAATTCTAGTACCACGTATCATACCAAGAGCTAGTTTGATTGTTCCGTTGTTTACAGGTATTTCTGCTTTAAAGTTACTAGATACGTATACAGCGTTAATTATCACCTATGTTGCAACAGCTATTCCTTTAGGTACTTGGATTTTAGCTGGGTTCTTTAAAGTCATACCAAAAGCGCTGGAGGAAGCGGCACAAATTGATGGGGCAAAACCATGGCAGAT
Organism: Gracilibacillus sp. YIM 98692; assembly: GCF_010993965.1. Taxonomy (GTDB): domain Bacteria; phylum Bacillota; class Bacilli; order Bacillales; family Amphibacillaceae; genus Gracilibacillus. The sequence continues at coordinate 108,848 of NZ_WIXM01000001.1, read as the reverse complement.
GATTTGGTATGTGGTGATTCCAATTTCTTTACCAGCTATCTTAACGGTTAGTATTTTCTCACTAAGAGAAGCGTGGAATGAGTTTCCATTTGTGTTAGCGTTTACTACTTCTTCGGAAATGCGTACACTCCCTTATCAATTGTTTATGTTACAAGAAAGCCTAGGGATGCAAGATTGGCCGATGATGCTTGCCTTTACATTAGTAACGATTACGCCATTATTAATTTTATATTTGATTTTTGAAAAGCGTGTCGTGAACGGAGTGACAAGTGGAGCTGTGAAATAAGGTTGCAATGGGAATTGTAACCTTCACACTTTTCTTCGAGAGTAACTTAAAGGGGTGAAAAATAATGGAGATCGGCGGCTTAGCAGGTGTATTTCATAAAATATGTTCTTGGTTTGTCCGTTTTGCCTATATCAATCTATTATGGATACTGTTTACCATCATAGGACTTTTCTTATTCGGTTTTTTTCCTGCAACGGTAGCAATGTGTACGATTATAAGGAAATGGCTGCACCATCAGGAGGATGTACCCATTTTTAAAACATTCTGGAGAACCTTTAAAAAAGAGTGGATAAAGGCTAATGGGCTTGGGATCGTCATACTAGCTATTGGATATCTATTATATGCGTGTTTGGTTTTATTACAGGGAATGCAAGGGTTTATCTATTTTCTTTTATATTTTTCTAGCTTTAGCCTAGTGTTTCTTTACTTAATGGTAGTCTGCTTTGCTATACCAGTTTATATTCAATACCAAACAAGCTGGAAGGAAACACTTAAACAATCCTTTATTTTAGGTATTGCTCACCCTTTCCACACCATTGGTCTATTTGTTGGAATCTTTACAACCTATCTCATTTTAGATTTTATACAATTTAAGTTTTTCTTTTTAGGCAGTGTGATGGCTTTTGTCATCATGTATATGACCAATCATGTTTTTGAAAAAGTACAGTTAAAGATTTCTGCTGAGCGGGAAGGGTTGTCACAACCTGTAATCGAATAATAATTAATGTAAGGGGAGTTTTCGTTATGAAGGTATTGGTGATTGGCGGAACAGGTGTTATCAGCAGGGAAGTCGTAAAACAACTAGCGGAAGCAAATCATCATGTGATTGTTTTTAGCAGAGGCAATAAGAAAGAGACACTCTTTCAAGACAAAGTAGAACATATTTATGGGGATAAAGGACAGAAGCAGACATTTATGGAGCAAATGCATGAAGTGGATGTAGAGATTGTCATTGATATGATTAGTTTTCATGAAGAAGATGCACGAACAACATTGGAGGCTTTTTCCTCAAAAGCAGAACAAATCATTTTTACTTCTTCTGTTGCTGCTTATCAAAGGCCCTATCCATTTTTGCCTGCTAGAGAAGCGCAATTATCATTAACCAAAGATCCTTCTTTTCGTTATGCATATGAAAAGGCGGAAATGGAACGTTATTTACAACAAAAAATAAAGGAAGAATCATTGCCTATTACCATCATTCGCCCATCCTTAACTTTTGGTGTCGGCGGCATGAATGTAGGAGTACTTCGGCAAAATGTGAATATTGTGCATCGAATCGAACAAGGAAAACCGTTAGTTCTATTCGGAGATGGCACAACCCCTTGGAACTTTACTTTTGTTCCTGATCTAGCAAAAGCCTATGTCGGCCTAGTCGGTAATAAAGAAGCATATGGAGAGGACTTTCATATTACAAACGAAGAGCACAGTACGTGGAAGGATTTGTATGAGGCCTTTGGCAAAGCGGTTCACAAAGAACCAGAAATCGTGTATATTCCATCATCATGGTTGTATGAAGTTAACACGTCTTTATTTGATCATATCTATTATGAAAAATGCTATGCAGGACTTTTCGATAATGCCAAGTTAAGAAAAGTACTTCCCGATTACGAAGCGACTATTTCATTAGAAAAAGGGATTCAAATGATGGTACAATGGTATAAAGCTGAACAAAAGCTAGTGGATCAGAAGAAAGCTTGGCTAGAAGATCTATTAGTGGCTTTTCATCATGATAGTCTCGTACAGATAAAAAATATTGGTAAGGAGAATGCTAGATGACTTTTAAAGTAGTAGTAAGTGATTACGAGTATAAGACGTTTAAGCCAGAACTAGATGTATTTGAACAATATGATATTACATTCGAAAAAGCACAGTGTCAGACAGAGGATGAAGTGATTGAAGCATGTAAAGATGCTGATGCGATCTTAAATCAATATGCACCGATCACTAGAAAAGTAATCGAACGTTTACCTAATCTTAAAGCAGTCGCTCGTTACGGTGTAGGAGTAAATACGGTCGATTTAGAAGCAGCAACCGAAAATCAAGTGCTTGTCTGTAATGTAACCGATTACTGTATGGATGAGGTATCGGATCATGCCATTGCGATGATGTTATCGGCTAACCGCAAAGTAACGAAACTGAATAATAGAATTAGAGAAGGAGTTTGGGATTTTAATGAAGGAGTCCCGATTTATCGTTTAAAGAATACAAGATTAGGACTTGTAGGATTCGGACGCATTGCCCAGCAGCTAGCCGAGAAGGCAAAAGTTTTTGGCATGGACGTGGCGGCCTATGATCCATTTATCCCAGAACAAGTTTTTCAAACGCAAGGTGTAGCTTCTTTGTCTTTAGAAGAGTTGTGTGAAACATCCAATTTTCTTTCAGTACATGTTCCATTAACAAACGAGACAGAAAACTTAATCGATCACTCGATGTTCCAATTGATGCAGAAAGATACCGTAATTGTAAATACTTCCCGAGGTGGTATTATAAATGAGGATGCCTTGTACTATGCTTTAAAGAACGACCAAATAGCAGGTGCGGCATTAGATGTTTTAGCAAAAGAGCCAATTGATCCACAACATCCATTACTTCAGTTAGACAATGTCCTTTTCACACCACATATTGCTTGGTATTCAGAAGAGTCACAAGAAGAGTTGAAACGGAAGTCCGCCGAGAATATAGCAGCTGTTCATTTAGGAAAATATCCAAAGTATCTCGTTAATGAAGGGGTAACTCCTAAATTATCATTAGAAAAAAGCTTATAAGGGCTAACGATATTGTCATATAAGGCCGTGCAAAATAACTAGAAAACGGTTACAATAAAAGGTGTCTGATAATCGAAAGAGGGATGCCTGTGAAAAATAAGCTATTAAACTTCTATCGGTCCTTATCTTTAAGAAAGCGAATTTTTTACCTATTTACCATCGCGGCCTTTATTCCATTTATTTTTACCGTGTTTCTTTCGCATGAATCGATGAACTCTATGATCGACAATAAGTGGAGAGATAATGCGAGAAGTCATCTTGGACAGATTGAATTATCGATGAATCATACATTAGATATTTTAGAGCAAGTGTCCCATCAATTTAATTATCCTCGAGCCATTGCACTGAATTTAAGTGAATATTTAGAAACCGAGGACGTAGCGAAGAGAACGTCTTTAAAAGAACAAGTACAACAAGAGTTGGAATATATCTCTTATACAAATTCTAACATTGGGTTAACTGCTTACATTGATGAGAATGGAGAATCTCTTTTCCATAATGTTTCATTAACTAAAAGGGTCGATGTTAACCAAATGCAGCCACTCTATCAATATGATCGTACGTCTTTTTTTGGGCCTCATATGTCTAACAGCCGGTTACATAGTCAAATGGTTATTTCTATGGTAAGAGAAATTGACTTGCCTAGTGATGAAACGATATATATCTATTTGGAATCTCATTATACGTTTGGAAAAAGTTTAGTGCAAAGGCGCAATGAAGAGGGGAATAATTCATTCTATTTGATTTTAGACGATCAAGGTCGAATTGCTTATAGTGAGTTAAGCAGCCTTTTTCCACGTAACAGTGCCTTTCATGAGAATGATGATGGTAGCAATTATGGAGTGACACAAAACTATTATTGGTTTTTGGAAACGAATAATCATGGCTGGAGTGTTGTTTCGTTAATTCCATTGATGGAATTTAACAAAGAGAAAAATACCTGGATGAAGCAAATTTTTTTACTAGCGATTGTCTTCGGTGTGTTAAGTATCTTAATCGCACTGCTTGTTTGGAAGATGGTGTATAAACCGCTAAGGCAATTTGATCATGAGATTGTGTCTATTTCGTCTAATAACTTTCATTCCAAAGCAGACCAAACTTACATAAAGGAGTTTGACGATGTTTTAGAACAATTACAAAGAATGAAAAAGCAAATAAAAGAGTTAATTGCAGAAGTAGAAGATAAAGAGAAAAATCGGGCAGATTTAGAAATTGAGAAGTTAATGTATCAAATCAATCCGCATTTTTTAATGAATACATTAAATACCGTTCATTGGCTAGCGATGATCAAACAGCAAGATGAAATCGATCATGTCGTGACTTCATTAAACCGATTGCTTGCCTATAATTTGCGCCGAGGGAAGGTTTCCACTATCGAAGAAGAGCTGGATTCTTTAAGGCAATATTGTAATCTGCAAGAGATGCGGTACCAATTTTCGTTTTATCTAGAAATCCAAGTACCTCAAAAGGCCTTAAAAACGAAGGTGCCAAAATTTATTCTACAACCCATTGTAGAAAATGCGATTTATCATGGTTTAGATGATAGTGGTGCTATTACAGTAACCGTACATCAAGTATTCGGTTATATCCATATATCCGTTCATGATAATGGGATTGGATTTCCAAAAGAAGAGATCCATAAAATGCTATATCGAGAGGAAAAATCAGATAAAGGCCGTATCGGCATCGGGATGAATTATGTGAGAAGAATGCTTGAATCCTTTTATCAAAAAGAAGCAGAAATACAAATTGATAGCGAAGAACACAAAGGAACAACCGTTACTCTCATCCTCCCTTTAGAAAAAACAAAACAAGAAAAGATAAGTTAATAAAAAACCACTTGGGACATAAGCCAAGTGGTTTTTTTGATATTACCTAGTGCCTTAGCAGATTATCTATCAGTAGGCAGAATATGCGAGACTTCTGCGGGAAAACGAGTATTTTTCCTCAACGTCAGTTATGCTCTAACCCAATAACCCCTTTCCGGCCACTTCGTAAGTCATGTTGGGTATTTTGATGTGTGTGGGTTTTTGTATTTTTTGTGATGAAAACGTATTCAAAGTAAAGAGATTTGTTCATATGAATGTGATAAGGAGGATGACATCATGCAATTAGATGAACGAAGCACATTATTGTTAAAAGAATTGCTGCTATTTCCGCGGGTGAAGGTGAATCATCTATGCAAAAAGTTTCAGTTATCGAGAAGCCAAGTCAACTACAGCATAGAAAAAATAAAAGATTGGTTATCCCATCATCATTATCCAACAATGCAAATGGATCGTCAGCTAGGGATTACATTAGATCCAGCTGTACGAGAGAAATTCCCCGAATTAATGATGGAATCAACAGTCAGCGAATATGTACTGTCAGCAGAGGAGCGAACCTATTTTATTCTTATTCTATTACTATCAAGACAAGAAATCATTTCTCTCTTCCATATTTCCGATCAACTCAAAGTAAGCCGGAACACCGTAATAAAAGACTTAAAAAAACTAGACGACATCACACATGCCTATCATTTAGAACTAGCCTATACAAGACGAAAAGGCTACTTTCTTAAAGGAGAGGAATTCGATAAACGCAAACTATTAATAGAATTAGTCCCAAAACTATTAAACATTACCAATGGATTTCAACAATTGCTCTCTTTAACCAATATTACAAATGAAGAAGTACACCATATCAGAGAGAAATGTGAAACGATTGAGGAGGTGCTCAACGCCCGTTTTACCGATGAGAAATTAGACGAATTACCATTCATCTTCTTGTTGCTTTATAGAAGAATGGAGTATGGCAAATATATTCGATTCTATCATCCCAATAGAGAAGAACTTGTCCAAACCAAAGAATATCAAGCTATCGAACACCTATTTTCAGAGGATCTAGCCATTCATGATCCCAATGAGAAACAATTTATCGCATTGCAGCTGCTATCATCTAGTGTCTTTTCATCATCAGCTATCAAACCAAATGATGACAGGTTAAGAGAAGCCATTCATCAGATGCTAGCAACATTCGAAAAATTAGCATGTTTATCCTTCACCGGTTATCAAGAATTAATGGAAAAAATCTATCAACATATGAAGCCAGCCAGCTATCGCATGAAATATAACATCCCCTTGAAAAACCCTTTGCTGTCTGAAATCAAAAAGGAGCATGCCTCCACTCATCGGTTAGTAAAGCAAAGCGTGACTCCATTAGAACATGTTTTAAATACGAAAATGTCAGAGGATGAAATAGGTTTTATTACCATTCTGATTACAGCCTGGCTGCAAAAACATGGGAAACAAGTGTCGGAAAGCTTAAAAGCGATCGTGATTTGTCCAAATGGTGTGTCTGTATCCAAATTATTACTAGAAACCTTAAAAGATTTATTCCCACATATCGCTTTTATCGAAAATATGTCTGTTAGAGACTTTAACCAGTATGAACAGCATTATGATGTGATTTTTTCAACTGTGTTCCTGCAAACAACCAAAAAGCAATTTCTCGTCAAACCCTATATATCCGAAATGGAAAAACAACGCTTAAAAGAGCGAGTCAATCAAGAATTATACGGATTTGATCATCAGCACATCGACTTTTCTGCATTATTACAACTGATTCAGAAACATGCGACTATCGATAATCAACAGGAGCTCTTACATGATTTAAAACAATACTTTTTCCCAACGATGAAAAGGCCTCATCAGCCTAAAGTCCATACAACGTCTCCTGATTTAAACGAGTTGCTTACCGAAAATCGGTTGTTGATAAGATCTTCTGTGCGTAATTTTGCGGAGGCGGTGCAAGTGGCGGCAGAGCCTTTATTAGGGGAAAAGGTGATTGAAAAGCGGTATGTGTCCGCGATTTTAAATCAACTAGAGGAGCATGGACCGTATATGCTGTTAGGACCAGGCATTGCGATCCCTCATGCAAGCCCAGAGGATGGGGTGAAGGAAACAGCGATGAGTTTGTTACGATTGGATCACCCGGTAGAAATAGCACCAGGATTTCCGATAGACATTTGCATAATGCTGGCAGCAGAAGACCGTCAAAAACATTTAAAGGCACTTGCTCAGCTGAATGACTTCTTAGCAAGTGAAGAAAACGTAAGAAAATGGAAAAAAACGTGTGAGGTAAATCAAATTAGAGATTTGATTGATGCTATTAGTGCAGCAGACATAGGGGGGGTTGGCATATGAGTTGAGCCAATCGTTTGCCAAAATGGGAAAGGAGGCGAAAAGGCCTGCAATAAAAAATAGATATTTTGTGATAGAAGGCAGGGAATGTGAATGAAGGGATTCAATGAGTATGTGAAGGAAGATCTGATTTTTTGTGATGTGTGCTATGAAAGCAAGGAAGATTTCTTTGAGCAGCTTTCGAATGTGTTAAGGGAGAAGGGATATGTGAAGGAAGGTTTTGCGCGATCAATTAAGGAAAGGGAGAGGCGCTATCCGACAGGCCTTGATGCAAATCCATATCAAGTGGCCATTCCGCATACGGATCCTAAGCATGTTGTTGAGCCATTTATTGCGGTTGTTAAACCTAGAGAAGCGTTGGTGTTTCAGGCAATGGGGTCAGACGATAAGGTAGTGGAGGCGGAATTTCTGTTTGTGTTAGGTATAACGGAGCCTACGAAACAAGTGAGTTTGTTACAAAATGTGATTCAATTGTTTTTAGATAAAGAGACGATGGATGCCTTGTTACAGCTTGATCAGGAGAGTGCGATTTATCAATTATTAAAGGATAAGATTAATCGAGGAGGGGTTTGTTCATGAAACGAGTTATTGTAGCTTGTGGATCTGGTGTTGCAACATCACAAACGGTGGCATCAAAGGTGCAAAAGCTTTTAAATGAAAAAGGTGTTACAGCTCAAGTAGAGGCAGTCGATATTAAGTCTTTGCATCAGTACATCAATGGAGCGTCTGCTTATATTGCGATAACGAAGCCAAAGGAAAGCTATCCAGTTCCGGTGATTGATGGAATTGCCTTTTTAACAGGAATGGGGATGGAAGAAGAGTTAGACAAAGTGATAGAAGCAGTAAAATAATTCGGAAAGGGGAGTGTTCTAATGGGAATGATTGAAAATTTGTTTGATTTTATATTAGGAATGGGTGCCCCTGTTTTCGTTCCATTAATTATGATATTAGTTGGTTTATTGGTACGGATGAAGTTTAAAGAAGCTTTTTCGGCTGGGTTAACCCTAGGGTTGGCATTTGTCGGCATGAACATGGTGGTTGGATTTATGATGAATGCGATCAGTCCAGCTGCACAGCAATTTGTTACCAATACTGGTATTGAATTAACAGCGATTGATGGTGGCTGGACACCGATGTCTACGCTAGCATGGGCGTGGCCGCTCGCCTTTTTCATGTTTCCGATTCAAATTGCGATTAATTTAATTATGTTGGCTTTAAAGCAGACGAATACGTTAAACGTAGATTTATGGAATGTTTGGGGCAAGATTTTTACAGCCGTCTTAGTGATTGGGGTATCTGGCAATGTGCCGCTTGCCTTTATTGTTGCTTCCTTGCAAGTGATTATTGAGTTGAAGCTTGCTGATGTGAATCAAAGACAGATAGAAAGGTTGACGCAAATCCCTGGTGTGACCACGACACATGCGATGACTTTCATTAATGTAGTATTATGGCCTTTAAATAAATTGCTGGATTTCATTCCTGGCATTAATGATAAGCATATCGATGCAGATTGGTTAAAAGCAAGACTTGGGGTATTTGCTGAAAACCATGTAATGGGCTTTATGATAGGGATTTTAATCGGTATTTTCGCACAGTACGGCTTCCAGGATATTTTAATGCTTGGTGTCCAATCAGCTGCAGCGCTGACGTTATTCCCGATGGTGGCGAAGTTGTTTATGCAAGCACTAGCTCCATTATCGGATGCAGTTTCTGATTATATGAAAAGACGTTATGCAGGAAGAGAATTTTACATCGGCTTGGATTGGCCATTTCTTGCCGGGCGTAATGAAATTTGGGTGACAACGATTGTGTTAGTGCCGATTATATTGGGTTTAGCGGTTATTTTACCAGATAACAAGATTTTACCTTTTGCCGGCATTATTAATCTATCGATCGCTGTACCTGCCTTGATTGTGACAGGCGGAAATTTGGTTCGAATGATTTTACTCAGTATTATGACCACTCCCATTTTCCTATATGTGGCAACCTTCTTTGCGCCGACGATTACAAATTTAGCGGAAGATACTGGTGCATTAGAAGTTCCAGCAGGGCAGTTAATGTCATGGAGCAGTTTAGAGTTACCAGCTTATCGCTATCTATTTGCCCATGCAACGGATTTTAATATGTTAGGAGTTATTGGTTCTATCATTTGGATTGGATTATTCTTTTGGTATTATAAAGGGATGTCTGCAAGAAATAGAAGGTTTGAAGCAGAAGAAAAAGAAGAACAGACTGCGTAACGGGGTGCTGCAATCTGTTCCATAACAAATATTTGAATAGGGGTTGGAGAAATGGTTTTTCAACCCCTTTCCATTATATGCAAAAAGGTGTGAAATTATTGAAATGATTGCATAGTAAAAAAGGGGGGATTCCTCTGATTTATACCGTTACCTTAAACACAGCCATCGATAAGGTATTACAGCTGTATGAGCCGCTAACGAGAAAGAAAAATAATCGCATCAAGCAGGTTACGTATGATATTGGCGGTAAGGCAACACATGTATCGGTTGTGCTGTCTCAATTAAATATTCCAAATGTAGCCACCGGTTTTGTTGGCGAAGAAAATGGGCATCGGTTAGTTGACATGCTGGAAGATAAAGGGGTCCAATGTCATTTTGTTTCTCAACAGGGATCATCAACGAGAGAAACGATCGTGATGGTCGATCCATCTGGCAAAGGGAGTTTCATGATCACAGAAAACGGTTTTGAAGTGCAGCCCTCTACTTATCAAAGGTTGCTAGAGAAACTAAATAATCGTGTGACAAGCGAGGATATCGTTGTATTTGCTGGCAGTCCTCCAATTGGATTTACCTTAGTACAATTTCAAGAGTTAGTTGCAGTGGTTTCCAAGAAAGGTGCGAAAGTTGTTTTAGACGTGAAAGGCGATTGGTTAAAAGAAGCCATTCAATGGAAACCATTTATGATTAAACCCAATGAATATGAAATGGAAGAGCTCGTTGGGAGGAAATTGCAGGGAGTAAAAGAGTATGAGAAGCAAATTTTGCGTCTGCTAGATAAAGGGATTACGTATGTATTTGTTTCACTAGGTAAGAAAGGAAGTTTAGTAGGATATAAGAATCATATTTATCGAGTTGTCCCGCCCAAAGTGCAAGAAGTCAATGATACGGGATGCGGCGATGTTTTCGTAGGTGCCGTTGTAGCAGGGATGGTGCAAGAGTTAAAGGTGGAGGATATGTTAAAGAGAGCAACAGCAATGAGCGCATCAAAAGCGAATCATGATAATAGTTCTGACTTTTCTATTGAGCAAACGATGAATTGGATGGAGAAAGTAGAGATAGAAAAGTGGAATATAAAGGAGGTCCATTAATATGTTGTATGCAGAAGAGCGAAAAGATTTATGTGAAGTAACCAGGATGATGTTTGACCGTTTTATCACTAATGCGGCTGGCGGCAATATTAGTGTGCGAATCAATGAGGAGCATTATATTATGACCCCTACGCTTATGTCGCAAGCAAAATTTTGCCGATTAAAGCCGGAAGAGATCATTGTCATTAATCGAGATGGAGAAGTATTAGAAGGGAACGGGAAGGTGACAAGAGAGTTCAATATGCATATTGCCGCATATGATGCACGTCCTGATGCTGGTGCTGTGTTACATGCACATCCAAAGGAATCGATGGTGTTTGCCTCTCTCGGTTTAGAACTACCTCATTTAACCGAAGCTTCACGTAAACTAGGGGAAATTAAAACATTGCCTTTTGCACCTGCAACAAGTTCAGAGCTTGCGGCAACGGTGTCGGAGTATTTAAAAAGCAGGCAGGATACCTTACCAGTTGCGACATTGCTGCGTGAACACGGCATATTAGTCGTTGATAAAACATTACGAAAAGGATATGACATCTTAGAAAGAATTGAGTATAACGCTTATGTCAATATTCAAGCCAAACTGTTCCAAGCTTTAGGTGAATATCAGCCTAGCAAAGCATCTTTTGCTTACAATTTAGAGGAGTAGTGGACGATGATTCATTTGATCCATAAATGGTTGTGGGGCTTACTTGTGGTGATTGCGGTATATCTTTTAATTCGAAGCATTTTGGATGAAAATATATTGCTCGGCATTTTGGCCTTAGTATTAGCTTATACCTTAAAAAAGCAAGTTCATAAAATATGATAAAGAAAACTCGTCGATTAACGAGCTTTTAGCGAAGTTAGAGACGTAGTTGCCCTTATCTATCTACCTCATCGTGGTAGCTACGTCGAATTCCTTTCAACTGTAACACGATATAAATTATGATATGGTAAAAAAAGAGCTGTCTCACAGTGTCGATTACAATTTACACTAGGAGACAGCCTCTTTTTTTGTAAATATAAAAAGTAACTCGAAAATGCTTAAAAGTGGCGCAATTCTTATAAGAAGTGGCTCGATTCCACTTTAAAGTGACGCCATTAAATCTACTTCATTAAATAAGGTGTTCAATTTCAGCGTTTTCGCGTAATTCTTCTATTTTTGGTCCTAGTTGCTGTTGTTGTTTTTGCTTCGCTAATTGTTCTTCAATGGTATCTCTAATTTCTTCAAGTTCAGGTAGTTCTTGAGCTTGCTCTCCTTCTTGCTGGCCTTGCTGCTTCTTGACTTGATTGTAATATTCTTCAATTTCTTCATCTGTTACTTCGACATCAAGTTCTGATTGCATATATTTATCTCTTAATAAATCAGTTTGCAGCTGCTTTTTAAAGGATTCTTCTGTAAAACCAGAGGATTCAAGAACCGTTGTATATTGGTCACCAAATTCTTCTTTAACACTTTCTACTTCTGCATTAATTTCTTCTTCCGTTACTTCTAATCCCTTTGACTCAGCATCTTGTACAATTAGTTGCTGTGTTACAAGTTCGCTAATGGTTTGTTCTTTGACAGCATCAGTGTCACCAACATCTTGTCCATATTGTTGCATCATTTTTTTCATTTGCGGATAAATACGATTGTATTGCTCTCCTGAAATTTCTTCGCCGTTTACACTAACCACTGCTTGATCTTCTTCTACCAATTCTTCGTCACTTACAGCTGCAGCGTTATCTCCTTCGGCATTAGCCTCTGGATTTTCTTCCCCTTCTGTTTCTTCAGGTTGCTCTTCACCTGACTCAGGGGTTGTTTCTTCATCTGTCTGTTCTTCACCATTACATGCAGCTAAAACCATGGCAAAACCGATGGCTAAAACCATCATTAACAACTTCTTCATTTTCCGTTACCTCCATATTCCATATTGTTCTTCTATTCAAACACGTTTCGAGTATCGATTGCAAGTATTCCCCATTATTGGATAAGTCATGCTAAAGCTTGTCATGGCAGTCTTTAATGTATTTGATTACAAGAACGTAACAAAAAGTGAGGAAATTTACATCGTTTTGCCACAAAATCATATATGGAGAAAACAACTCAAAGTGTCACATCAATGCCATGAAGTTCCCTTGCTTTACTAATTATAGATCAACATGATATAGTAACGCAGCTACATAAACAGCAAGGGGATGAACTCTTTGAATAGGTGGATATTTGTTTTATTATTAATCACTACAACAGGGTTGATGGGCTCTTCTTTTGCGATAGGAAAAATAGGAATTTCCTATTTTTCTCCGTTATTATTAGTTGGTTTACGATTTACGATTGCCGGTGTGATGATGGCACCCATTGTGTGGTTTTTGAAAAGACCACATCCTAAGCGCCAAAAAGATTGGTTTCATATTTGCGTAATTGGACTTTTTCAAACAGCAGGAGTGATGGGCTGTATTTTTCTCAGTTTACGTACTATCACTGCTGGCGAAGCATCGATATTAACATTTACCAACCCACTCTTAGTGGTGCTTTTCGGCACACTTTTTGTGGGTAAAAAATATCATCGTTTTCAGTGGTTAGGTGTGGTGATTGGTTTTATTGGAGTTTATATTACGTTAGGTGCCAGTTTAAATGTGGAGCAAATTGGTACAATATTAGGCTTCTTCTCTGCCGTATCATGGGCCATTGCCACTTTATTAATGAAAAAATGGAGTGCTGCATTAGATGTATGGGTGCTGACTGCTTATCAAATGTTATCTGGAGGCATTGTGCTTCTTATAGGGAGTGTATTTTTGGAACAAATTGAGATGGTGTGGTCTCCGTTTTCTTCTTTTATTTTACTATGGCTGGCCATTATGGCATCCATCGTTCAATTTGCCATTTGGTTTTATTTGCTGCAAAAAAATGATCCAGGAAAGGTTAGCTCCTTTCTCTTTTTAGCCCCTTTATTTGGTGTGTTAAGCGGCATTGTTCTATTAAATGAAAGTTTTTCTCCATCGACGTTGATAGGAGGAGCTATTATTCTGACAGGTATATATCTTGTGAATAGACCATACTCGAATGAATAAGCAGATAGAGAGATTCGCAAGTTCAATCAAGTGCTTGAATGTCCAAATCTTGTTATAATGTCTTCATTAATGTGCTAGGCGTAAGCAAAACGCTACATAAGGAGGAAGACAGGTGGAGCATTTATTTAGCCCATTCCAAATAAAAAATTTAGAGTTAAAAAATAGAGTGGTGATGCCACCAATGTGTCAGTATTCTGTCACGGAGGAAGATGGGACACCGAATGATTGGCACTATACGCATTATGTAAGCCGTGCTGTTGGAGGAGCAGGACTTGTCATTATGGAAATGACCAATGTCGAACCAGATGGCAGGATCTCCAATAATTGCTTAGGTTTATGGTCTGATGAGCAAGTACCTGCGTTCGCCAAAATTATAGAAACGGTCCACCGACAAGGGTCTAAGATCGGAATCCAAATCGCTCATGCCGGCCGTAAAGCAGAGGATGCCGATACACCTGTCGCACCATCAGCGATTCGTTTTAGTGATAAATATAAAACTCCAAGAGCGTTAACAACAGAAGAAGTGAAACAAATGGTGGAACATTTCCGTTTAGCAGTTCGTCGTGCTGTTAAAGCCGGAGTGGATATGATCGAGTTACACGGCGCGCATGGTTATTTAATCCATCAATTTCAATCCTGCTTAACGAACAAACGAACGGATGAATATCGTGAATTAACGAAGTTTGGGGAAGAAGTGATTTGTGCGGCAAAGTGTGAAATGCCTGAAGACATGCCATTGGTGATGCGAATTTCGGCAACAGAATTTGCTGAGGATGGCTATGAGGTAGAAGATTGCTTAGAATTTGCGAAAGTATATAAAGAAGCCGGAGTCGATATGTTCCATATTAGCGCTGGTGGGGAAGGGCCGATTCACCCATCTCGAAACCCAGGATCCCATGAAGGCTATATGGTGCCATTTGCTCGTGCATTTAAACAAGCATTAGATGTACCAGTGATTGCAGTTGGCCGTTTAGAAGATGCGCAACTTGCCAATGCGGTTATCGGAAATCAAGATGCTGATCTCGTCGCAGTTGGACGCGGCATGCTGCGTGATCCTTACTGGGTACTAACAGCAGCAGGTGAGCTTAACAAAGAAATAGAAGTGCCAAAACAATATCAACGTGGATTTGTCAAAAATTAAATGAAGGAGGGCTGATTGAAAATATATCGATCAGCCTCTTTTTTTAATCCCATGCCATTTTTTGAATTCTTTACGTTTTTTCTCGTTAATTTAGAGTGGCTTCATCTTTGAAAATGGTAGATAGAGCCGTTCTATCTACCATTTTAGGTGGTTTCCCAGCTGAAAATCGACATAATAGCTGTTCTAGCGACTATTTTAAGTAATTTCAAAACGGTCGTGCTAACATAACTCAACCATTTCAATTTACTGATTCGAAGAGTGGTTATTAATACGGATCGGAAGGATGCCCCATTTCTTCTGCTTGTTCAACAGCTCTTTCCATTTGATCTTTTTGGCCATCCATTGCCATTTTTAATCCTTCTTCTAACCGTTTTCCGTAATTGTCGTCACATTGGTAGCACATATCAATCATTTTCTTCTGGATCATCTCATGGCAGTTAGATAAATGGGAAACTAAATTGGAGATTAGCTCATTGCGCTCCCAATCGTTCAGTCTACGATAAGTTTCACCAGCTTGCCCGAAGTTGTTCTCTCGTGAAATAGCTTCCCGCTGCAGATGCCCCTCTACATATGGCTCATGCTCTACACCAGGATTTTCGGATTCTTCTAATCCATCTAATGTTGAGGGTTCATAATTAATATGAGGATTCTTCTCCTTGCCATAGTCCTGACGATAATCCATCTGTCCGCCATCTTGATTTGTCGCCACACCTTTGTGAGGGCGGTTGATCGGCAGTTGCAAGTAGTTGGCGCCAACACGGTATCGTTGTGTATCTGAATAGGAGTAAGTACGTCCTTGCAACAATTTATCATCAGAAAAATCTAATCCATCAACTAACACCCCTGTACCAAAAGCAGCTTGTTCGACTTCTGCATGATAGTTTTCTGGGTTTTTATTTAATACCATTTTACCAACAAGATGCCAAGGGTAGTACTCTTTGTACCATAATTTCGTTGGGTCAAGCGGATCGTAATCTAATTCAGGATGTTCGCCATCTTCCATGATTTGGACATAAAGTTCCCATTCTGGATACTCTCCTTTTTCAATGGCTTCATATAAATCTTGAGTAGCGTGGTTAAAGTTCATGCCTTGAATCTTATCGGCTTCTTCTTGCGTTAGGTTCTTGATTCCTTGCACCGGTTCCCAATGATATTTGACAAGAACAGCTTTGCCTTCTTCGTTTACCCACTTATAAGTATGTACACCTGAACCTTGCATTTGACGATAATTGGCTGGGATGCCCCATGGAGAGAAAACAAATGTAACCATATGCATCGCTTCAGGGGAAGAGCTGACAAAGTCAAACATGCGTTCAGTATCTTGTACATTGGTAACTGGGTCTGGTCTGAAAGCATGAATCATGTCTGGGAATTTTAAAGGATCACGGATAAAGAAAATCTTTAAATTATTCCCGACTAAATCCCAATTCCCATCCTCTGTGTAAAATTTGATCGCAAAACCACGTGGATCTCGTAATGTTTCTGGTGAGTGCTTGCCATGTACGACAGTAGAAAAACGAACGAATAGAGGAGTTTTCTTTCCTGTTTCGGTAAAAACTTTAGCCCGAGTGTACTTTGAGATAGGCTCATCACCTACCGTTCCATAGGACTCAAAATACCCATGAGCACCAGCACCCCGAGCATGGACAATTCGCTCTGGGATTTTTTCGCGGTCAAAGTGACTGATTTTTTCAAGAAAATCATAGTTTTCTAACGTCATTGGTCCACGATTTCCTACCGTTCTTGTGTTTTGGTTATCTGTCACCTTGTGACCTTGTTGGTTGGTCATTTTTTCTTTGTTTTGCGGGTTTTTCTTCTCATCCATTTCCCTTATCCTCCTTCAAAATTGCTTTTACTACTTTCCCCATAGCTGGAAGGAATATTCATTGTCGATCTATTTAAAAAATCCACACTACTTTTCAATCAGGTGCCCCGATTGGAAATTCTTCTATCTATGCAAAATCTATCTAAATGCTATACAATAGTTAAGGAACAATCATGATCAAGAAGTAGGTGAACAGAGTGAAATATGCAATCTATCAAATGGATGTGGAAGTAGCCGACCCGCAAGCCAACCGTGAAAAAATTGAAAATTGGTTCAAACATACAGTAGCACACGATAAGCCAGACACGGTCGTGCTGCCAGAAATGTGGAATACCAGCTACGCCTTAGACCGTCTTGAAGGCATTGCAGATCATGACGGCAAAGAAACCATCCCTTTTTTACGTCATTTAGCAAAAAAGTATGAGGTTAACATTATTGGAGGATCTGTTGCCAACCAAAAGGCGGACGGCATCTATAATTCCAGCTTTATTTTCAATAGAGAAGGAGAGAAGGTCCATCAATACGATAAGATGCATTTAGTTCCAATGCTCAATGAGCCTGAATTTTTACAAGGTGGTAAAGAAAAAGGAGAAATTTTTGAACTAGATGGGATTAAAATGGGCATTATTATCTGTTATGATTTGCGATTTCCTGAATTGATGCGCTCATTAGCATTAAAAGGAGCAGAAGTGATACATATTGTGGCACAGTGGCCAACCGCAAGAAGAACGCACTGGAAACATTTAATCCATGCCCGTGCGATTGAAAACCAATGCTACATCGTTTCTGCGAACAGTTCTGGTTCATGTGATGGAACGAATTTTGCTGGCGAATCTTATATTGTCGGTCCATCTGGAGACGAAGTAGCAAGCGGACCAAGCGAACAAGAAGCAACGATTGAAGCTGCGATTCAATTAGATAAGGTCGAGGAAATAAGAAAAAATATCCCGGTCTTTACTAGTCGTGTTGCTGATCTATATGACTTGTAATAGGAGTGATTGACATTGTATTCATTTGACTTCTCAGATGCGCTGAAAAGACTCCCTGATCAATTTTTTGCCAATCTCGTTAAAAAAACGAAACAATTAAAAGATCAAGGGCACGATGTGATTAATTTAGGGCAAGGAAACCCTGATTTGCCAACACCTGAATTTATTGTGGAAGAGTTAAAATCCGCAAGTGAAGAGGCAAACTTCCATAAGTATCCGCCCTTTTCAGGATATCCCTTTTTAAAGGAAGCAGTCGCCGCATTTTATAAAAGAGAATATGACGTAGACATTGATCCAGAAAAAGAAGTGGCGATTTTATTTGGTGCCAAAACAGGATTAGTGGAAATTAGCCAATGTTTGTTAAATGCAAATGATGCCGTACTCGTACCAGACCCGGGATATCCGGATTATATGTCAGGTATTGCACTGACAAACGCCAACCCTGTATACATGCCGCTAAAACAGGAGCATGACTTTTTGCCAAACTACCATGATTTGCAAGAGGGAGCACTCGATCAAGCCAAGCTCATGTTTTTAAACTATCCCAATAACCCAACAGCTGCGACAGCGACCAAAGCATTCTTTGATGAAACGATTGAGTTGGCAAAAAAGCATAACATCTGTGTGGTGCATGATTTTGCTTATGGTTCGATCGGTTTTGACGGTGAGAAGCCACAAAGCTTTTTGCAGTCAGAAGGAGCGAAGGATATTGGGGTTGAAATGTATACTTTATCCAAGACGTACAATATGGCTGGTTGGCGGATTGCGTTTGCTGTCGGGAATCAATCGGTGATTGAGAGTTTGAATTTAATCCAGGATCATTATTATGTAAGTATTTTCGGCGCTATTCAAAAAGCGGCAGAGAAAGCGTTGTTAAGTGATCAGAAAGAAGCGAAACAGTTAGTGGACACGTATGAAAAGAGAAGAAATGCTTTTATCGAAAAGGCACGAGAAATCGGCTGGGAGGGCAAAGTATCCAAAGGCTCGTTCTTTGTATGGATGCCGACACCGGAAGGTTATACGTCTGAACAATTTGCTGATCTTCTCTTGGAAAAAGTGCATGTTGTCGTGGCGCCAGGAAATGGATTCGGCCCATCAGGAGAGGGCTATGTTCGAATCGGCTTACTCGACGAAGAAGAACGCTTAATCGAAGCATGCGAACGAATCGGAACATTGGATTTGTTTTGAAATAAAATGATAGAACCGAGTACATTAAAAAAACGGAACCACGTTTTCTCGTGATTCCGTTCTTTTTAATGATTATTTCGGTGGTTGTGTTAGTTCTTCTCCGTTTTTTCCTTGGTAGCGCAAGCCCCATCCGGTTAGTGCTGCGACTAGCATCACTATAACGAGGAACCAGCCTTGGAAGACAAACGGGAAAACAGAAGTTGGGGCTACGACAGGTAACCACTCATACGTGTCCTGCATCATATTAATCGTGGACCATCCGAGTAGTACTGGTGCACCCCACGGGAAAATGTAGCCTAACGCTGACGTGATCGCATCTAGCATATTTGCTCTTCTATAACTATGAATCTGATATTTTTCTCCAATTTCGCGAACAAAAGGTGCTGCGGCAATCTCTGCAGCTGTATTAATCGTGATCGCACTATTTAGTAATGCGACAATCGCCCACATGGAAAGCTCTGCTCTTCTAACAGAGTTTTTAATCCATTTCACTAATGCACTCGTAATAGCTTGCATTGTTCCGCCAAGTCGAAGTAAATGAGCTGCTGCTACGATTAATAAGATTAAAATAGCCATGTTCATATAACCGACGATCCCATTAATTAATGCCCCTTCTACAACCGCATCTGAATCTGGGTTAAATCGAATAATTTCGCCAAATGTACCGACAGGGAAAATTACAATACAAAGGATCGCAACCATCGTACCCCATGTAAGAGATGTGATGATATGATGCCCTGACAAGGCTAAGATTAACACCACAATGAATGGGATCAGCATCAACAAGCCAGAAGGGTTGGTTGTCGAATCAATGTTAGCCTGTGCATATGTTTCTCCACCGCCGCCGAACACCACAAATAAAATAAGGGTTGGAATAGCTGCAGAAACAGCATATTTAAAACGACTTCGAACTACACCAGGTACGTCTGCATTTTGAGTTGTCGCAGAAACGATGGTTGTGTCAGAAACTGGTGCTAGGTTATCCCCGAATACAGCACCTGCTAAAATCGCTGCAAACAATATCGTCGGATCCGCTCCTGTTGCAACACCTGCAGGGTACATTAAGGTACAAAAAGCAACCGTCGTACCATAACCTGTCCCAACTGCTGTTGAGAAAGTAGCTGCTAAAATAAAAGTAAGGCCAACAAAAAGTCCTCCTGTAAAGCCAGTAATGGTACCAACCCATACAAGTCCTTCGACTAATCCTCCGACTTGTAAAACTTGGGCGAACATTCCTGCGTAAAACCAAGCGACCATTGCGACAACCCCGATAGGCTGTGCTAGCCCGTCAAACAATCCTTGCGCATAATCTGCCCATTTGCTTTTACAAAAGAATAAACCCAGCGTAATTCCAAAAATGGCTCCTAATACGAGACCTATTTCAGAAGATAACTGCAAGACACTTGTGCTGATTGCCCAGATGACGAAAAATAACAGAGGGACTGCTGCCCCGAATGCACCAAGGCGAAACTGCAATTGATCTATTTTACTATTGCCAGTAGCTCTAGCAAACTTATTATTTTGTTTCATATAGCTTTTCCTCCCATCATTCCAAACATGTATTGAGCAAAAATCTCAATTTTTCATTGTTAAACTATTTCAATTCATTTTAGCCAAAGGGAAGCATAAATATTATTTAAGGATGTCTATCATTATCTTCATTCAAAGAAAATACCCTATCCGATGAACACACACAATTACTTCTTCTGCAACAAGACTTGTCCATCATATGTTTCCCTTATTAAAAGCAGCATTTAATATTTTACCATAAACAAATAATTTGAAGAATAACAAAAACTAAAAAAAATGCAATAAATAATTGACAATATTTATTAAATAGACTCACAATCGTAATGATTACGATTAGTAGTTCTTAATAGGAAATGTTTATCATGGTGAACAGTCATCCGTAATACCCCTTACTTCAAAACTTAGAATAATGACAGAACGATAAGTGGGGCCAGCACCTTGATAAGTTTCGCTAACCGTCAGTGGGTTAAAAAAACCACTGACGAAGTATCACTTTATACTTAATAAACTAATAGAAAGGGTAGGGTTATGAATAAGAGTTTGCCGTCTATTATTATTGATTTATTTATATTGTTTCTATTCGGTTTTGTCATTAGTGTTTTAACTTTTGGTGATAGTCTAATGCCAAATATTATGTTATCCGATTCCTTTCTTCATATGAATACGATTTTTTTAAGTATTTTAATTGAGGCGCTGCCGTTTGTATTAATAGGAGTACTTATTGCTGGTTTCATTCAAATCTTTATTACAGAGGATCAATTAAAGCGTTGGATACCAAAAAATAAATATTTAGCTGTCCTTATGAGTTGTGTGGTAGGTGGGCTTTTTCCTGCGTGTGAATGCGGCATTGTACCGATCGTACGGCGATTAATTGCAAAAGGTGTTCCTATTTATGCAGGAGTCGGTTTTTTATTGACAGGACCTTTGATTAATCCCATTGTGATTTTTTCTACTTATATGGCATTTGGTAACGACCTGCAAATTGCGCTATCAAGAATGTTCCTTGGTTTTCTTATCGCTTTAGTGATCGCTTTGTTAGTTAGTTTTTTATTTCGTTCCAACCAATTAAAACATTCTATTATGAATGAAAACCAATGCAGTTTGCATGCCCCCCATACATATAAACAATCTTTTCTTGATAAACTGGGCAAAACGACCTTACATGCGGTAGACGAATTTTTTGATATGGGGAAATATCTTATTATTGGAGCTCTATTAGCTTCTTTTGTTCAAGTGTATGTTTCGACAGAATTTCTTGTTAGTGTTGGGAATGGACATGCCGCTGCGTTAGCTATCATGATGGGGTTAGCATACTTGTTGTCCCTCTGTTCAGAAGCAGATGCATTTATTGGAGCATCTTTTTCTAATATTTTCCCTCAAACAGCTATTCTAGGTTTTCTCATTTATGGACCAATGATAGATTTGAAAAATACGTTGATGATGCTTAGTGTATTTAAAATCCGGTTTGTAGTTGTTTTTGTCGTACTTGTGTCGGTTACGACATTCATTTTATTAAGCTTGTTACAAGGCCTTTGATAAGGAGTGTTTGACATGCAATTAAACTGGCAGCAGTTGCTTCGTGCCGTTATCCTGCTTTTTTTTACGTTGTATATTTTTAAGCTGCATTTTAGTGGAGAAATACTAAAATTAATTAATCCGAAATATGAAACGTTAAGTCAAATTGGAGCCTCTCTTTTTTTATTTTTATTCCTTGTTCAAATGCAGAGAGTTTTTTCACCGGTTAAACCGAGAAAAGAAATGGCAGATGACGCTCATCAGCATGATCACGGTGATCAACCGATGACCATGAAAAAAATTGTCAGTTATATCATTATTATGTTCCCGTTAACAACAGGTATGTTTTTACCACTATCTAGTTTAGACGCCTCTATTGCAAAAAATAAAGGAGCTTCTCTATCCTTAACGAATTATGGTTCTTCAAGAGAAAAGAATCAAAGTTTACAAGAAATCCAAGAGAAACAGGATATATCAGAAGATATAGAGGAAAATGATCAGCCGCCAGGTGTGGAAGAAAAAGGAGCAGTAGATGATAATCCTATTGACCCCAATGTTTTCCGTAATAAAATATCCAAACCAGAGTATGACCAGTTAAAAGAACAATTAAAAAATACATCACATTTAATGTTGGAGGAAGAGTTATTCGCGACTATATATCAAGAGATTATGGACAAAGTTTCCTTGTATGAAGGGAAAGAAATTACGTTAAGTGGATTTGTGTATAAGGAAGATGATTTTTCTGATCATCAGCTCGTGTTAGGTAGATTTTTGATCACACATTGTGTAGCAGATGCTGGAATGATTGGCTTTTTGACGGAATTTGATAATGCGGATTCTTTCTCAGAAGATAGATGGCTAAAAATAACAGGAACTATTGCTGTTACAGAATATCAAGGTGTGGAGATTCCAAGCATTCAAGTCTCAGAATTCGAAGCTATAGAAGAGCCAGATCAACCTTATGTCTATCCACTGCAAATTGAAATTATTAGTCCGAACGGTTAAGTTAGAGAATGTATTTATGACGAAAGGAAGTAATGGAAGTAAGAAAAAGTACCCCAAGCAAAGCGAATTTAACAAAAAGGTAGAAGGTAAGCCAGAAAATGAAAAAGACATTTTCTGGTTTTTTTGTAATTCTATCAAACACAAGAGAAAGGTAAAATAAAACTCACAAAATATATCTGAAACAAAGAAACATATACCAATCTAATATAAAAAACTATAAAATCTTCACAATATCCATAAAATGTATCTGTCAGAAAAATTAAAAAACTGTGTTAAGAAATCTAACATTAGGTTAGTATGCTCTTTAGAAGTTTGCTAGTCTTATCACTGTAATCAAAAACAGAGAGATGGGGGAAATCAGATGAGAAAGCAGAAACAGTTATTATTTCTTATCATGTTAGGACTTATGGCTGTATTCGTTATGGCATGTTCTGCAGCAGATAATGCAGCGAACGCAGATGAACCAGCCGATGACGCAGAAAACTCAGAAGAAGATTCCGGAGAAGATGCAAGTAACTCCGAAGAAGAGAGTGATACGATCAAAGTTGGGGTACTGCACTCTTTAAGTGGAACAATGGCGATTAGTGAAACATCCGTTCAACAAGCGGAATTACTAGCAATTAAAGAAATTAACGAGAATGGTGGAGTGTTAGGAAAACAATTGGAACCAGTTGTGGAAGATGGTGCTTCTGATTGGCCAACATTCGCTGAAAAAGCTAAAAAATTGTTACAGCAAGATGAGGTAGCCACAATCTTCGGTGGATGGACATCTGCTAGTCGTAAAGCAATGTTACCAGTAGTAGAAGAAAACAATGGTTTATTATTCTATCCAGTGCAATATGAAGGGATGGAAGATTCACCGAATATTTTCTATACAGGAGCTGCACCGAACCAACAAATTGTACCAGCTGTTAATTGGTTATTAGAAAATAGAGGAGATTCTTTCTTCTTATTAGGTTCTGATTATGTCTTTCCTAGAACAGCAAACGCAGCAATTAGAGCTCAGTTAGATGCAGAAGGAGCAGAACTTGTTGGCGAGGAATATACACCATTAGGACATACAGATTACAACACAGTTATTGCAAAAATTAAGAGTGAAAATCCAGATGTTATCTTTAACACTTTGAATGGGGACAGTAATGTTGCCTTTTTCAAACAATTAAATGACGCAGGTATTACATCAGAAGATATTACGGTTTTATCAGTTAGTGTTGCTGAGGAAGAAATTAAAGGGATTGGCGCAGACGTTATTGAAGGACATTTAACAAGCTGGAACTATTATCAAACAACAGATACACCTGAGAACGAAGAGTTTGTAGCAAACTATAAAGCAGAATACGGCGAAGACTCTGTAACAGCAGACCCAATTGAAGCAGGATATTTCGGTGTTTACTTATGGGCAAAAGCAGTAGAAGAAGCTGGGACAACTGACGTTGATGCTGTGAAAGAAGCAGCTAAAGGTATCACGTTTGATGCACCAAATGGCACTGTAAAAATTGATGGGGATAATCAACACGTTTATAAAACAGTTAGAATTGGTGAAGTCCAAAGTGATGGCATGATTTCAGAATTATGGCATTCCGACGAAGCAATCAAGCCTGATCCATACTTAGAAGAATATGATTGGGCAAAAGAATTAAGTGATTCTTTAGCAGAATAATCCTTCTTTTTTTATGATATAGTTCACATCATATGTAACAAAAGAGTACATTACTTGGTATTTATTATAAAGGAAGTAAAAGGAAGTAGGATCTATGTCTTACTTCCCTTCCTCATGAGGAAAGGACTGTTTGGATTGAATGAAATCATTATTACCTTATTTAACGGATTAAGTCTTGGTTCGATCCTATTAGTAATAGCATTAGGTCTTGCTATTACTTTTGGTCTAATGAATGTTATCAATATGGCACATGGTGAATTAATCATGGTAGGTGCTTATATTACTTATGTTATCCAAAATATTTTTATGGATTATGCCCCTGCTGCATATTTTGACTTATATTTTATTATTTCGATTCCGATAGCAATGCTAGTAGCAGCAGGGATTGGCATGCTATTAGAAGTTTCCTTGATTAGACATTTGTACAAACGCCCGCTTGATAGCTTGCTAGCGACATGGGGTGTCGGACTTGTTTTGCAACAGCTGGCAAGATCTATATTTGGAGCGCCGAATGTGGGGGTGAAAAGCCCATCATTTTTAAGCGGGGGACTGTCCGTAGGATCCATAACCCTTCCATATTCTAGATTGTTTATTTTAGCATTATCTATCATATGTTTGATTAGTATTTTTTATTATTTTTATCGGACAGCAAGCGGTAGAAGAGTAAGAGCAGTTATGCAAAATCGCCAAATGGCAGAATGTTTGGGTGTTTCGACTAGAAAGGTAGATATGCTGACATTTGCCATTGGTTCAGGTTTTGCAGGAGTTGCGGGGTGTGCATTGACATTATTAGGTGCAATAGGTCCAACAATAGGAACCAGCTATATTATTGATGCCTTTATGGTGGTTGTTGTTGGTGGAGTTGGTGCACTATTCGGTGCTGTTGCAGGGGCACTTGGTATTGGTATATTCAATACGATTTTTGAATTTTTTACAAATGCAACGATTGGAAAAGTATTAATTTTCTTACTCATTATTGCGTTTTTACAATGGAGACCATCAGGACTTGTGACGTCACGTTCGAGATCACTAGATTAATAGATTAGGAGCGTTGAAAATGCAAAATACAATCTATCAAAAGTTGTGGAGTCAAAAAATCATATTGAGTGTGATTTTTCTATTATTATTGTTAGCTCCCTTTTTCTTATCCGATTTTAGATTGAATTTACTAGGGAAATTTCTAGCATTTGCAATCTTAGCTATCGGTTTGGATTTATTGTGGGGCTACACGGGTGTTTTAAGTTTAGGACACGGGATTTTCTTTGGTTTAGGTGCCTATTGTATGGCTATGTATTTAAAGTTAGAAGCAAATGCCGGTGGATTACCGGACTTTATGGCATGGAGTGGTATGAGTGAGCTTCCACTAATTTGGCTGCCATTCCAATATCCGATTATCGCCATAGCACTAGGAATTATCATACCCGCTGTAGTTGCTTTTTTCCTAGGGTATCTTACTTTCCGTAATCGCATAAGTGGTGTATATTTTACGATCTTATCACAAGCCCTTGTACTCGTTGTGGTAACCCTTTTTGTTGGTAGTCAAAATTTAACAGGCGGTACGAGTGGATTAACCAATTTTGAGACATTGTTTGGATTCTCTGTCAATGCTGCTTCCACTCAAACAGCCATTTATTTAATAACAGTCCTTGTTTTAGGTGTTGTATTTATAAGCTGCCGAAAACTTGTAAAGGGACGTTTCGGACGTGTTTTAGAAGGGATTCGAGATGGTGAGAATAGAATGAGGTTCTTAGGTTACAATCCTTCTTCCTATAAAACATTTATTTATACATTATCTGCTGCGATCGCAGGTATTGCCGGGATGCTTTTCGTATTACAGGTTGGTATTATTTCTCCTACGATGATTGGCATTATTCCTTCTATTGAAATGGTGCTCTGGGTGGCTCTAGGCGGAAGAGGAACAATCATTGGTCCGGTGATTGGTGCTGTTTTTGTCAATGCAGCGAAGACAGGTTTTAGTGAGTCTTATCCAGAATACTGGACTTATTTCTTAGGGTTGTTATTTGTGCTTGTTGTTGTCTTCTTACCAAAAGGGCTAACGGGGCTATTGGACAAATGGAAAGATAGGAGGAAAAAACAAGATGCCAGAGACAGTGTTGAAGTTGAAAAAAGTTATAGTTGATTTTAGTGGATTTAAAGCGATTAATCAATTAGATTTTACCGTTCAACCGAATAATGTTCATTTTGTTATCGGCCCTAACGGAGCGGGAAAAACGACTTTACTAGATGTGATTTGCGGGAAAACGAGAGCGACAAATGGAGAAATTCTATTGCAGGGACAAAAAGAGTTATCTAAATTAAGCGAAAATCAAATTGTTCATCAAGGGATTTCAAGAAAATTTCAGGCACCTTCGATCTTTGCCAATTTAACCGTGGAGGAAAATTTAGAGATCGCCATGAAACAAAAGAAAAATTTGTTTTCGATGATCAAAGCGAAATGGACAAATGAAGAAAAAAATAAACTAGAAGAAATGCTAGAGTTGATCGGACTAACAGAAGAAAGAGATCAAGAAGCAGGTGCTCTAGCACACGGTCAAAAACAATGGTTAGAAATTGCAATGGTCCTAATGCAAGAGCCGGAAGTAGTGTTATTAGATGAACCGATTGCTGGAATGTCGAAAAAAGAAAGAGACAAAACAGGAGCATTGATTACAAAAATAGCAAAGGATCGTGCGGTATTAATCGTTGAACATGATATGGACTTTGTGAAAGAATATTCAGATATTGTTTCGGTCATGCATGAAGGACAATTGTTATATGAAGGTACCATGGATCAGGTGCAGAATGATCCAACTGTTAGGGAAGTTTATCTAGGTAGAAAGGTTGAGTAATATGTTAACAATACAAGGAGTGGAAGCAGGATACGAAGAAAGCATGGTAATCCGTGACATGAATATAGAAGTAAAGCAAGATCAAGTGATATGTGTCATGGGGAGAAATGGTGTCGGCAAAACAACACTGTTAAAAACGATTATTGGTATTTTACAACCGCAGAAGGGGGATATATACTATAATTCTGAAGATATTACGAGGATTCGACCGTCGCAGCGTGCACAGAAAGGAATAGGGTATGTGCCGCAAGGGCGGGAAATTTTCCCAAAACTGTCGGTTTACGAAAATTTATTACTTGGGTTAGAAGCAGGGAACGAAACGAAGATAGATAAGAAAGTATATGAATATTTTCCGATTTTAAAGGACTTTGCTAAGCGAAATGGCGGAGATTTAAGTGGCGGTCAGCAGCAACAGCTAGCCATTGCACGTGCACTTGTGTCGAATCCTTCCTTTTTACTGTTGGATGAGCCGACAGAGGGAATCCAGCCCAATATTGTCCAAGAAATTCAAGACGTCATCGTAGATATTAAAAACAGCTCACATACCTCAATGATCTTGGTTGAACAAAATTTAGATTTTGTTAAAAGTGTTGCGGATTACTTATACGTGATCGATCACGGATCTATCGTTTACGAAAATTCGATAGACCAAGTAGATGATGAGGCGGTCTATCGTTATTTAAGTGTATAAAACGGAGGGATTTTAATGAAGATTTCACCAGTGGAACAAGAAAAGCTGATGCTTTTTCTAGCAGGTGAGTTAGCGCAAAAGCGGAAGGATAAGGGGCTTAAGCTAAATTATCCGGAAGCGACTGCTTTGATCAGCTGCTATTTACTGGAAGGAGCAAGAGAAGGAAAAACGGTAGCGCAATTAATGCAAGAAGGAAAACAAGTGCTAACCGCAGATGATGTGATGGAAGGTGTGCCAGAGATGGTTGAAAGTGTGCAAGTAGAAGCAACTTTCCCTGATGGCACCAAGTTAGTAACGGTTCATCAACCAATCGTTTAAGGAAAAGGAGGGCGATCAGATGATACCAGGAGAATATCGGTTAAAAGAAGAAAAGGTAGAGATAAATAAAAATCGAAAAACCAAAACGATTATGGTAGCAAATACGGGGGATCGACCAATTCAAGTCGGTTCACACTATCATTTCTTAGAGGTCAATAGACATTTACAATTCGACCGCGAGCAAGCATTAGGCATGCGCCTGAATATAGCAGCAGGGACAGCAGTCCGTTTTGAACCAGGTGAGGAAAAAGAAGTAGAGTTAGTAGAAATAGCAGGCAAACAGCATGTGTTCGGATTGAATAATTTAACAAACGGTAGTATTTCTGACACAAAATCAGTTAAAGAACAATTGACGAAAAAAGAATTTCAGTAGAAAGGGGTTAAGCCATGAAACTTTCTCGTTCACAATATGCAGCATTATACGGTCCAACGGTAGGAGATCAAGTGCGTTTAGCAGATACCGATTTATGGGCAGAAGTAGAAAAAGATTACACGTCTTATGGAGATGAAAGTGTTTTTGGTGGCGGTAAAGTTCTTCGTGACGGAATGGGACAAAGCAGTACGAGAACTCGCGAAGATCATGTACTTGATTTAATTTTAACCAATGCATTGATTATCGATTATACCGGTATTGTGAAAGCAGATATTGGGGTGAAAGACGGGAGGATTGTCGGCATTGGTAAAGGGGGAAACCCTGATGTGATGGAAGGTGTCGATGAAAATATGGTAGTCGGTGCCTCGACAGAAGTGATTGCATGTGAAAATAAAATCGTCACAGCAGGTGCGATTGATGCACATATTCATTTTATTAGCCCGCAGCAAATCGAAGTAGCACTAGCGGCTGGCTATACGACCATGCTGGGCGGCGGGACAGGCCCTGCAACAGGTACTAATGCGACTACATGTACACCAGGTGAGTGGAATATTCAGCGAATGTTAGAGGCAGCAGAAGAATATCCGATCAATATTGGCTTTTTAGGAAAAGGGAATGCGTCTTCACCTGATCCGCAGCGTGAACAGATTCAAGCAGGTGCCATTGGTTTAAAGCTTCATGAGGATTGGGGTACTACTCCGGCAGCGATTGATCAATGTTTATCGGTAGCAGACGAAATGGATGTACAAGTAGCGATTCATACTGATACATTGAATGAAGCAGGCTTTTTAGAGGATACGATAAATGCACTGAAAGATCGTGTCATACATACTTATCATACCGAAGGGGCTGGCGGTGGACATGCTCCAGATATTATGAAAGTCGCCTCCTATTCTAATGTACTGCCATCATCTACAAATCCAACTCGCCCATATACGGTAAATACAATTGATGAACACTTAGATATGTTAATGGTTTGCCATCACTTAGATCACAATGTACCAGAAGATGTGGCATTTGCGGATTCTCGTATTCGCCCTGAAACAATAGCGGCAGAGGATATTTTACACGATGTCGGTGTGATCAGTATGATTTCATCTGACTCGCAAGCAATGGGACGTGTAGGAGAAAGTGTCACCAGAACATGGCAAACGGCAGATAAAATGAAAAAACAACGAGGCTATTTAGAAGAAGATAAGTCGGCATCTAATGATAACACACGTATTAAGCGATATGTCGCGAAATATACGATAAACCCTGCCTTAACGCACGGGATGGGACATGAAATTGGATCAATCGAACCAGGAAAACTTGCCGATTTAGTTGTCTGGGATCCAAAATTTTTTGGAACCAAACCAGAAACCGTTGTAAAAGGCGGTATGATCGCTTATGCGCAAATGGGTGATCCGAACGCATCGATTCCAACTCCACAGCCAGTGATGATGCGACCAATGTTCGGTTCATTAGGAAAAGCAAAATATCAAACAGCGATCACGTTTATTTCAGAAGCAGCACATCAAGCGAAAGTGCATCAAACATTAGGTCTGCAAAAGAAGATCGGTATCGTGAAAAACTGCCGCCAAGTGAAAAAAGAAGATTTGCCTTATAACGATCAAACACCAGAAATAGATATTAATCCAGAAACCTATGAAGTCAAATTGGATGGCGAATTAATTACATGCGAACCATTTGAAGAAGTGGCACTAGCACAACGTTATTACTTATTTTAATAGGAGTGTTTTACAACCATGTTAACCAAAAAAGTGATCGGAAATATTGAAACAGAGAACCTAGATCATGCCAATAGAGAATGGGTCGAATTAGACTGGGACGAACTGAATAAGCGAATTCTTCGCAAAACAACAGATAAAGGGACAGATGTAGCGATTGCGCTAGATGAAAAAAAGCCGTTAGCCGTTGGCGATGTGGTCTATCAAGATGAGGAGCGACAAGTAGTCATTCGCACGAAAAAAGAAAAGGTATATGTCGCTTATCCAGATTCTATCGTGCAAATGGGAAAAACAGCTTTTGAATTAGGCAATCGTCATACACCTTGCTTAATTTCAGAATCAGAAATCGTTGTTCGTTATGATCAAACGTTAGAGCGACTTTTCGAAGAAGTAGGTGTCCAATATGAGCAAACAGAACGCAGATTTAAAGAACCATTTAAGTACAGAGGCCATCAGCACTAAATTTTTATATTTGATGCACATTCATGACTCTGCTTTCCCGATCGGCACATACACCCACTCGTTTGGGATGGAAACCTATATTCAAGAAGATGTGATTCGCACGAAAGAAGATCTTTTCCAGTTTTGTTCCATGTATATTCATGAAAATCTTGTTTATACCGATGCGATCTTTGTAAAGGAAGGGTTTGAAAAAATCGAGCAGGGTGATATTAGTGTTCTAATCAGGCTTGAAAAAATTTGTGATGCAAGTAAAAACGCAGAAGAAACAAGAGAAGCTAGTCGGATGATAGGGAAGCAGTTTTTACAGGCGGTGTTACCTGTGACGGATTCCGAGTCTTTGGAAAAATGGAAGCAATTGTTTAAAGAAAAAAAAGTACACGGCCATTTTCCACTTGCTTATACGTTATATACGTATGATATGGATTTTGATTTATATACGACGATCCTGACTTTTCTTTACTCGTCAACGGTTGGATTAGTTCACAATGCTGTCAGAGCGATCCCGTTGGGGCAAAAGGCAGGTATTGAAGTGATTCACCGATTGATTCCAGAGATGGAAAAAGCAGCGATAAAAGTGATGGAGATGGATTTAAGTGATCTTTCCAATCATGCCTTAGGGCTAGAGCTTTCGTCGATGAAGCACAAACATTTACATTCTCGATTATTTATTTCGTAAAAATGGAAGGAGACATAGACATGAAACCAGTTATTGTCGGAGTTGGAGGTCCTGTAGGTTCAGGTAAAACCTCTTTAGTACAACAACTTGCTAAGCAAATGGCAAAGGACTATAGCTTAGCCGTGATAACAAACGATATTTACACGAAAGAAGATGCACAGTTCTTAATTAAACAAGGTATTTTATCAGAGGATCGCATTATTGGGGTGGAAACAGGTGGATGCCCTCATACAGCGATTCGAGAAGATGCATCCATGAACTTTGAGGCGATCGATGAATTAAAGAATAGATTCTCTGATCTTGAGTTAATTTTATTAGAAAGTGGCGGTGATAACTTATCTGCCACGTTTAGTCCAGAACTTGTAGATGGCTATATTTATGTGATTGATGTGGCAGAAGGCGGCGATATTCCAAGAAAAGGTGGACCTGGTGTGACCCGTTCCGACTTGCTATTAGTCAACAAAATTGATTTAGCACCATATGTAGAAGTGGACCTGGATAAAATGAAAGTCGATGCAAAAGAAGCACGTAAAGAGCGTCCATTCGTATTTACCAATGTGAAAAAAGGCGATGGCGTTTCTGAGGTGATTCAATGGATTCAGCACGATATGTTATTAGAAGGAAGCGAAGATCAAGAACATGCTAGCCTCTAAAAAGGTAAACAGTTATGGAAAGCTTGATTTAACATTTACAGCAAGGCGCGGTAAAACGGTGATGACAGATTGCTATTACCAGCCGCCATTACGGGCAAGCAGGGGCTTATACGTAAATGGCAGCAAGGATTTAACGGTGTATTTGGTGGAAACATCAGGAGGACTCGTTGCAGGAGATCGGAATGAATTTCGTATAAAGGTAGAGGATAACGCGAAAGTCACCTTGCACCCTCAGTCTGCAACGAAGGTGTATCCATCGTTTAACCATCATCCGAGCAGACAGGATGTGGAGATAGAGGTTGGAGAACATGGTTCGTTGCAATGGAAGCGCGAAGAAGTGATTCCATTTGAAGATGCCAAATACCATGCGAATGTATCGGTTCAGATGAAGCCATCTTCTACCTTATGGTGGGAAGAGATTCTTTATCCTGGCAGAGAAAAACGTGGAGAGTCTTTCGTTTTTTCTGAATGTCATACTCATCTGAATATATGGATGGAAGAAGATTGTTTGGCCTATGATTCGTTGAAACTCTCACCGGACAAGCAACAGCTGCAAACGATGGGTGTGATGGAACAGTTCCAATACATCGGCAGTGTATGGGTCGTATCACCAGACCTAACAGATAAAGAAATAGAGTCTGATGTCGAGGAATTGCTCACACAACAAAGTGACCACCAGTCGAGTGTTACGAAATTGAACGGAAATGGCTATTTAATTCGTTGGCTTTCGAACCATTTGCCATTGATGAAAAAAGAAATGGAGAAGTTGTCTGAATATATGGAGTTCATAAGTTAGCTCCCATGTTTGTTGTTCTTTCACCGTTCGGGTTCGTTCTAGGCGGACGCTTTCACCCAAGGGCACAAGTGCAACATCTACTCAAGCACAAATCGCTTTCGTAGTGTTTTCTATGCCGCCTGGCATGGCCTCAGCCAGGGAACTACTTGAAACAACATCTTTGCTCCCTTGCACCGAGGAAGCCTACTACGAAGCTTTACTAGAAGACGCAGGTGCATCCTGCGGGGTCTTCGGACTCATGCTTTTCCCGCAGGAGTCGCCGCCTTCCACTCTCCCGAACTAATAAATGCTAATTCATAAACAGGCCACTTTCTTTTAAAACGAAAAAAGGCAGAGGATACGGTAAGTTCGTATCCTCTGCCTTTTATGCTGGAATGAGTTCTCTTGTTAGTCTGTCACAGAATTTGTCACAGCGATCAAGGTCGTCATCTTGTGGCATGAGTTCCACCTTTAAGGTAACGGCTAGGTTCGTATGCACATACAGCATATCACGAAATAGATCTACCGCACCGCAAAAATAGGGGTAGAAGCTATCGCCAGTACCAAAAACACCGGTTGTTACATGCTTAACATCTTCTATTTCAAATGCTTCATAAAGATCTTCCATTTCAAGCGGCAAGTCGCCATTATCCCATGAGTACGTGCCGACAGCAATAAGGTCATATTCTTTTAATTGGTTAGCGTGAAATTCATCAATTGGGATTAAATCTGTGTCTATACCGCGCTTTTCCATTCGCTCATGGATAATGTCAGCAAGGGTAGACGTGTTACCTGTCACGGACGTATAAATAATGGCTGCTTTCATTGCTTGATCGATCCTCCTTGGTTAGAGGCAGTGACGATAGCTGTTACAAGCACTGGCTATCGTATTTCCTCTCACATTTTTATAGTTCGTCAAATCCGTTAGATGATGATACTTTCGTATAGGTTCTGGATTTCTGTTCGAAGAAGTCGGATTTTGTTTCGTTCATCATTTCGTCACTGAAGACGTGGATCCATTGCATTGGGTTTTCGCGTTCTGGGTAATAGTTATCAAGGCCGATTTGACGGAAACGTTTGTTGGCTAGGTATTCGACATAGCCGTGGAATTCGTCTAAATCAATGCCGTCGATGTCTTTTAAAATATAGTCTGCCCATTCTTTTTCTAGTTGAACAGCTTGATCAATGGTATCATAAACGAACTTAATGTTTTCTTCTGTGTTTAGTTCTGGATTTTCGGTTAACAAGATACGGACGAATTGGGAAACGAAGTATGCGTGCTGCATTTCATCGCGTTGGATATAGCTAATCATCGTACTTGTTTTTAACATTTTTTGTTGGCGTGCAAGGTGATAGAAAAAGGCGAACCCTGCATAGAAATAGATACCTTCTAAGTTGATCGAATTGATAGCTAGCTCAAATAAGCGTTGTGGTGTTGGATTTTCACGGAACTCGTCATAGCTGTCTAAAATAAGCTGATTTCGTTTTTGAACGATTGGATCGTTTTTCGCTTGGTCGAATCGTTCATTTTGCTCACGTAATGGAACAAGTGAGCTTAAAATATAGGAATAAGACTCATTGTGCACTGCTTCTTGCTGTGAAATAACAGCGAAGATGGCTTTGAAGCTAGAGTCTGTTACATAGTCCATCACATGTGTCATCGTTGGTGTTTGTAAACTGTCTAGTGAAGCTAGCTGTGTATTTATACGAAGGAAGACATCTTTTTCTGTATCTGTTAAATAGTCCCATTGCTTAATGTCATCTTGCATGTTGATTTCTTGTGCTTTCCAAAAGTTTGCAAGCAATGTTTGATACAAGTCGTACATTTGCGGATAAGCGATGTCGTTCCAGTTTAATAGTCCTGAAGATTCCCCGTTAATAATCCCTGTTGATTTGTTCGGGTAAGTCGGGTTTAATAATTTAATTTTCGATAATGGTTGATCCGTTTGTGCCATGACAGGGGGGCCTCCTTTTTCAAATTCAAATGGAGAAAGCAAGCCATAACGATTAGCTATGGCATGCTTCACATTCGTCGATTTCTGTTTGAGATGTACTGCGAACATAGTAAGTTGTTTTTAGTCCATTTTCCCATGCAGCAAAGTGTAAATTTAACAATTCTTTCGCTTTAATATCGTGACGGACATAGAAGTTAAAGCTTACTGCCTGGTCTACGTGACGTTGTCTTTTGGCATTTTGTTTAATGCTCCAAACTTGATCCAATTCGTGACGAGCACGACGGTAATAGTTGTAAGTTACGTGATCTAAGTCTGGTGCAGTTACTTTAAATTTGAAGTTTTTCTTTTCTTCAGCAAATTCGACTGCATATAATGGGTCAATGCCGTCTGTAGAACCACCAATTTTAGCGGTAGAAGAGTTTGGTGCAACTGCCATTAGCCAGCCGTTGCGAATACCGTTTTCGGCCACTTCTTCGCGTAATGCGTTCCAGCGGTCAGAATCATAGTCACGACGTTCGAAATATTTACCTGTTTGCCATTCAGAGTCTTCAAATTCGGAATAAGCTCCTTTTTCTTTGGCAAGTTCCATGGAAGCTTTGATGGTGTAATAGGCGATATCTTCATAGATTTTATCAGCATATTCTACTGCTTCATCGGACTCCCAGTGTATGCTCTCTAATGCTAGCAAGTGATGCCAGCCGAATGTCCCTAAACCAACTGCTCGGTATTTTTTGTTTGTCACTTGCGCTTGTCCTACGGTAATAGAATTTAAGTCAATTACATTATCAAGCATTCTGACTTGGATGCTGATTAATCGATCTAACACTTTTTCACGAACCGCATTTGGCAAGTTAATAGATGATAGGTTACAAACAACGAAATCACCAGGTTTGCGGACAATCACAATATTGCCGTCCTCGTCTTGGTATTCGTTTTGAATCGTGGTTGGTGACATGTTTTGTGCAATTTCTGTACATAAGTTACTGCAATAGATTGATGTTTTACCAGTACCACGTTTATGTTTGTTCGGATTTTGACGGTTCACTTCGTCACGGTAGAACATATATGGTGTACCTGTTTCTAATTGCGCGATCATGATGCGTGCCATGATGTCCATTGCACGATATGTTTTTCTAGGTAATAATGGGTGGCTGACAGCTTCCCAATACTTTTCGGTAAAGTACTTTTTATCTTTTTCATCATAGAAATCTTCTAAGCCTAATGGATTGCCATTTTCGTCTTTCCATCCCATAAATTGCTTCACTTGGTGTGGACAGAAGGTATGCCATTCTCCGATACTTTTGCCATTTTCATCTTTCTTTTTTAATTGTTCCATAAATAAATCTGGTAAGGAAACGCCTGTGAAAATATCATGTGCTTTGCGTCGTTCATCCCCATTGTTTGTTTTTAAATCTAAGAAACCGTTCATGATATCTTTATGGAAGACATCTAGATAAATAGCTACGGCACCTTGGCGTTGACCTAACTGATCGACACTAACCGCTGTATCGTTAATTAAACG
This sequence comes from Gracilibacillus sp. YIM 98692, assembly GCF_010993965.1. Lineage (GTDB taxonomy): Bacteria > Bacillota > Bacilli > Bacillales > Amphibacillaceae > Gracilibacillus. The sequence goes on along the minus strand of NZ_WIXM01000001.1, from coordinate 72,401 downwards.
AATCCACGGCACAACACCTGATGAATTGCCTTTGAATTTTTTAATGTCAGAACCTAGAGCACGAACTTTACCATAGTAAATACCAATTCCGCCGCCATCTTTACTTAGACGAGCAATATCCCAGTTGTTTAGGTAAATGCCATCAAGTGAATCATCTACTGTATCAATAAAGCAAGAAGATAATTGTCCATAGGTTTTACCAGCGTTGGATAGTGTTGGAGTAGCGACAGTCATATATAGATGGCTGAGCGCCCAGTATGCTTCTTTAATAAGCTCTAAACGTTTTTCTTTTGCTTCGTTTTGCATTAGTGTCATCGCAATGATCATAAAACGTTCTTGCGGCAGTTCAAATATGTTACGGTCATGATCACGAGCTAAATAACGATCAGCTAATAAGAAAAGGCCGATGTAATTAAATAAACCATCTTGTTTAGGTTCAATTGCTTGTTGTAATTCTTCTATCTCTTCTTTTGTATAAGATTCAAGAAGTACAGGGTTATAAATACCTTTATCTGTTAATGTTTGGATTAGATGATAGAAGTCGCCGTATTGCTGTTGATCCTCATAATTTCTATTTTTGGCTGCTTCTTGGTATAATTGAGTTAGGTGAAAGTGTGCAGCGACAAACGTCCAATTCGGTTGATCCATGGAGATTCGATTTAATGAGTAGAACAACGCTTCTTGTGTTGCTTCATTATAAGATTTAGTCGTTTCTTCTATTTTTTGTTGGATATCTTTGGTGTCGAGGCCATATTTTTGCTCTGCTTCTTGTAATGCTAGTGTGATTGAATTTTTCATTGATTGTACTTCTGTTGTCATGAGAAAACCTCCATATACATAATAAAAGCGCCCTGATGCGAGAGCGTTGGTTGCGACAAAGGGTGCTGAATTTCTTAGAAATATGTAAAATTTCGTTATGAATGCTTCAGTGTTTACCGATACAATATATTGATGTTTTGACGATCAATTTATCTATATATTGTATTTTATCTTATTTTTTTATTTTTTACAATAGAAAATATTTTGCGATTTTTATATTTTTCTATTAGATTTTGGCTGAAAAAGTTGACACAGCGATCTTTATTATAAGGGTAAGGGACTTATGTAGCAACTTTTATGATTGATAAAAAATTGTAAATTCATGGATTTTTTAATTGCATTATATGTAAGAAAGAGGTGGAGGGTATAGTTTGAACCGGTCGAACGTGAACGCCAATGCCTGAATATATAGTTAGAAAGGATAGGAGAATGAAAGTCGGAAGTGTCATATATTCTATCAATTTGAAAAAAGAAAATGGGGAGTGATTCTAAGTTGGATTATTTTTTTGCAAGAGATGGTGAAAAGTTGCATTATCAAGTTTATTCCGCTGCATCAAGTAATCATGTCATGATTTTGTTACACGGTATCTCAGAGGATCATAAATATTTAAAGGGACTAGCTGAACCAATAGCAGAACGAAACCTAGCAACTGTCTATACACCAGATTTACGAGGGTATGGGGATCATGCAAAACGAAAAGGGGATGTCGATTACATCGGACAGCATGAAGACGATCTCGAAGATTTTATTCAACATATTAAGAAGAAGCATAAGAACCCAACGATAACGTTAGCAGGCCATTCAGCTGGCGGAGGAACCGTGCTCCGATTATCTGAACACCCGTCATCATCCGAAATTGATCGATATTTATTACTTGCTCCTTTTATCCATCATAGTGCGCCAACTGTTCCAAAGAAAAACGAAAAAAGTTATGGAAAAGCGAACCTGGGAAGACTTATTCCTTTATTTATTCTGAATGGTTTTGGTATTCGGAAATGGAACCATTGGATTGTATATGAAAGTAATAAACCAGTAGAAAAAAGGCATGGGTCAGAGACATTAGCGTTAAGCCATCGATTATTTGTTTCCCGTTATCCGGAAAAATATAAGCAGGTAATCGCTAATATGAAAAAGCCAACATTAGTATTAGTAGGGGAGCATGATCAAGAATTTATACCTGATGCTTTTGAGCCGTTGTTCCGAGAAAATAACAAAGCAGAGACGCATGTCTTAAAAGACACTAATCATGATGGTATAATAAAAGATCCTCAAACGATAGAGTGGATAGAGAACTGGATGACACAAGGTGACCAAGAAAAATCTGTTTGAAAGGGTGGTGCCAAGGGAATGGCAACTTTTGAAGATTTCACTAAACTAGATATAAGAATTGGCACAGTGATAGAAGCAGAAACTTTTAAAGAAGCAAGGAAGCCTGCTATTAAATTGAAAATCGATTTTGGTGATTTGGGAATCAAGCAATCTTCTGCACAAATTAAGAAACGTTATCAGCCAGAAGAGCTAGTTGGCAGGCAGGTAACAGCGGTTGTTAATTTTCCGCCATTGCGAATTGCTGGATTTAAATCAGAAGTGCTTGTATTGGGCGGTATGCCAGGAGAAGATGATGTAGTATTACTGCGACCAGATGAAACCGTCGAAAACGGAACAAAGATATCATAATAGAGGAATTAAAAATTAAGTTGCCTGTACTCGCAACTGGAATATACTCCCGGTATTCTCGTATATTCCAGTTTACTAAGATGCAATTATTTGCATATCCTTTGTTGAATTGGACACAGCTAACCCTCATGGAAGTTTTCTAATAAAGAAAGTTTCTCTTCCTTCCCGATCTGCTGCCTTCGGTGTAGGACTGAGGGATACGGCTTGTTTTTTCTAACTCTAGAAGGTAGTTATAGTTGATAGCATTCCACAAACGAACGAAAATCCATAAACTGAAAATAATTTGCACAATATATATCATGTTGAGAAAAAGACCACCAAGAGTGAAAATCCCTATCGTTAATAATACTTGTGCAATAAGAAGGGGCCAGTGCTTTAAGAAAATAATAAGACTTGCGGTCAATATAGCAATTACTGCTAATGCATCTAATGTCATTTGAATTTCTCCTTTTTTAGTGTATACTTCCCAAAGGAACAGAACTTATACGGATAAAACGCTCACTGTTTTCGATAATACAGGCACAACAAACGTGATATAATACGTACATAGCTTTACATTAAAGGAGAACCAATGCATGACGACAATTAATGATATAGCAAGACTCGCAAACGTTTCACGCTCCACGGTATCCAGGTGTTTAAATGATAATGGATATGTTAGTGAAGATGCGCGCAAACGGATCATGGAAGTGATCGAAGAAACTGGATATATGCCAAGCCAATCGGCCAAATCATTACGCACCAAAAAAACCGGTGTGATTGGTGTCATTCTCCCTAAAATAAGTACAGAAACAGCGAGCAGGGTGGTTAGCGGCATTAATGATGTACTACAAGCCAATCAATATCAAATTTTATTAACAGACACGTCCTTACAAAAAACAAAAGAAATAGAATTTATACGTTTGCTTCAATCCCGTAATGTGGACGGTATTATTTTATTAGGAACGAATAAGGACCAAGAATTGATACAAGCTATCGATCAAGCACAAGTTCCGGTCGTGGTATTGGGACAAGAAATTCCCGTCACCACATCTGTTGTGTATCCTGATGCTCAAGCTACAAGTCATATGATTGAATTTATGTTAGAAAAAGGATACAAGAAAATTGGTTTTATTGGGGCACCGGAGACAGATCCAGCAGTAGGGATCACGAGAAAAAAAGCTTACAAAGAAACATTAGCGAAACACGCCATCTCCTACCGAGACGAGTGGGTTCAGACTGGCGATTTTGCGATCGAATCGGGTTACGAAAAGATGAAACAAATAATGGAAGAAAGTAAAGATCAACGACCAGATTCTGTTTTTGTGGTAACAGATAATATGGCGGTTGGCGCCATCCAGTATATAAAAGAGCAAAACATGCAAATACCAAAAGATATCGCTGTTGCAGCTACAGGTGCGTCCACATTATCACAATATATCGAGCCAAGCTTAACAACGATCGATTTCCTAAACGAAGAAGCTGGTGCCACAACAGCACAATGCTTACTTGATGCTATAGATGGAAAAAAAGCACGAAAAAAAATGGAACACACCTATAGACTTTTAATTCGAAATAGTGTATGATTCACTCGTAAACAATGTGAGATCGATCTCATATTAAATCTTACATTGTTTATATATTTTTAATTGATATGGTATCGATTCCAGAAAACGCATTTAAGTTGATTTTTCATTTATACTCGTTGCAATCGCTTAAATGAAGAAAAATACCGAAAGTGGAATCGATACCACAAATAAATTCAGGAGGGGTTATCGTGGCTAGTAATGAAGAAATAGCAAAAAAAGTCGTAGATGCAGTCGGCGGCGATGAAAACATCCAATCTATTGCTCACTGTGCCACAAGGTTACGCGTAATGGTACATGATCGTGAGAAAGTGGACGTTGACAGCGTAGAGAATATCGACAAAGTAAAAGGTGCTTTTTATAATTCCGGTCAGTACCAAATTATTTTTGGAACAGGTACCGTGAACCGTGTTTATGAAGCAATAACAGGATTAGGCGTTTCTGGAACATCTAAGTCAGAAATGAAAGAAGAGGCAGCGAAACAAGGATCTGCTCTCCAACGTGCAATTCGTACATTTGGGGATGTGTTCGTTCCGATTATTCCAGTACTTGTTGCAACAGGTTTATTTATGGGGTTACGTGGTCTTGTAACACAAGAGCAAATACTTGCTATTTTTGGCTTAACACCAGATAGTATTTCTGATAATTTTCTATTATTTACCCAAGTGTTAACAGACACTGCCTTTGTATTCTTACCAGCATTAGTTGCTTGGTCTACCTTTAGAGTATTTGGCGGAACTCCGATTATTGGACTTGTACTCGGTTTAATGCTTGTCTCTCCAGCATTACCAAATGCTTGGGCTGTAGCAGGAGGCGACGCAGAACCACTATACTTTTTAGGATTTATTCCCGTTATCGGATATCAAGGGTCCGTGTTACCGGCATTCTTTGCAGGTTTAATTGGTGCAAAAATTGAAAAATTCTTTAGAAAGCGTGTACCCGAAGCACTAGACTTGATTGTGACACCATTTTTAGTTCTTTTAATCATGATTACTTTATCTTTGTTTGCATTAGGTCCGATTTTACATGTTGTAGAAAGTTGGATTTTTGAAGGAACGAAAGCATTATTGGAATTACCGTTTGGTTTAAGTGGTCTGGTTATTGGTTTCTTCCATCAAATTATTGTGATCACAGGTGTACATCATATTTTTAATTTCTTAGAGATTCAATTACTGGAAAATTTAAGCTTTAATCCGTTTAATCCAATCATTACAGCATCTATCGCTGCACAAGGTGGCGCAGCACTAGCTGTAGGGGTTAAATCTAAGCAGAAAAAGATGAAAGCATTAGCTTATCCATCCTCATTGTCTGCGTTTTTAGGTATTACCGAACCAGCGATTTTTGGTGTCACTTTACGTCATGGAAAACCATTTATTATGGGGCTAATAGGAGGCGCTGTTGCCGGATTCCTAGCAGCTTTATTTAACTTAACAGCGACAGGAATGGCAATTACCGTAATTCCTGGAACATTGCTTTACTTGAATGAGCAATTAATTCTTTATGTTATCGTCAACCTAGTCGCAATAGGTATCGCCTTTGCATTAACCTATCTATTTGGATACAAAGAAGAAAACTAAAGACCGGCCATCCCCGGTCTTTTCTAAACAGTAGAACTAAAATGCGGCATAGTGAATATTCACATCAGCGAGGCGATCTCTCATTCTTTCAAAGATGAGTGCTAGTCCAACGCTGCGGAAAAACGCTCCCTTTCCGGGGGCACGGCTTCAGCTTCCTCGGCAGAAACCCACTGCTTGCGGGATGTTCAGCTCGTGCTCTTCCCCCAGGAGTGTCGCATTTTTCCGCAGCTTAGTTTGAAATTCGTTCTGAGTGAGAAAAATCATGAAAATGAAATATATCATAATCTAATCACTCACCAGCGTAGGAAATATACGTAGACTCCCGCGGAAAGCGAAGTATATTTCCGAAGCGGTATTTAAGTGCTTATCCCACAGCTGCACTTATCTAAGATGGAATAAGCATCGATTCCATTCAAGCTATGTCGCAGTTTATATAAACTGCTAATAAGATTTATGACCTGAGAGTAGCAACAACTTTTTAGCAAATATCTTTTTGAAAGAATCCCATTTACTAATATAATCAAAAAACTCTTGAAGTAATACAGGTTGAATCGAAAGGGTGACGAGATGAGTAGAGATAAACAATTAAGACAACAAGCACAGGAAGCTATTCAAAAACATCAAGCATTAGCCGAAAGCGATCCATACAGACCAGCCTACCATATTGCGCCGCCGGTCGGATTAATTAACGATCCAAACGGCTGGATTCAGTGGAACGGCACCTATCATTTATTTTATCAGTGGATGCCATTCAAAACTGGACATGGAGCTAAGTTTTGGGGACATGTAACATCCCAAAACCTTGTCGATTGGAAAGACGAACCAATCGCCTTAACACCAAGTAATTGGTTCGATAAAGATGGCTGCTATTCCGGAAGTGCCATTGATCACGAGGGCAAACTGCATCTTTTTTATACCGGAAATGTAAAAGAAAACGGAGAACGGGAAGCTTATCAATGCCTAGCCGTATCAGAAGACGGCATCCATTTCACTAAAGAAGGTGTACAAATCGAAGTACCCGAAGGCTATACCGCGCATTTCCGTGATCCAAAAGTATGGAAAGAAAATGACAAATGGTATATGGTTATCGGCGCGCAAAAATTACAAAATGAAGGCAGCGTTGTATGGTTCCATTCAGTTGATTTAAAAAAATGGGAGTTTGGCGGTACGTTGGCAAACGGTTATGGCTACATGTGGGAATGCCCAGATTTCTTCTCATTAAATGGCGAAGATGTTTTAATATTTTCTCCGCAAGGCCTTTCTGCTTCTGGCATTGATTACCGAAATGTCCATCAAACTGGTTATATCCATGGCAAATGGAATAAAGAAGAGAAATTTCAATATGGGAAGTTTGTAGAACTTGATCGCGGCTTTGAATTTTATGCACCGCAAACAACTTTAGATGAACAGGGAAGGAGAATTTTGTTTGGCTGGATGGGGGTTCCAGACCAAGGAGAAGACTATCATCCAACAACCAAGTATCAATGGATTCATCAGTTGACATTGCCAAGAGAACTTTTATGGGAAAATAACCAAATCTATCAGAAGCCAGTAAAAGAACTAAAAAAACTTAGAGAAACATCAATTCTTCAAGTGACTACAACCGGTAAATGGCAAGGAAAGATCGAAAAATCTAGTGAACTTATTTTAGAGGATATAAAAAGTGAAAAATATCACATGAATCTATTTGATTATGCTACAATAGATTATGATAAAAATGAGAAAACGATAACAATCACAAGACCATGTCTAGATGGCAGTGGGTTGGAAGAACGAGTGGGTATATTATCGCAAGATCTCCAACAAATTCGCTGCTTTATCGATCATTCTTCTTTGGAGCTATTTGCAAATGACGGAGAACTTGTTTTTACATCAAGAATATTTGCAGAACCTGAAAACACATCGCTTTCTATAGAAGGAGAAGGAAAGATCTCGGCATGGTCTTTGCATAACAAGGGCTAGGAGGTCATACGTATGAAACTAGGAGGAATTGAAGCAGGCGGAACCAAATTTGTTCTGGCTGTAGGCAATGATCAAGGAGAAATCTATGAAAAAGAAGTCATTCCAACTGAACATCCAGATATCACAGTACCAAAGGTGTTGGAATTCTTTGAAGGAAAAGGGATTGAGCGACTCGGATTAGGTGGTTTTGGCCCAATCGATGTGAATGAAAACAGTCCAACATACGGCCAGCTGCAAAAAACACCAAAAACAGACTGGGTTGATTATCCCTTAGGTGCCACATTAAAAGAAAAATTAGGCGTTCCAGTCGTAATTGATACAGATGTGAACGTTGCGGCGATGTCTGAAGCAAAATGGGGAAATGCAACAGACGTGGATACTTGTTTATATATTACCGTAGGAACAGGTATCGGGGCAGGAGCTTATTTTCACGGTCAAACCTTAAAAGGCTTATCACACTCTGAAATGGGGCATATTAAAGTGCGCCGTCATCCAGATGATCAGTATCAAGGTACATGCCCATATCATGGGGACTGTTTAGAAGGAATCGCTGCCGGGCCATCAATAGAAAAGCGATGGGGCAAAAAAGGACAAGAGCTAGCAGATGATGATAAAGTTTGGGAAATGGAAGCTTACTATCTAGCACAAGCGCTCACAAGCTATATTTATATTCTATCACCGGAACGTATTGTGATGGGCGGTGGTGTGATGAAACAAAAGCAGCTATTCCCGCTTATTCGTAAATACGTACTAGAAATGCTAAATGGTTATGTCAGCTCTCCGTATTTAACAGAAAAAGAGATTGATAACTATATTGTATCACCAGGTTTAACAGATGAAGCTGGTGTCAAAGGTGCGCTTTACTTAGCTATGCCAAATGAATCGTAAATGGATGGGAGGATCACACTAGAAAAAGTGTGGTCCTTTTCTGGTTAGGATAAAGTGGAGCAAAACTTTAAAAAAGTGGCTCGAAACCACAAAAAAGTGACTCGAATAACATATATAGTGGCGCAAAAACATTTAAAAGTGACACGGAAAAAGTAGAGTCACTAATCAAAAAGGGGGTTATAAATTGGATGCTAATCTATTATTGCTTTTAGTAATCGGCGGGGTAGCTGGAGCAATCATATTTGGATTTCTAGGCTGTTTTCTTGGATTAATCATAGCTATTTTACTATACATATCAGGCCAATTATCTGAAATTATCATGTTATGGAAAAAGAAAGAAGAATCAACAGAGGGATAATGCAATATAATCGCTTACATAAACTTGCTATGCTAAGATAGATAATAGATGAGGGAAAGGAGAGAGTGTGTGTGAAAAAACTAGAATTAGGAAAAAGTGGTTTACAAGTTAGTGAAATGTCTCTCGGGTGCATGCGCATGGATCAACTATCCAAACAAGATGCAAACCTTGTAATTAAAAACGCACTTGAGCATGGTATAGATATGTTTGATCATGCGGATATCTACGGTGGTGGAAAGTCAGAAGAGATTTTTGCTGATGCCATTGATATGAATCCAAGTATTCGGGAAAAAATGGTAATTCAAACCAAATGTGGAATTAGAAATGGTTTTTTTGATTTTTCTAAAGAACATATTCTATCTTCCGTTGAAGGAAGTTTAAAACGTTTAAAAACAGATTACATAGATGTGTTGTTGCTTCATCGTCCAGATACATTAGTGGAACCAGAAGAAGTAGCAGCTGCTTTTGATGAATTAAAACAAAGTGGGAAAGTTCGTCATTTTGGTGTAAGTAATCACAATCCAACTCAAATCGAATTATTGAAAAAATATGTAGATCAAGACTTAATTGCTAATCAGTTACAATTGAGCTTAATGTTCACACCGATGATCGATGCCGGTCTCAATGTTAATATGGAGCATGATCCAGCCATTGTTCGTGATGGAGGCGTATTAGAATACAGTCGTCTTCACGACATGACTATTCAACCGTGGTCTCCATTCCAGCACGGATTTTTTGATGGGGTTTTTGTTGATAATGATCAATTCCCTGTATTAAATGAAACGTTAGCAAAATATTCGGAGAAAAATGGTGTGTCAAAATCCGCCATTGCCATTGCATGGATTCTCCGTCATCCAGCTCGCATGCAACCAATACTAGGTACCATGAACACCCAGCGTTTAGCAGATATTGCGAAAGCTTCGGATGTAGAACTTACCCGAGAAGAATGGTATGATCTGTATCGTATCGCAGGGAATAAATTGCCATAATAACTTGACAAGTTTTTAACATTCGAATGATAATGTTTTTCAATATAATTAACGAAAAATGCACAACCTACTAAATTGAGGTATGAGTACAGGAATGAACTCTAGGGGCAAAAAATCACTTATCTTTAGATAAGTGATTTTTTTATGAAATAAAAAAGTGTTGGATCTTAAAATCAGCTCCTTTCTGAGAAATGATGTTTTTATTATATGTTTGAAAATACCCGTGGAATTTTTTATGAAGGACTATTAGCTCTTTTGTTACAGTATTTCTTTAAAAGTAAAATAAAAATTCACAAAAATATGTTGAAAACGAATACATTCTATATTATAATCAATTTGTCGAAACGTTTCAATTATAAGTATTGTGTTATTAGGAGAGTATAGGTTTAATAAACCTATTTTTAAAAACGATTTCATCGAAACGTTTCGATGAAATACAGGGGTGAGAAAATTGGTAACAATAAAAGATGTCGCAAAGAAAGCTAATGTTGCAGTATCGACAGCTTCGTATGCTTTAAATGGTGTAAAAAAAGTAAGTCCGAAAACGAAAGATAAAGTATTACAAGCAGCTAAAGAGCTTAACTATCGAAAAAATGGGTTTGCTAGTGACTTGAAAAGAGCCTCAACTAAAACGTTGGCTCTGATATTGAGTGATCTGTCAGGTCCTTTCTATTCTGAATTAATTAGAGGTGTGCAGGATGTAGCAACAGATCATGGATATGATTTAATCGCATGCAGTGCTATAGGTGGAGAAAATTCAACAGCTGCAAAGTTTTTGACGGAACATCGCGTAGATGGCTGTATTGTATTGGCGCACAATATCACTGATGAGATGTTAAAAGATGTAGCTCATCATCATTTTCCCATTATATTGTTAGACAGAGAAATAGAAGTGGATTCGACAGTACATGTAAAAGTTGATAATAAGAAAGGTGGATTCAAAGCAACAGAATACTTAATACAAAATGGTCATACTGACATCGCTTTTGTGAATGGTCCATCTGACTCTTATGACAACCAAATGCGTTTTGCTGGATACCAAGAAGCTTTACAATTTTACAACATAGAACTTCAAAATAAATGGATGGTATCTGGTAATTTTACACGGGAAGGTGGAGAAAGTGCTGCAAATATATTAGCTGCACAAGATCAGGTCCCTACTGCTGTTTTTTTTGCTAATGATGAAATGGCTATCGGAGGCATGGAGGCTTTTAAAAAAAGAGGAATGGATATACCTGATGACATTTCCATTATTGGATTTGATGATATTTTGGAAGCCAAATATGTATATCCAAAATTAACAACTATACGACAACCTAAGTATGAAATGGGTGCGTCAGCATCACACGTTATTTTTCAAATGCTTAATAACGAGAAAGTGAATTCAACTTTTGAATTGCATACGGATTTAATTATTAGAGATTCTGTTAAAAAACTGTAATGCTTTACTTCTTTAAAGGGGGTGGATAAAACATTACTAAACTCTTAATCATCACAACATTTAAATCTAAAAGGGGTGCAGAGAATGAGAAATAAAATAGTTTTATTGATGAGTTTGTTTGTTGCTGTAATGTTATTGGTGGTAGGTTGTGCAGGTGGAGATGATGAAAACACTATTAAAGTTTGGACAATGAATAACTCGATGGAAGAATTTGCGAAAAAGTATGAAGAAGAAAATGATGTATCTGTAGAAGTTCAAGTTATTCCTTGGGGAGAAGTACGAGATAAGTTTTTAACGGCAATCGCTTCAGGTGAAGGACCGGATGTAGTACAAGTGGGGACTACAGGTGTACCAGAATATGCAAGTGCAGGAATGTTTAAGGATTTATCAGAATATGTAGGTGAGTATGAGAATTTCAATCCTGACAATTTCTATGAAGGTGCAATTGGTACAACGAAATATGAAGGAGAAACGATTGGGATACCGTTTCATGTTGATACAAGAGTTTTATTTTATAGAACAGATTTGTTAGCCGATGTAGGTTATCCAGAAGGACCAGAAACATGGGATGATATGGTCGATGCTTCTAGAAAGCTGGCAGAACGAGGCGATGATCAGTATGCCATTGACCTGCCTCAAGAAGATCCACAATATCCATTTATGCTTGCTTGGCAACATGGTTGGAACTATAACGTAGATGAAGGTGCAAGTAATTTTGAAGATCCTAAATTTTTGGAAGCGATGTCAAAGTATAAAACTTTTTATGAAGAAGGTTTGTCACAATTAGAAGAAGGTAAAGAACTAGTTCAAGCATTTAGTGAAGGTTCTAAACCAATGTTTTTCAGCGGGCCATGGGATATTAAAACAATCAGTGAAGGTGCTCCTGAAATTGAAGGAAAATGGGATGTTCGTGTCATGCCAGGTCAAGAAACAAACCGTTCTATGATCGGAGGCTCTCACTTTGGGGTGTTCCATAATTCTGAAAAGGTAGAACAATCCTTAGATTTTATTAATTACCTAGCTGATGCAGATACCCAATTAGAATGGTACAAAGAAGTAAATGAGTTACCAGCCAATTTAGAAGCATGGGAAGATCCAGTTCTAGCAGATGACCCTATGTTTAGTGTGTTTGGTGAACAGCTGCAATCAACAGAGGTATTACCAATGATCACGGAGTATACGGAAATAAGTGAAGAATTGCTGAAGTATCTGGAAGAAGTGTATAGAGGCGGAGCAGATTTAGAGTCAACTTTAGAGGAATATCGAGCAAAAGTATCAGATATTCTAGCAGATTAAAAACTTAAAAATAGGGTGCATTCTAAATTATGCGCCCTATATTGCTTAAGGCGGGTGATGAAAGATGACTAAATGGAAATACAAATTAATGCCACTATTCTTTATTGGTCCTGCAGTGTTATTACTAATGGTGTTTTCTTTTGCACCAATATTTCTCTCGTTAGGAATTAGTTTCACCGATCTAACTCTAATTGGTTTAGCAGATTGGTCAAAAGTCAATTTCGTAGGTTTTGAAAACTTTGTTAAATTATTTCAGGACGAAGTATTTCTGGAGTCCATATTCAATACTTTTTTCTATGTCATCATAGGTGTTCCATTGGCTGTTTCTAGCTCATTAGTGATTGCTTTATTATTATCAATGGTAGGGAAATGGTTATCTTCTACTTTTAGGTTGATTTACTATATGCCTTCCGTCACTAATATAGTAGCAATAGCAGTGGTTTGGGGATTTTTATATAACCAACAATATGGCTTGTTTAATTATATATTATCACTCGTGAATATTCAGTCTGTGCCATGGTTAGAAGATCCGTTGGTTGCAAAATTCTCCTTAATCATTCTAGCAGTATGGAAAAGTAATGGTGTGAGTATGTTGATCTTTTTAGCGGCATTACAGTCAATACCAAGAGATTATTATGAGGCAGCTGATATTGATGGGGCAAACCGTTGGCAGAAGTTCTTCAAGATAACGTTACCATCCATGAGTTTCGCAACATTTTTTGTAACTGTAACAACAGTGATAGGCTGGCTTCAATTTTTCGAAGAACCGTTTGTAATGACAGATGGTGGTCCATTAAATGGAACAAATTCTATGGCGTTATATATTTATCAAAGAGGTTTTGAATATAACGATTTTGGATACGCTGCAGCAGCATCTTTTGTGCTGTTTATCATTGTCATTATAGCCACTATCATTCAATTCAGATTTAGAAAAAAAGACCAAACATTGTGAGGTGTTCTCAATGGAACCTAAGAGTAAATTAGAAAAGTTTATCGTAACATTTTTACTCGTTTTTGGAGGTATTTCGGTTTCTTTACCATTTATATGGATGATATTAAGTTCCTTTAAGACCGAAAGAGAAGTTTTGCAAATACCGCCAACATTATTTCCTCAAAATCCAACTTTTCAAAATTATTTGGAGTTATTCCAGAATCTAAATTTTGATGTATATTTAGTAAATACGTTAATTATCGTGTTTTTCTCGATGGTAGGTTTGTTACTAAATACAATGGCGGGATATGGTTTTGGAAAGTTTGAATTTAGAGGAAAAGAAATTTGGTTTATGGTAGTACTTGTTACGATGATGCTACCAGGACAAATAACAATGATTCCGACTTACCTAATCATTAATGAGATGGGTTTAACAAATACGATGACTGGGATCGTACTTCCAGGTTTAATAGTTGCCTTTATGATCTTTTTAATCAGGCAATTTATGGTTACAGTGCCGGATGATTTGATAGAGGCGGCACGACTAGATGGTGCGGGAGAAATATATATTTTCTTTAAATTGATTATTCCATTAGCGAAGCCAATTTTATCAGTACAAGTCATCCTGACATTTATTGCATCATGGAACAGTTTCTTGTGGCCATTAATTATAGCAAATGACCAAAGATTATACACGTTATCTGTAGGGTTGTCACTATTGCAAGATCAATATGCAACGAACTATGGATTACAAATGGCAGGTTCGGCATTTATGGTAGTGCCTATTCTTATTATTTTTATGATTTTCCAAAAATATTTAGTAGAAGGTTTCAATGTATCAGGAATAAAATAGCTTTATTGTTATGGTTATGTTTTTATGAGGGGGAAAAATAATGAATCTAAGACAATTACTAAATGATATGACTTTAGATGAGAAGAAAGATCAATTAATTCAACTAGCAACTTTGTTTTATGCAGGTGCAGAAACCCAAGGTGAAATTACGGGACCGATGGAAGATATGGGTATAACTGAAGAAATGATTCAAAATAGTGGTTCTGTTCTTGGTGCATCAGGTGCGAAGGAAGTTACAAATATACAAAAGGTTCACCTAGAGAACAATAGATTAGGAATACCATTACTAATGATGGCTGATATTGTACACGGATTTAAAACGATATTTCCGGTGCCATTAGCAATAGGTTGTTCATGGGATGAAAAACTTGCAGAACGCAGTGCGGAAATTGCGGCAAAAGAAGCTGCTGTCTCGGGCGTACATGTTACCTTTGCACCAATGGTGGATTTAGTTAGAGATCCGCGTTGGGGAAGAGTTATGGAAACGACTGGTGAAGATCCGTACCTTAATAGTGTATTTGCAAAAGCTTTTGTACGAGGCTTCCAAGGAAATGACTTAACTAATGATAAAAACAAAGTTGCAGCTTGTGTTAAACATTTTGCCGCTTATGGAGCACCAGAGGGTGGACGAGACTACAATACCGTCAATATGTCAGAAAGAGAACTGAGAGAGAATTATTTACCAGCCTATAAGGCAGCTCTTGATGAAGGCTGTGAAATGGTGATGACAGCTTTTAATACAGTTGATGGAGTACCGGCAACAGGTAACAAAAAACTGATGAGAGATTTATTGAGAGAAGAATGGGGTTTTGATGGTGTTATGATCTCCGATTGGGGTGCTGTCAAAGAATTAATTCCTCATGGTGTAGCTGGAGATGAAAGTGAAGCAGCACGGAAAGCAATTAATGCTGGTGTGGATATCGAAATGATGACTGCATGTTATGTGAAAAACTTAAAGGAATTAGTGGATTCTGGCGCTGTTAAGGAAGAGCTTATTGATGAAGCTGTTTTACGTATACTGGAACTTAAACAAAAACTAGGATTGTTCGAAAATCCTTATAGAGGTGCAGATGAACAATTAGAAAAAGAAGTAATCATGAGTACAGAGCATCGTGAGGCAGCTTATGAACTTGCTGCTAAATCATGCGTTTTATTGAAGAACGAAGAAATTCTGCCGCTTCAAAAAGATAAAAAAATAGCGCTTATTGGTCCGTTTGCAAATAATGGTGACATCCTTGGGCAATGGTCTTGGCAAGGTTCTAAAGAGGATGCTGTCAAGATTTACGATGGAATTGCTCAAAAAGCGGGGGCAGATAATGTCTTCATGGCTCAAGGTAGTGACATTGAATCTGCTACAGAGGATCAATTTTCGGAAGCAGTTAAAGTGGCAAATGATGCAGATGTTATTGTGTTAGCTTTAGGAGAAAAATCTGAGATGAGTGGTGAAGCGGGGAGTCGTTCCAATATTTGCCTACCTGATGTGCAATTAAAATTGATAGAAGAAATGAAGAAATTGAATAAACCTATCGTATCTGTATTGATTAACGGTCGACCACTAGACTTGCATGGAGTATATGAAGAGTCTGATGGCCTTTTAGAGGCATGGTTCCCTGGTACAGAAGGTGGAAGAGCGATTGCTGATTTACTGTATGGGGATGTTAATCCTTCAGGTCGTTTAACGATGTCGTTTCCTTATAATGTAGGTCAAGTGCCAGTTTATTATAATCATTATAATACAGGTCGTCCAAAGGATGCGCCAGATGCACAAGAACGATATGTATCTCAATATTTAGATGTTCCAAATGAACCGCTCTTTCCATTCGGATTCGGGTTAAGCTATACAAAATATCAATACAATGATTTAACTTTATCGAAAGACTATTTAGCAGCTGATGATGAAATAAAAGTATCTGTAAAAGTAAAAAATGTAGGCTCTATTAAGGGTGAAGAGGTTGTTCAATTATATGTGCGGGATCTAGTGGGTGAAGTTGTTCGACCACTAAAAGAATTAAAAGCATATCAAAAAATTGAATTAAATCCTGGAGAAGAACAAGAAATATTCTTCACATTAACGGAAGAGCAACTGCGTTATTATCATGAAGACCTATCGTTCGAAAGTGATGCCGGAAAATTCAATGTGTTTGTTGGACCTAATAGTCAAGAATGCTTGGAGCAGTCGTTTGAATTGAGAAAATAAAAAGTAAAAAATAAGGGGAGGAGGATGTAAGTTTTTACACCCTCCTTATACATGCTACATATTTTCAAGGAGTGTCTAAATGTGATCAAAGTTAAAGACCAAAGTTTAGTCATTAATGGCGAATCCGTTATGATTTTTGGGGGAGAATTACATTATTTCCGTGTGCCTAAATCTGAATGGAGAAACCGAATTAAACAGATGAAAGAAGCGGGAATGAATATGGTAAGTACTTATATTCCGTGGGTAGTACATGAATATGAGGAAGGGAAAATAGATGTAGAGGGTAATACAAGGGAAGAACGTGACCTTGTAACGTTTCTTAATATCGTGCAAGAGGAAAATATGTACTGCTTAGTAAGACCAGGACCTTATGTTATGGCTGAGGTGGTGGATCATGGTGTCCCTACTTGGTTTATAGAAAATTACCCAGAATCATTAGCTAAAACAGCTGATGGGGAAATACACCCTACTAGAGTCGTCAGCTATATGCATCCTACTTATTTAGAAAAGGTAGATCGTTGGTACCAATTTATATGCCGTGTGTTAGCACCATACCAAATACACAATGGCGGTTCTGTCATTTTATTTCAGTTAGATAATGAAGTAGGTATGTTTCATTGGGTAACCAATAACGGTGATTATAATGAAGAAACACAAAGATTATTTGTAAAGTATCTCGAACAAAAATATTCTTTAGAAGAATTCAATCAATTGTTTCATGTAAATGCTGACAATATCAATCAGTTTGTTTCTTCCAAGCTAACCGATCCGGATGAAAGCCATGGTATGGTAGTAAAAAATGAATTTAGCTATTTCATGCGAATACATTATCGCCAGTATATTGAATACTTACAGAAGCTAGCAGATAATGAAGGGATTAAAGTTCCTTTTGTGGTAAACATCCATGGATTTGATACCATCGATATCGTGAAAAGAGGGACAAAGTATCCGATAGGTATCTCACAGTTACAAGAGGCGGCAAAAATCGATGATGTTTTAATGGCTGGAGATTATTATATCGGTAATATTGAATATGATAATTATGTTGATATTGTATTAGCTAATGCCTTTACCAAAGCAATACAGTGGAAAGAACAGCCGCTATTTTCAGCAGAATTTCAAGGCGGCAGTATACCGGATAAGCCGAGATTACAGCCGAGCAGCTTCGATTTAACGACCAGGTTATGTGTTGCGAATGGGATGAATGCTGTCAATTATTATATGTTTGTTGGTGGTGAAAACTATAAAGAGATCGGCCTGCTAGGTAAGCGGCATGAATGGCAAGCCGCTTTAGATATGAATGGGCGTAAACGACCACATTATAAGGTCATACAGCATTTAGGCAGTGTGTTATCTACGTACAATGAGTCGTTAGCTCAATCAAAGCCAGATTTTGATACACATTTTGCCTTTAATCCTGAATATTATATGACAGAGTTCAGCAATAGCTATACAGTCTCTGAGGATCAAGCTTTAGAAGATGAAAGAGAAACCAATATGAATAATGGGATTGCTAGAGGTTTAAGGCAAAATAATATTATATATGAAGGATATAACTTATTAAATCAGGGCGATATAGATGTCAGCGAGGTTCCAACTTTATGGTTGTTTTCCCATCAAAGAATGAGTAAACAGATTCAAGAAAAGTTAATTCAGTATATGGAAGACGGGGGGCAATTAGTCATGTTCCCTGTTATACCAACAAAAGATATGAATAATGAACCGTGCACGATACTAAAAGATTATATTGGTGTATCCACAAAATCTCGGAAGAAAAATGGGTTTGTTCAAATTGATGATGTGGATAGTATAAAAGTAGATAGCATGGAAACGTATGATATTAATCATGGTGCTTTTGGGTGGTCAGAAGATGAGAACAAAGAAGTAGTGGCATTTGAAAAGACTTTAGGAAAAGGAAAGCTAGTCATGTTTGGTATAAGCATGGAGCATGATTATCAATATAAGGACAACGTATATATCAACTTAGCAGCAAAGGTAAATGTAAAATCAAGCTTCCAGTTAAATGATGAAGTGGATATTTCTACTAGATTAACTGGGTACGGCCAATTTTTATTCTTAACTAATTTCGATGAATATGAAAAAGAGACAACCATTCAATATAAAGATCATACATTATTCAACGGAAATGTTGTGACGGTTCCGGGAAAAAGCGGGCTGATTCTTCCTGTAAATATTTCATTAACAGATGAGCTATTGATTAAATATAGTACGGCTGAAATATTCCATCTAAAAGAAAGTAAGGATCAATTGCTCATAAGTGTGAAAGCACACCAGCCACAAGAGCAAATGGTTATCCAATCAGATAAATGGATTCCGATTGAACAAGAGCATATCTCTATTGAGGAAATGAATGATGAAAATGAATATAAGATAACAATTACTGAAACAGGCGATGAAAGTCACATTGCATTTTGTGCTAAGTAATAAGTAAGTACGGAGACATGAACTATTTCATGTCTCCCCCTCCATCAATTTTACAAAATAACCAAAAAGATATTGAATGCGGTTTCAATGTGTTGTATAATAATAATCGAAACGTTTCAATAGAGTCTGAAAAATTTGTAGAATTGAGAAGAGGTAAGCAATTGACTACGTTAAAAGATGTTGCGAAAAAAGCTAATGTGAGTATCTCCACTGCATCCTATGCTATTAATGGCAGTAAATTAATTTCACAAGCTACAAGAGACAGAGTCTTACTAGTTGCTAATGAATTAGGATATCATCCTAACGGGAACGCTAAAAATTTGAAGAGGAATAAAAGTGATATTATCGGACTCTTCTTAAGCGGATTTAGAGGTCCCTTTTTCAACGAATTGTTAGAAGGTATTCAGAATGAAGTGGAAAGAAATGGATATGAGATGGTGGTTTGTGCATCAGCAGATATGCATCGTTTACTAAAAGAACGATATGTAGGAGGAGCAATTATATTAAATTACCATATTCCTAATGATTTGCTGGAGGTGTTAGCAAGCGAGAAATATCCTGTTGTTGTATTAGATCGAGAGATTAAAAATCCTTATATAAAGGAAATATTACTACCTAATAAATATGGGATTGACTGTGCGGTCAATTATTTGGTGGAAAAAGGACATCAGCAAATTGGTTTCATTGCAGGTTCAGAAACATCGTTTGATGGAGAAAAACGTTTAGAAGGTTTTAAAGAATCGCTTGCCAAAAGAGGGATGTCTTATAATAAGAGAGACATTATCAGAGCAGACTTTACTGAAGTCAGCGGATTGTTAAGTATGAAAAAATACTTAGAAACCAACACCGATTATCCCACAGCATTTATATCAGCAAATGATGAGATGGTAATGGGAGCCATTCAAGCCACCCAGGAAAAAGGTTTGAATATACCAACTGATATAGCCTTTGTGGGATTTGATGATATTGAATTAGCTAAATATTTTCAACCGCCATTGTCTACAGTTCGTGTTCAGAAAAAAGAATGGGGAGAGACAGCTGCAAAAACTTTATTCAAAATGATTCATAAAGAAAAAGATTTCGAAATTGACCAAATTCCAATTCAATTTATATCGCGTTCCTCGTCTTAAAAATGGAAAGTTTCATTTATATAGTTTTAAGGAGCGGTGGAGAATTAATTAATCCAAAATGTGAAAACGGATTCATAATTGATTATAAAGACAGCTAGATTGTTGAAAAGTATATATCCTATTAGCTGCATTTTTGCTGGTTACTAGATGTTAGATATGGTAATCATTTTTATTTGACTTCAATTGAAACGTTTCAATAACACTTGTTATGCGGTTCATGAATATCAGCACAGATTAGACAAAGTGATATAAATTAAAACAAATACAGAGGAGTGTAATGTTATGAAAAAGTGGTTCTCGCTAATGGTTCTTGTTGCATTGTTTTCTTTGTTAGTCGCATGTAGTGATGATTCAGAAAGTTCAGAAATGTCAGAGGCTGATAACACAAATGAATCAAATGAAACCGATAACAATAACGTTTCCGATGAAGATAAAGAGCAAGTAACACTTACAATGGCTAGCTGGTCTTTTGGTGCAGAAGGAGATACAAATATCAACCGGCTAATGCTTGAAGCTTTTATGGAGGAATATCCACATATTACCGTAGAAATAGACGAATCGATTAGTGATCCTTGGGAGGAATCATTAGCTTCTGCTGCAAGTGCAAGTGCAATGCCAGATGTATTTTCCCTTGCGACTGTACCAACTGGTATTGCTAATGAGTGGATGTTAGATGTAAGTGAGCTTGCAAAAGAGGATAAAGAATTCGAATTATTGCCGGATTCCGTTATTGCTTCCATTACTGTTGGTGATCAAATTTATGCAATCCCTGCTTCACAACATATGTTAGGGTACTATGTCAATAAAGATTTATATGAAGACGCAAATCTTGATGTACCATATTTAGGCATGAGCCTCGATGAATTTAATGAAGCAATTCGTAATGTTACAAACGTTAACCAAGGGGTAGTTGGTTTAAATCAAACTTTCTCTATAGTGGATTGGTATCCTGCAGCAGCCAATGAAGATCTTGGTTGGTATACCTATAATGAAGAAGGTTTTCATTTAGATAGTAATGAATTTATTAGTGGGATTGAGTTTACTCAAAATATTAATAGTAATGGTTATGCTTTTGAGCCTTTAAGTGACGATCAAAAAGCTAATTTCAATGGTGAAAATGCTAATGAAGTTTGGTATAACGAAGGAATTGGTATTAAATGGGATGGCACTTGGGCAATCAGTGCTTTTTCACAGAATGCGGATTTTGAATGGGACTTTATAGGAATTCCAGGTGAAAGAGATGTTATCACACATGATTATTATGGTATTTCCAGCTCTACCGAACATCCTGAAGAGGCTTATTTGTTAGCGAAATGGATGGGCTTTGGCAAAGATGGCTATTTAGAGCGACTCGCTATAGCTGACGAAGTAGAGGAAGTGACCTTAGATCGTTTACCGTTAATTACAGATGATGAAGTAATAAACGCATATTTTGAGACAGTAAATGTTCCAGGATTAAAAGAAGCATTTAAAAATATAGATAATGCTGTGGTGGAGCCATTTAAGACAACGCCTGGTTATGCGCAAGCTCGTTGGAAGGCACCAACTGGTGTAGAAATCGGCGATGAACCAAATGCGACAATATCAACTCTTATTAACAATGCAGTGTCTGGTGAGATCAATTATGAGAATTATGCTAGTCAAGTAAATGAATTAGCAAATAGTAAGTATCAAGAGGCGTCGGAAGCAATGGGTCAGTAAGGGAAGAAAAGTTGAGGAGGTAACAACTTGAAGATTAAAGCGATGTTTGTATCACTAATAATGCTGTCTTTAATTCCAGTGTCAATGGTACAGGCTAATGAACAAAGTGAATCAGAAGTTGATGAACAATTGGAAGAACAGCGTTATCACCTCAAACTCAACGAATGGCAGAATCAAGGTTTGGATAGTATTGCTCATTACGAGCAATCTATCCCACCATCTGCTTTTATAAATATTGATGATGAAGAGCTATTACCATCATCACAAAGCAATGGTTATGAGGATAGTGTGTTCTATTGGCGTAATCAAGATTCTTTAACTGTTGAAGTAGAGGTGGATAAAGAAGGGTTGTATGAAATTGGTTTTGATTATTTGCCGCAAGGTGATTCGATTATTCCAATAGAAGGTGCCATCCAAGTGAATGGTGAATACCCTTATTCAGAGAGTAGGCGGATTGTTTTTCCAAGCTATTGGAAGAATGAAACAGAAGATTTTAAAACAGATCGATCAGGAAATGAAATCATTCCAAGGCAGGTTCGATTGAAAGAATGGCAACACTTAAAAGCAGAAGATTCTCAATATTTGTATAAACGTCCGTTGCAATTTCATCTGAATGAAGGAAAGAATACCATTACTTTAAATAACTTAAGAGGAGAAATGTTAGTCGGTAATGTATACATTACCTCCGTAAAACAAGTGCAAACATATGAGGAATATCTGAATAGCTTTTCAGAAGCTGAACAACAAGAAGGTTTAATCAAGTATCAAGCAGAACACCCTTCAGAAAAGAACAATTCATATATAAGGCCAATGGCTACAGAAGACCCTGCTGTTACACCTTATGACCTAGACAGGTTGTATCTAAATACATTAGGTGGAGATTCGTGGAATACAGCTGGGCAAACAGTCAGCTGGGAAGTTGAAGTAGAAAAAACAGGTTTCTATCGTTTATCATTCAAAGCATTACAGGATAAAGCATCTAATGCACCAGTTTATCGAACATTGCTTATAAATGATGAAGTTCCTTTTGAGGAAGTAGAGCAATATCAATTTAAGCACAGCAAGAAATGGTATAACGAAACATTTAGTAATAATGAAGGAGATCCCTACTGGTTTTATCTAGAAGAAGGTAAAAATAAGATAAGTTTAAAAGCGGATACCTCTCCACATGCACGTGTCATATTTACCATTGATGATGTCATGCAAGAGATTGATGAGTTATCCCTGTCTATTCGTAAATTAACAGGGAATCAACAGGGAACTCGTGATTGGGATATTGAAGAATACATTCCTGGTATTGATGAACAATTATTAGAATGGGCTAATCTATTGGAAGAAGAAATGGCGTATTTAATGTCTTTAAATAATGGTGTTGAATCTACTGAGATTTCTTCTATGAAAATAGCTATTGATAAATTAAAGAAATTAGCTGCTGAGCCGGATGAAATTCCGAGTCGTTTAACAGAGTTATCGACGGGGTCTAATTCGGCAGCACAATTTTTAGGTAATATACGAACACAGTTAACAAACCAACCGTTATTGTTAGACCAATTTTATGTGCATGGAGATGTGAGACTTCCAGATGCAGAGGCGGATTTATGGACAAAGACGAAAGACTCTACACTTAGTTTTTTTAAATCTTTCACAGAAGAAAACCTTGCTACATCAGATGTGTCAGAAGACACATTAGAGGTGTGGGTAAATCGTCCGAGACAATATGTAGAGTTATTACAAAATATGACAGATCAAAATTTCACACCGGAAACGGGTATTAAAGTGAAATATTCGCTTATGCCAGATGAATCAAAACTAGTATTAGCTAGTGCAGCTAATACACAGCCTGATTTAGCAATTGGAATTAGTAACTGGGTTCCTTACGAGTTAGCCATTCGTGGAGCTGCAGTAGATCTCAGGCAATTTGACGATTTTGAAGAAGTGGGTCAGCAATTTTCTCCTGGTGCCTTTTTGCCATTAATTGTTGAAGATAATGTATATGCCTTGCCAGAAACACAGGACTTTTTTGTACAGTTCTATCGCAAGGATATTATGGAGGAACTTAATCTTCCTATCCCTAATACTTGGGATGAAGTAACAGAAATTCTTCCTGAGTTACAAAGGTATGGTTTAAACTATTATACTCCGTTAGCGGAAGAGTCAGCGTTTAAAGCTTTTCAGACTACTTCGCCATTCATCTATCAATTCGGCGGAAAAATATATCAAGAAGATGGACTTGGTGCTGCCATTGATGAAGATAAAGCCTTGGAAGGTATTCAGTTTATGTCAGATCTTAGCACGATTTACAGTATGCCGCTACAAGTACCAAGGTTTTATAACCATTTTCGATATTCTACTTTACCAATTGGTGTAGCACCATTTGGTACTTATGTAGAATTAACGACAGCTGCACCTGAGATTTCCGGTTGGTGGGATATAACACCACAACCAGGAATAGAACAGGAAGACGGAACTGTAGAAAGGTGGGCAGCAGGATCTGGACAAGCTTCGATGATCTTTGATGGAAATGAGAAAGAAGAAGAAGCATGGGAATTACTAAAATGGTGGATGTCAACAGAAACCCAAACGGAGTATGCCGTTACGATGCAAACGCTATTTGGACCAGAATACATGTGGAATACAGCTAATCTAGAAGCGTTTGAAGAATTACCTTTGCCAGAAGAACATAAAGACGTGATTCTAGAACAATGGGAGTATTTAAGAGAAGTACCGAAAACGCCTTATTCTTATATGGTAGAAAGAGAGATTAGTAACGCATGGAATAGAGCGGTGTTTGATGGTGAGAATGTAAGGGCTTCAGTAGATGACAGCGTCATATTAATTAATCGAGAGATGCGGAGAAAGCTAGAGGAATTTGGGTATATGGAAAATGGTGAGGTAATAAAACCTTACCCAATACCAACAATTGAGAAGGTTGAAGGGTGGCTGGAAGTTAATGAATAATAATAATCATGTTAGTACATCAGTGTTTCTAGCACCTTATTTAATTTTATTTACGACGTTTATTATTATCCCAGTGGTCATCGCAATAGGCTTATCTTTTACCTATTTTAACACGATAGAGATGCCATCTCTTATAGGTTTAGAGAATTATGTGAATATCCTGACACAAGATAATACATTTATGCAATATGTATTACCAAATACACTGATTTTTTCTTTAATTGTCGGACCTGGAGGCTATATTCTAGCATTTTTATTAGCTTGGATGTTAGCGCAAATTTCAAAAGGACCTAGGACAGTACTTGCTTTGATCTTATATTCGCCTTCCATGACTGCAGGAGTTGCAATGGCGGTAGTTTGGAAGATTATCTTTAGCGGGGATGAAACAGGTTATTTAAATAATTTATTAATATCGATAGGTTTTATTAATGAACCCATTCAATTCCTTCAATCCCCTGAATACTTGATGATAATTATGATTGTTGTGACATTATGGGGAAGTATGGGAGTAGGTTTCTTAGCCATGTTATCTGGTGTTTTAAACATCAATCAAGAAATATATGAAGCGGCATATATTGATGGGATTAAAAATAGGTTTCAAGAAATTGTATATATTACCATTCCTTCTATGAAACCGCAAATGTTGTTTGGGGCTGTTATGGCTGTCGTACAAACATTTCAAGCCGGAGCAATAGGGGTGGAATTATCTGGACAGAACCCTACACCACAATACGCAGGACAGTTAATAGTAAATCACTTAGAAGATTTTGGGTTTATTCGATATGAGATGGGTTATGCAGCAGCTTTATCCGTTTTATTACTCTTGTTTATTTATGGGTTCTCTAAGATAGCTATGAAGTTATTTGCTGAAAAAGATTAAATAGATAAATTAACTAATTAGGAGGGATTGGATGGCCTCGTTTCATGGATCAAAAATTAATCCAGACCGATTTCATAGAAGTCAGCTTAAATTTTACTTTATCTTAATTCCGATGGCAGTGCTAATGATGCTTCCAATTGTTTATATATTTTCACATGCATTAAAGCCAATAGATGAGCTATTTGCCTATCCGCCAAGATTTTTTGTTCAAAAACCAACTTTACAAAATTTCCAGGATCTTGTGAATAACTCGAATGCAACAGGTGTTCCAATGTCAAGGTATTTATTTAATAGCATAGTAGTAACGATTATTGTCGTGTTTTTTACAGTGGTGTTTAGTGCAATGGCTGGTTATGCTTTATCGAAAAAACAGTTTAAATTAAAGAAAACTATTTTTGAAATTAATACTCTTGCATTGATGTTCGTACCTGCTGCTGTTACTATCCCTCGATATCTATTAATCGATGAAGTAGGTTTGTTAAATACATTTTTCGCACATATTTTTCCATTATTGGCAATGCCAGTAGGGTTGTTTTTGGTAAAGCAATTTATTGATCAAATACCAGACGAACTAATTGAAGCGGCATTAATAGATGGTGCTACAGATTTTCAAATTTTTAGGAAGATTATCATTCCATTAGTGAAGCCGGCTATTGCGACTATTTCGATCTTAGCTTTTCAAGCAGTGTGGAACAATGCGGAAACTTCCACTTTATTTGTGGATGATGAAAATTTAAAGACATTCGCCTTTTTTATGTCCACATTAGCTGTTGATGCGGGTAGTGGTAATACAGTTGCAGGGCAAGGAATGGCAGCAGCTGCTTCCTTAATAATGTTCGTTCCAAACCTCATTATCTTTATATTTATGCAAAGTAAAGTAATGAATACAATGGCACATTCAGGTATTAAGTAATTTAGAGGAGGAAGGGAAATGAAGAAGTTTTTCATTGCAGCGTTTGGCCTATGGTTAATCCTACTGTTTCCCACATATTCCTCTGCTTCCGTTTCTGTACCATATAAGACAGAAACATTAACAGCTGATGGAAATGTAATTGAAACACAAACGGCTTATGTCCCGATTGGATTATTTGCAAAGGGTTCGGAGATTGTAAATCCCGAGGATATATATATTGATGAGAATGATCACGTGTTGATCGCAGATTCGGGCACTCAAACTGTAAAAAAATTTAATACTAAAGGAAAACTCATTCAAGAATATGGTGAAGAAATTTTACAGAAACCAATAGGAGTTTACACCGATCAAAATGGTAGCGTCTATGCAGCAGATTATGGAAACGAAACTGTATTTAAATTTGAAGAAAATGGAGAACTAATCGAAGAGTATACTAGGCCTGATGAGCCATTGTTTGGGAAGAATGCCCCTTATAAACCAGAAAAAATCGCAATTGATCAACGTCAGAATATTTACATTATTGGTGAAGGTGCAACAAATGGGATTATCCAATTAAGTCAAGACGGAACTTTCTTGGGGTACTATGGGGCAAACACACTAGAGCCAACTATGGGAAGTGCTTTGCAAAATTTTATCACGACTCAAAGAGAACGAGCTAACCTGTTTTTAAAGGAACCACCTGCCGCTAGCAATGTTGCTATTGATGAACAGGGACTCGTCTATACAGTGACTTCAGGCACCACTTGGGAGGCTGTTCGAAAATTAAACATTGCTGGTGGTAATATTTTGCCTCCTAGTATTACAGAGGATACAAACTTAGTAGACATCGCTACTGGTCCTATTGGTAACATATACACAGTAGGTAGTGATGGTGTGATATCTGAATATGATAGTTCTGGTAATCTATTATTTTCCTTTGGAGGACAGACAAAAGCAACGAATAGATTAGGGTTAACGGTTCAGCCAACGAGTATCGATGTAGACAGTTCTGGCAGAGTCTATGTGACAGATCGAGAGTTAGGTGTCATTCAGGTATTTGAACCAACGGAATTTACGACAATACTGCATCAAGGTTTAGCTTTGTTTGAGGAAGGCTACTATGTTCAAAGTGAGCAATACTGGAATGAAGTATTAAAGTTGAACTCTTCATATGGACTAGCGCATACGGCAAAAGGGGAAGCATTATATAAGCAACAATTGTATGAAGAAGCACTTCATGAATTTGAATTAGCTAATGATAAAGAAGGCTATTCCACCGCTTTTTGGGAAGTGCGATATAAGTGGATGGAAGATCATTTAGCAAATGTAATACTCATTATTCTAATCCTGCTTTTCATACGTTTTGTGGTTAAATTGTTGGATAAAAAACGGAATATTTTGCAACCATTAAGAGCTTTCAAGTCAAATTGGAATCGTAATAAATTGCTGAGTGAAATTCTCTATATTAAAAATTTTATTAAACATCCACTTGATAGCTTGTATTATCTAAAAGAGTATGAAAAGGTGTCCATCTTATCATCCGCCGTCTTATATATTATCTTGCTTGTGGAATATGTTTTAATGATTTATTGGACAGGGTTTTTATTTACGGATCAAGCCTTAGAAGAAATGAATATATTCTTCGAAATAGGCAAACTTCTAATTCCGATTCTACTGTTTATTGTTGTTAACTATTTAGTAAGTACCATTACAGATGGTGAGGGAAGATTTAGAGATGTTTTTAATGGCACTATTTATTCTCTAGCCCCATATCTATTATTTATTTTGCCGATTACTTTAATCTCAAATGTTCTCACTTATAATGAGGCATTTGTTTACACTTTGTCTATGCAAGTAATTACGGCATGGTCGCTTATACTTTTATTTATAACGATTAAGGAAATACATGATTATACATTTTGGGGAACCGTCCGTAATATTTTGCTTACTTTATTTGGCATGTTTTTAACCGTATTAGTTTTCTTTGTCTTGTATGTCTTGTTTGATCAAGTATATGACTTCATAAGCTCTATCTTACAGGAGGTGATGCTGCGTGTTTAAGAAGGTGAAATGGTTAATACTCATTCTACTGCTTTTTTTCCCTATTCATGCTATTGCTAATGCATTAACAGAAGGTGAAGTAGATACAGAGGTCTCAGAAATTGAAGAAAAACGAACAAATCAAATGTTAAGATATCAATCCAACCAATACACTCAACCAGAAGTTGACGGTGCAGAATCAGAAGGAAATACTTTGATCGACTCCTATCAATTAATAGCGGAAAATGACAGTTTGGCTTTATATGTGGAAGAGGATTCCCTTGCGCTCCAAATAGAAAACAAAAAGACAGGATTTATTTGGATGTCTGGTCTTGATATGGATCAAGAATACAATTTGAACAACACTTGGACTAACATGGCTCATTCAGCAGTTACGATTGATTATATTAATGATGATGGCAAGGAATCAACAGAAAGTATATTAACAAATCAATCCGAAATAACAATGGAGCAGTTAGATAATGGTTTTAAAGCCGAGATAAGTTTTGAAGAAGCTGGCATAGCAGTGCCATTAGAGGTTCGATTAGATGGAGGTTCTATTAATGTTTCTGTTCGACAAGAAGGAATTAGAGAAGAGGATAATCGATTAGCAACGATGCGAGTGTATCCTTTTTTAGGAGCAGTTGAAAGTGTAGAAGAAAGTAATGGGTATTTATTTATCCCTGATGGAAGTGGTGCATTAATGCGCTTTTCAGAAAGGCATCTAGCCTCTTCCTCTCCGTTCCAAGCAACGGTATATGGAGAGGACCAAGGGTTTACACGAAGTCGTAATAATGAGGAAGATAACCGCATTGTACCACCTCAACAAGTTACGTTGCCTGTGTACGGTCTTGTCGATACAGTAAATAAAGATGCCTATTTTACGGTGATTGAGGAAGGTAAGAATTTTGCTGAGATATTAGCTTATCCATCCGGTATTTCAACCGACTTTCATTGGATAGCCACGGAGTATCATTACCGTTATCAATATTTTCAGCCAACAAGTCAAAAAATGGACGGCTATAATGTGTACCAGGAAGAAATAAACCAATTCGATATTCAAGAAAAGATCACCTTCTTAAGTGATGAGAAAGCAGATTATGTCGGAATGGCACAAACTTACAAACAATATTTAAAAGATAATAACATGTTATTGTCTAAAGGTGATGAGGTTGATACTCGATTAGAGTTCCTTGGGGGCGAAGTGAAAAGTGGTCTTATCTGGGATTCGGTTGTACCAATGACCAAAATCCAAGAGTTACCTCAATATGTAGAAAGGTTAAGAGCACAAGAAGTAAATGATTTTCATCTTGTCTATCGTGGTTGGTCAGATGGCGGATTAACAGGAACCTTGCCGAATAAGTTCCCATTTGAAAGTGTATTAGGAGACAAAAATGATTTCGAGGAAGTAAATCAGTTGTTCCAAAAAAATAATATTCCATTTTATTATTATACTGATTACACGAAGGCATTTAACAATGCTAAAGGATTTTCGGGAAGTACAGATATAGCAAGAAAAATAAATGCAGAACCAATTATTACGACTAAGAAAACCAATTATTATCATTTGAGTCCTAAGAAGTCATTGGAAATAATGGAGAAAGATAAGGAGAATTACCAAAAGCATCATATCAACCATTTAGCCGTAGATACAACCGCAAACACACTATTTTCAGATTTTAATAGTGATATGATGCGATCAGATGCTATTTCATTTTATCAAGATATGTTTGAAGAATTAAGTGAAAATATGAAATCTCTGTCATTTTACCAACCTAATGATTATATGCTTGCTTTAACGGATCGTTATCTTGATATACCGATGTATACATCTAATTATCAATTTGTAACAGATACGGTTCCGTTTTTACAAATTGTATTAAAAGGTGATATACCATATTATGCATCATTCTCTAACTTTCACTATAACCCAGAGGACGAATTGTTGAGAATGATAGAATACGGTGCATATCCATCCTTTTATTTAACATCAGAGCCATCTCATGAGCTGATGCACACGCCGTCAAATGACTTGTATACATCTCAATTTGACGATTGGGAAGATACCATAGTTGAGCAGTATAAAGTAATGAAGGAAACGTTAGGGAAAGTAGAAGGAGAAACCATAAAGGATCGTATTGTTCATGAAACAGGTGTAGTTGAAGTGAAGTATTCAAATGGTATATCCAT
Organism: Gracilibacillus sp. YIM 98692; assembly: GCF_010993965.1. Lineage (GTDB taxonomy): Bacteria > Bacillota > Bacilli > Bacillales > Amphibacillaceae > Gracilibacillus. The sequence continues at coordinate 41,611 of NZ_WIXM01000001.1, read as the reverse complement.
TTACGTGAACTATACAAATAGGAAAAAAGATATAGATGGCATATCGATTGAAGAAAAAGGCTATAACGTTGTGGACCGGAGGAATCAGTCATGAAACAGTTGTCTTTAAAAAATAAAAAAAGCTTAGTCGGGTATTCCTTTATTTTTCCATGGATTATAGGCTTTCTCATTTTCACTGCTTTTCCTTTAGTATATTCATTGTTTCTTAGTTTTCAACAAGTCAAGTTAACACCTAATGGTATTGTCACAACTTACGTGAAATTTGAAAATTATATTTATGCTTTTACGGTGGATATTCAATATACACAAGTATTATTAAGATTTTTGCGTGAGTTAGTTATTTCTACTCCGATTATCATCGTATTTTCATTAATTATTGCTTTACTATTAAATCAACCGATACGATGGAGAACGTTCTTTAGAATGGTGTTCTTCCTCCCGGTTATTATTGCAAGTGGTCCAGTAATCATGGATTTAATGGAACAAGACGTTACTTCAATCCCATCGATTGAAGAATATGCAATCTTTGATGCGGTACTTTCTAATACAGAAGGCTTATTCCATACTATTTTGACTTATTTAATGGAAAATTTAGTCATTATTTTATGGTACTCAGGTGTACAAATTTTAATGTTTTTAGCAGCACTACAGAAAACGGATCGACAAGTATACAAAGCTGCAAAAATTGACGGTGCCTCAAACTGGGAATGTTTTTGGAAAGTAACATTACCTACACTATTTCCCATGATAATCGTCAATTTAATCTATACCATTGTTACGTATTCCATATTTGCGCTAAATCCGGTAGTCGAACATATTCAGAGTCAAATGTTTGAAATTTCGACAGGCTTCGGCTATGCCTCTGCGTTGTCCTGGATTTACTTCTTAGTCATTACGTTAGTCTTGGTTATTGGTGTAGGGGTGTTGATATTGGGGAATAAAAAGTATCGATAAAGGATGAATTAAAATGATGGATTCGAAGCAAAAAATGATTCAAAAAAAGAATATGAGTGCTTACCTAACGAAGATCAAGAGTTTTTTCTTAGGTGTTCAGGGGAACAATGGTTTTTTCTTAAAGCTTTGTGTATACAGTCTTTTGATTGTTATAGGGTTCGTATACTTGTATCCACTTATCTATATGGGATCCTATAGCTTTAAGTCCTTAGAAGACTTATTAAATCCATTAATCAATTGGATTCCATCAACTGTATATTTAGAGAACTACATGATAGCTTTTCAGGTATTAAACTTTTTTCCTACACTGGGACAAACACTTTATGTAACCATAATCCCATCTATTGCTCAAACAGCAATTGCAGCTATTATTGGTTATGGTTTTGCAAGGTATGAATTTCCTTTTAAAAAAATAATATTTGGAATTGTATTAATCACTTTTATCATCCCGCCACAGGTGTTGATGATACCAAGATATGTGTTTTTTAATGAGTTAGAGTTGATTGGAAGTATTTTCTCCTTCTTACTACCTGCTTTGTTTGGGCAAGGTTTAAATAGTACGATTTTTATTCTTATTTTTTATCAGTTTTTCCGTATGATGCCTAAAGCATTAGAGGAAGCTGCAAACCTTGATGGTGCTGGAAACTTCCGAGTATTTTTAACGATTGCTATTCCAATGGCTGTACCGGCGATTATCATTGCCTTCTTATTTTCCTTTGTTTGGTACTGGAATGAAACGACTTTAGCAAGTCTTTATCTTGGAAATGAACTAACAACCATACCAATTCAGCTCGAAAAATTTTCGGCTACATTCGATGAATTGAACAATAGTCAGAATAGTGAAGGTGCACAGGATATAAATGAAGGGATAAGTATGGCTGGAACATTGTTATCTATTTTACCGTTGTTAATTGTATATATTTTTACCCAAAGATGGTTTGTGGAAGGAGTAGACCGCTCAGGTATTACTGGAGAATAAGGTATCAAGTAGGTATGACTACTTATGCAATTAAATTGAAACGTTTCAAAATAAAAACGTAATTATATATAGGAGGATTATAATGTTGATGACAGAAAACACAACCATTAAATTAGAAGCAGGAGATTATTGTTTTTCCTTTTTAAATAGTGGTGATATGTATGAAGCTACTTACAAGTCTATTATGCTAAATCAGTTAATGTCGAACCCTGTAGACGGTTCGTTAAATAACCTTTTCTTACGGATTCATCAAGATGATGTAATTCAATATTTTCCATTACTTGGAGTTGATTCTAAAAGTGAAGTAGCCTATGGAGATAATGCAGTGATATGGACAGGGACCATTTATGACATAAAATATCAAGTTATCTTTACTTTAACTTCTAAAGGTGTATGGTTTTGGGATGTAAAAGTAAAAGGAAATGGTCAAGAAATAGATATTATTTATGGACAAGATGTAGGCTTGGCGGATAAAGGTGCTATTCGAAATAATGAGGCTTATGTTTCACAATACGTTGATCATTGCGTTTTTAATGACGAAAACAAAGGGTACGTAATTTGCTCCCGTCAAAATCAGGGGCAATCCTCAGGCTTTCCTTATATGCAGCAAGGTTCGTTATCGAAAGCAATAGGATATTCGACCGACGGCTTTCAATTCTTTGGAAAAGAATATAAAGAAACAAATCAGCCTAGTATTTTAACAAAACCATCATTACCTAATGAGGTTTATCAATATGAATTCGCTTATACAGCGTTGCAATCAGAGAAAGTAAATCTATCTGGTGAAGCACAATTTGTCTTTTATGGGTTATTTCGCGAAAGTCATGAGACAGCAGTAACGGAGCTAGAATATGAGGATTTGATTAACACGGCTTGGCAAGAAGTAGCTTCAACATCTCCTTCTATTCCTAATAAAGTTGAAAAAACAGATAAAAAAGCGGATATCGGCCTTCCGCTTAAGACGACATCAATGTCAGCAGAGGAAATAGAACACTATTTTCCTAATCGTCATCAAGAAGAAAAACTAGATGGTAACATGTTGTCCTTTTTCACAGATACTCATGAACATGTCGTATTGAAAGAAAAAGAGTTATTAGTGGAACGCCCGCATGGACACATTATTATGTCTGGGAATAATCATAAATTAAAAGAAGATACGATTACGTCAACGTCATGGATGTATGGGATTTTTAATGCTCAAGTGGTCGTGGGAAATACTAATTTTAACAAGCTATTGACCAATGCACGTAATGCTTTAAATATTGCTAAGACATCAGGGCAAAGAATTTATGTGGAAGTAGATGGTGTGTTTCATTTGCTTACGATGCCGTCTATGTATGAAGTAGGTTTTAATTATGCTCGCTGGTATTACAAAACGGGAAAGGAATTATTTATTATTACAAGCTACACGACATTAAATAATCCAGAGGTTACCTTAACCGTAGAATCAGAAAGTGACAAACACTATCGCTATCTTGTAACCAATCAAGTGGTGATGCATCCAAATGAATATGAGGTAGCTTATCATGTCAGTCGAGATGGCAATGTTGTCACTATTACGGCAGATCAAGCCTCGATGAATGCACCGGTTTATCCAGATTTGACATATAAGCTTCATTTGGAAGGAGCAGATTTTCAACTTACAGATGAGCAAAGATTAGTGAAGAATGTGGAAGCAAATGCAGCATCATTGCAAGTGTATGAAATAGAGGAAACAAATGGATGGAAAATGACGGTTCAGGGACTTTTGTATGGGGGAGATATCCCTGTTGCAACAGAGGATTGGGAGACGGAAAGAGTTAGATACCGTGATTACTATCGAAATGTAATGAATGGCTTCCAATTAACGCATCGAGGTGAAATCACTGAGGAACTTAACAAAATGAATGCTTTAGCATGGTGGTATACACACAATATGCTCGTTCATTTTTCTGTACCACATGGTTTAGAACAATATAGCGGTGCTGCTTGGGGAACAAGGGATGTATGTCAAGGCCCAACAGAATACTTTATGGCGACACAAAATTATGGTTCTGTTAAGGAAATCATTAAAACGGTTTATACGCATCAGTTTGAAGAAGATGGTAATTGGCCGCAGTGGTTTATGTTTGACAAGTATTTTCATATCCAAGCAGGGGAAAGTCACGGAGATGTTATTGTTTGGCCGTTAAAGGTGATTGGTGATTATTTAGCAGCTACGAAGGATTATGACATTTTACAGGAAAAAGTACCATATTCAAAACGTGATGATGGCTTTAAGCTAACCGATAAGCCAGTCTCGATTTTGGATCATGTGAAGAAAGAGATTCAGTATATAAAAGACCATTTCTTACATGATACCTTCCTATCTTCCTATGGTGATGGGGATTGGGATGATACGCTTCAACCAGCAAATGCACAGTTAAAGCAGTATATGGTTAGCAGCTGGACGGTAGCTTTAACCTATCAAGTAATAAATAAATTAGCAAATGTATTAAAGGAGGTAAATCCAGAAGAAGCAGAAGAGCTAGAATTACTCGCAAATGGTATAAAGAAAGATTTTAGAAAGTATATGTTACAAACCGATGTACTTCCTGGTTTTGTATATATGGAAAAACCGGATGAAGTGGAATTAATGTTACATCCAGAGGACACGAAGACAGGAATAGATTATCGATTGTTACCAATGCAGCGAAGTATGATTAGTGAACTATTGACGCCAGAAGAAGCAGATCAACATTATCAACTTATTAAAGAAAAATTATATTGTCCAGACGGTGTGCGATTAATGAATCGTCCTGCTAATTACGAGGGTGGTGTAAGTAAACACTTTAAACGGGCAGAACAAGCGTCTAATTTCGGTCGGGAAATTGGCTTGCAATATGTACATGCCCATATTCGTTATATAGAGGCAATGGCGAAGCTAGGGAAAAAAGATGAAGTTTGGCAAGGACTGCAAATGATTACCCCAATCGGTATCCAAGATGCTGTGCCAAATGCTGAAATCCGACAAAGTAATGCATACTTTAGCAGTTCTGATGGAAAATTTAACACACGTTATGATGCGCAAGAAAACTTTGGGAAATTACGAGATGGCACAGTTGCTGTTAAAGGTGGTTGGAAAATTTATTCCAGCGGTCCTGGTATTTATATGAATCAATTAATTTCTAACTGTCTCGGCATTCGCGAAGAAGAAAAAGGTTTAGTGATTGATCCGGTTCTGGATAATAAGTTTGATGGATTATCCCTAACATTTAAATTTAATAACAAGCCAGTCTCCTTTGTCTATCATTTAGGAAATGAGGCTAAAAAAGTCATGATCAATGGTAAAGCGGCGGAGCAAATAGAGGTCGTGGAAAATCGTTATCGTGAAGGAGGCTTCCGCATCTTCAAACAGGAAATAGAAGAGAAGTTTCATAATCAGGATAATGTTATTGACATTTATCTCTAAATGGAAGGCTACGATTCATCCTCCTATTTTTTTATTGTAGGAGGATGTTTTTCTAAAATTTGTCAAACTGATTACCGAGGGGAATTGCTAAATGAATAAATGGGCTGCAAAAAATAAGGTCATTTTGTTAAGTATACTCCTTTTATTATTTTTGGTAGGTGGATATTGGCTTTTAAATATGCAAAAGGAGCAAACTGAGAGCCAACTCGAGATAGAAGGGCCGCCTATTTTAGAAAAGGAAAGCAAAAAAAGTTTTGAGTTTTTCTGGGATGAGGCTAATACAGACGAAGGAAGTACAGGTTATGGATTAATTAGAGATCGAGCGCCAAATAACCCGGAACTTGCTAGTATTGCTTCTGTTGGATTCGGCTTAACAGCTATAACGATAGGTGCTGAAAGAAATTGGATAACGAAAGAAGAAGCGGAAAAGCGGATTGAAGGTACATTGGATACCTTATTATTGCATGCTGAACATGAAAATGGGGTATTCTATCATTTTTTAAATATAGATGATGCAACAAGAGCAGGCACTAGTGAGGTTTCTATTATTGATACAGCCATCTTGATCAGTGGAGCTATTACAGCAGGTGAATACTTTGAAGGGGATATCAAGAAAAAGGCTGAAGATATATATAGACGTGTGAATTGGGATTGGTATAGAAATCCAAACAATAATTTATTCTATATGTCTTATTCACCAGAAAGTGGATTTGCGGGTGCATGGGACTTTTATGCGGAACAATTAATGATGTATTTCCTAGGTGCGGGTTCCCCAACTTACCCAACAAACCCAGAAATGTTTTATGACTTTACTAGACAAGAGCGTGCGTATGGAGAAGGGGAGCCTTTTATCCATTCATGGTTTGGGTCTATCTTTACCCATCAATTCTCTCATGCTTGGTTTGATTTTCGTCATTATCAAGATAGAGAAGGGATTAACTGGTTTGAAAACTCCATTAAGGCCTCAAAAGCCAATCGTGATTATGTGATGGATCAAGCCGATAAGTTTGAAACATTTGGACCAAACGCTTGGGGGCTTACCGCTAGTGATGGACCGAATGGATATAATGGGAAATATGGCGCAAGTCCGTCTGGTTCAAATAATTCAGCTCATTTTACAGATGGGACGATTCCACCAGCAGGTGCTGCAGGTTCTATTGTTTTTACACCAGAAGAATCGATAGCAGCTCTAGAACACTACGAAACTATTCCTGAATTATGGGGAGATTATGGTTTTAAAGATGCTTATAATCTAGAGATTTCACCTGATTGGTATGCGCAAGATGTGATAGGTATTGATAAGGGTATAACGTTGCTAATGATCGAAAACTATCGAACAGGTTTTGTCTGGGAGAACTTTATGAAGAACGAATTTGTACAAAAAGGAATAGAAGAAATTGGTTTAGAGAAAGTGGAGTAACCAATCTATCAAGAATATGAAAGGATGATGAAATGTGATTGAGATAAAAGATAAACAGATTATCATTGATGGAAAACCTCAAATCATTATGTGTGGAGAAATCCATTATTTTCGATTAGATCGATCCGAATGGCAAGATCGTATTGATAAATTAAAAATGGCTGGGTGTAATGCTGTGGCAACCTATGTTCCTTGGCTTTGCCATGAAGAAGTGCAAGGAGAGATTGATTTGGACGGTTCGACACGGCCAGAGCTCGATTTAAAAGGGTTTATTGACTTATGTGCTGAAAATGACTTGTATTTTTTCTTGCGTCCAGGTCCTTTCATCATGGCTGAAATGAAGAATGAAGGTATTCCCAATTGGGTAATCGAAGAACATCCTGAAATCATTCCGGTTACATGGGATGGAAAGAAAACATTAGCAAAAACACTTGATTATACTGCTCCAAGTTTTTTACAGCATGTAAAGAATTGGTATGCTGCTGTAATGGATATTGCTGCACCAAGATTACAGAAAAATGGCGGGAATATTATAGCGGTTCAATTGGATAATGAGATTGGTATGCTCTCATGGGTTAGCAATTGCCCTGATTTAACAGAGCATAATTTGAATGAATTTACCAATTGGTTAAAGGGGCGTTATGATGAAGAAACGTTAAAGAAACGATATCCCTTTCCTTTAAATGATACTGTAGAACGCAATCAAGCGATTCGTTCACCGAAAGAAGCGTATGCAACAAAGCTTCATTTTGATTTAGGGTACTATATGAGATATCGATTTGCTCGTTATGTAGCCATATTAAGAGAATATGCAGAAGAGTTTGGTGTAAAAGATATTCCTTTCGTAGTGAATATTCACGGAACTGGCGGTGGAAGAGGATTTACTTTTCCAATAGGGATTAGTCAGTTATATGAATCGTATATACAGGGAGAAGGTTACCTTTCAGGTTCTGATATTTACTTTGGTGATTGTAACATGCAAAGTTTCCAAGACCTATATTTAATTAATGGCTTTATGGATGCTGTTCAAAACTCAGATCAGCCGTTAACTTCCGTTGAATTTAACTGTGGGGATGGAAATTTTGGTAATAATTTTAGCGGGCGATTAGATCCTTCAGCATCTGATTTTAAGGCGCGTATGTGTATTGCACAAGGAAATCGTCTCCTCAATTACTACCTGATGACAGGTGGCAGAAACTATCGTTTTGACAAAAAATATCATGACGGTAATGATCGAATTGCGAATACGGGAGAACGACATGGTTTTGCCGCGCCAATAAGTCCTGAAGGAGAATTGAATTATACATTTCCTAGAATGGCGAGATCTATTAAGACGATCATGGCTGTTTCAGATAAACTTGCAGAAATGAATGAGCAACGGGACAACGTGGCTTTTGCTTTTATTCCGGATTACTATATGACAGAGGCATGCTATCCAAAAAGTTCTAAAACGCGTGAGATCTATCAAAATATTGAGGCAAATCGATCGACGGCAGCATGGGAAAATATGGCACGGGCAATGTTGCTTAATGGCTATCGTTATGGTTCGGTGGATATTCAAAATAAACCTATAAATATTTCTGATACATCGGTGATCGCATTACCTTCAGCACGTTACATGCATAAAGAAATCCAAGAAAAATTGGTACAGTTTTTAGAGGATGGAGGCGCTATACTTCTTTATGGTGAAGTACCTACCCATGATATGGAAGGTAATCCATGTGAGTTGTTAGCAAATGCAATGGGAGCACGGCCTAAAGGAATGAGTTTAGCTGGTCCAGAATTTGCTTTATCGGTATATGCTGATGGATGGGCAAAAGATCGCGCAGAAATTCGCGTTCATAAAGCGCAAGTTTTTGATTTTGATCGACAAGTAGAGTCGCTTTTCCGTGTGTATGGGACAGATGAAACGTGTGGTTTTGAATGTCAAGTCGGTAAAGGAAAGGCGATTGTGATTGCAACCCCATTTGTTTGTGATATGGACTTGTTCAAGCAAGCATTGGAGAGGTTAGGATCTAAAGCACGATTAACAAATGATAGTAAATACCACGGCATTTTTATGACGTCAACAGCAACAGCTAATGGAGAAGCCTTTTTGCATATTCTTAATTTAGATGGATTTGAAAAAGAAACGCATATATATTATGACGATCAAAAGCTTTTCGATGGACGAAAATTATCCCTTCAAAGTAAAGAAGGTGTGATGCTACCTATAAATGTTAGGTTTGAAGATGTGCAAATTAATTATTCCACTGCCGAGATTACAAAAGTGGACAAGGATTTTATTGCATTTCGTCTCACACAAAAGGAGGATATTATTTCTATAGAAACAGAACGCGAAATTCTTCCTAGTGAGGACTATATTATCAAAAAAGATGGTAAGGTAACTTATATTTTCTCAAAGAAGAATGCAAAGATTGATGATGAGTGCGTGGTTCAGTTCCGAGTTTAAAAGTCCTGACAGCTTATATTAACCATATTAAAGGAGGAGAAATTCATTTATGAATCTATTTAATGGTTTGGGTATGGGATTAGGTAATTTAGCTAAGCTATCAAATGCTAAATCACGTTCGATTAGTGCTGAAAATTTCACAGGGGAAAAAGGAAAAGCTGGAATGGCGGTAGAAGGAACGGGATCAGAGGCTGCAAGAGATTTAGGACAAGGTTGGAAAGTCTCTCCTTCTGTAGCCATTCCTGCTAATGGCTCATTTGTCCTTGCGGATATAGAAGGGCCAGGTGTTATTCAGCATATGTGGATGACTTGTGCACCACATGCTTGGAGAGATTTTATCTTTCATATTTATTGGGATGATGAAAAAGAACCATCGGTAAGGGTCCCTTTAGGTGATTTCTTTTGTAACGGGTGGTGTGAACGAACAAATGTTAATTCACTGCCGGTTTCAGTAAACCCGGCAGGTGGCTTTAATAGTTATTGGGAAATGCCGTTTCGACGTGCCGCAAAAATAATAATAGAAAATAGAGCAGACTATGAAACGATTTTATATTACCAAATCGATTATGCTTTAACCGAAATCCCCGAAGACATGGCATATTTTCATGCGCAATGGCGCAGAAGTAATCCACTTCAAGAGAAACAAGTTCATACATTAGTCGATGGTATTAAAGGGAAAGGTCATTATGTTGGAACGTATTTAGCTTGGCAAGTTAATAGTAATAATTGGTGGGGAGAAGGAGAAATTAAATTTTACTTAGATGGTGATGTAGAATTTCCGACTATATGTGGCACGGGTACAGAAGATTATTTTGGAGGAGCATGGAATTTTGAACAGCCTAAGGGTGAATATGGAACATTTTCCACCCCGTTTTTAGGATTTCATCAAGTAATAAAACCAGATGGACTTTATCAAGCCAATCAACGATTTGGTATGTATCGCTGGCATATTATGGACCCTATACGTTTTGAAGAAGACTTGAAAGTAACGATTCAAGCATTAGGCTGGAGGTCAGGCGGCCGGTACGAAGCTAGAAAAGATGATATTGCTTCTGTTTCCTATTGGTATCAAACCGAACCGCATCATCCGTTTCCAGAATTGCCAGGAAAAGATGACCTCGAAGTTATTTAAGAGGGTTTTCCAATTATGAAAGACCATGTAAAGGAGCTGACTTTTGAGACAGCTCCTTTTCTTTACCTTATAGGAAAGCATAAATTGTCAGCATGGAAGCCATCTCGACGTAGTGGACAATTTAGGAATATAGATAAGTGCAACTACGGCTCTGCTGTCGCCTAAAGGGCTCGGCAATCGCCTAGTTTTCTTTAAGTACATTTCATTTTTTATTTGAACTAGCTTGAGATGGGGGTATCCCCATCCATTTTTTGAACATCCGATTAAAATAGGATTGATCACAATAACCTAGATATTCCGCTGCTTCTTTTACAGTCATTTGTGTATTATTGAATAAATTCCATGCCATATTAACACGTGTTTGATGTAAATACTGTATGGGTGTTACCCCGATTACTTCTTTAAATAATACAGTAACATAGTTTGGCGAAATACCTGCCATTTTGGATAATTCATCAATTGTAATGTTTTCTCGAAAATTGTAAAGGATGTACTCTTGAAGTTTCCTAACCAACTTTTCTTTTTCAGGTGAAGCATTTTGTTCAAACCTTTCTTGAGAAATTAGTAGTAATAGCTCGGATAATATATTGCTAGATAAATGCTCGTAATAAGTTCTTTTACCTAGCCACTGTACATATAAAAATGAGAGACGTTGTTCAAAATAAGCTAAATTCCTCGGAGTATATCGAAAGAGTTGATCTTTCTTTGGAAATGGTAATGGAAAATCTAAGGTATGTGTTTCAGTCGAAAATAACACTGTATATTTACGGTGGGTTTTGGTTTCGTGATTTTTCCATGCACGATATAAGTTATCAGGTATCCATAAACATTCTCCCTTTTCTAATTCTATCTGTTTATTTTCAATGAAATAGACGACTGTACCTTCTGTAACATACACGAATGTATATAATCCCCTTGCTTTTTCCGTACTCCAATATGGATCTACATCATGATATACACCTTCTATTTTAAACATAAATTCCGATTTCTCCTTGTGAAATAATTTGATGAATTATACAAATATTATGATTTTGTTTATTTAAATTATACTCTATAACTAATATGATATCTATAGACAATATATAGTAATGTTAGTGCCTTGTTAAGGCATTAATATTATAAAATATTTGATTGAAAATTTGTGTTTTATATGATGAATTATCCAATATTAAAAAAGCGAGGAGATAATCATGAAAATATTGTATATTGATATTGATTCATTAAGACCTGACCATCTGGGGGCATATGGATACCATCGCAATACATCACCAAACATTGACCGTATTGCTGAAAATGGAGTTACTTTTACAAACTATTATGCATCCGATGCTCCATGTGCACCATCACGTAATGCGATGTTTAATTCAAGATTTGGTATTCATACTGGATCCATTAATCATGGTGGGTTAGATGCAGATGTTCGACCAATAGGTGCAGACAGACCTTTTAATCATCATCACACACCTTATCAAGCTTGGGTAGAAGATCTTCGGTTTAGAGGTCATCATACTGCTATGATTAGTCCATTTCCTGGACGTCATGCAAAGTGGAATGTGTTGGAAGGTTTTCTGGAAATGCATGATACAGGTAAACATGCTGGTGAAACAGCAGGTGATGTATCAAAAGAAGCTTTAAATTGGATAAAAGGTAAAGGAACGGAAAAAGAAGACTGGTTTTTATACCTTAATTTCTGGGATCCGCATACACCTTACCGTACACCTGCGGACTATGGTAATCCATTCGAACACGCTCCGGCCCCTGATTGGTTGACAGATGATATCATTGCACAGCATCGGGAGAGTTTTGGCCCAATGAGTGCTCGAGAGTTACCAGCAAGAGATCAATGGCCAAATTTACCTGAAGAAATCTCTTGCCGTGAAGATTTTAAACGTTGGATCGATGGTTATGATACAGCGATCAGACATGTAGACGATCATGTAGGTCAACTTCTTCAAGCATTAGAAGAGGAAGGAATGTTAGAAGAAACAACAATTATTATTTCTGCTGATCACGGTGAAAATCAAGGTGAGTTAAATATATACGGTGATCATCAGACAGCAGATCATATTACAAGCCGTATCCCATTAATTATGGCTGGTCCAGATATAAAGCAAGGTCATGTAGATGAAGAATTTCACTATCAAATTGATTTAGGGCCAACTTTAGTCGAATTAATTGGAGCAGAACCACGTGAAAGATGGGATGGGACAAGTTTTCTCCCAACGATTACCAATGGAGAAGCAGCAGGTCGTGATTATTTAGTCGTTAGTCAAGCTGCATGGAGTTGCCAGAGAGGGGTTCGTTTTGATAATTGGATATTAATTCGCACTTATCATGATGGGTTAAAGGATTTTCCTGATTTAATGTTGTTTGATATTGAAAACGATCCACATGAGACAACTAATTTGGTAGATGAAAAGCCAGAAGTTGTAGCTAAAGGTCTAAGATTATTGGATGAATGGGTGGCCGAGCAAATGGTTACATCGGATTCTCCAACAGATCCAATGTGGAACGTTATTCAAGAAGGCGGACCGTTCCATACAAGAGGAAATTTCGAGAATTATGTAAAAAAGCTAAGAAATGAAGGTAGAGACGATGCTGCAGAAAAACTAGAAAAACGGCATCAGAAATTTCAAAAAATCTATAATAAGCTGAATTAAGGAGTCATTCGAAAATGAGTATTACGACAGAGAATTATAAATATTTACCAAATCATGTAAAGGGTTTTTTTGATCGTCAATATCAAGATTCGTATCAGTTATTAGATGCATCCAGGCAACCTAAGACAGGTTTATATGCGGATGGTTATATGACTTTTGAAAAAAATCCTGATCAACGTTGTTCCATCGCTGCAACTGGAGTTGGTCTCATAGGTCTGTGTGTAGCAGATGAGGAAGGTTGGGATGAAGATGCCGCTAAAAAGGCGGTAACCACCTTACATGCTGTTACAGGAAGAATTGATGGATGTCAAGTAGCTCGTGATGAAAAGGCTGGTTTCTTTGCTCACTTTGTTGATATGAACACAGGAGAGAATTTACAGTCAGAACTATCAACAATTGATACGTCATTATTAGTCGCAGGAGCCCTTTTTGCAGGAAGTCATTTTAAGGATTCTAATCCTGAGATAAATGAAATGGCGAATGAGCTTCTCCATGAAATTGATTGGAGTATAGTTGTTGCGGATGTAGAAACTGGATCTATTAATATGGTGGTAAAAGATGGGGAAGGGATAATGCCGCTACCTGCATATAACGAATATGTATTAGTAGCATATCTTGCGATGTTAGGTAACCCTGAAAATCAAGCGGTTCAAGCTTTATGGAATGAAAATTTTGCAGAGAGTAAAATAAATGAATTGCCACAATTAGAATATCGAGATATTCCTGTACTGACAGATACTAATGGAAAAGAATCCTTTTTATCTTCGTTTGTTCATCAGTTTCCTTTTTATTTAGTGCCGGAATATGCAAATAGTGCAGTATACCAGGATTTTTATCGAAATGCATGTATGGCTGATCGATTAAAATGGAAGGAATTAGACGATGTTCCTTCCTATGTATGGGGGTATGGTGCAGGTCCTAATGATGGTTTACATGGAGGATATCATGCAGATCAAATTAATAACTCGCCAGGAGATATAGCATCCGCATATATTGTTGCAGGTTTCTTACCAGTATATCCTGCAGGGATTCATGACTTATATGCGTTATACCAACTTCACTTACCGTATGATAAGTATACAAATAATAATGATAAAGAGGATGAGCAAAAGCTTCGTGCATCTTACAAATATGGTTTACACAGATATTCTTGGTGGCATCTTGAACAGCCAGAGAGGTGGTATCCAACGAAAGTGACGTTAATAGATTGGAGCTCTATGTTATATGGTTTGACTGCTTTTAAAAGAGGGATGTCATTTTTTACGGATCGCATGAGTCCAATCAGAAAATAAATGAAACACCTTGATGTCAATGATATAGGATCAACTATTAAAAGTTGATCCTTTTTTAAAGAAAGGAAATAACTAGTTCGTTGTATCCATATACTGCGACATTACTTTTCTTTAGGTTTTCTGCCAATCTTCTTGAAAAATAGTGATAGAATACGCTCCGCCAACATATTTCGCTTTCCGCGGGCACGGCCTCAGCCTCCTCAGAAGCAAAGGACGCTTCTTCCGGGGTCTTCGGACACGTGCTGTTCCCGGAAAGCGAGTGTTTTTCCACAGCGGGGATTTAGCACTCATCAGTCATTAGATTGGTAAGAGATCCCTATCAGGTTATGTTGAAGTTTTGTTCAGCTATGCAGAGTGCTAATTAATTATAATCCGATAACTGTACGGTTGTTCTTATGGGGAAAGGGGAGTGAAAAAAATGGAACTGAAAGTGATGACTTTTAATTTAAGAGTTGATGTCCCGGAGGATGGATTGAATGCTTGGAAGTATAGAGCTGCGATCGTTCCCAAAATTATACTAAACCATCATCCTTGTGTTTTCGGTATTCAAGAAGGATTGTTAAGGATGATCCAAGATATCGAGAATACTTTACCGGAATATAGTTGGATTGGCGAGGGAAGAAGAGGCGGTAACAATGATGAATATTGTGCTATATTCTATGATCAACAAAAAGTCGAATGTATAGATTCAGGGCAGTTTTGGTTATCAGATACGCCTCATATACCAGGCAGTATTAGTTGGGAAAGTGACTTTCCGAGAATATGTACATGGGGACATTTTCGATTCAAACATGACTTGGACAAAGAGTTTATGTTGTATAATACGCATCTAGATCATGTCAGTCAATTAGCAAGGGAAAATGGAATCGCTTTAATTTCAGAAAACCTTAGAGAGCATGCTTTAGATTGCAAGGTTCCTGTTATTTTAACAGGGGATTTGAATAGTAATTCAGATAATAAAGTCATTCATTTTCTACGTGGGGAAGAAACAATCAAAGAAAAGACTTCAAAATTACAAGATACTTTTAAAGCATTATATGGGGAGCCAGGCCAAACATTCCACCATTTTTCAGGAGGAACAGAAGGAGATCCTATTGATTATATATTTTGTTCAACAAACTTTAAGGTTTTAAGGACAGAGGTGGATAGGAGTAGATGTAATGGAACATATCCTTCTGATCATTACCTCATTATTGCAACACTAGAACTTTAGAAATATACGATTAAAAAAATAGATAGGAGAAATTAGCATGGACAGATTAAAAATTGGATTGATTGGTTGCGGACACATTAGTGGTATTTATTTAGAATCTAATCAGAAATTTGATATTTATGATATCGTCGCTTGTGCTGATTTAAATATGGATGCGGCAAGAGCAGCGGCTGATAAATTCAATATTGAAAAAGTGTACACGGTAGAGGAGTTATTAGCTGATCCGGAAATTGACATTGTTTTAAATTTAACAATTCCACAAGCACATGCTGAGATCGCTTTAGCAGCATTAGAACATGGAAAACATGTTTATTCTGAAAAACCATTAGCTGTAACATTGGAAGATGGCAAGAAGGTATTAGACAAAGCAAAAGAAAAGGGATTACGTATCGGAGGAGCACCGGATACTTTTTTAGGGGGGAGCTTACAAACGTGTCGAAAATTGATAGATGACGGTTGGATTGGTGAACCTATAGGTGCTACTGCCTATATGATGAATCGCGGACCAGAAGCCTTTCATCCGAATCCAGATTTCTTTTTCAAAGCGGGGGGCGGACCGATGTTTGATATGGGTCCATACTATCTTACGGCTCTCGTTAACATGATAGGCTCTGTTCAATCTGTTACAGGATCTACTAATATTACTTTTTCAGAAAGAACTATCAAGAGTCAACCAAAATACGGTCAAAAAATAAATGTAGAAATTCCCACTCATGTAAATGGTGTATTGAACTTTGCTAATGGAGCGATAGGTAATATTATTACGAGTTTCGATGTTTGGGGAACCAAACTTCCTAATATGGAGATATATGGTACAGAAGGAGTCATGAGTGTACCTGATCCGAATTATTTTAGTGGGAAAATAGAGGTTAAAAGACATATGGGAGAGTGGCAGGAAGTTCCTTTAACTCATGGTTTTACGGATAATAGCAGAGGGATTGGTTTAGCAGATATGGCCTATGCGATCAAAAATGATAGAAATCATCGGGCAAGTGGTCAACTAACTTATCACGTATTGGAAGTTATGCATGCTATACACCAATCATCACATGACGAGAAACATATTCATTTATCAAGTAGTTGCGAACGCCCATCAGCCTTGCCGATTGATATATCAATAGATCGATTAGAATTATTGAATCACCGTTAATGCATTGTAAAGGAAGGGAAAAAATGAGAGGAAAATTTGCTGTTCAACTTTATACATTAAGGAAAGAGTTAGATAAAGATTTACCACAAGTTTTAAAGAACCTAAAAGAAATGGGGTGGTCAGGAGTTCAATTAGCTGGATATCATGGTTATCATCCAAAAGAGCTTGCTGCATTGCTAAAAGAATTAGGATTATTTGTCGCAGGTATTCCTGTGGATATAGAACGAATGCAAAATGACTTAACAAGTGTACTAAATGAAGCAGATTTATTTAATACAAAGGATTTATTTTTGCCATATATACCTGAAGAAAAAAGAAATGAGGAAAACTATATAGCTATACGTAAAGTATTAAATGAAGCCGCTTTAAAAATAAGGAATAAAGGCTATCGAATAAGTTACCACAATCATGACTTTGAATTTGATACATGGATCAATTCTAAGTCAGCTTTGGAATTTATGCTTGAGCCCACACAGAATAATGAAGTATTGGCACAAATTGATGTATATTGGGTCAAAAAAGCTGGGCGTGATCCACTAGAGTTTATCAAACCTTATGCGAATCGAATGCCAATCATCCATTTAAAAGATATGGCAGCAGATAATCAGGATTTCGCTGCACTTGGTACAGGTATTATAGACTTTGAGCCTATCATATCATGGGGCGAAGCAAATGGTATCGAATGGTATGTTGTAGAACAAGATGAGTGTCCTGGAGACCCTATTGATAGTTTGCAAATTAGCTTAGATTATCTAAATCAATTAAATAAACAGCATAATGGATAACCATTACTAACTATAATGGGAAAAGGATTGGTCTATCAATGTCTTACTCAGAATGGAACATAAATCAAAATATTGTCGGTCATTTCGTGTATGATAGCCAGTTTATAAAAGCTAAAGGCTTAGATGCTAATAATAATTGTCATATTGTTCTTGTCACTCGTGGAAAAATACGAATGAGTGCCGGTGGTATGGAACACCAATTAACTGCTGGAGATATGCTTATATCAAACGAAGTATATGCATACTATCACGATCAAATAAATAGTCAGTCATATCAAATCAATGTCACTCATTTTGATCCTATATGTGTGGAAAAGATTGTACCAAAAACTATTTTTGAAGATAGCTATTTTCTTTTTAATACACCAACAGGGGTTAAGGTAAGTTGGAGTGAAAGAGAAAAGCAAGAAATGAATGCCTTTATTTCCTCGATAAATGAAGAAAGGCAGAGTGAAAAGTTTGGCTATGAAGTGATGGAAAAAACTTATTTAGCTCAGCTTTTTTGGAGGATCAGTAATAGATCAAAAGAATTATATCCATATAATTCACCAGTAACATCTTTTAAAGAGAATCATGTACAGCATATTAAAGCTTTTATAAACAACAATTATAAAAAAGAATTATCATTGGATTTATTAGCGAAAATCATACATTTAAACAAGTATTATATGTGTCACTGTTTTAAAGATATAACAGGTATTACTATTCAACAGTTTTTATTACATCGCAGGATCAGGGAAGCAAAAAAGCTTCTACTCACTTCAAATGATTCTATTGTAAGTATTTCTATCAATATTGGAATAAGAAATCCTTATTATTTTAGTAGATTATTTAAGCAATACGTAGGTGTTTCACCACAATTTTATCGAACACAAAACAGCCTGGAAAAAAATAAAAGTTATTCTTCGTAACTTTTTTCAGATTAATGAAAGAAGGGAAACAAATGGACAAGATAAGAATAGCGATCATAGGAGTTGGTGGTATCTCACATGGTCATATTAACCAATTATTGAAATTAGAAAGTGTAGAGATTATGGTGATAGTAGATCCGAATATTGAAAATAGAAATCACATTCTGGATAAATTTCCTTTGTTACATGTGAAAGAATACTCGGGCCATAAAGAGATGCTTCGTTATGAGGAAGTAGACGCAGTGGTTATTTGTTCACCACATACACTGCATTTCAAACAAGGTATGGATGCATTAGACAGTGGTTGCCATGTATTAATGGAAAAACCTATGACAACTAATGCAATAGAAGCGCAGCAGCTAATTGATAAAGCGGAACTAGAGAAAAAAGTGATACAAGTTTCCTATCAACGTCATTTTGAACCAGCCTTTTTATTAATAAAACAAGTTATTGAAGATGACGAAATCGGTAAATTAACTTCCATAACGGCTTCTTTGTATCAAAATTGGAAACAGCTTACGATTGGAACATGGCGGCAAAACCCTTCTTTGTCTGGAGGAGGTATGTTGATGGACTCTGGCAGTCATATTATGGACGTCCTTTTATGGACAACAGGTTTAAAGCCAACTGAAGTGTTTAGCAAAATAGACAGGCATCATACACCTGTAGAAATTGATTCTATTTCAGCCATTAGGTTTGAAAGTGGAGTTATAGCAGGAGTAAACATTATTGGTAGTGCACCAGGATGGTATGAAAGTTACGCGTTTTGTGGTGAAAATGGAGGAATCTTCTTTGATAATGGTAAAGTTACTATTCATAAACAAAATGAAGAACCAATTGTTCCCATATTACCTACTCAACAGACAAACACAGATAAGAGTTTTATCGATGCCATTCAAAACAAATCGAAGGTACATGTTCCAGGGGATTACGCTAAGCAAGTAATCGAATTAACAGAAAGAATGTATCGATCTGCTGGATATAGACGATTCGAGTTTTAACCAAAGTCAATAAATTTTAAAACATTGGATAGGAGGAATTTAAAAATGAGAGTATTATTATTAGATTTAGATTCTACAAGACCTGATCACTTAGGCTGTTATGGATACCATCGAAATACAACGCCAAATATAGACAGAATTGCGGAAAAGGGAGTTCGTTTTACCAATTATTATACCACCGATGCTCCTTGCGCCCCTTCTAGAAATGCGTTTATGACGGGCCGATTCGGCATTCATACAGGTAATATCGGGCATGGTGGGACTGCAGGAGATATGCGAATCGAGGGTCCTAACCGTGAATTTCATGATCAATTGAAAACAGATAGTTTTCCAAATATTTTCCGTCAAGAAGGAATGAAAACTGCTTTAATAAGTCCGTTTGCTGAGCGACATTCATCATGGCAATTTTATGCTGGGTTTAATGAAATATACAACACAGGGAAAACAGGAGATGAATCAGCAGAAGAAGTGACGCCAACTGTGTTAGATTGGATGCAGCGCAATGGACAAGAGGATGATTGGTTTTTATATGTGAATTATTGGGATCCACACACACCGTATAGAGCACCTGAAAGTTATGGTGATCCGTTTAAGGATAAACCTTTGCCAGAATGGATTACAGATGAAGTGCTCCAAGAGCATTTACAAAGTGTTGGACCGCACTCTGCAAGGGAGATTAATATGTATGATAACAATACGAATCCAAAATTCCCTAGACATCCAGGCGAAATCACAGATAGGGAAGGATTAAGAAAAGTGATTGATGGATACGATACAGGTCTTCGGTTTATGGATGATAACATCGGCATGCTATTTAATGAAATGGAAAAGCAGGGAATAATGGAAGATACGGTTATCATTGTGACTGCTGATCATGGAGAAAACTTAGGTGAATTAGGCATTTATGCTGAACATGGTACGGCTGATCAAATGACTTGTCGAATCCCGATGATAGTTCGTTGGCCAGGTATGCAAGAGGGATATGTTGACCATGACTTGCATTACCATTTAGATTTTGCTCCAACAGTCGCTGAATTGTTAAATCAGCAACCTAAAAAATCGTGGGATGGAAAAAGTTATGCCCCGGCTTTACTAAGTGGAGAAAGTTGTGGCAGGGATTATTTAGTAGTCTCTCAAAATGCTCATGTATGTCAGCGAAGTGTAAGGTTTGATGATTGGCTTTATATTCGCACCTATCATGATGGGTTTCATTTATTTGAGAAAGAGATGTTATTCAATCTTAAAGAAGATCCTCACGAACAAAATAATGTAGCAGAACAACGTAAAGATGTTTGCATGCAAGCAGTTTATTACTTAAATGAATGGCATGACCATATGATGATGACGATGGATCATGATGTAGATCCAATGTGGACAGTGATGAAAGAGGGTGGACCGTATCATGCACAAATAAAGGATTTAAAAAGATATTTAGAGCATTTGAAAAAAACCGGTAGAGAAGAAGGAGCAAAAGAGTTAATGAAGCGATATTCAAAAGAACTTAATATGTCATAATTAAACAATTGAATCTGAAAACATTTTATAACTTTCTTGAGCAATTCTTTCGTTCTTTTTATCCAATAATTGTATAATAAAGGACGAAATTTTCTCATAGAAAGGTGTTAGACGATGAAAAATAAAGAACAGATTAAGCAATCTATCATAGATGCCTATTATTTTCGTCATGCGACCAAGCAATTTGATCCGAATAAGAAAATTCCAGAAGATGATTTTCAATTTATCATGGAAACAGCTCATTTATCCCCGAGCTCATTCGGGATGGAACCATGGCGATTTTTAGTGATAGAAAATGAGGCATTACGTGAGAAAATTAAAAATATTTCTTGGGGTGCAAGAGGTAAAGTAATGGATGCCAGTCATTTTGTGATTCTATTGTCTCGTACACAAAAAGATACTCAATTTGATTCGGATTATGCCAACGATCATTATAAAAATGTATTAGGTTTTCCTGAAGAAGCGGCAGATGGTCTTTTGGGCATGATAGAAAACTTCCAAAAGTCCGATTTTGAATTAATCGAAGATGAAAGACGGATGGAAGATTGGGCATCTAAGCAAACCTATATTGCGTTAGGTAACATGATGACAGCAGCAGCACAAATTGGCATTGATTCTTGTCCGATTGAAGGTTTTTCGATCAAGAAAATGAATCAATTTTTAATCGAGGAAGGATTGCTGGAAGATGGCAACTTTTCTATTTCCGCTATGGCTGCATTTGGATACCGCTTAAATGAACCAAAAGCCAAAACACGTCGCCCGTTTGATAATATAGTTAAATGGGTTAAATAGAAAAATTTTAAAAGCAGCGATCACTACTATCTATCAGTGGTCGCTGCTTTTATTAGGACTTTATTTTGCGAGGAAATACATGATTAAATCGTGAGCTCTTTTTCATTATTAATACAATTATTTGTCTCGGAAAGCGTGAGTCTTGGCAGTTCGAGAAAGTGTTGTATCCCCATAGCACAGGCGCCAATCACACCAGCTTTGGCACCAAGAGCCGAAAGTACAATTTCTCGATAGTGACAAACGGAAGAGTGTAGATGTTTTTCTATTTCTTTTAAGGAATCAGGGTAAGCCTTTAAAATGGGACTATTTAATACAATCATTTCCGGGTTATATAAATTTATTACATTATTTAAGCCAATGGCGATGTCTTGAATCCAATTTTTTATAGAAGCTAGAATATGTTCATCACCTTTATCTAACATTTTTTTGAAATCAGAATCTGACCGAATTGGATCCTGTAAGGTGTTATTGGCATAATTGAAGAATACCGGCTCAGATGCATACTTTTCCCAGCAACCCTTATTACCACAACGACAAGAACGACCATCAGGATAAACAATCATATGCCCCATTTCCCCTGCATGACCGTGAAATCCTTTATGTAATTCCCCGTTTATAATAATTCCAGCACCAATTCCTGAAGCCAAATTGATGTTTAATAGATTATTGCTTTGATTATACTGAATGGCTTTTTCTGCATAAGCAGAGAGGTTGGCATTGTTCTCTACATGTACATCATATACACCATGCTTTGCTAGCTCTTCTTTGATATTTACATCTCGCCATTGATAAGATGGGACAAAGTGAAGTTCCCCTTCATTTGTAATCGTTCCGTGTATGGCGATGATAGTTTGTGCAAGGCCATATTGAGCAAAAGCATATTCCTCTTTATATGCTTTGATTTGTTTAGCAAGTATAGAAACAATTTCTTCAAAAACATCTGTTTGAAGCTCCAGCTTTTTGTATTTTACCGTATCTCCTTTTAAATCTGTGATATTAAACAAAATGTGATCACGATCTAAATCAACACCTAAAAAATAGGAAGCCCTTTCATTAATAGACAGCAAAATAGGCGTTCTGCCAAGTCCTTTATGTTCTTCGCGTGTTTCATAAATTAGTTTGTTCTTTAATAAGTCATTGACTTGAACTGAAATCGTTGCTTTATTTAAACCCGTTATTTTGGATAGATTGGCACGCGAAATTTTATAGTGTTCAAAAATGGTGTTTAAAATAAAGCTTCTATTAATTTTTTTAATATACGCTCCATCACCTGTTAGCATTACTCATAACCCCCACCTGTGTCACGATATATTTATTTAGACAGCAAACTAATACTTATTATATCAAAGGTTATGTTATATAGTATATAGGTAATCGCTTTCTTTTTTGTACTATCAGTAAGTATAAAAATTTACGCTTCGCTGTCTAGATCCAGCGCCTACCCCCTCGAGGTCTTAAGTCGAGCCTCTTTGTGGCAAAAAAGAACCACATAGAGGCTCGACTTATTGCCCTAGGGTGACCAAGGCGATTGCGCCGTTATTTTATGAAAAACTGGCAATGATAAGTTTCGCTAACCATCAGTGGGGGATGAAGAACCCCCCTGCTGATGGAAGCCTTACTTTACAGAAATAGCGAACCATATGTCCGCCAGTCAAATTCAGCCTTGCTCATGACAAAGGATGCTCAATTAAAATAGTTGTTCCATAGTTTTCTTTGCTTCGAATCTTAAACCTATAATCATAGTTATAAATAAGCGAAAGCCTTTTTTTAATATTGGCTAACCCGATATGGTTGGTAACATATTCGTCTTTATCTAATTGTGTTAAGAGGTTCTCCAGCTTTTCTTGATCCATCCCTTTTCCATTATCCGTTACTGAAATGATAACTTTTTCGTTCTTTGTTTTGATTCTGACTTTTATGGTCAGCTTTTCCTCACTATTTTCATAATGCATGCCATGTTGTATACTATTTTCGATTAATGGCTGTAAAACAAATTTTAAAACTTGTAAATGCAAATCTTTTTCATAATAATCCCATATAATGTTGAAGTCCTTATCAGATCGAATTCTTAAAATGCTTAAATAATTCATCGTATTATTAATTTCTTCTTCTAAAGTCACGGTATGATTTTTGATTCTTAAAGAGAAATTCAAAATATCTGTTAATGTTTCTAACATTTGGGTTACTTTATTCGGTTTGCCCGTAAGAGCCATTGCACGCCAGTAGATGATCGCTAAAGTATTAGATAAAAAATGTGGATTAATTTGATTTTGCAGTGCCAGTAACTCTGCTGTTTGTAATTGGTATTTTTTATCATTAAGTTCTTTTTCTAAATTATTCTGATCTACGTAATTTTTCAAAATACGACGAACAATATATTGGTATTCGTTATCCTTAAATGAAATATTTTTGGTCAACTCTCCTTCATCCTGTTTTGATGAGTTTAATAAAGAAATGATATCACTTACGTGTTGGGTGTTTTTTCTAGTTAAATAGTAGATGATGGCAATACCTAATACAAGTGAAATAAGAACAAACACAATCGTTAAAATACGCAGTTGGTTTGGAATTAAGTAAATAATATTTTTCTCTACAATGGAATAATAACGTAATCGATATTCCTGTGAAGGTAGTTGATTCACGATATATTTAGTACCATCTATTTGGATTTCAAATGTTTCTTCCTCTCTCTCTAACGGTATATTATCTAAATCTAACTGATTACTATTTGCGTTTCCGTATAACTTATTGTTATGTTCGTCTAATACAAAGACGCTCTGGTTGTGATAATTATTTAATTCATTGATTAAGTTTTCAAAGTAGCTTTGGTAAAGGTTAAGTACTATCAATCCTTGAGAGGTTTTCGCGTTTGTTTTGAATACATTCTTAAAAACCGTGATGACTTCCTCTGGATCTTCAAAGGAAAACTGAGACATTTTTCTATTCTTTATCCAAATTCCTTCCTTTGTAGAAGTGGTGTCATATTCATCATACCAAGCTTGGTCATACATTTTATCAAAACCTATCACCCCTGAACGAGAGGTTAAGACTCTATTATGTTTATTTTGATAATAGACATAAATCGAGTGAATCGCAGGTGTTGCAATTTCTCGTCTACGGATAGCACCTTCTCCATTTAAAATGTTTCGGTTTTGTTCAAAAGTTAAATAATCTGAATCAAAAATATTCTGAAGGGATAGAATGATATCTGGGTTCCAGTTGTAATCTAAATTCAGTAGATACATATCATTTAACGTTGCATTAGTCTGCTGTTCTAATTGCTGTAACACATTAATTGTGTTACTTGTAATAGATTCCTTCATATATTTATCTGTAATTACGATAGCAAACGACCCTAATATAAATAATGGAATAAGTAAAGGAAATAAAAATAATGCCGTATTTTTTAATAAAATTTTATTGTTCATTTAGGTCAGCCACTTCCAAAGTATTTCTATTTCTGTATTCCCTAGG
Organism: Gracilibacillus sp. YIM 98692; assembly: GCF_010993965.1. Lineage (GTDB taxonomy): Bacteria > Bacillota > Bacilli > Bacillales > Amphibacillaceae > Gracilibacillus. The sequence continues at coordinate 16,451 of NZ_WIXM01000001.1, read as the reverse complement.
TGTCATGCCATGGTATTTTTTAAACATTCTCGTAAAATTCTTCGGATTATTATATCCAACTAAGCTACTGATCTCATATGTTTTATAATGATAGTCTGTTAACAATGTTGCCGCTTTTTTCATGCGGACTTCTGTTAAATACGTGGAAAAATTATAGCCTGTTTTTTCTTTAAAATAGGTACTAATATAATTGGGTGACATTTTTAAAATACTAGCTAAGTCTTCTAATGTAATGTCTGCATAATTTTTCTGTGTATATGTTTTAATCGTATGGATAATATTTTCTGTGTAGTTCTTCTGTCCTGATTGAGAGTCTATTAAAATATCATGTTCTTTTACTGTTGTATCCATCTTTTCTTTTAAGGAAGTGAAAACGGCTTGTATTTCTTCAAATTTCCCGGGTTTCACAATATAATCTAATACTCCGCATTTAATCGCTTCTTTTGCATAATAAAAATCTTTATAACCGCTTAAAAAAATAACCTGAATCGATTGTTTCATTTGTTGAATTTGTTTCGCTAGTTCAATCCCATCCATTACTGGCATCCTAATATCGGTTAATACCACATCGACAGAATGATCGCGTAGATATTTAAGAGCTTCCTTCCCATTCTCACACTCCTCAATCACTTCAAAACCTAATTGATTCCAAGGGAAGTAATTTTTTAATCCATACCGAATCTCTTTTTCATCATCGACAAGCAGTATTTTGTACATAAGGTACTCCTTTCCATGAAAAGGTATCATTATATCTTCCATTTCTAAAATAATGATACCTCTAAATGTAAGCGCTTAATTATTTGGTGTTTTTATTAAGTGAAGCATCTTTTTTTGATTCTTCAACAAGGTATACTAAAGATAATCACATAAAAGATAAGCTTTGATTCTATTTTAATCTACATTAGTAGTTATGACAATTCATCTTTTGAAAAAGGGAAAGAAGGTGATAAGATGAATGCGGTTTCTCTTACGGAAATGACAAGAGTATTTTGTATCTATATAGTAAAATTGGTTTATCTCAATATACTATGGTTTTTATTTACTTTATTAGGATTGGTTGTTTTGGGAATAGCTCCGGCAACCGTAGCACTTTGCCGAGTTCAAAAAATGTGGTTAGAAGAGCGGCATGTCCCATCTATTTTTTCTTTATTTTGGCAGGAATATAAAAAGCATTTTAAAAAGTCTAATTTGTTAGCGCTTACCATGTTGATTTTAGGGTACTTAATCTATTTTGATCTGAAGTTTTTTGTTCAAAAGGATGGACTGTTTAATCAAATCATCAGTCTATTTATCTTTATTCTATCAATATGGTATATAATTATCTTAATTTATATTTTTCCAACATATGTACACTATCAACTAAAATGGTGGAAATATATTCAATATGCCTTTGTAATTGGAATGGTTAACCCGCTTAAAACGATTGGTATGGGGATTGCATTATGGGGGATGATTTATTTGTCCTTATATTTTCCTCAAATTTTAATGTCTATTGGAGTAAGCTTAACTTTTTTTATCATTATGATTGTAGGTTGTCGATCTGTAGAGCAAATCAGTATCTTAAAAGCACAATACAATCAAACATGATTTGAAACAATGATTATGACAGGTCATTGTTTTGAATATAAAATTTTTAGGAAAAGGGGAGAGAAAAAAATGCGACAAAAAGTTAAAAAGCTATTATGGGTTATGATGTTATTATTTTTAGTTGGAGTGTTGGTCGCATGTAGTAGTGGTGAGGAATCAAATGCGTCAAATGAAGACACTGATAATAATGCCTCAGATAATGAAGAAGCAAGCCAAGATTCAGGTAAGGAAGAAGTCGAGTTACGGATATTGTGGTGGGGCTCTCAGGACAGGCATGATCGTACATTAGAAGCGATCGATTTATATATGGAAAAAAACCCACATGTTACTATTTCACCAGAATTTACTGGCTGGGATGGTTATTGGGAAAAAATGGCCACACAGGCAGCTGGTGGTAATCTCCCTGATATTGTACAAATGGACTATAAATACTTATCAGAATATGTAGGGAAAGATTTATTAGCTAATTTGAATCCACACGTAGAAAGTGGTGCATTAGATTTAAGTGATGTAGAAGATGTATATATTGATGGTGGAAAAATTGATGGAGGTTTATATGCTGTTAACTTAGGAGCTAACTCTCATGCTCAAGCATATGACCCTGCAATGTATGAAAAAGCAGGTGTGGAGCCTTTAGAGCCAGGTTACACCTATGATGAACTTATTTCTAAATCACAAGAGCTTTCTGAAAAATTAGGCGATGATGTATATGGAATTCAGCCAAGTGCCAATGTGATGGGATTCAAACATTATTTACGATTGCATGATAAATGGTTATATAATGATGATGGTACAGGGTTAGGTTATGAGGATGATCAGCTATTAGTAGACTTCTTGCAGGTTATTAAGGAATTAATTGATTCAGGTGCAGGTACACCTCCAGAGTTATTTAAGAGTGCAGGATCTAACATTGAACAGCAATCTATTGTACGTGAGCAGTCAGCAATTTTGATGGAGTTGCATAGTAACCAGCTTGTAGCATTAGAACAAGCTGCCGGTAGAGATTTGGAATTAATGGTTCAACCAATGATTGAAGGCGGAGAAAAGGGACATTATATTAAACCTAGTCAATTCTTCTCTGTTTCTACCCATTCAGAAGAACAAGAAGAAGCAGCAAAGTTTATTGACTTTATTACCAATGATTTAGAGGCGAATGAGATCTTGAATGCAGAGCGCGGTGTTCCTATTGCAGGTGAAGTTCGCGAGCATTTAAAATCCAATTTGGCTCCAGCTGGTTTAAAAATGTTCGAATTTGTTGAGTTAGTACAAGATTATGCAAGAGAAATTGATCCACCAGATCCACAAGGTGCAACAGAAATTGAATCCTTATTTGAAAATGAAGTAGAGGATCCGATTTATTACGGAGAAGTGACGCCAGAAGAAGCTGCGCAAAACTTTAGAGAAAAAGCAACGGAAATTTTGGCTAAAAATAAGTAAATGAAAAAGAAGCCATCTATATAGATAGATGGCTTCTACTATAAATGGAGGTGTTCAAAATGGCACAAGAAATGAAAGTGGAGGGTAGAGTTCAAAAATCAAATAAATTACGAAGTCAATTAAGAACAGATTTAATTGGCCTGGGATTTATTGCTCCATGGTTAGTAGGTTTTCTAGGATTTATAGTCGGACCAATGTTAGTATCATTATATTTTTCCTTTACAAACTATGATTTATTATCTACACCGGTTTGGATTGGTTTAGAAAATTATGTACAGATGTTTACTAATGATGATCGCTTTTGGAAGGCGATACGAGTTACATTTATTTTCGTATTTGGTAGTGTACCTTTAAAACTAGCATTCGCTTTATTTGTGGCCATGCTTTTTAATACGAAACGCCGTGGGGTAGGTTTATATCGAACATTATATTATGTTCCTTCAATACTTGGTGGTAGTGTGGCAATTGCAGTTGTTTGGAAGCAATTGTTTGGAATGAACGGTGCCATCAATGATGTATTAGGGTTTTTCGGCATTTCCGGAACGGATTGGGTAGCAAGTCCCGATTTTGCACTATCTACTTTAATTATTTTAGTGGTGTGGCAATTTGGTTCACCGATGCTTATTTTCTTAGCAGGATTGAAAGCGATTCCTTATGAATTGTATGAAGCTGCTTCAGTAGATGGAGCGAATCCAGTTGTTCAATTTTTCAAAATTACGCTTCCAATGTTATCACCGGTTATTTTCTTCAATCTCGTGATGCAGACAATTCATGGTTTCATGGCTTTTACACAAAGCTTTTTAATTACAGAAGGTGGTCCGATGGATAACACACTGTTCTATGCCGTGTATCTATATGAAAAAGCTTTTGCTCACTTTGATATGGGTTACGCTTCTGCTTTAGCTTGGGTTCTCTTGTTAATTTGTGCGCTTTTCACAGCTTTTATTTTCCGTACAGCGAAGAGCTGGGTTTACTATGAATCAGAAGGAGGGAATTAAAGATGATGAAAAATAAAAAAACGAGAACACTCCTTTATCATGGTGGTATTTGGGCGTTAGGCTTTTTAATGATTTATCCAATTTTGTGGACGATAGCAAGCTCACTAAAACCCGAAAGTGAAATATTCCGAAATGCTGCCTCGTTAATTCCGACAGAATGGAATTGGGGGAGTTATGCTCAAGGATGGGAAGGTTTTGGTAATTTAACCTTTACTACTTTCTTTATCAATTCAACATTTGTCACAACCATGGTAGTTATTGGGACATTGTTTTCTTCTACTTTGGTAGCATTTGGTTTTGCAAGAGTGAATTTCCGCTTTCGAACACCATTATTCGTTTGTATGATTGTCACGTTAATGCTGCCGCAACAGGTAACATTAATTCCGCAATATATTTTGTTTCACAATTTAGGATGGGTGAATACGTATTTGCCATTAATCGTGCCAGCGTTTATCGGGGGAATTCCTTTCTTCATTTTCTTAATGATTCAATTTATTCGAGGGATTCCACGAGAATTGGATGAAGCGGCTTATATGGATGGTGCGAGTACTTTTAGTATTTTTTGGCGAGTGGTATTGCCATTAACGACACCAGCACTCGCAACGGTTGCGATTTTTTCTTTCTATTGGACATGGGATGATTTTATGACACCACTTGTTTATTTAAATGATACCAAATTGTATACGGTAGCGCTTGGACTGCAAATGTTCTCAGATCCATCCTCTGTATCGGCTTGGGCCCCAATGTTTGCGATGTCTGTTGTATCGATTGTTCCACAGCTGCTTGTTTTCCTATTCTTCCAAAAGTACTTAGTGGAAGGGATTACAGCTGGTAGTGTTAAAGGATAATAGAAAGCATTCTCAGTCAATTTATTACTCAAATGAAACAATTTTAACTATTTATTTATACTTCCGAATTTCATAGAATAAGTGTTAAGAGAAAGCGTTTTAAAAAAGGAGTGGATGGTATTGCAAAAGGTAAAACTTGGCATTATTGGTTTTGGTGTACAAGGTGGAGCATATGCAAATTTAATCAATGAAGGGAAAGTTCCTAATATGGAAATCGGGGCGATTTGTGATATCGACCCAGATAAAGAAAAGCGCGCGAAAGAACAGTTTCCAGATGTGCCTTTTTACCAGGATTACAAAGAAATGATAGAAAGCAGCTATGTGGATGCGATTGTGACTTGTGTACCGCACTATTTACATCCAGAAATGGGGATCGAAGCATTGAGTCAAGATGTTCATGCGTTGCTTGAAAAGCCGGCAGGTGTTTATACAAAACAAGTTAAAGAAATTAATGACTATGCCATAACAAAGCCTGATCTCACTTATGCGATCATGTTTAATCAACGTACAAACCAGCTCTATCAAAAAGTTAAACAATTAATTGATGACGGGGAAATTGGCGCATTAAGAAGAACAAATTGGATTATTACGACATGGTGGCGCCCTCAAGGGTATTATGACCAAGGATCATGGCGTGCAACTTGGGATGGAGAAGGCGGAGGTGTGTTAGTTAATCAAGCCCCGCACCAAATTGATTTATTTCAATGGATCTGCGGCATGCCAAAGAAAGTGTATACGAAAGCACAGTATGGTTATCAACGTGACATTGTAGTGGAGGATGATGTCACAACACTTCTCGACTATGGAAATGGAGCAACGGGTGTTTTTGTCACATGTACACATGATGTGCTTGGAACAGACCGCCTAGAAATCTTAGGAGATAAGGGAAAAATTGTAGTAGATGATAGCAAAAAAGTGACGGTCAAACGACTGCACAGACCAGAAAAAGAAATGAGCGACACGATGTCGATGCAAGAAATCGGCAAGCTTATACAAGGTGGAGATACGGATCAAATCTATGAAGAGGAAGTTATAGAGTTTAACAGTGCTTGGGGCAGTCAGCATGCCACGGTTTTAGAAAATTTTGCTGCCAATATTTTAGATGGAACGCCATTAATTGCACCTGGGACGGACGGTATTCATGGTGTTGAGCTTGCTAATGCGATGCACTTGTCCAGTTGGCTGGGGAAAGAAGTGTCTTTACCAGTAGATGAAGAGGCGTATTTAGAGGAGTTAAATAAAAGAAGAGAAGAGGAAAAGCAAGGAATCTATTAAAGGGAATGAAATGGAGGGAAAACCATGGTATTGCGAATTGGTATCATTGGTCTAGGTGATATTTCGAACATCCATTTACCAGTCATGCAGCAAAGTGAAAAAGCAGAGCTTGTGGCGGTATGTGATGTTGATCCAAAAGCAAAAACGAAAGGAAAAAGCGCTCCGTTTTATACCGATTATGAAGTGATGTTTAAGGAGCAAGCTTTAGACTGTGTTCACATTTGTTTACCACACCATTTACATTACCCTGTAACGAAAAAGGCTGTAGAACATGGCATTCATGTTTTTTTAGAAAAGCCATTAGCTCATACCATAGAAGATAGTCGAGCTATCGTATCACTGGAACAACAGCATCCAGAGGTGAAAATTTGTGTTTCCTTGCAAAATCGCCTTAATGAAACGGTAGAAGTATTAAATCAAATGGTGAAAGAAGGAAAGTACGGCGAAGTGCTTGGGGTAAAAGGACTTGTGACATGGCATCGACCAAAATCTTACTATGAGGCGAAACCGTGGAGAGGGAAAATGGAGCAAGCTGGTGGAGGTGTGATGATTAACCAGTCGATTCACACACTGGATTTAATGCAGCTTGTCGGTGGAGATATAACATCCATTAGAGGATCGATTGATCGTCTGCTCGATTATGGGTTAGATGTCGAAGATACCGCAACGGCACACATCACTTATGCAAATGGTGCTACGGGTTTATTTTTTGCTACGGTTAGCAATGCACAAAATTCATCTGTTGAATTTCAAGTCGTATTAGAAAAGGCCAAATTAACGATTAAAGATAGTATTTTAACGATTGCAGATGACAACGGAACAAAACGCAAATTAGTAGAGGACGAAAAGTTACCAGGTTCTAAATTTTATTATGGTGCAAGCCATCAAAAATTGATAGACCAGTTTTATCAAGCGATTTTAGAAAATACGAGTGACTATATCCCAGCTAGTGAAGCATATGTGCCGATGGAAATGATTCAGTTAATCCGAGATTCTTCAGCAAAGAAAACGCCTGTGACGATGGCGACGGTATAAACAAGCAGTCATAAGATATCATAATATATCGTGTTACAGATGAAGTGAATTTGACGTAGATACCCCGATTAGAAAGATAGATAAGTGCAGCCATCTCTCTAACTTCGTCAAGTGCTCTTTAATCGAAAAATTTCCTTTAGTGAAATTTATAATTAACAACGTTTGATTTTTATTTGGAAACGTATACAATAGAGTTAGATACTGTTTAATAGGAGTGATAGAGATGAGTAGTGCTGATGGAATGAATTATGCACCTAAAGGAAAGCCGAATCCTGTTGTAAAAGAAGGGGAGTTTGTTTTTGCAGCGGTTGCATTAGATCATGGCCATATTTTTGGACAATGTAATGGTTTGACAGAGGCAGGAGCGACATTAAAGTGGGTCTATGATCCAGATCCAGAAAAAGTGAAAAATTTCTTAGAGAAATTTCCACAAGCGAAACCAGCAGATTCGCTTGAGCAAGTTCTGGAGGATCCAGAAGTAAAGTTAGTAGCTGCTGCAGCGGTGACATCGGAACGCGGCGCATTGGGGAACCGTGTCATGCGAGCAGGAAAAGACTATTTTACAGATAAAGCACCATTTACTACGTTAGAGCAGTTGGAAGAGTCCAAAAAAGTGGTGGAAGAAACAGGTCAAAAATACATGGTATACTACAGTGAACGATTGCATGTAGAAAGTGCAGTATTTGCTGGTCAATTGATTGAGGAAGGTGCGATTGGAAAGGTCATTCAGTTAACAGGATTTGGCCCGCACCGTTTAAGAGCACCTAATCGTCCAGACTGGTTCTTCGAAAAAGACAAGTATGGCGGTATTCTGTGTGATATCGGCAGTCATCAAATTGAACAATTTTTATTTTACACAGGCTGTGAGGACGCAGAAGTGTTACATAGTAAAGTGGGGAACTATGCCAATCCAGAGTATCCAGAGTTAGAAGATTATGGGGATGCTACATTAAGAGGAGATAATGGGGCTACCCAATTTTTCCGTGTCGATTGGTTTACACCAGATGGACTCAGTACGTGGGGAGACGGCAGGACGTTTATTATTGGAACAGAAGGTATGATTGAGATTCGCAAATATGTCGATCTTGCCCGTGATTCTGGTGGAAATCAGTTATATCTAGTAAATCAAGAAGGAGAAAAACACTATGATTTAAATGGGAAAGTAGGTTTTCCTTTCTTCGGTGAGCTAATACTAGATTGTATCAATAGAACGGAAAATGCCATGACACAGAAGCATGCTTTTAAAGCTGCTGAATTATGTTTGAAAGCAGAAGCTCAAGCGATTGATGTTACAAAAGAAGGCGTAACGAATAAATAAGGGTGAAGCTGTTTTCGTTATGAGGCGGAAACAGCTTTTCTTCATGTAATATCAGAAGGCAAGTGGTGTATAGTTCCCTAGGTCATCACAACTTAATATATCTTCTTATTGAACGATATGAGGATAAAATATCGGAATGAAAAAGAGTTATAAAAAGCCTATTCTGATTTACTAAAATTATGAATAATGGTAAGATTATCCTGAACAATGGTATTAAAGTATTATAGAGGAGGAACTGGTTATGGGGAATGATGTGTTATATGCAAAATCGTACTTTGAAAGACTGCCAGAATTAAAAGATCTTGCGCCTGAAGCGTTTAATGCTTTTGTCGAGTTTGATCAAAAGGCTGTAGCACCAGGAAAGCTAAGCGGCAAATTAAAAGAATTGATTGCTGTAGCCGTTGCCCATATAACGGGATGCCCTTATTGTATCGATTTTCATGTGAAAAACGTAAAGAAGCAGGAAGCTACGAAGGAAGAGGTTTCAGAAGCTATTTTCGTTGCTACTGCTTTAAAAGCTGGCTCTGCTATCGCTCACAGTGTCAATGCTTTGAATACATACGATGAGAAAGAAGATGATGTTTTATACAAAGCATCCTATTTCAACCGATTGGAAGAACTATCCAAACTAAATGGGGATGCTTTTCATGCGTTTGTTGATTTCGATCAGAAAACAATGAAAGACGGTGCTCTTTCAGCTAAGGAAAAAGAACTGGTTGCCGTTGCTGTTGCACATACGACAGGCTGTCCTTACTGTATTGATATCCATACAAAAGGGGCAAAACAACAAGGGACAGCGAAGGATGAATTAGCAGAAGCCATTTTCGTTGCCACTGCTCTTAAAGCTGGTTCTGCGATAGCACATAGTGTCAATGCTTTAAATGCATATGATGAATAAAAAATGGGTGCAGCAGCACCCATTTTTATTCTAAGAAGCATCCGAATGAATCCAAACATTAGAGCTTTCGGATGAATTTTCAAAATCTTTAAGTAAAAATTTTGAATTTTTGAGAAGCTACTATATTTGTTGAAAAAATATCACGTTTTCGTTCTCATTGTCATAATAATGTGATACAATAATAATAACAACGTTGTTATTCGTCGTTGGTAAGGGAGTGAGTGAATGTCAGAATTTTTAATAATCTTTAAAGATGTAATTCTCCCTGTCTTTATTTTGATGGCAATCGGATTTTTTCTTCAGATGAAATTTCGGTTGGATTTATCTACTTTAGCAAAATTAAATATTTATTTCGTCGTACCAGGTTTTATTTTTGTAAACTTATATGAAGCTACGTTTGGATTAGACTTATTTGGCAAAGTACTATTATTTTTTCTATTATTAGTAGCACTATTGTATGTGATCGCTTTTATACTAGCGAGAATTATTAAAATTAATGGTGGAAAGCGTACGACTTTTGCCAATAGTGTGATGTTTTTTAATTCAGGTAACTATGGCGTACCTGTCAATGATTTAGCTTTCCGAGGCGATCCCTTTGCCATGTCGATACAAGTCATCATGTTAACTTTGCAAAATATCTTTTTGTTTTCCTATGGTATTTTTTCTTTAAGAGCGGCGAAGGAAGGAAAGTTAAAGGCGGCATTAGGCTACTTTAAAATGCCTGTCTTGTATGCAATGTTGTCAGGAGTTTTATTAAATGCATGGGATGTTCCGATTCCAGAACCAATTTGGGTATCCGCTAATTATATTGCAGACACGATGATTGCACTTGCTCTTATTACGTTAGGTGCACAAGTGGCAAAAATGCAATTTAAGAAAGGTCTCATTTCTGTTTATATTAGTGTACTCGTAAGATTGATTGGCGGACCACTTATAGCACTTGGCATTATTTTTGCTTTTCAGTTGGAAGGGGTAATGGCCCAAGCGTTATTTATCGCTTCTGCTATGCCAACATCAGTGAATAGTGCAGTGATTGCAGAAGAATATAAAAGCCATCCAGACTTCGCGGCACAAACAGTTCTATTTTCAACCGTCGCAAGTATGGTGACAGTTACTGCTGTGGTTTATGTAGCTCAAGTTATTTTCTAGTCAATGATCTATTTTATAATTTTAGGCTATGATTAATTCAGATTCCAGATGCGTGTACAGGGAGCTTAGATTTGGATAGCTCATGAATAAGGAAGTAATTTGAACTTATACTATGAAAAGTTAAACATCAACCTATTTACATTAATTTGTCCGCCAAACAAATAGATGATATACTAACCACAATAAATAAGAACATAAGGAGTGAAGTTTATGGGGATCCTGCAGGAACTTGTAAAAGATATACCAATTCCTAAAATGACAAAAGTCAAGCAGTATTTTGATGATGCAAAAATAGAAGATCTTGGGGCAGAACTGGAACAGCAATTAAATCAAAAGGGACTAGAAAACCAAGTCAAACCTGGAATGGAAGTGGCGGTTGCAGTCGGTAGTCGGGGACTTGATCGACTTGTAGAAACAACGAAAGTGACCATTGACTTTTTAAAAAAGTTAGGAGCAAAGCCATTTATCGTACCTTGTATGGGTAGTCATGGTGGTGCATCAGGTCCAGGACAAAAAGCAGTTCTAGAGCATTTAGGTGTAAAAGAAGAAGTAGTCGGTGCTGAAATTCGTTCTTCGATGGAAGTTATTCAAATTGATCAATTAGAAAACGGTTTACCGATTTATATTGATAAAATTGCTTCCGAAGCAGATGGAATTGTCGTCATTAACCGTGTGAAGCCGCATACAGCTTTTCGTGGACAGGTGGAAAGCGGTATCATGAAGATGATTAGCATTGGGTTAGGAAAGCAAAAAGGGGCCGAGGCTTGTCATCAGTTAGGGTTTAAACACATGGCAGAGCATGTCCCAGCAATGGCAAACATCATCATTGATAAAATGCCAATCCTTTTTGCTGTTGCTACTGTGGAAAACGCTTTTGACAAAGTGGCTGAACTTGAAGTGTTATTACCAGAAGAGATTGAAGAACGAGAAAAAGAGCTTCAAAAGCTTTCCAAACAAACATTGCCAAAGTTATTTTTTGATCAAATAGATGTACTAGTTATAGATGAAATTGGCAAAAACATTAGCGGTGACGGTATGGATCCAAATGTTACAGGCCGTTATCCGACACCATATGCTTACGGCGGTCCGGAAGTATCGAAAATGGTCGTGCTCGATCTAACAGAAGAAACAGAAGGAAACGCAAATGGTGTTGGAACAGCAGACTTTACTACTCAAAAGCTTGTCGACCAAATGGACCGTGAAGCTACATATGCTAATGGTCTAACCTCAACCGTTGTAGGTCCTACTCACATCTCAACAGCGATGCCAAACGATATAATGGCGATTCAAGCAGCTATAAAAACATGTAATATATTGGATTTCAGCAAAGCGCGAGTAGTAAGAATTAAAAACACTCTTGAAATTGGAGAAATCGAAGTGTCGGAAAATATGTTAGAGGATATTACCACACATAATAATTTAGAAAAATTAACAGATCTATATGACATGGCTTTTGATGAAAATGGAAATCTAAAATAATTGATGGAGGGAATGTAACATGAGTAAACTTTTTGATTTAACAGGGAAGGTAGCAGTAGCACTTGGAGGAAACAGTACGTTAGGGGGGTCTATCGCTAAAGGATTCGCTGAACATGGTGCAAAAGTAGCCATTGTCGGACGTAACATGGAATCCGCAGAAGAAATCACTAATGAAATAAAACAAGCAGGGGGAGAAGCAAAATCCTTTCAAGCCGACGTTAGTGATCTAGCAACAGTAGAAAAAGTAGCGCAAGAAATTGAAGATTGGGCAGGCGGATGGGATATCCTCCTAAATGCACCAGGTATGAACAGCACTACTCCATTCTTAGACTTAGCAACAGAAGAGTGGGATAAAATCATGGACGTTAATCTTCGCGGAGTCGTATTTGCTACTCAAATTTTTGCGAAAAAAATGGTAGAGCAAGACCGTGGCGGGAGCATCATTAACATATCGTCCGTGTCTTCGACCACACCATTATCAAAAGTATTCACATATTCTGCATCCAAAGCGGCTATGAACAATGTGACTCAATTTTTAGCACGTGAATTTGCACCAAACAATATTCGAGTAAATGCGATTATCCCAGGATTCTTCCCTGCAGAGCAAAATCGTAAAATCTTAAGTGAAGAGCGTGTCAATCAAATCATGGGTCATACACCAATGAATCGTTTTGGTGACCCAGAAGAACTTCAAGGGGCAGCTATTTATTTAGCATCTGACAAAGCAAGTGGTTATGTGACAGGTACCTTCATTCGAGTAGATGGCGGATTTGGCGGCATGACGATATAATGAAGGAAAAGAAAAGGAGGGAGTGAGAGCCATGATCGAACAAAAATATCATGCGTTAACCTCTATACTCCAAGAAATGAAGCAAGTTGTCGTTGCTTTTTCTGGCGGGGTGGACAGCACGTTTCTGTTAAAGGCTGCTATCGATACACTAGGTGAAGACAACGTATTAGCGGTCACGGCAGACTCAGAGACATATCCGACTAGTGAGTTAGAAGAAGCAAAGCGATTAGCAGAACATATAGGAGCTAGACATCAAGTGATCGAAACTAGTGAGCTTGCGATACCAGGATATACCGAGAATGATAAGAACCGCTGTTATTTTTGCAAAAACAGTTTATTTGATCATCTCGTACCTATAATGGAGACGAAAGGTTTTCAAAACATTGTCTATGGTGTGATTGCGGATGATATGAGTGAATATCGTCCAGGCATGCAAGCAGCAAAAGAACAAGGGGTGCGAGGGCCATTACAAGAAGCAAATTTGTTTAAAGAAGAGATTCGAGAATTATCAAAACAAATGGATCTTCCGACATGGGATAAACCGTCTTTCGCTTGTTTATCTTCTCGAATCGCCTATGGAGAAAAGATTACCAAACAGAAGCTGACAAAAGTAGAGAAGTCAGAGGCTTTCTTAAAAACCATTGGACTTCGTCAAGTAAGGGTTCGTACCCATGAAGACATTGCCAGAATTGAAGTCGAACCGCAAGATATGCCAAAACTATTAGCCAATCATCAAAGAGTAACAGAAAAGTTGCAAAACTATGGCTACAAATTTGTTACAATGGACTTGGTAGGATATAAAAGTGGAAGCATGAACAAGGCCCTATCCTAATCAAGTGCCGAAAGCTTTGGATCATTCCAAAGCTTTTCTCTATGTGGTGAAAAAGAGGAGGAACATAAGAGATGAGTGAAGTAGTAATTGGATTAGACTTAGGAACTACAAGTGCGAAGGCGGTTGCCTTTGATCTAAAGGGGAATGTCATCGAAGAATCTGAGCAATTGATCGAAACATTGTATCCGAAAGAGTCTTATGTGGAACAAGACCCTAATGCGATTGTACATAGCACTCAACAAGTTTTAACGGATATTTTTTCAAAAACAAAAGAAAATCAAGTGTTATCGATCGGGATTTCTTGTGCCATGCATTCACTGATTTGTGTCGATGAGGAAGGAAAAGCGTTATCGAACATGTTGATTTGGTCGGATGGAAGAAGCAGTGAATTAGTAAAACAACTGGATCCTTCCTTGAAAAAGGAGATTTACACAAAGACAGGTACTCCTATTCATCCTATGTCTCCGTTGCTTAAGCTGTTATGGATGAAGGAACAGGATTATGAACCGTACCATAAAGCAAACTATTTTATGTCCATGAAAGAATATTTGCTGTATCAATGGTTTGAAAAGCGTGTCATTGATTATTCGATGGCTTCTGCAACTGGTCTAATGAATGTCAAATCCTTGGATTGGGAAGAACAAGCATTAGAACTAGCAGGTGTTAACCGCTCTCAATTGTCTCAAATTGTTGGACCTACAGAGGTAATGGAAGGGCTGAAACCAGAGCTTGCTGATCAACTGGGATGGCCTGATGGAACACCATTAGTGATAGGAGCAGCTGATGGACAATTAGCCAATTTAGGTGATGGTGCCATCAAACCTGGGGAAGTGGCAGTAACCGTTGGAACCAGTGGTGCGATTCGTCAACTGATTGCTGGCCAAAAGGTAAATGATAATCAAGAAACATTTAGCTATGCGTTCACTGCTGATTCGTCTATTATTGGCGGGCCAACGAATAATGGTGGAATAGCGCTGCAGTGGTTAAAGGATTTATTAGAATATGAAGGATCTCATGATACCTTTTTAGAAGGGGCTGAAGATGTTCCAGTCGGTGCCGATGGGTTGTTATTTGTGCCATATGTGAATGGAGAACGAGCACCTGTTTGGAATCAACAAGCAAGAGGAAATTTCTATGGATTAAGTGTGACTCATCGTCGACCACAATTAGTTCGAGCTGTATTAGAAGGGATTGCATTAAACTTATATCAAATTGGTCAATCTTTAGAAGAAATTGCAGGTGCTCCGACAAGTATCTCAGTAAATGGTGGTTTGAGTAAGTCACCATTGTGGGTGCAAATTTTAGCAGACATTTTTGGTCAGGAAATTCAGCTTTCTGACACACATCACGGTGCAGCATGGGGCGCAGGGTGGACCTCTTTAGTTGCCATTGGTAAAGTCGATTCCTTTGAAGCTATTAAGGAAAACATCCCGATTGACCATGTGGTAAAGCCAAATATGGACAATCATCGTGCCTATCAAGAAGTATTTTCACGCTATCAAAAATTAGCAAAAGATGTAGAAAAATATTTTTAAATAAAAAGCTTTGTTCAACTCAGTGTTGATATTGATTATCGACATTTACATTTAACAAGCTTTCATCAAGAGGGCTATGGTCATACCTTTCTCCATAGTCCTACTTTTTCGTTAGGGTTGTGATCAGAATGTTAGAAGACATATTAAAACAAATCGAAAATGGAACGTTAACGGCAGAAGAAGCTAAGACCAAACTATCCACATTTGAAAACTTAGGATTCGCTAAAGTCGATCATCACCGAAAAAAACGGCAAGGATTCCCTGAAGTGATCTTTGGAGAAGGCAAGGAGCCATCCCATATTATTGATATTTCCCGGGCAATAAGGGCAAAAAACGAAAACATATTAGTCACTAGAGTCGAATCCAGCAAAGCGAAAACTATTTTGCAAGAAATGCCTGAATTCACTTATCATGAAACAGCAAACTTACTATTTTTGAAAAATAAAGAGGAAGAATGTCGATTTGAGGGCTATATTGCTATCGTCTGTGCAGGTACGTCTGATTTGAAAGTAGCTGAAGAAGCTGCTTTAACAGCAGAAGCATACGGAATAGAAGTACGACGGTTTTACGATGTCGGTGTAGCAGGTATCCATCGTTTATTAGAAAATATCGATGAGATTAGAAAAGCAACCGTTTCTGTTGTGATCGCAGGGATGGAGGGCGCACTTCCTAGTGTTGTAGGAGGGCTCGTTTCGCATCCAATTATCGCTGTCCCGACAAGTATCGGGTATGGAGCGAATTTTAATGGATTATCCGCATTGCTAACCATGTTAAATTCATGTGCTTCAGGTATTAGTGTTGTCAACATAGATAATGGTTTTGGCGGAGCATATAATGCCGTGATGATTCACCGTTTAGCCAATTCGTAAAAAAGTGTGTCGCATATGTCATGCGATACACTTTTTTTATTTCCACAAAAGATAGTGAAAAATTTGTTCGTAATATCCATAAACTACGACGTAATCCTATCATGACTTTCTAACATTCTTTCTTAGATGAGTGCAAAGAATCGCTTCGGCAAGATACTTCGCTTTCCGCGGACACGGCCTCAGCCTCCTCGCTCGTCCCTCGCTGCGGGGTCTTCGGACACGTGTTGTTTCCGCAGGAGTCTTCGTATCTTGCCTCCGCTTTGTGTGGTGTTCTGATTGAAAAAAGAAATAGTACAAAGAAATGAATTCCAATGGGTCTATTCTCCCAGAAGGCAGAACACCTTTATTAGCGAAGGTAGAATACGGAGACTGATATGAACGAAACTGTCAAGGCTTTCTTC